>JAFVZT010000027.1 GCA_017508045.1 Oscillospiraceae bacterium | reverse complement strand
GGGGCGGATGGGCGCCTAATTAGGCAGCCAGAGCAACAGTATTGTTGTCAGTTAAATTTAAAAGTTACCCGTTTTATCGTGGTCAGGTGCCACGGCCCGCTATTCCAGCCTCACTACCCCCGTCGAAACCAGTACACCCCCGGATAGAAAGTGTTTGGTAAAGGGGGTGGGATGCAGAGCATCCCACCGTGCCGGATACTGTTATCTGCCGTAGGGATCGCTGAGCTTTTTCGGCTCGGGATAAGTTTCACCGCGGGTATCTACAGTGATGGAAGCAATTTTCTGCTCCTCGAGGGGACGGTCCTGATAATTGGTTTTTACAGATGCAATAGCATCCACAACCTCCAGTCCGGAGGTAACCTTACCGAATGCAGCATACTGACCGTCCAGATGGGGTGCGTTTTCGTGCATAATGAAGAACTGGCTGCCGGCGGAGTTGGGAGACTGGCTTCTTGCCATGGACAGAACACCGCGCTTATGCTTCAATTCATTTTTTACACCGTTGTAGAAAAACTCACCTTTGATGCAGTAGCCGGGGCCACCCATACCGGTACCCTCAGGGCAGCCGCCTTGAATCATAAAGCCGGGAATGACACGGTGAAAAATCAGTCCGTCATAGAAATTATGATTTGCAAGACTAATAAAGTTATACACGCTCTGGGGTGCAATTTCGGGATAAAGCTCACCCTCGATTACTTTGCCATTTTCCATTGTGATTTTGAATGTAGGATTCATAGTTAGTACCTCTCTTTCATTGCGCGGTCAATTTGGCGTTTGGCATCGCGTTCAGCCGCGGATTGTCTTTTGTCGTATAGTTTTTTGCCCTTGCACAGGCCGACCTTTACCTTTACCCGGCTGCCCTTAAAATAAACAGACAGTGGAATTAAGGAGTAGCCATCCTGCTTTACTTTTCCCAGCAGGCGCATAATTTCCCGGCGGTGCATTAGCAAGCGTCGAACACGACGGGAATCTTTGTTGAAAATGTTTCCCTGCTCGTAGGGGGCGATATGCATCTGGTTGATAAGCAGCTCTCCGTCTTTAATGCCGCACCAGGCGTCCTTTAAATTCAGGTTGCCATTACGAATAGACTTGACTTCTGTGCCGCACAGCTCAATGCCGGCTTCCATTTCTTCTTCTACAAAGTATTCGTGATAGGCCTCCCGGTTTCGGGCCATAACCCGGCTGTTATCCTTTTCCAGATGTACCACCTCCTTTGTTTAAGTCATTATACCATGAATGTCAAGGCGCTTATACGCGAAACAGAAAATCTTCCAAATCCTTTGGCGTGTCAAAGGAATAGTCACAAAGACTGTTCATAAGTGCCGCTATTTCGGGACAATCGTGCTTGCTCCATTGGGCAAAAGCAATTTTTACACCGGCGTTACTTGCCATATCATAGGCAGGCTTCAAATCATCCACCACCAGAAGCTGTTCCGGTGTCAAATGATATTTTTGCATAATCTGTTCCAAGGGATATGTACTGGGCTTACGCTGATGCTCCGGCAAATCCCAGCCGTATATATCGTCGGGAAGAATACCGAAATGGGTGCGGTAATCCCGGGTAATAGTTTCCGCACTGGAGTGGGATACCACACAAATTAAGCCGCCTGCTTCCTTTTGCCGTTTAATAATGTTTTCAATTCCGGGGTAGGGGGCGGGGATGTGGGTGCGTATGTAATCCTTCCAGCCTAAATATTCTTTTGCCAGCTCTTCTTCGGTAAATCCGTATTTTTGGCGGCACATTTCCGCAAAGCCCAGATGAAAGCAGCCGTCAATATATTCTTGTAGCGTTATGGTTTCTCCCGGGCGGAATTGGTCCAATATGTAGCAAAAATAAGGGTAGTTGATTGTGGTTTCACTTTGGACTACGGTATCGTCATGGTCCAGAACAAGGCAGGGATATTTCAAAAAACCGCCTCCTTTTTAAATAGTATAACAAAAAAGCAATTGAGAAACAACCACAAAATTCCTCTTGCGAAATTCAAACAAATGTACTATAATAAAATCAAGAAAAAGGAGGATGGGCTATGAAACAAAATATTTGTCCCGTGGATGTTATCTGTGTTTGCAGCGCAGGTGGAGATATTCGTCCCCTCCGGTTTCGCATTGAGGATGAAAACCATCAGCTAATGCGGATAGACATTGACGAAATTATCAGCACCCGGGACATTCAATATGTGGGTATTGAAGCGAGAATATATTTATGCAAAGCTACGGTGGGGCAGAAGAAGTGGCTGTTTGAATTAAGATATACCATTCGCAGCCATAGCTGGTGTTTGTTAAGAAGGGTTTACTGAAATGACGCAGCGTGTGATTTTCCATGTGGATGCCAACAGTGCATTTTTGTCGTGGACAGCGGCTTACCGCAAAAAGGTTTTGGGAGAAGTGGTGGATTTGCGGGATATTCCCTCGGTGGTAGCCGGGGATAAGGAATCCAGACACAGCATTATTCTTGCCAAAAGTATGCCTGCAAAAAAATATGGAATACAAACCGGAGAGCCTTTGTTTCAAGCCTTGGAAAAGTGTCCGCAATTAACGGTTGTTCCGCCGGATTACGGATTGTATGTAGAGGCCTCCCGGCATTTCGTACAGATGCTGCGGCAGTTCAGCCCTGTGGTAGAGCAATATTCCATAGATGAGGCGTGGGTGGATATGACTGGCACAGAGCGCATTTTCGGATCAGCCAGATTGGCGGCGGAAACGATGCGTAAGCGCATTTATGAGGAATTGGGATTTACTGTGAACATTGGAATTTCCTCCAATAAACTATTGGCGAAAATAGCAGGAGATTTTGAAAAGCCCAATAAGGTCCATACGTTATTTCCGGAAGAAATGGAGGCAAAAATGTGGCCGCTTCCGGTAAGGGATTTGTTTTTGGTAGGCGCAGCGACGCAAGGGAAGCTGAACAAGATGGGTATTTATACCATTGGTGATTTGGCAGCAGCGGATCTGCCGTTAATCCGAAAGAAGCTGGGAAAACACGGAGAAACCATATGGCATTTTGCAAACGGGCGCAGTGCAGACGCGGTCGCCGCTACCCCTGCCACAAATAAAGGCTACGGAAATTCCACAACAACGGCAAAGGATGTGACAACCTCCCAGCAGGCATATCAGGTACTGCTGAGTTTGTGTGAAACGGTGGCTGCCAGAATGCGTAAGGACGGAAAATGCGGCGGCTGTATTTCTATACATTTACGCACAGCGGAGTTTAAATCCTTCTCCCACCAGCGCGTGCTTCATAACACAACAAATAATACCGAACAGATTTTTCGGGCAGCCTGTGGACTTTTTGATGAGACTTGGGATTTGCAGACACCTTTGCGTCAGCTTGGTGTGCAAATGACAAGGCTTTCTGATGAACCCTATCAGCAATATGATTTGTTTTCCAGTGTTTCGCCTGTGCAGTATGAGCGCAAGCTTCGTTTGGATGAAGCTGTGGACAGTCTTCGGGACAGATACGGAGAGGATATTATCCGCCGGGCAAAATTTGCAAAAGACCCGCAGGGGCATATGGCAGGGGGATTGGACAAGGCACGGCGTACCGGCGTGACAAAGCCCGTTCCGGAGGAATTTTAGCACTGGAAAAAACGGAAGCAATATTGTATAATCATTGTATATCAACCGGAGGAAGTGTCCTATGGCTATTGTGAAATTTTACCGGGGAGATCCCAATGCACCGAAAACAACCATGCCTGCCCATTTGGGCGCAAATGTTTTGATTATCTGCAACGGAAAGCTATTGCTGGAAAAACGCGCAGACAGTGATGTGTGGGGACTTGTGGGCGGCGGAGTTAAAAAACAGGAAACCGAGCTGCAGGCAATTACCCGGGAGGTATACGAGGAGTTGGGCTTGCGGATTTCGCCGGATAGGTTTGAAAAACTAAGGGTTTACGGGGAACCTGGGCGGATTGCCGCATATCAGGACGGCAGTATCTGGAGAATGGTGGTTGTTGTATACCGCCTGCAATTGGAAGAAGAACCCGCAATGAAGATTAGTAAAGAATCCAAGGAGCTGCGTTTTTTTACAAAAGAGGAAATGCAAGAGGTTGAGGTTGTTGTTACCCACAGCGATATTGTGGAGGACTGGTTTCTGAATTCGGAAGGTGTGCAGTAATGCACACCTTTTTGCGTCGTGAACAAAATGTGAAAAAATATGCAAAAAATTAAAAAATACTTGTATATTCAATAATTCTGTGATAATATTCATTTTGACGGTGCAGTATCCTAGTCAGAACGGCCGGCTTCCAGGTAGGGCCTAAAAATCCTATGAAGGGCATATCGATGAAGTCCCTTGTGCCTGCTTTTTACGCCCAGTTTAGGGTGGGTGCTGGGGGTTAAGGATTCCGGGCGCACTCCAATGGCATGGAGTATACGACCCGGTTTCCGTGGAGACCCGGTATTGTGTGACGAAGTTGAGAACTCCAAGGTTTGGAAGCCTCTTCGCACACGAGCTGGGTATGAACCTGCAAGGCGGTGCGCAGAATCGCGTGCTGCGTGCAGTGTAGCCTGCCTTGAGTGAGTATGCGGGGAAAGAGGACAAATACAGGGTTGTCGTGGCCAGACATCTTGCATTATTGCTTCTGGAAACCATCCTTGCAAAAGAGGCTAAGAGCCGGTTTGTTTTGCGGTGGAAAACACCTAGGCTGTCGTGTTGGGGCAGACAGGGGATTACAGTACGGACTAAGTGGCAATCGGGTATCTAAGTTGGCAACGCTTAGGCAGACGGATTAAACGGAAACGGCCTGCGCGGCAACGGCAGGTTCTGTCCGGTGAAAAACAACCCGACCTAAGCCGTAAGATTTATCCTGTCTGTCACCGTCTATTACTCATATTTAAAGGGGATAAGCGTCGTGTCGAAATCCGACCCTTCTTCATCAAAAAAAGAACGCAATAAGACGATCCGTTGGGTCGTTACAATTTTTCTGTCCACTATTGTTATCTCGGGGACAATATCCTTTGTTTCCGACGCGGTAATGGAAAGCAGTAATATACTGGTTGCTTTTTTGATTTTATTATCCATCGTCCTGGTTGGTATTTTGTTTGATGTGATTGGCGTTGCGGTTACCTCTGCGGATGAAAAGCCGTTTCATTCTATGGCGGCCCGGAAAGTACCCGGCAGTATGGAGGCAATTTCCCTTCTTAGAAATGCAGAGCGTGTCAGCTCAATTTGCAATGACGTGGTTGGCGATATTTGCGGTGTTGTCTCCGGCTCTGCGTCTGCAACCATCGCCGCACAGGTTTTACGAAATTTTGATTCTTCCATGCCCCAGCTGATTTCTTTAATAATGTCTGCACTGGTTGCCGGACTGACGGTTGGCGGAAAGGCAGTGGGAAAAACCTTTGCGATTAAATCCTGCACACAGATCGTTTCCGGAGTTGGCAAGGCTATCCATTACCTGAACCATATTCCGGAGCTGTTTCAAAAGAAAAATAAACCGTAAGGTTGTGTTACATTGTGAATATTTTAGAAAATATCCACGGTCACAATGATTTGATTGCGCTAAATGAGGAAGAAAGAGAATTGCTGTGTCGGCAAATCCGGGAATTCCTCGTATCAAAGGTCAGTCGCACCGGTGGTCATCTGGCGTCTAATTTAGGCGTTGTTGAATTGACGCTGGCCATTGAGACCGTATTTGATACATCAAAAGACCGTCTGGTGTTTGATGTCGGACATCAGTCCTATGTCCATAAGCTTTTGACCGGACGACAGTCGGAGTTCGATACCTTGAGACAATTTGGCGGTATGGCAGGTTTTCCAAAACCCACCGAGAGCAATACCGATGCCTTTGTTGCCGGCCATTCCTCCAGCTCCGTTTCTATAGCATTGGGGATGGCAAGAGCAAGGACCCTGACCAATTCAGATTATCATGTGGTTGCCCTTCTGGGCGACGGTGCGGCCACAGGCGGTATGGTGTATGAGGGCCTTAACGATGCCGCTGTCAGCAATGAACCGCTTATTGTCATTCTCAACGATAATGAGCTTTCTATAGACCGCAATGTTGGCGGAATGGCATCCCATTTGTCAAAGCTTCGCACTAAGGAAAAATACCTTGGTATGAAGGAAAAATACAGAAAATTTCTGACCAGGCTTCCCGGTGGCGGGTTTATATTCCGTGTTACCCGGAACATCAAGGACCGTGTTCGCCGTATGCTGATACCCCAGACTATTTTTGAAAGTATGGGCTTTACCTACTTAGGCCCTATCGACGGTCACGATACGGAAAATCTGATTTCCCTTCTGAAGATTGCCAAGGATATGAAGCGCCCTGTGTTACTGCACGTTATGACACAAAAGGGTAAGGGCTATGCTCCTGCCGAGGAGCATCCGAAGCTTTTCCACGGTGTAGGCAAATTCAATCCGAAAACCGGAGAGGTTCCCGGTAAGGGCGGAGAAAGCTTTTCGGATGCCTTTGGAAAAGCGATGTGCGCCTTGGCAGAAAAAGACAGCAGAGTTTGTGCCATAACAGCGGCTATGCCCGGCGGAACGGGACTATTGGAGTTTAAGAAGGAATTTCCTGACCGTTTATTTGATGTAGGTATTGCAGAGGAACACGCTATGTCTATGGCCGGAGGTCTTGCCAAGCAGGGTATGATTCCGGTTATTGCGCTGTATTCTACATTTTTACAGCGTGCCTACGATATGATTTTGCAGGATATCTGTATGCTGAAGCTGCATGTTGTGCTTGCAGTTGACCGTGCAGGTCTTGTTGGAGAGGACGGAGAGACACATCACGGCGTGTTTGATGTGGGATTTTTGCGTCAAGCGCTCGGTATGACGGTGCTTTGTCCTGCCAGCATTGCTGAGCTTGGGGATATGCTGCAGTGGGCGGCTCTTTCCTTCGATGGTCCGGTTGCGGTGCGTTACCCAAGAGGCGGGGATAGGGGATATACCGAATCTGTCTGGCAGGGTGACCTTGAAAAAACCTTACACTGTCACAGACAGGGTAAGGATGTAACGATTATTGCCTATGGCACAATGATAAATAATGCCCTGGATACAGCACAGGAGCTGAGCGCCAGAGGCATTCAGGCGACTGTACTGCGGCTATTATGCGTTTCATCCTTGCCGGTTAAAGAAATTGTTTCCAATATGTCCGACAGTCACAACATTGTGATTATGGAAGAAACCTGCCACGGAAGTGGTATTTGCCAGGATTTATCCTATGAGCTACACCGTATTTGTCCGGATTGCCGGATCATCGGTATAGATTTGGGCGATGGCTATGTGACCCATGGTGCAGTAGATGCGCTCTATCGTCACTGCGGTCTGGATGGAAAAACTGCTGCAGAGCATATTCAGGAGGTATTACAGCTTGAAAATTAAAAAAAGACTGGATGTACTTCTTGTTGAGCAGGGTTATGCAGAGAACCGCAGCAAGGCTCAGGCAATTATTATGAGTGGTCAGGTATATGTGCAGGGACAAAAAGCAGATAAACCGGGGACCTCCTATGAAGAAGGCGTAGCCATTGAGGTGCGGGGAGCAGCTTGCCCGTACGTCAGTCGTGGCGGACTGAAGCTGGAAAAGGCACTGCGTGACTTTGGCGTTGACCCAACGGGTTACGTTTGCAGCGATTCCGGCGCTTCCACCGGCGGCTTTACCGACTGCCTGCTACAGCAGGGCGCCAGCAAGGTTTTTGCCATCGATGTGGGATACGGACAGCTTGACTGGAAGATCCGTTCCGATCCTCGGGTTGTGGTTATGGAGCGAACCAATGTGAGATATGTAACACCGGAGCAATTGGGCGAGCCCTTGGACTTGTCTGTTGTGGATGTGAGCTTTATTTCCTTGCGCATTGTTTTACCGGTTATCAAAACCTTTTTAAAGCCTTCCGGTCAGGTGCTTTGCCTAATTAAACCGCAATTTGAGGCAGGTAAGGATAAGGTCGGCAAAAAGGGCGTTGTTCGTGAGCCGGAAATCCACAAAGAGGTGCTGGATAATTTTGTGGAATTAACTAAGGAAATCGGCCTTACAATACTGGGTCTGACCTTTTCTCCAGTAAAAGGACCAGAGGGCAATATTGAATTCTTGGCACATTTAACATTGGCGGACAAACCTGGTATAACACCGGATACCGGCTGCGTTGTTGCCCAGGCACACGAGACATTAAAGGGGTGGTTGTAATGAAAAAGGTTATATTGACACCCAATCCCTATCGGGATAAAAATTTTCAGACTGTGCGTACATCTATGAACATATTACAAGACAGCGGTATCGAGGTGCGCCTGTGTCTGCCCTTTGAAGTAGACAGAACCTATGATTTGCCAAGGGATTTGCGTTTTTCCCGATTGGATAAAGAGCTTCCCATGGCCGATGCGGTGATTTGCTTTGGCGGTGACGGCACGATTTTGCATATGGCAAAAGCGGCAACACGACAGGGTGTACCGGTTCTTGGGGTAAATATCGGCACAATGGGCTTTATGGCGGAGTTGGAAAACAGTGAACTGGGTCAGCTTGCAAGACTGGCTTCGGATGATTATGTTTTGGACCAACGTATGATGCTGGATGTGACCGTTTATCGGGATCGGGATATTATCTTCCACGACATTTGCCTGAACGATGCGGTGATAACAAAAGGCGCGGTAGCGCGAATTGTACATCTTTGTGTCAAATGTGACGGCGTGCAGGCTATGGAATGCGGCGGCGACGGAATCATTATAGCAACCCCCACCGGGTCGACTGCCTACAGTCTTTCCGCCGGCGGCCCGATTGTAGAGCCGGAGGCCCACAGTATATTGGTAACCCCTATTTGCGCCCACGATGTTGCAAGCCGCGGATTTGTGGCGTCTGACAAACGGATCATTACTGTGGAATTAACCCATAATGCCAGACGAAATGCCTTTTTGTCGGTTGATGGCGGTAAGGCTTTGCGTATGAATATGGGCGATGTGGCCACCATTCGGAAATCTAATTTGGCGACCAAATTAATCCGACTGAAGGATCGCAGCTTTTATGATGTTGTGAATATGAAATTCCGAAATAATTGAGGTGACGAAAATGAAAAGTCAAAGACAAGCAAAAATTATGGAGATTATCTCCAACCGCAATGTGGAGACCCAGGAGCAGCTTCTTGAGGCGTTGCAGAAAGAGGGCTTTCGCGGTACCCAGGCGACGATTTCCAGAGACATTAAAGAATTGCGCATTGTTAAGGAGCTTACTAGTCTGGGAACATATCGCTATACTACTTCTGTAAATGAAATGACCGGCTCATTTTCCTCCCGGCTCAATACCATTTTCAGAGAGTGCGTTATCGGCTACGATTACGCCCAGAATATTATTGTAATACGTACCTTACCGGGCCTTGCTTCTGCAGCCGGTTCGGCAATTGATTCTATGAATATGAGTTTGGTTGTCGGCTCACTTGCCGGTGATGACACTGTGATTGTTGTTATGCGTGACAGCAATGCCGCGGCAGCTTTTTGCGGAGAAATTAAAAACCTGATTAATTGATTTAGGGGGCGATGTCGTGCTGAGTCTTCTGCATATTGAGAATATTGCGGTCATTGAGTGCGCCGACATTACCTTTGACAAAGGATTTAACATCCTGACAGGCGAAACCGGTGCAGGCAAATCCATTGTCATCGATGCAATTTGTGCCATTTTAGGTGAGCGCGCTTACCGTGATATGATTCGAACCGGTACAGATAAGGCCTCCGTTCGCGGTGTTTTTATCGATGTTCCGGAGCTGGATTGGTTTGCGGAAAACGGCGTACCCTATGATCCGGAAACAATTATTCAAAGAGAAGTGTTTTTGGATGGCAGAAACGTTTGCCGTGTGAACGGAACCTTGGTTACGGTAACCATTTTACATAAGCTGGGCATCCAGCTGATTAACATTCACGGACAGCACGATTCTGCATCCTTGTTTGATGAAAACAACCACCTGCATTTTTTGGATTCCTTTGCTGATAATGAAGCATTGCGTACAGATTATGCAAGTAAGTATGAGGCAGTCGCACAAATTCAGCGGCAAATCCAAGAAATGACCATGGATGAGGGCGAAAAACTTCGCCGTATGGAGACACTGCGCTACCAGATTGAGGAAATAACCAAAGCGAATTTGACGGCAGGTGAGGATGAGCAGCTGGAAGAAAGGCGTAAAATCCTGCAAAATGCGGAAAAGCTTAGCGACGGTATTCATGCGGCTGTTTCCTGCCTGTATGGCGGGGATGATACGGTTGGAGCAGCTTCCTTGCTGGCTGATGCGGAACGGGAGCTTTCGCGGCTGTCTCGATTTACAGATGTGTTTTCTAAGCTTCACGAAAAAGTCACGGATTTAATGTATCAGGTGCAGGATGTTGCCCAAGAGGCGAGGGATGCTCGGGACGATTTGTCTTACTCGGCTGATGAGCTTGAGCAAATTGAAGCGCGTCTTGATATTATCCATCGGCTTCGCCGAAAGTATGGCGTAACCTGTGCAGATATTTTGCAGTATCTGGAACAGGCGAGAACAGAGCTGGATGAGATTGAATTTGCCGACGACCGCCTGGAACGGCTGAAAATCCAATACGATAAAGCAGAAAAAATTGCTTGGGCGGCGGCAGAAGCACTGCGTGAAAGCCGGGTTCTTGCTTCGCAGCAGCTTACAAAGCGGATTTTGACAGAGCTCGCACAGCTGGATATGCCGAGAGTACAGTTTTCCTGCGAATTTACCCAGCTGCCCTTAGGCAGTAACGGGGCAGATGCGGTAGCTTTTTATATGTCTGCCAATGCCGGTGAGGCACTGAAACCCCTTAGTAAGGTGGCTTCCGGCGGTGAGCTTGCCCGAATTATGCTGGCGATGAAAAACGTACTTGCTGAGCAGGATCAAGTTGCAACGCTGATATTTGATGAGGTGGACACCGGCGTTTCCGGTCGTGCAGCACAAAAAGTTGCGGAGAAATTGCGCAGTGTTGCCCGAAATAAGCAGGTTCTTTGCGTAACACATTTGCCGCAGCTTGCGGCTTTGGCAAGTACCCATTTGCTCATTTCTAAGGAAGAACGGCAAGGCAGAACCTATACAACGGTTACGCCCTTGGATTTAGAAGGCAGAAAGAGGGAACTTGCCAGGATTATCGGCGGCACAAATATTACAGAAACGACCCTAAAAAGCGCAGAAGAGATGCTTAATGCTTGACAATACTTAATTTATTTGTTAGCATAACAAAAGCGATAACACGATGATGGGAATTAGTAGGCGTCCATTTTCCTTCAGAGAGCTGCCGGAGGGTGCAAGGCAGCGGAAAACACGGCTGAATACCTCCTGGAGTGGCTGACCTGAAAAGTTTAGTAGGGTTTGACGGGTGCGCCCGATACAGCGTTTGGTGTTTTTAACACCGTGAGGATACAGTTGTGAGGCTGTATCAAACCAGAGGTGGTACCGCGTAATTTTACGCCCTCTGTCCCTATGGACAGAGGGCTTTATTTTTTGGAGGAAAGAGATTATGAAGCTATATGACGAACTGGTTGCCCGGGGGCTGATTGCCCAGGTGACCAATGAAGAAGAAATTCGTGAGATGATCGATAACGGCAAAGCTACCTTTTATATTGGCTTTGACCCTACGGCGGATTCTCTGCACGTCGGTCATTTTATGGCACTTTGCCTGATGAAGCGTTTACAAATGGCAGGCAACCGTCCCATTGCTTTGATTGGCGGCGGAACGGCTATGATTGGAGATCCCTCCGGCAGAACAGATATGCGCTCTATGATGACAAAGGAAACCATTGATCACAACTGTGCCTGCTTTAAAAAGCAAATGGAGCGTTTTATTGAATTTGGCGAGGGCAAGGCCCAGATGGTCAATAATGCGGACTGGCTGCTGGACTTAAATTATGTAGACGTGCTGCGGGAAGTAGGCGCTTGCTTCTCTGTTAACAATATGCTCCGTGCGGAGTGCTACAAGCAGCGTATGGAAAAGGGTCTGTCCTTCTTAGAGTTCAACTATATGATTATGCAGTCTTATGACTTTTACTATCTGTACCAGAATTACGGCTGCAATATGCAGTTTGGCGGTAATGACCAGTGGAGCAATATGCTGGGCGGTACAGAGCTTATCCGCAGAAAGCTGGGTAAGGATGCCCACGCTATGACCATTACGCTTTTGCTTAATTCCGAGGGTAAGAAGATGGGCAAGACAGCCTCCGGTGCGGTTTGGCTTGACCCCAATAAGACAAGCCCCTTTGATTTTTATCAGTATTGGCGTAACGTTGAGGATGCTGACGTTCTCAAGTGTATCCGTATGCTGACTTTCCTGCCTATGGAACAGATTGATGCAATGTCCGACTGGAAGGACGCGCAGCTCAATACTGCAAAGGAAATCCTTGCCTATGAGCTGACAAAGCTCGTCCATGGCGAGGAGGAGGCAGAAAAAGCACAGGCTGCTGCCAAAGCGCTGTTTGCCGGTGGCGGTGATGATGCCAATATGCCTACCACAGAAATTTCAGCAGATCGGCTTACCGACGGAAAAATCGGTATTTTGAATCTGATGGTTGCTTGCGGTCTGGCTGCTTCCAACGGCGAGGCCCGTCGGCTTGTCCAACAAGGCGGTGTTTTCGTCAACGATGTGAAGGTACCCGACCATACTATGGCGGTAACTTTGGATATGCTGAAGGATGGTGTCAAGCTCCGTAAGGGTAAAAAAGTATTCCATAAAGCGATTTTGGGATAATTGAAAGCGGCTCATTAGAGCCGCTTTTTCCTATAGACATTTTCTGCAAAAAATGTATAATATAGATATAAACAGGACAACTGTTTAAAAATAGAAATGGGGGTTTCCTTATGAAGCTCAACTATAAGCGCACGATTTTTGTCGGCTTTGCCTTTTTCTTAATCTGCGCCTTTTGGCAGGCATATGATGCCACGATTCCTGTTATTCTAACCAATAAATTTGGCATGTCTCAGGGTTGGTCCGGTGTAATTATGGCGCTGGATAATATTCTTGCGCTGTTTATGCTGCCGCTTTTCGGTGCGATTTCCGATAAGTGTCGGGCAAAGAGCGGTAAAAGGACACCCTTTATTGTAGTTGGCACGATTGTTGCGGCGATTGCATTACTGGGACTGGCCTTTGTTGACAGTCAGCAGAAGGAAAATCTCGGTCATGTTTCTTTCATTGATCAGCAAGATAAAGCCGGTATTTACCAGATGCAGAAGGATGCTCAATTGCAGACGCCCGAGGGCGAAACCTTTGTGCTTTCTGAAATCTTCACGATGAAAGAGTTTAACGCAATTAAACATGAAGTTGTCGACCCCGAGACCGGTAAGACGGTAACCAATCCGGATTACACCAATTATGTTGTGCCGGCCCGGCAGGCCAGCGCAGCGCAAATCACATCTGAAAACCCAGTACCGCTGATTTGGTTTATTGTTTTGCTGCTGATTATTCTGGTGGCAATGGCAGTTTTCCGCAGTCCTGCGGTGGCGCTAATGCCGGATGTAACCATTAAGCCGTTGCGCAGTAAAGCCAATGCCATTATTAATCTGATGGGTACTGCCGGTGGTATTTTGGTTCTTGTTTTGGGCATCGTGTTTAAAACCTCTGCTGCGAAGAATCAACTTATGCGGTACTATGGCTATTATGGCGTTGTTGCCGGAATTATGCTCGTTGCATTGTTCGTCTTCATTACAAATGTGTGGGAGCCTCTCTGGGCTAAAGAAATGCGCGAGGAGAGTGTGCGCTTAGGCTTAGAAGAAGAGGAAGAGGAGAACGGAGAAAAGCGCAAGCTTTCCAAAGGCGAACGGGTTTCGCTAATCCTGATTTTGGCGTCGGTTGCGCTGTGGTACTTCGGTTATAATGCCGTAACCTCCAAGTATGCGGTTTATGCCGGTAATATTTTGAACATGGATTACAATACTACGCTTCTTTTGGCGCAGGCTGCGGCGATTGTCGCTTACATACCTGCCGGTATGGTTGCTTCTAAAATCGGAAGAAAGAAAAGTATTCTTGCAGGCGTTGTGATGCTGACAGCAGCCTTTGGCGCGGCATCTTTTATGCGTGCCGGCAGCTCGGTTTTGGTGATGAACATACTGTTTGCTCTGGCCGGTATTGGTTGGGCAACCATTAATGTAAATTCCTTCCCCATGGTTGTGGAAATGTGTTCCGGCGGCGATGTGGGTAAATATACCGGCTACTATTACACCGCCTCTATGGCAGCACAAATTGCAACACCTGTTTTGTCCGGAATGCTGATGGATATGGATGGCGTTGGTATGACGGTTTTGTTCCCCTATGCAGCAGTATTTGCCGGACTGGCCTTTGTGACGATGCTGTTTGTTAAACACGGCGACGCTAAGCCTGAAAGCAAAAAGGGTCTGGAAGCACTTGATATTGACGATTAAGCTATAAAGGTAGAATTATTGTGCCATTTATTTTAATTGCATTAATCCTTATTTTTCCGTATGTTTTGTCCCTTAGAGGCAGGACAGGCCATACGGGTATCCCAGAACTTCGCTGCTGGGCATATGCGCATCGCGGCTTACATGGCAATAATCGCCCGGAAAACAGTATGGCGGCCTTTCAGGCGGCTTTGGATAACGGCTACGGAATTGAGCTGGATATTCACCTAATGGCAGACGGAAATCTTGCGGTTATTCACGATGCTTCTTTAAAACGCACAGCCGGTGCGGATGTGAATATTGAAGATTTAAAGGCTGAGGATTTGCAGCAGTATTGTCTTGAGGGAACTCAGGAGAAGATACCGCTGTTTTCTCAGGTGCTGGAGCTGTTTGACGGTAAAGCGCCGTTAATTGTTGAACTAAAAAGTGAGCAAGACAATTATGCCGCATTGTGTGAGACCGCGTGTAACATGCTGGAAAAATACCATGGCGCGTACTGTTTGGAATCCTTTGATCCTCGGTGTGTCTACTGGTTACGAAAAAACAGACCGGAGCTTATAAGAGGGCAATTGGCGCAGAACTATTTTTCTGCAACCAACTGCAAGTTACCGCTTATTTTTAAATTTGTTCTGACAAATAATATGCTGAATTTTTTAACTGCTCCGGATTTTATTGCATACCGCTATGCAGACAGAAAAAGACTGAGTAACATTCTGTGCAGAAAGCTGTGGCGAGTTCAGGGTGTAACATGGACGCTGAAAACACCCAATTCCTATACTGCAGCAACCGAAGAAGGCTGGATACCGATATTTGAGGATTTTAAGCCGTAGAACGATTATAAATGATAATGAGGCCGGAGAACATGGATCACCCTGTTCTCCGGTTTTTGCGATGTTTATTTGCGGATAAACATCTGTGTCCAGTAGTTGCCGCCGGAAATATAACCCACGCCGATGTGGGTAAAGCTTGCGTTTAAAATATTGGCACGGTGGCCGGAGGAATTTATCCAGCCATTGACAACAGCCTCAGGTGTGGTATAGCCCTTGGCAATGTTCTCGCCTGCACTGCGGTAGGAAATGCCGAAATTTTTGATCATCTGAAAGGGTGTTCCGTAGACGGGGCTGTTGTGTGCAAAATACTTGTTATCCTTCATATCCTGGGATTTAATCCGCGCTACCCGGCCTAACTGCCAGTCGTAGGACAAGGGCTTTAGTCCGTTTTCCACACGAATCTCATTGACCAGTCGGATGACCTCCTGCTCAAAATCCGTTACAGAAGAATCCGTGGTGGGGATGTTGATAGACTGTCCGGGATAAATTAGGTCGTAATTCCGGATTTGGGGATTGGCTGATTTGATTTCGCTCAGACCAATCTGATAGCGGTTTGCAATCTTCCATAGAGTATCTCCGGATACCACAGTATGACTGGTGGCGGAAACACTCATCAGGAGCGCCGGGAGTGTTAAAACGGTACTAAGTACCAATGTAAACAGTTTCTTCATAGAAAAATCTCCTTATAAAAAATAAAAGGCGACCCCGCAGGAAACGGGATCGCCAGGAGCCGCGTTAATTAATTAGCAGCCAAAACCACAAATCTGGGCAAGAAGCTGCCAGATAGAGCTGCAATCAGTATTGCAGTTGGTGTTGCAAGAAAATGAAAACATTTGCACAACCTCCTGTATTTGATATTTGCCTCGCAAAGACAAGGCAATTGTAACCGATTTGTAACTGTTTATCAAGCTGTAAATACTGGAAATACCCCAAGTTTACTCGGGTTATAAAAAACAGGCGTTGCTGTCCGGTGCGGCGTATATTGACAGAATTTGGCGTATTCTCATAAACAAGGAAATATGTTATAATTTTCACGCATATATGCTAAAATCTACACAATATCGAGGTGACAAATGAAGAAAATAATAACTTTATCATTGTCAGTAATTCTTTTACTCGGCACATTGATTTTCTCAGTGCAGCCGGAGGCGGCAACCCTTACATCAAAGGCAGGCGCGGTAGCTACGGTGTCCGGAGGTCTGAATGTACGCGCAAGTGCATCTACCGGAGCAAAGGTAGTCAGCGTGTTGAAAAAAGGCAGCTATATTACCCTGATTTCCAAATCGGGCAGCTGGTGGAAGGTGGAATACGCCGACGGACAGTACGGCTACTGCCATGCAGACTATATTAAAATTGTTGCAGGTACACCGGCTAAGGTCGCTGTCAATTCCGGCAACTTGAATGTCAGAAGCGGCGGCGGACTGTCATACGGAATAACGGCACGCCTTCCCAAAGGGAAAATTGTTTTGCTGCTGAACTCCTCCGGCGGCTGGAGTCAGGTGCTTTACCATGGACTAAAAAGCGGTTATGTCAGCAGTCAATATCTCAGCGCGGAGATTTCTGAAAGCGCACCGATATCCCTAAGCGTTCCTTATTATAAGCAAACAGACAAGCGATGGGCAAATGTCAAGCTTGGTACATCCGGAAAGACAATTTCCGACATTGGTTGTGCTACAACCGCAATTGCAATGATGGAGTCTTATCGGACGGGCGCAACCATTTATCCGGATGCGATGTCAAAAAAGTTGAAATACACCTCCGGAGGCAGTGTATATTGGCCCAGTAATTTTATAGCTGTGACAGACAGCAGCGGATATTTAAATGAGGTTTATCAGCTTTTGAAGCAGGGAAAACCGGTGCTGTTTGGCGGAAAGAATACCTATGGCGGACAGCATTGGGTGGTAATTACCGGCTTTACTGGCGGTGAGACAATTGCAGAGAATTTTACAATCAATGACCCCGGTACGAATACCAGAACAAACCTGCAACAGTTCCTGAATAAGTATCCCAGATTTTATAAGTATTTCTATTATCAGTCGTAATTGACAAATCTGCAAGATTGCATTACAATACCGGTAAAGATTTACATTGAGGTGATACCGATGAACGATAAGCTTCACACCGAAACCTTATGCATCCAGGCAGGCTACAGCCCTGCCAGTGGCGAGCCCCGTCAAATTCCCATTATTCAAAGCACAACCTTTAAGTATGCAACCTCTGAGGATATGGGTAAGCTGTTTGATTTGGAGGCGGAGGGCTATTTTTATTCCCGTCTGCAAAACCCCACCTGCGATATGGTAGCGGCAAAGATTGCGGCGTTGGAGGGCGGCACAGCCGCAATGCTCACCGGCTCCGGTCAGGCTGCAAACTTCTACGCACTGTTTAACATTGCTTCCTGCGGCGACCACATTGTGGCATCCTCTGCCATCTACGGCGGCAGCTTTAACCTGATTTCCGTTACGATGAAACGTATGGGTATAGATGTCACCTTTGTCGACCCTGATTGTACAGAAGAAGAGCTGAACGCTGCATTTAAACCCAATACCAAAGCGCTTTTTGGCGAAACCATTGCAAACCCGGCGCTGACGGTTTTGGATATTGAAAAATTTGCAAAGGTTGCCCACGCCAACGGTGTGCCACTGATTGTGGACAACACCTTTGCCACACCTGTAAACTGCCGTCCTTTTGAATGGGGTGCGGATATTGTAACCCATTCCACAACCAAGTATATGGACGGTCATGGTGTTGCGGTAGGCGGCTGTATTGTAGACAGCGGAAAATTTGATTGGACCAAATATCCGGATAAGTTTCCCGGTCTGTGCACACCGGATGACAGCTATCATGGCGTTACCTATACGGAGCGTTTTGGTTTGGCTGGTGCATTTATTACCAAATGTACAGTGCAGCTTATGCGGGATTTAGGCTCTATTCAATCTCCTCAGAGTGCATTTTACCTCAACCTCGGCTTGGAGAGTCTTCCATTCCGAATGAAGCAGCATTGCACCAATGCCCAGATAATTGCGGAGTATTTAAGCAAACACGAAAAGGTTGCGTGGGTTAAGTATTGCGGTTTGAAGAGTGACAAACATTATGATTTGGCGCAGAAATATATGCCTAACGGTTCCTGCGGTGTCATCGCCTTTGGTTTAAAGGGTGGCCGCAAGGCAGCTGAGGTATTTATGAAGCACCTGAAGCTTGGCTCTATCGAGACCCATGTAGCGGACTCCCGGACTTGCTGCCTGCATCCTGCAAGCGCTACCCACCGTCAAATGACGGATGAGCAGTTGGATGCTGCCGGTGTAGGCGCTGACCTGATTCGCCTTTCCTGCGGTTTGGAAAATTCTGAAGACTTAATTGCAGATTTGCAACAGGCAATTGCGCAAATTTAATCCTTAAGAACCGCCCTTCTGGGCGGTTCTTTTTAAAAAATTTTTAAAATATATCTTTACTTTAGCACGCTAATGTGATAAAGTATACTCGATGTATGTAATAGGGGGCTTTTTGTATGAATAACGAACAGCTTGCGACAGTGCTGAGCGAACTGTATTCTCCTTACGGTTATCAAATGTATACCATGAGCAAGTTTGAAGAATATGATCTGTACTTACGCAATCGGGACTTTTTACTTTCCGATCGTGTTTTGACCTTTACAGATACCGACGGCAGATTGATGGCACTGAAGCCCGATGTGACGCTGTCAATTATCAAAAATACAGAGATTTCCGAAAAAGGAATTGAGAAGGTTTTTTACCGGGAAAATGTTTACCGTCCCGGAAACCGTGGATTTCGTGAGATTATGCAAATCGGCTTGGAATGTATGGGCGAGATTGACAATTACTGCATTTTTGAAGTGCTTCTGCTTGCAATTAAGAGTCTGAAGGCGATCAGTGATCGCTGTCTTTTGGATATCTCTCATATGGGCTTGTTATCCCGTATGTTAAAGCAGTACGGTTTTGCCGATGAAACAAAACAACGTGTATTAAATGCAATCAGCAGTAAAAACCTTCACGAGCTGCGGGAAATTTGTCAGGAGGCGGGCGTTTGCAGCGATGCACTGGAACAGCTTGTTGGAATTTCCGGAAGCCCCAGTTTGACATTACCCCAATTGCAGGCACTGTTCCCCGATGCGCCGGAGCTGGCGCAGTTTAAAAAGCTTTTGGATGCCTTGGAGTCAACGGGAGCTGACTGCGTTCATGTAGATTTTTCCGTTGTAAATAATATGAGTTATTATAACGGCATTGTTTTTCGCGGTTTCGTAGAGGGCGTTCCCACGGGAGTTTTGTCCGGCGGTCAGTATGACGGCTTGATGGAAAAAATGAAGCGCAAAGGAAGAGCAATTGGTTTTGCTTTGTACCCGGATTTATTGGAGCGCTTATTTGAACCCAGCCAGACAAGGACAGCAGACGCTGTACTTCTTTATCCGGTGGATGCTGACATCCGTGACGTTTCCCTTGCAATGCAGAAACTGACAGGGCAGGGACTTAGAGTCAGCGCACAGCCAGCAGATACTTGTGGTATGGGTTGTGATAAGATTTATCGATTGGAAGAAATGAGGGATTGAAATCGATGCTTAATATTGCATTACCAAAGGGCAGGCTGGGAGAAACGGTTTATCAGCGCTTTGCACAGGCAGGTTTTCCCTGTCCGTCACTTTTGGAAAACAGCCGAAAGCTGACCTTTGAGAATTTAGAAGCCGGTGTTCGCTACTTTTGGGTAAAGCCGTCGGATGTGGCAGTGTATGTAGAGCGTGGCGCAGCAGATATCGGCGTAGCAGGCAAGGATATTCTTTTGGAATACCAACCGGATGTTTATGAGCTTGCGGATTTAAATGTGGGAAAGTGCCGCATGGCGGTTGCAGGCTTTCCTGGAAAACCGGAGGCCCAAACACTGCGGGTCGCCACCAAATTTCCTAATATTGCCAAAAGCTACTTTACCTCTAAAGGTAGAGACATTGACATTATTCATTTAAACGGCTCTATTGAAATTGCACCGATTTTGGGCCTTTCCGATGTCATTGTGGACATTGTGGAAACCGGAAAGACACTTAAGGAAAACGGTCTGGAGGTGCTGGAGGAAATCATTCCCATAAGCGCCCGACTGATTGCCAATAAGGCAAGCTATAAATTCAAAAAAGATACAATTCAGGCGATTACCGAAAGTCTGTAAAAGAGGAGTAAACTATGATTCGAATCTTGCCCTACAGTCAAACCGATATGGATGAGATTTTTGCCCGTGTGGAGCCAAAGGTTGACGTTACTTCAATTGTCAGAGAAATTATCGACAATGTTAAAACAAATGGCGATAATGCCTTGTATGCTTATTGTGCGCGTTTTGATAATGCCTGCATTTCTTCATTGGAAGTCAGCGAGCAGGAGCTTACAGAAGCATTTGAAAGCGTAGACCCGGAGTTCATCCGCATATTGGAATCCGCAGCGGCCAACATCCGTAAATACCACAGCTGTCAGGTTCGCAACAGCTTTATCATAAACGATACCGACGGTGTGGTTATGGGACAAAAAATAATCCCCATGGACCGCGTGGGCATCTATGTTCCGGGCGGCACAGCGGCATATCCATCTACCGTGTTAATGGACAGCATCCCCGCTAAAATAGCCGGTTGCGGTGAGATTGTAATGGTAACCCCTCCCGGGAAGGACGGCAAGGTAAACCCTGCGATTTTGGCTGCGGCTAAAATTGCGGGAATTGACCGGATCTTTAAGGTAGGTGGTGCCCAGGCGGTAGCAGCACTTGCTTACGGAACACAAAGCATTCCTGCGGTAGATAAAATCGTCGGCCCAGGAAATGCTTTTGTTGCTGAGGCGAAACGGCAGGTCTTTGGGAAGGTAGCCATCGATATGATTGCCGGCCCCAGCGAAATTTTGATAGTTGCAGACGGCAGCTCAAATCCTTCTTATGTGGCTGCAGATTTATTGTCACAGGCAGAACACGATAGGCTTGCCAGCGCGGTATTGGTTACAGATTCTATTGTTTTGGCAAAGGCTGTGCAGGAACAGTTGGAGATGCAGCTAAAGTGCCTGGAAAGACAGGAAATTGCCCGGGAGTCTATCAACCAAAACGGTAAAATTATTGTTGCAGATACATTGGATGCGGCTATCGAAATTGCCAATACAATCGCTCCGGAGCATCTGGAGCTGTGCGTTGACAATCCTTTTGATTATTTGGATAAAATCCGTCACGCAGGCTCTGTGTTTATGGGGAAATATTGCCCGGAGGCATTGGGCGATTATCTGGCAGGACCAAATCACACATTGCCCACCAGCGGAACGGCACGGTTTTCAAGCCCCTTGTCTGTTGATGATTTTGTTAAGAAAACCCAATATACATACTATACTGCGGATGCTTTAAAAAAGGTTGCCTTGGATGTTGCTCGTTTTGCGCAAACGGAGGGTCTAACTGCCCACGCCCAAAGCGCAACCATCCGCTTGGAGGAAGATTCATGAGCCGTTATATGAGTCCAAAATACAGCGATTTAAAGCCATATGTTCCTGGCGAGCAGCCCCGTGAAAGAAGCTACATAAAGCTCAATACAAACGAATCTCCCTTTCCGCCTTCCCCCAGGGCGCAGGAATACGCCCAAAAAGCCGCACAATCTTTGCAGCTTTATTCAGACCCGGACTGTACAGAAATAACCAAAAAAATTGCCGAGCTTTACGGTATGAAGCCTACCCAGGTTTTGTTTGGAAACGGTTCGGACGAGGTTTTGTTTCTTGCGTTTATGTGCTTTTGCGATGCAAATACCCCTGCTGTATTTCCGGATATTACCTATGGGTTTTATAAGGTGTTTGCCCAGTTTTTGTCAGTACCTTACACACAAATCCCATTACAGGATGATTTTACTGTCAATCCGCAGGAGTACCGAAACACCGGCAAAACTGTTTTTATTGCCAACCCCAATGCACCAACCGGTCACTATCTGGGTCTTGACGCAATTGAGGAAATTGTAAAAAGCAACCCGGATAATGTTGTGGTAATCGATGAGGCGTATATTGATTTTGGCGGTCAAAGTGCAGTTTCTTTAATTGACCGATATGATAACCTGCTTGTGACTCAAACTTTTTCCAAATCCAGATCCTTGGCAGGTGGGCGATTGGGTATGATTTTTGGAAATGAAGCGTTAATTGCGGATTTACGTATGGCAAAATATTCCATTAACCCTTATAATGTAAATAGTATGACTATGGCGGCAGGTCTTGGCGCATTGCTGGACGAGGAGTACACCCGGGAAAACTGTAAAAAAATTGTAGAGAATCGGCAATGTACAACTATGGAATTAAAAAAATTGGGCTTTACAGTTCTTAATTCCAATACCAATTTTATTCTTGCAGGTCACCACCGAATTTCCGGAGCAGACTTGTATAAAGCATTAAAGGAAAAAGGTATTTTGGTTCGTTATTTTGATACTCCGCGGTTAAAGCCCTTTGTCCGTATTACAATTGGAACAAGGCAGGAGATGGAAAGCTTAACAAGCGCTGTCTGCAAAATTTTGGAGGAATATATATGAGAACTTCAACGATTACACGAAAAACCGGTGAGACGGATATCACCCTGACCCTGAATTTGGATGGCAGGGGGGCCGGTAGGATTCATACAGGCTGTGGTTTTTTAGACCATATGTTAACTCTTTTTGCAAAGCACGGGCGGTTTGATATGGAACTGACCTGCACCGGAGATACCTATGTGGACGATCACCACACGGTTGAGGATGTCGGCATTGTTTTGGGACAAGCCTTTGCTGATGCGCTGGGGGACAAGAGGGGAATTCTCCGCTACGGTGATACCACACTGCCTATGGATGAAGCACTAATACTGTCTGCCGCAGATCTGTCCGGAAGATGCTATTTGGGATATGGCCTGGAAATCCCAACACAAAAAGTGGGCAACTTTGATACGGAGCTTGTGGAGGAGTTTTTCTGGGGCTTTGTCCGTAATGCAGGTGCAACCCTGCACATCCGCCAGTTATCCGGCAGTAATTCACACCATATTATCGAGGGCGCGTTTAAGTCAGTTGCCAGAACATTAAAAGAAGCTGTTTCCATTGATCCGTGCTATGCCGATGAGATACCCTCTACCAAAGGAGTTTTGTGATGATTGCCATTGTTGATTACGGTGTAGGCAATTTATTTTCTTTAGAGCAGTCCTTTCACGCAATCGGTGCAGAGGTTACGGTAACAGCAGATAAGGATGTCCTTCGCAGTGCGGATAAGCTGCTGCTTCCCGGTGTGGGTGCTTTTGGAGACGCAGCACAAAAGCTCTCAGATACCGGCTTGGCAGAAGAAGTCGTTGCGCAAGCCAATGCAGGAAAGCCTCTTTTGGGCATTTGCCTGGGTATGCAGCTTTTGTTCGATAAGGGATATGAGTACGGCTGTCACCAGGGCTTAGGGTTAATTCCCGGTGAGATCAGACCCATATCTGAGGTCATTCCGACTGGCTTAAAAATACCCCATATGGGCTGGAACGCGCTAACCATTCAAAAACAAAGCAAGCTGTTGCAAAATGTACAAGACGACGATTATGTTTATTTTGTCCATTCCTTCTACGCAGCACGGTGCACAGAGCATACCATTGCAACGGCGGAATATGGGGCAATGCTCACTGCGGCAGTAGAGAAGGATAATATTTTCGGCTGTCAATTCCATCCGGAAAAAAGCGGCAGGGTCGGTCTTGAGATATTGCGTGCATTTACCGAAATGAAGGTGTAGATATGATAATTTATCCGGCAATTGATTTATACGAGAGAAAGGCCGTCCGTTTATATAAGGGCGACTATGCTCAAATGACGGTATACAGCAATGACCCGGCTGAGGTTGCGGTAGATTTTCAGAATCAGGGCGCGACCCATATCCATATGGTGGACTTGGAAGGTGCAAAAACCGGTACGACACCGAATTTGGACGTTATTTGCCGCATTAAAGAGAAAACAGGCTTGTTCTGCCAAGTTGGCGGCGGAATCCGAAATATGGATGTTGTCAGATGCTATTTAGATGCAGGCTTGGACCGTGTGATTTTAGGCACTGCGGCGGTAACGGATCGGGAATTCCTCCGGTGCGCTGTAGCTGCCTATGGTAATAAAATTGCGGTAGGCGTTGACATCCGCGACGGATATGTGGCCATTAAGGGTTGGACGCAAAAAAGCGACCTTGAGGCCTATGAGTTTTGCCGCCAAATGGATGCAATTGGAGTTAAGACACTGATTTGTACAGACATCTCTCGTGACGGGGCAATGCAAGGTCCAAACGATGCGCTTTACAAAGAACTGTCAAACCAATTGGGTATAAATATTATTGCATCCGGAGGTATGTCCTCCATTGAAGATATTCAGCGCCTTACAAAACTAAATATACATGGCGCCATTGTGGGCAAGGCCTATTACACAGGCGCGATTGCCCTTAAACAGGCAATCGAGGTGGCGAAATGATTACAAAACGAATAATTCCCTGCCTGGATGTAAAGGACGGACGGGTAGTTAAGGGCATAAATTTTCAGGGCTTAAACGATGTGTCCAGCCCGGTTTCTTTGGCAGAATACTATTCCGGTGCCGGTGCGGATGAATTGGTTTTTTATGATATTACCGCATCGGCTGAGGGACGTGGCTTGTTTACAGAAATTCTTCGCCAGACGGCAAAATCCGTATTTATTCCCTTAACTGTCGGCGGCGGTATTAACTCTCTTGCGGATTTTGACCGGGTTTTAAAATGCGGTGCCGATAAAGTCAGCGTAAATTCCGGCGCAATCCGAAATCCGGATCTGGTTTATGAGGCTGCGAAGCGCTACGGCAACCAATGTGTTGTGTTATCAGCGGATGTGAAGCGCGTAGACGGCGTATTTCGGGTTTTTGCCAAGGGCGGAAGGGAAAATACCGGTATGGAGGCAATTGACTGGATACGTCGGTGTGTGGATAACGGCGCAGGCGAGGTAGTAGTAAACTCCATCGATACTGACGGTGTCCGGGGCGGCTTTGATCTTCAAATGCTGCGTGCGGTTTGTGATGCGGTATCTGTGCCGGTAATTGCTTCAGGAGGAGCAGGCTGTATTGAAGATTTCATAAAACTGTTTAACGAGCTGCCCGGTGTTGATGCGGGATTGGCAGCATCAATCTTCCACTTTGGGCAAGTAAAGATACAGGATTTGAAAAAGGAAATGGCAAAGCAGGGGATTCCTGCACGAATATAAGGAGATGTAGTATGATTGATATTGAAACACTAAAATTTGACGAAAAGGGATTAATTCCTGCAATTGTAGTAGATGCTGTCACAAAGGAAGTACTGACCCTTGCCTATATGAATAGGGAAAGCCTGCAAATTTCTATGGAAAAAGAGCGCACCTGCTTTTACAGTCGCTCCCGTCAGGAATTGTGGCTGAAAGGGGAGACAAGCGGAAATTATCAAAACATTGTGTCCATTACCGCTGACTGCGACCAGGATGCCCTTGTGGTTGTGGTTGAACCGGAAGGACCGGCCTGCCATACCGGAACACATTCCTGCTTTACCAATCCGGTTTGGGAAAGCGAAACCCGGAAGGAGTTTTCCTATGAGGGCTTAATGAAGCTGATTGAAGGACGCAAGACCGATAAAAAGGAAGGCTCTTACACCACCTATCTGTTTGAAAAAGGACTTGATAAAATTCTCAAGAAGGTGGGTGAGGAATCTACCGAGGTAATCATTGCTGCCAAGGCAGAGGACAAGGCAGAAACAATTTATGAGATTGCGGACCTGGCTTATCATGTTATGGTATTAATGACTCAGGCTGGTATTTCCTTGGAGGATATTCATAAAGAGCTTGCTTCGCGGCATGTAATTGACCACAAGGTTAAACAGGAAAAAATGACCAAATAAAAAGCTCAGCCCTTACAAAGGGCTGAGCTTTTTTATGAGATATCAGATTTCCAAATCCATTGTGCTGATAACGGCGGCACAACGGGGGCAGAGACCTTCGCTGTTTGCCTGCAGAGAGTGCATCCAGCAGCGGGGACACTTTTCGCCACGGGCTTCGGTAACACCTACCGTCAGCTGGGGCAGATTTGTGCCGGTGGCAACGGTTGCGCCCTCGGCCACAGTTTCCCAGTCACAGGAGGAAACAATGCAAATTTCAGACAGGTTAATATCCTTGCAAGCTTCCAAAAGCGTGGTGTCCTCGGTCTGCAGGCTGACATGGGCTTCCAATGCCTTACCGATGCGCTTATCAGCTCTGGCAAGCTCCAGAACGCCGTTAACATCCTGACGCAGCTTCATAATTGTATCCCATTTTGCCATAGTTTCATCCGGCAGAACATAAGCTGCCATATCTACAGGCATCTGGTTCAGTAAAATGTTCCGCACATCATCACATTGACGATGGGGCATTGCTTGCCAAATTTCATCACAGGTAAAGGCAAGGATGGGGGCAAACAGCTTCGCCATAGCATCCACAATCAGGAACAGTGCTGTTTGTGCGGAACGACGGCGCAGGCCATCCTTTTCCTCACAATACAAACGGTCTTTGATGATGTCCAGATAGAACGAAGACAGCTCAACAACACAGAAATCGTTGATTGCATGGGAAACAACATGGAATTCATAGTTGTTATAAGACTTGCGGCAGCTTACAATCAAATCATTCAGCTTTGTTAATGCCCATCTGTCCAGCTCTTCCAAATCCTCGGCTGCAACCAAATTGTCGGCATCAAAATCATTTAAGTTACCCAGACAGTAGCGTGCAGTGTTGCGGAACTTCAGATAGTTCTGGGCAATCTGCTTGAAAATGTCTGTAGAGCAACGTACATCAGCGTGGTAGTCAGAGGAAGCAGCCCACAGACGGACAATATCCGCGCCGAAATCCTTAATCAGGTCAGCCGGGTCGACGCCATTACCCAAACTCTTGTGCATAGCACGGCCCTGACCGTCAACTGTCCAGCCGTGGGTCAGCACCTGCTTGAAGGGTGCGCCCTTATCCAGTGCGCCAACAGAGGTTAACAGGGAGGACTGGAACCAACCGCGATACTGGTCAGCACCCTCAAGATATACATCTGCAGGCCACAGCTCGGGAGTGTCCTTCATCAAGGATGCATAGTGGGTAGAGCCGGAATCAAACCAGCAGTCCAGTGTGTCGGTTTCCTTTTCAAAGGCTGTACCGCCGCAGTGGGGGCAGGTGAAGCCATCGGGAGTCAGCTGGGAAGCGTCACTTTCAAACCAGACATTAGAGCCGAACTCGTCAAACAGGCTGGAAATTTTTTCAATGGAGGCAGGGGTGGAAACAGGCTTTGAGCAGTCCTTACAGTAGAATACGGGAATGGGCAAGCCCCAACGGCGCTGACGGGAGATACACCAGTCGGCGCGTTCTTTGATCATACTTACCATTCGTTCGCCACCCCAGGCGGGGAACCACTGAACGTTTTCAATTGCTTCAATGGCTTGGTTTTTAAAGGATTCTACGGAGCAGAACCACTGGGGGGTCGCACGGAAGATTACCGGCTTTTTACAGCGGTCATGGTGGGGGTAGGAGTGGATAATTTCCTCGGCGGCAAAAAGCATACCGGAGAGCTTCATGTCCTCCAGAATGACGGGATTGGACTCCTCAGTCTTCATGCCTTCATATTTGCCGGCGTAGTCGGTATGACGGCCGTAGTCGTCCACAGGGACAACCAAGTCCATGCCATAGCGCATGCAGGTCTGGTAGTCGTCCGCGCCAAAGCCGGGAGCTGTGTGTACGCAGCCTGTGCCGGAATCCATTGTGACATACTCTGCATACACCAAACGGGAGGTCTTATTCAGGAAAGGATGCTGAGCCAGCATATTTTCAAAGAAGCTGCCGGGGTAGGAAGCAAGCACCTCATAGCTTTCAAAGCCACCCTGCTTCATGGTCTTTTCCATTAATGCTTCTGCCATAATGTAGGTCTCGCCGTTTTCGGCCTTTACCAACACATAGCTGTCTCTGGGATGCAGACAGATCGCCATATTGCCGGGGAGCGTCCAGATAGTGGTGGTCCAAATGACGAAGAAGGTTTTGCTCAGATCAAACGCAGACAGCTTGCCTAAGTCATCCTTCATGGGGAACTTAACATATACAGAGGTACAGGGGTCATCCTTATACTCAATATCAGCCTCCGCCACAGCGGTTGCACAGGCAGGACACCAGGTAACAGGCTTCAGACCCTTATAAATATAACCCTTATCAAACATCCGACCAAAGACTTTGACTTCCTGCGCTTCAAAATGCTTATCCATAGTGCGGTAGGGGTTTTCCCAATCACCAACAACACCAAGACGGCGGAAGCCTTCTCTTTGCTTGTTGATAAAGTCTTGCGCAAATTCTTCACAGGCCTTGCGGAATTCCGGAACAGACATATCCCGGTTCAGCTTCTTCTTGGAAGTTTCAATAGCACGCTCGATGGGCAGACCGTGGTTGTCCCAGCCGGGAACATAAGGGGTGTAGAAGCCCATCATAGCATGGCTGCGGACAATGAAGTCCTTCAGGGCTTTATTCAGGGCGTGACCCATATGGATATAGCCGTTACTGAAGGGAGGGCCATCGTGCAGTACGAAGGGGGGCAGATCCTTATTCTTTTCCAACATTAGGCTGTACAGGTTTTGCTCCTGCCAGCGCTGCAGCATAGCCGGTTCTCTGGCAGGCAGACCGGCTTTCATAGGGAAGTCGGTTTTCGGTGTGATAATCGTATTTTTATACTCCATTGGTATATACCTCCAAGTTTATTCAAAAAATAACGCCTTTGCCTCTTTCATCAAGAGACAAAGGCGTAATTACCTCTGCGGTACCACTCTCGTTCCGGTTTCCCGGCACTTTTCTACGCTTTATCGGGCGTACCCGGCGCAGCCTACCTGCAAAAGGCTCGGTGCGCTGCTCAGAGGGGATACAAGCAGTGGCCGTTGCCGCCTTACACCAACCGGCAGCTCTCTATAAAGCGGTGATCACGCTTGCTTGTCCTCATCATAGCATATACTTATCAATCAGCGATGGGTGGGGTCGTAGTTTTTACCAAACTGAAGATTGGTAAACTTGCTGGTGGTTGTATCCGAAACAGGATGCTTCGGCTCAGCCTTGGGCGCATCCTCGTCTGTAGTGCCAACCAGAGCCTGCAGGTTTGCGGAAATCTCATCTGCCATAGCATCCGAAGCTTTGTTAGAGCCTTCAGTCCGGTCATAGTCAAAGGCGGTATTACCCGAGGCGTTTGTGGCAGGGGAGGGACGATGGGCTTCTTTAATGCGATCTAAAGCCTGAATGCAAGTTTTAAGCTGATCCTGCAGATCCACAATTTTAGCAGCAGCATTTCTGCGGGCTTCATCCACACGATCATTTTCTGCAGCAATCAATGCGTTGGCGTTTTTTGCATTCTCCATAGCAGCTGCGTTGGCATCGTTGAGCATTTGGGTACATTTGGCTTCGGCTTCCTTAACCATCAAATCACAGGTTTTCTGTGCGTTGACGATTGCATCCTTCATACTGGCTTCATTATTGCGGTATTCCTCCAGCTTGGAAACCAAAACCTTCATTTTGCTTTTCAGCAAAGCGTTTTCCTTATATAAGGTGACGTAGTCTTCTGTCAAAGGACCCAAAAATTCGTCAACCGATTGTATATCGTAGCCGCCAAAGGGGACACGACTAAAGGAAACTTGATCTATCTGTTGCGGTGTAAACATACCGTATCCTCTTTCTTTATATTCTTTATATTAGAGATAGCTTTCAATTTCGCCCTGGACATTTTCCAGGTCACCCACAACATCCATATTGTGGGGGCAGAACAGATAGGTAGACTGTGCAATTTTCTTTACACTGCCATCCAAGGCATAGACGCTTCCGGAAAGGAAGTCAACAACGCGCCGGGTCAGGGACTTATCCACATTTTCCATATTGAGGATGACAGCCTTCTTCTTGCGCAGTTCGTCGGCGGCTCTTGCGGCATCGTCAAAGGTCTTGGCGTGGAATAATACGACCTCCTGCTTACCGGGGCCCATATTTAAAACCTGACCGCTAAAAGAAGAGGTGTTTGCTGCTGCGGACGCACCGAAGCTGCCGTTATCATCCTGCGTGCTTGCAAAGGGAGAAGAACGGCGAGCTCTGGGAGCAGGCTGCTGCACTTCTTCCACTTCATCTATTTCTTCGTCGTAATCATCATAATCATCATCGGAATAGGGCTGAGCAAATTTCTTTACATTGTCCCAAAAACTCATTTGTCTTTATCCTCCTAATATGTTTGCATCATTATCGATAATTTCTGGGTCCGAAAATTGCTGTACCCACCCGTATCATAGTGCTGCCACAGGCGATAGCATCCAGGTAATCATCGGACATACCCATAGACAATATATCAACACATACATTATCGTATTTTTTTGCCGTTATGTCAACAGAAAGCTGCAACATTTCTTGAAAAAATTTGCGATTTTCTCCCGAAAAATGGGATATCGGCGGTATTGCCATAAGCCCTTTCAGTCGAAGGTTGGGATAATGTGTCATTTTTTGACATATTGTGTCAATTTCCTGGGGTGAAAATCCGGATTTACTTTCTTCGTTTCCTATGTTGACCTCTAAGAGAATATTTTGTGTAATATTCTGCTTAGCTGCCTCCAGTTGTATGGCCTCTAAAAGCCGCAGGGAGTCAACGCTTTGTATCAGACCAACCTTTCCCACAACCTGCCGAACCTTATTTGTTTGCAGATGTCCGATAAAATGAATCGGTACACCGGTATAGGCGTTCTCCGATAGCTTTTGCGTTAATTCCTGTACGCGGTTTTCTCCGCAGCAATCCACACCGGCCTGAATGGCAAGGCGGACATTTTCTGTGCTGTTCATTTTGGTAGCGGCACATAGAAGAATTTCTTCCGGATTTCTGCCTGCTGCAATGGCTGCTTGGGAAATTTTTTGCTTAATGACGGCGACATTTTCGGCAATGGACATAGTATCTCCTTTCTGCTCTGTCCTGCAAAAGGGCGACGAAGCAATGCTCCGTCGCCCTTTTGTTACTGTGCTGCTTTCAGGGTGCGAATTGGGGCCAGTGTAGAGATGGCATGCTTGTAAATCATTTGCTGCTTGCCGTCAGTCACCAGTACCACCACAAAGCTGTCAAAGCCGGTGATAACGCCCCGGAGCTGGAAGCCATTCATCAAAAACAGTGTTACCGGAACCTTATCCTTCCGCACCTCGTTTAAAATGGCATCCTGTAGATTGAGTTGTTCAGACATATGTATTCCCTCTTTCTTTAAAATTCCCAACGGGATACATAAATCTTATCATTATTCATTTGTCGAAATCCGCCAGAATCTGTCGGGCGCGGATAAGAATTTCTTGCGTTTGTTCACCGGCAGCGCGACGCAGCCAGTGCATCTGTGAATTGCGGCGAAACCATGTCAGCTGACGCTTGGCGTATCGTCTGGAGGCTTGCTGTACCTGAGTAATAGCTTCTTGGATTGTACACAAGCCGGATAATGCGTCAACAAATTCCTTATAGCCGATGGCCTGCATAGCTGTACATTTTTGCGGAATTCGTTTTTCCAACAGGCCTTGAATTTCAGGAATCAGACCGTTTTCCACCATAGTCACTACACGACTGTCAATACGGCGGTATAAATCCTCCCGATTGACATCCTCCAAGCCGAACCAAATTGCTTGATAACGTGGCGGCTTTTGCTGCGTTTTTTGATTGTGGGCAGTTATAGTCTGCCCGGTTTCGTAGTAAATCTCCAAGGCACGAAGGATTCGTTTCCTGTCTGCCAGATGCAGTCGCGCTGAAGTCTCCGGGTCGATGCCGGAAAGAAGCTTGTGCATAGCCTCCATACCCTCGGCATCCGCCTGAGCCTCCAGGCGTTCCCGCATACCGGTAGAGGGGCAGGGCGCAAAGGCGTTGCCTCTTATTAATGCATCCATATAAAGACCGGTGCCGCCGGCAATAATTACCGGTTTTCCCCTTGCAAGGATGTCTTCTACAATTGGGGTTGCCATTTCACAGTATCGGCTGACAGAGAAGTCTTCCGAAGGCTCTGCAACATCCAGCATATGGTGTGGAATGCCTTGCATTTCCTCTTGGGTGGGCTTGGCAGTGCCGATATTCATACCGCGATAGACCTGCATAGAGTCGCAGGAGACCACTTCACCGCCAAGCTCTTTTGCCAGAGCCACCGAAAGGGCGGTTTTACCGGAAGCGGTTGGACCGGCAATGCAAATAATACTCATAGGTTACGCCTCTTTTCCTGTTCATCACAGAATTTCTTCCTAGCTGCGCTTAAATTGCTTCTCCAATTGCTTTTTACTTAAGGTTACGCAAATGGGTCTGCCATGAGGACAATATTTCAAATCCTCCCGAGCCATAACCTCCTTGGCGAGTGCCAATAATTCTTTATCATCGGTATGCCAGCCGGCTTTTATGGCTGCCTTGCAGGCAACGGTATGAAGCAGTTCATCCCGAACGTTGGCAGCTTTCTCACGGCGCCCGTTTTGTAAATTTGCAGCCAAAGCTTCCAAAGCGTCTTCCGCGTCCTCAGGTGCTAAGTCCATGGGAATCTGCCGCACCAAAATGGTATTGTCACCGAATTCATCAATTTCAAAGCCCAGCTCTGTCAGCAGCTCACTGTTGGCAAGCAGCAACGCTGCACAGTCGGCAGAAAGACGGCAGGGCAGAGGAGTAAGTAAGGCCTGGGAGCTGATTGCTTCTTGCTTTTTCTTTAGCTTTTCAAAAAGAATGCGCTCGTGAGCGGCGTGTTTATCAATTAAAAACGCTTCATCACCTTGCTCAACAATAATGTAGGTACGGTACAGTTCGCCAACAATGCGCCATGCTTTTTCTTCAGGCATTGGCAGCTTAGTTTGCTCGCAAAGTTCCGGTTCTTGTTGGATAGGTGGCGTAGTTTTAACAAGCTGTGGCATAGCAGCAACAGCGGAGGGAATCATAACCTGTTCCTTGACAGGTTGACTAACAGCTCGCTCAATTTTTTGAGCAGTAGCAACTGCCGCTTCCTGTTTTGGTTTGGGGGCTTCTGTCATTGCAGAAGAAAACTGTTTAAACTCCTGCGCAGTCATGGTGCGGAAGAAGCCCTCCTGCTTTTTAGGAGCAGGTGTAGCCGTAGGTGTGACGGATGGTGTAGCTGCAGCTGGCTTAAACTGTATCTGTGGGCGGTCGGTGGTTTTATTTAACGCACCGAGGACGCCGTAATGTATGCAGTCAAAAACAGCCTTTTCATTGAGAAATTTCACTTCGGTTTTCGCAGGATGGACATTTACATCCACAAGATTAGCCGGCAAGGTTAAATGCAAAACACAGGCAGGAAATTTTCCAACCATAAGCTGATTGCGATAGGCTTCCTCAAAGGCAGCAATCAAAATTCGGGATTTTACAGGCCGTCCGTTGACAAAAAAGGTTTGCAAGCTACGGCTGGGGCGGGCATCCGTTGGTTTGGATACGTAGCCGGTAAGAAAATAAGAATCCCAATTGCTGTCAACCTGCACCATTTTTCCGCCGTCACGACCGTAAACGCAATAAACAGCTGCCTCTAATTTTCCGGTACCGGGGGTAGACAGGATTTCTTTGCCATCTCTCAGGAAACGAAACGCCACCTCCGGATGTGCCAGTGCCTGCAGCTGTACAGCCAGTGTTACTTTACCGCCTTCTACGGTGTCGGATTTCATAAATTTCATTCTTGCCGGGGTATTAAAGAACAAATCCCGGACGATGATCGTAGTCCCATCGGGACAGCCGGCTTCCGTCTCCTCCAGAATAACACCGGCCTCCAAGGTGAGACTTGTACCGCCAATGGTGTCTTTTGTCTTTGTCATTAGATCAATGCGGCTGACAGAGGCTATTGCCGCCAAAGCTTCTCCGCGAAAACCCATTGTACGGATTGCAGATAAATCCTCGGCATTGCGCAGCTTTGAGGTTGCGTGGCGCAAAAAGGCAGTCCGTGCATCCTCAGCGGCCATACCGCAGCCATTGTCAGTAACCCGCAAAAAGGTCATACCACCGTCACGGATTTCTATGGTAACCTGGGTAGCTCCAGCATCAACGGCGTTTTCCAGAAGCTCCTTGACAACGCTGGCAGGACGCTCCACAACCTCACCGGCAGCAATTAAATTTGCCACATAGGGGGATAATTGTATGATTTTTGGCATATGTTTCACCTCATTGCAAGAACACCGAGTTGATTAATAGCTATGTGTATTAAGATAGGCGCCCAAATAGAATCTGCTTTTACATAGGCCCAGGCCAGGCATAAGCCTGCAGGAATGTACTGGAGGAAACACAGTAATAAAAGTAAAGGGGAGAAGGCATTTATATAACTGATGATGTGTAATGCACTGAATATCAGAGTAGAAACCAGATAGCCCACAAGAGGGCTTACCCGGTACAGTGTACCGAAAATTACACCTCGATGCAGTGTTTCTTCTACCACAGGAACAAGAAATACTGTGCCAATTGCCATTAGAGAATAATTTTCTTTGGCGAGTTCTAAAATGGATTGGTCATTAACATTGGAAAAAACCGGATATACATTTAAAATTACTACATTTACAAGAAAGCTTCCTGCCCAGTACAGAAGCAACCCGCAACCTGCGTAGCGCAATATCCGCCAGGGGTGTTCCAAGCTGAAAACTGCAGATTTTTTTAGAAACCCTCGAAAGATTGCAGCGATACAGATAAAATCAATGGCGAAGAACAGAAAATTCAGTTGTACCTTCGACAGAGCGTTTCCAAAAATCCGGTTTCCCAACACAAGAAGGTAGGGCAGCACAAGAAGTTGGATACCTAAGTAAAATATTCCGAATGCGGTTTCGGTGCGTGTCATAGATATGGTAAGCTTTTTCATATCACTCCAGCATTTTCTTTAGCTTATACAGCTCGTTCATAGCTTCAATCGGCGTAAGGGTTTCCACACGGATTGCTTCCAGAGCACTGCGGATTTGCTGGACGCTTAAATCCAGCATACTGATTTGGTCGTTCGGTTCTGTCTTGGCAACTTTTACAGGCGCGCTGCCTTCCTGCTCCAGCTCCGTCAGTATTTCCTTTGCTCTGGAAATAACACTGTCAGGTAAACCTGCCAGCTTGGCAACCTCAATGCCATAGCTGTCATCGGCTGCGCCGGGTACGATTTTTCGAAGGAAAATCATTTTATCTCCCCGTTTTTTTACCGCAATGTTATAGTTTTTAACATTGTCAAGCACGTCCTCAATGGTGCTTAGCTCGTGGTAATGGGTGGCGAACAGGGTTTTCGCCCCTAAATGCCGGGCGCTTGCGGCATATTCCAGCACCGCCCTGGCAATGGACATACCATCGTAGGTAGAGGTTCCTCTGCCGATTTCATCAAGGATTAAAAGACTTTTTGAGGTTGCATATTTTAAAATGGAGGCAACCTCTGCCATTTCTACCATAAAGGTAGACTGACCGGAGGCCAAGTCATCGCTGGCACCGATTCTGGTAAAAACACGGTCAACAATTCCGATCTTTGCACTTCTGGCAGGTACGAAGGATCCTACTTGTGCCATAAGCACAATAAGCGCAACCTGCCGCATATAGGTAGATTTGCCCGCCATATTCGGTCCTGTAATAATGGAGACCAGATTATCCTTTGCTCCCAACTGCGTGTCATTGGGGACGAACAGACTGTCCTTAAGTACCTGCTCTACAACCGGATGGCGACCGTCAGTAATGGAGATTTCGCTCCCAAGGGTAATTTCAGGACGGCAGTAGCCCCATTTTGCAGCAACAACAGCCAAAGAGCACAGAGCATCCGCTGCGGCTACAGCAGCGGCTGAGCCTTGGATTCTGGCGGTCTGCCGAGCCAGATGTTCCCGTAAATTAGTAAAAATCTGATATTCAAGCGCAGTCAGACGGTCTTTTGCATTAAGGACCTGGTCTTCCAACTCTTTCAGCTCCTGTGTAATGTAGCGCTCACAGTTTGCCAGAGTTTGCTTGCGGATATAGTGGTCAGGAACCTGGTCTATAAAGGATTTGGATACCTCGATATAATAACCAAACACTCGGTTATAGCTGACCTTTAGGGTACGTATCCCGGTTTTCTCCCGTTCGGAGGCCTCGATAGCCGCAATTGTGCCTTTGCCACCGTTCATAATATCCCGAAGGCGGTCTGCTTCTGCATTGGCACCGGGTCGGATGATACCGCCTTCCCGAACAGTCAGGGGAGGATCGTCTATAATGGTATTTTCAATCAAATCCGCACAATCGGTCAGCGGGTCAATGGCCTGCTCCAGCTTAAGCAGCAGGGATGAATCCAACTGCTTTAAGCGCGCCTTTACCAGCGGCAGGGAACGCAGACCCTGTGCAAGCCCTAAAAGGTCACGGCAATTTACTGTTCCGGTTACAATCCGGGAGGTGACACGTTCCAAATCGGTAACATCAGACAAAGCGTCTGCTAATTCTCCGCGGCAGACGGTGGCGTTGACCAGCTCTTCAACAGCCGACTGTCTGCGACCGATTTCCGCAGGGTCAAGCAACGGCTTTTCCAGCCAGCTGCGGAGCGTTCTGCTGCCCATTGCGGTGCGGGTTTTGTCCAGCACCCATAATAGCGTACCCTTTTTTTCCTTGCTCCGCAGAGTTTCCGTTAACTCCAGATTTCTCCGGGCGTCCAAATCCAGTTCCATAAACCGACCGGTGGTATAATACTGAAGCAGGCGAATATGCTGCAGGTCATTTTTCTGAACAAATTGCAGCGTTTCAAGGAGCGTGCCAGCTGCAATGGCAGCGGCAGGCAGTCCGGTCAAGCCCAGCTGTGCCAAAGGCAAGCAGAAGTGCTTTTCCAACAGGGTCTGCGCATTTACTAAATCAAACTGCTCCGGTTTGCCCTCGTCAATACAGCAGTCGAGCTTATGAAACAAGGCATCCTCCAAGATGGGGTCGTGGACATTGTCACCGCCACGAATAACCTCTGAGGGGGAGAATCTTCCTAACTCTGATGCAGCTGACTGGGCATCCGAGCATACGGTTACAAAAAACGCACCGGTGGAGACGTCACAGAATGCTAGTCCGTATTTTTTGTTTTCACCGTATAGACACGCCATATAGTTATTCTTACTTTCGTCCAGCATACAGCTCTCTGTAACTGTACCGGGGGTAACAATCCGGCTAATATCACGCTGCACAATTCCTTTTGCCAAAGCCGGATCTTCCATCTGCTCGCAAATGGCTACCTTATAGCCTTTTGCAACCAGTCGGGCAATATAGGCATCCACAGAATGATAGGGAACACCGCACATAGGCGTTTGCTCTTCTTTTGGTTTTTTGCGATCACGGGTGGTTAACGTTAAATCCAGTTCCTTGGCGGCAAGCTTGGCATCCTCGTCAAACATTTCGTAAAAATCGCCAAGGCGGAAGAACAAAATGCAGTCCTTGTTATTCTCTTTTATGGCGTTATACTGCCGCTTCATAGGGGTCAGCTCGTTGTTTTCATTAGCCATTTAATTTATTCCTTTCCTACAAGCGATCCTGTAAGACTCCAGGTGGTGGCACCGGTAATGGTGATATCTTTAAACTGTCCGATTAACGCTTCTGATCCGTGTAGGCGAACAAGTCGTCCGCCTTCGGTACGGGCGGTAAGAAATTCGTTATCCTGTCCGTCTATCAGACAGCGCATTGTTTTACCGATGTATCCTGTGTGGATATCCTCGGAAATACGGTTCTGCACAGCGCACAGCCTGTCAAATCGGCGGTTTTTCTCTTCTTTTGTAGTGGGATCAACCATAGAAGCTGCCGGTGTTCCCACTCTGGGTGAGAAAATAAAGGTGAACAAGGAATCGTAGCGAACCTGCTCAATCAAGGAGATTGTCTCTTCAAATTCTTCTTCGGTTTCTCCGGGGAAGCCCACAATTACATCAGAGGTAAGCACCAACTCCGGCATAACAGATTTGGCATATTCTACCAGATTTAAATATTTTTCCCGATCATAATGCCGGTTCATAGCCTTCAACACACGGCTGGAGCCGGACTGAAAGGGCAGGTGCAGCTGCTTTGCAATTTTGGAGGAAGCAGCCATAGTGTCAAACAGTTTCTTTCCTGCGTCCCGCGGATGGCTGGTCATAAAGCGGATGAGAAAATCGCCGGGTATTTCCGCAATACGGGTTAAAAGGTCTGAAAAGTCAATGTTTTCCTCCAAATCCTTGCCGTAGGAGTTTACGTTCTGACCCAGCAGCGTAATTTCCTTTGTGCCGCTTTCAATTAGTGTGCGGCATTCAGCCAAAATATCCTCACATTTGCGGCTTCTTTCCCGACCTCGGACATAGGGTACAATACAGTAGGTGCAGAAGTTGTTGCAGCCATACATAATGGAAACCCATGCTTTTAGCATATTATCCCGAAGCTGGGGCAGACCCTCTGCAATGGAACCGGCTTCATCCTCTACATAATAGGTACGCTTGCCCACCGTAAGCACACGATGCAAAATCTCAGGGAATTGCCATAAGTGATGGGTTGAAAACACACCGTCGACATGAGGGAAGCTCTTTTTGATGCGTTGTACCACATGGTCCTGTCCGGCCATGCAGCCGCATAAAAAGATCTTTTGACGAGGATGACGGCGCTTGGTGTGGGTCAATGCCCCCAGATTACCAAATACGCGCTGCTCGGCATGTTCCCGGATGGCACAGGTGTTCATAACCACCACATCCGCACCCTCAGCATTATCGGTAATGGCGTAGCCGCTTTCGCTCAATATGCCGCGAATGCGTTCAGAATCCGCTTCGTTCTGCTGACAGCCGTAGGTTTCAACATATGCTGTCGGTACGATATTTTTTTCGTGCCAGTATCCACGGATTTTATCACAAAAAGCAAGCTGTTCTTCTAATTGAACATCCGCAATGATTGTTGTTCTTTGTTTCATTGGAAAACTCCTAAAGTTAAACTATCTCAATTCTAGATAATAACATTTTTTATACGATATTGCAAGGACTTATCCAAAGGTTTTCCTTGTTCACAAACAATTCATATGAATTTTCTTGCAATTACAAATTACCCGTGGTAAAATATTCCCATCATTGCCATAAATCCTGGAGAAATGAGGATGCTCATGAATTGTAAATACTGTAATGCAAAGGTACAGGAAGACTTTAAGCTCTGTCCCTACTGCGGAAAGCCTATATACGATATGGATGAACAGGTGTTTGATTTGTTTCCTTCCAAGGAGACAAAGAAAAAGGTCTGGCCCTTGGTGCTGGGCGTTATCGGCGCGGTTACAGCATTGGCTGCACTTGCAGTTGTGCTTTTACTCGCTTTGGGCGTGGATATTTTACCCAGAGAGAACACTATCTTAAAAAAGGACAACTATACCGTTTCCGATAAAAAGGCAACCAATAAAGCCAATACGGTAATTGCCACAGCGGGCGGCAAGGAGCTGACAAATGCGCAGCTGCAAATCTATTACTATATGCAGGTAACAGATTTTCTTAACTATTACGGCAGCTACGCCAGTTATATTGGACTGGATTACACCAAGCCGCTGAGTGAACAGAAATGCTATTACGATGAGTCCCTAACCTGGGAGCAATACTTCATTAATATAGCGGTAGAAACCTGGCATAGATATCAGACTATGGGCATTTTGGCAGAGAAAGCCGGCCATGTTTTATCAGAGGACTGGCAAAAGGCTTTGGATGAAATGCCTGCAGATTTGGAGAAGGAGGCCAAGGATTCGGATTATGAAACTGTGGACGAGCTTTTAAAGAATGTAATTGGTCCAAACTGTAACCAAGAGATTTATATGGACTTTATTCGCTTGAATTTCCTGGTTACGGATTATTTCAATACAGTTTCCGAGAGCCTGCGCCCCACCGAGGATGAGGTCAACACGTATTTTACAGAGAATGAAGCAACATTTAAGGAACAAGGCATTACAAAGGAAAGCGGTTTGATTTCCGCAGTTCGTCATATTTTGGTCTGTCCCGAGGGTGGAACGACGGATGAAACCACCGGAAAAGTCACTTATTCCGAAGCCGAATGGGCAGCCTGCTATGCACAAGCGGAAAAGATTTTGAAGGAATGGCAGACAGGAGATGCCACAGAAGAAAGCTTTGGAAAGCTGGTTGAAACCTATACAGAAGACGAAGGCTCCAAGACCGCCGGCGGTCTGTATGACGGCATCTACAAGGACTCCGGTATGACGGAGGCTTTTGAAGCCTGGGCAATCGACGCCGAACGCAAGACCGGTGACGTGGGTATTGTTAAAGCAGATTATGACCATTATAAAGGCTACCACATTATGTACTTTGTCGAAGGCGAGCCACACTGGTCTTATGCTGCTGAAACACAATTGCTTTCAGAGCGTTGCTCGGAGTTGGTTGAAGCAGAAATGGATAAGCTTCCCATTGAAGTCAACTACGGAAAAATTGCTCTTGCAGAGATTGATTTATAAAATGAGCGCCGCCTGCTGAATTTTCAGCAGGCGGCGTGTTTGTGCAGCATTACCAATCCGGCATAAGGTTTTGGCGAATAGGGCAATTGTTAAAAATTTCCCGGGTAATAGCTTTGTATGCTGTGAGGTCTGTGGTTTTGCGCAATTGCTTTGCAAGCTTTTCAGTGTTTTCGAATTTACATAGCAAGTACCGCCAATGCTCTTTTAATCGGAACATCGCATTTCTTGCACCGCCGAAAGCGATAAGATATTCCTCCAGAAGCGCATCATAAAAGGCTTCCAGAGTTCCAATGTCCGTACCGTTAGGGGTAAGCATTCCGGGGTCTGCAATTAAACCACGGCCCAGCATAACGGCGACGAGCTTTGGAAATTGCTGAGAAATTGTCCTGATTTCTTTCCGAGAGTTTAAATTTCCGTTAAAGCATACCGGGGCCCTGCTATATTTTACAGCATACGCGAATGTATCTAAATTCACATTACCTTTGTAAAATGCGTTGCGCACTCTAGGATGAACAGTCAAATGCTTGATAGGATAGTGGTTGAATACCTCTAAGATCGCAGGAAACTCGTCAGCGTTGGCAAAACCCAATCTGGTTTTTACGGAGATGTCAATGCTTGTTTGGGCAAAAACCTCATTCAGAAATCGGTCGAGGCTTTCCGGATCTGCAAGCATACCTGCGCCCTTGCCCTTGGCGGTTACGGTTCCCGAGGGACAACCCACATTCAGATTTACTTCTTTATATCCCAGTTCGTGGCATTTTCCGGCCATCCACAGAAAATCCTCAGGAACCTTCGTTAACAGCTGCGGCACGGCGCGATAACCGAGAGATTCCGCAGGGGGGAGTTCTTTTGTTTCCTTCGGTGTCAGACTATGGTGAACAGTAGGACTGAAGAAGGGTGTGTAGTATTGATCGATTCCGGGGAAAAAACGGTGGTGCAGTTTCCGGTATACGCGGTCTGTAATACCCTCCAAGGGTGCAAAGTAATGGTTCATATGTACCTCTTATAAGGGAAGCAGGGTGCGATTGTGCGCACCCTGCAATTTTAGATTTCCATAATCACGGGCAGAATCATAGGATTGCGCTTGGTTGTTTTAAACAGATAGCCACTCAGATCGTTTTTAATGGCAGTTTTAATCGCAGTCCAGTCACGGACACGCTTGCGGCCGCAGCGCTCGATCGCTTCCATAGCAACAGCTTTCAGCTCCTCCATCAGCTCTTCGGACTCCTTAACATAGATAAAGCCTCTGGTAATAATATCTGGGCCGGTAATTACAGAACCGTCCTGACCGGAAATGTTAACACAAACAACGATCATACCGTCTTGAGCAAGATGCTTTCTGTCCCGTAAAACTACACTTCCCACATCTCCGACGCCGGTGCCGTCTACAAACACCTTGCCCGCGGGTACTGTTCCGTTAATTTTACAGGTTTTTCCGGAAAACTCAATAACACTTCCAATTTCAGCGATACGCACATTTTTTGCTGCAGTACCAACCTGAACAGCCAGCTTCCCATGTATTTGCAGATGGCGCTGTTCGCCATGGACAGGAATGAAAAATTTGGGTCTGCACAATGCGTGAATAATTTTCAATTCCTCCTGACATGCGTGTCCGGAAACATGCAGGCCTTCGCTCTTTTCATACACCACCTCAGCGCCTTTTCGGTAAAGCTCATTAATAATTCTGGAAACTGCTTTTTCATTTCCCGGAATAGCAGAGGCGGAAATGATAATTCGGTCACCGGAGAGAATATCTACCTGCTTATGGGTAGAAAAGGCCATACGATAAAGTGCAGACATATTCTCTCCCTGTGAGCCGGTGGAGACAATAACGATTTTGTTTTTGGGAAGGCTCTTAATTGCACCAAGCTCAACAATGGTGCCTGCAGGCACTTTAATATAGCCAAGCTCCTGAGCAACCTTAAGCATATTCTCCATACTTCGTCCGGTGACCGCCACTTTTCTGCCGTAGCGGTGGGCGGTTGCCAGGACCGCCTGAATCCGGTGCATATTGGAGGCAAAGGTTGTGACGATAATGCGCTCATCGCAGTTTTTAAACTGTCGATCGAGACTTTCGGCGACAATGTTTTCGCTAGCGGTATAGCCCTGCCGTTCTACATTGGTGGAGTCACACAATAGTGCCAAAACACCGTTGTTGCCAAGCTCGCCCAGACGGGCAAGATCAATCATACCGTCTTTGGCGGTGGGATCAATTTTAAAATCGCCGGTCATAACCACTGTTCCCACTGGCGTGTGAATTGCAAAAGCGACAGCATCTGCAATTGAGTGATTAACGTGAATAAATTCTACGGTAAAGCAGCCGGCTTTTACCACATCACCGGGCTTGTGGGTAATGAGCTTGACCTTGTCTGCCAGGCGATGCTCTTCCAGCTTTAATTTAATTAAGCCATTGGTCATGGCGGTGCCGTGGATGGGACAAATCACTTGCTGCATACAGTAGGGAATAGAGCCGATGTGGTCCTCATGTCCGTGGGTAATAAACATACCCCGAAGCTTTTTCGCGTTTTGCACAAGATAAGAAAAGTCGGGAATGACCAAATCCACACCATACATATCTTCATCAGGAAAGCCAACGCCGCAGTCTATAACAATCATATCCTTGCCGTATTCCAAAACGGTTATGTTTTTCCCAATTTCATCCAATCCGCCAAGGGGGATAATCTTCAGTTTTTCAGCCAAGTATAATCAATACTCCTTTCAAAAATGTACACAATAAGCAGGTGGATATTTGTTTCCGTACAGCCCTGAACCGCTGCCGTTTAAGCAAAGAAACCTGCAGTTATTTTATTCGCTCAGGTCTGCCTACCTGACGCTCAGCATACATATTATACCACATTTTCGGTGGAATGTACACATTTATTTTTCTTCATAAGAAACCATAAAACAACAGGTAAAAATGAAAAATAGAGTTGCACCTTTTGCAGTAATTTGCTATAATGAATAAAATTGAGGTTATTATAGGCGTATGAGGAGTTTTCGGGAGGCGAAGATATGAATAAAAGGCGTGAAAAGAGACTTGAAAAATTGCTGCATCCCAGTGCAGGCTTCTATTTTGCTATATTGGTGCTGTTTTGCGTAATTGCATTTTCCTTGAAGCAATATCTGCTGGCTGTTTTGGAATCGTTGATAACGGTTTTGCTGTTTGTGCTTTACCTTCTGTTTCGCGCCCATCGTCGCCGCCAGTTGCAGGCTTTTGTTCAGAAATGGGCAGATAATGCCAGCGGTACGAGGGGCGCAGAAGCGCCGTTCCCCATGGCTGTTATTGAGCTGGATAATTGTGCCATTGTACACACCAATGATACCTTTGCAAAGCTTACCGGTTTCAATGATACATTGGTTGAGCATCGGCTTACAGAGCATTTTCCGGAGTTTACCACCGATTGGCTTACCGCAGATAAGATGGAATATCCCTATGATGTGACATTGGGTCAGCGTCGTTATCGTATTTACGGTACGGTTGTCAATACCGGCGCAAACGGTGATATTCCGCTTGGCGTGCTATATTTTGCGGAACTGACTGAGCTATACAGAGTCCGGGACGAGTATATTCGCTCCCGTCCGGTTGTTTCTATTATCCTGGTTGATAATTACGAGGAATTGACCCGGAATATGACTGAGGCGGCAATTTCCGGGCTCAATGCGCGTATTAATAATACAATTTTGAAATGGGCGCAAAATTACCACGGACTTCTGCGCCGTTTGGAGAAAAACCGCTTCCTGCTGATTTTTGAAAAACGGGATTTAAAGGTAGCTGTGGATACCAAGTTTACAATTTTGGAGGAAATCCACGAAATTACAGCGCCCTCCGGTTTGGCAGCATCTATTTCCTTTGGTTTGGGTGTAGACGGTGCTACCTTCGAAGAAGGGTACGATTTTGCGGCACTGTCCATTGAAATGGCCCTTAGTCGCGGCGGCGACCAGGCTGTCGTGAAGGACAGAATGAATTTCCATTTTTATGGCGGCAGAGCCAAAGAGGCAGACCGGCGCGGCAAGGTCCGTTCCCGTGTTACAGCCAATACGATGATGGAGCTGATCGGTCAGAGCAGCCAAGTGTTTATTATGGGTCATAAGAACGCAGATATGGATGCTGTTGGTGCAGCAATGGGTATTGCGTGCTTATGCCGCAAGAAGAATAAGCCTGCCTTTATTGTTTTAGATTTGGAGGAAAACTCTGCCCAAAGGCTGATTGATGAAATCATCAGAGAACCGGAATACAAAAACATATTTATTTCCGGAGAGGATGCTCTTTTGATGTGCGATAATCGAAGCACCCTTGTTGTGGTGGATACCAACCGCCCCGACCAGGTAGAGTATCGGTCCTTGCTGGATGCAATTTCCCGTGTGTGCGTGGTTGACCATCATCTCAGAGCAGCGGATTATATCAATTCCGTTGTGGTGAACTTCCACGAGCCGTATGCTTCCTCTGCTGCTGAATTGGCAACCGAGCTGCTGCAGTATGCAGTTGAACCAAATGATGTTCTTCCTATTGAGGCAAAATCGTTGATGGCCGGCATATTCCTGGATACCAAGAGCTTTAACGTTCGTACAGGTGAACGCACCTTTGAGGCAGCGGCCTATTTGCGTCAGCTGGGCGCCGATACGGTTGAAGTAAAGCGTCTGCTACAGAACGATTATGATGATACCATTATCAAGCATAAAATTGTGCAGGCAGCCCGGATGCATAAACACGATATTGCGATCGCACCCCTTAACGGCCCGACCACCCGAACGCTTGCTGCTCAGGCAGCGGATGAGCTTTTGAACATCACCGGCATTAAGGCCTCCTTTGTGCTGTTTCCGGACGGTGACCGGGTGATCATATCTGCCCGTTCCATAGGCGATGCCAATGTGCAGGTTATCCTGGAGCCTCTTGGCGGTGGCGGCAACGCATCCACAGCCGGTGCTCAGATCAGGAATACTACCGTCAAAGAGGTTCTGGACAGATTGGTAGCCTCAATTGAAGAATATTATGAATCGAAATGAGGAGTTTAGAATATGAAGGTTATTTTACTTCAGGATGTTAAAGGAAAAGGCAAAAAGGGTCAGCTTTTGGAAATTTCCGATGGCTATGCCAGAAACTTTTTGCTTCCCAGAAAGCTAGCTGTTGAAGCTACAGCCGATGCGGTGAACACAAAGAATATGAACGACAAGGCAGCCGCCGAAAAAGCCGCAAGGGAACGTGCCGAGGCGCTTGAAATTTCGAGACAGCTGCGTGAGTTAACCCTGACTGTTACGGCAAAAGGCGGTGGAGCAGGGCGTCTGTTTGGCTCTGTAACCAACCAGGAAATCGCAGATGCCCTTAAGGAAAAATCCGGAATTACAATTGATAAGCGTAAAATTGTGATTTCCGATCCTATTAAAAGCATTGGCACCTATACCGTGCAGTGCAAGCTGGGTTATGAAATTACTGCTCCTTTGACAGTGAAAATTCAGGAGAGCTAAGTACAATCTGATTATATAGAAAGGAGAAAACAGCATGGAGGAGGAACTGATTGCCAGACAGATGCCTCATTCTCTGGAGGCAGAGCAGGCTGTTTTGGGTTCTATTCTCATTGACAGTCGTTGTCTTACGGACGTAATTGGAATTCTTCGGGCGGAAGACTTTTATCTGCAGCAAAACCGGGAAATTTACCAAGCAATCTATACCATGTTTAACTTCTCCCAGACGATCGACCCGGTAACGGTTCTGGATAAGATGAAGGAGCTTGGTGTCTATCACGATAATTCCCGGGAATATATCCTTCAATTAATGGAGATTACGCCCACGGCAGCCAACGCTGTGAAATATGCTAACATTGTTCGGGACAAGTGTATGCTCCGCGGTCTTGCGGATGCGGCAGCGGACATATCCAAAACCGTGCAGGAGCAGGTCGGCACACCGGCAGAAATTCTGGAGCTGGCTGAAAAGAAAATCTATGCCCTGCGCAAGGGTGAACGGGGAGATACCCTGGAGCACATCGGCACGACGCTACATAAGGTATTTGACCGATTGACGGAGCTTAGTGCGTCGGATTCCGCTATTCCCGGCTTGTCTACCGGTATGCGGGATTTAGATAGTAAAATCAATGGCTTAAATCGATCGGACCTTGTCCTTTTAGCTGCCCGTCCTGCTATGGGTAAAACCGCATTTGCGTTAAACCTGTGCTTGAATGTTGCCAAAAAGTACAAGCAAACAGTTGCAATGTTTTCCTTGGAAATGTCCCGGGAGCAATTGGCTATGCGCCTTTTGTCTATTGAGAGCTTCGTGGACAGTCAAAAAATAGCCACAGGTAAGCTTTCTGAGGATGAGTGGAGCAAGCTTTGTATGGCATCAACAGCACTCAGTCAAACAGATATTCGCGTGGATGATAATCCGGCAATTACGGTTGCAGAAATGAATGCAAAGTGTCGTCGTGTAGAGAATCTGGGTCTTGTTATTATTGACTATCTGCAGTTAATGAATGGGTCCGGATATGGCAAGGGCGGCGACAACCGTGTAAATGTCGTGAGCGAAATTTCCCGTTCCTTAAAGATTATGGCAAAGGAACTGAACGTTCCGGTTATTTGCTTAAGTCAGCTTTCCCGCGGACCGGAAAGCCGTACCGATAAACGGCCGATGCTTTCAGACCTGCGTGAATCCGGCGCTATTGAGCAGGATGCGGATGAGGTTTTATTCCTGTACCGTGATGAGTACTACAATGAAAACACCGAGGATAAGGGCATTGCAGAGTGTATTGTTTCTAAAAACCGCCATGGCGAGGTGGGTACGGTGAAACTGCAATGGATTCCTCAATATCAGACCTTTACAGACCGGGAGTGGAAGCATGCTGAATAAGCTTCTTAGCTTTATTCGAAAACAGGAACTGTTACAGCCGGGCGACCGCGTTACGTGTGCGGTATCCGGCGGAGCAGATTCGGTTGCTTTATTATTTGCACTTTATTTGCTCCGGGAAAAATTGGAAATTAGCCTTTGTGCTGCCCATTTTAATCATCACCTCAGGGACGCGGAATCTGACCGGGATGAGGCCTTTGTCCGAGATTTCTGCAACCGTTATGATATTACGCTTTTCGTAAGCTCGGGTAATGTGGTTGCCGGAAAGAAGGGGCTGGAGGCTGCCGCACGGGATGCTCGGTATGGGTTTTTAAAGAGCCTGCCGGGGAAAATTGCAACGGCACATACAGCCAATGACAATGCCGAAACGATGCTGATGCACCTTGTCAGAGGTACAGGACTGAAGGGACTTGGCGGAATATCACCGGTAAATGGGAGGGTTATTCGCCCTATGCTGGAGGTTACGCGGCAAGAGGTTCTTGATTTTCTTCAGGAATACAATCTTGACTACGTTACGGATAGCTCAAACGAAACCGATCAGTTTTTGCGCAACCGCATACGCCATCATATAATGCCTTTGCTGCAACAGGAAAACCCACAGATTGCGCAAAATCTTTCTGCACTGGCCCTGCGCCTTCGTATGGATGAGGCTGCACTTTCCAATTTAACACAAAGTGAAATCTGTACGGATGTTTGCCGATTGCGTAATATGCATCCGTCAATCCGTTGCCGTGTATTGTGTGCGCTTTTAGAGCACTGGGGTGTCCCGGAACCGGAGGCGGAGCATATTAGCCTTGCGGAAAAGCTTGTATTTTCCGGCAATCCCTCCGCAAAGGCCTATTTTCCCGACGGGATTCAGATTTGTCGTAAATATAACATTCTTGAAAAATGCGAGACTGTTGACGGCTTTACACCGGTGGAGCTGCCCTGTCCCGGACGGGCAGAAATTCCGGAGCTGGGCATACAGGTAATTTGCACGAACGCAACCACTCTTTTAGATGAAAAGAATTGCTTTACGGTTGTTCCCGATGGCCAAATGCTGTTGCGCCCCAGGCAAGCAGGGGATAAGATACAATTGCCTGGCGGCAGCAAGAGCTTGAAAAAACTATTCATTGATATGAAAATACCGGCATTACAGAGGGAGAATATTCCTGTGCTTGCAGATTCACAGGGCGTTGTCGGTGTTTTTGGTATAGGTGCGAATAAAAACCGACTTGCCACCAAATTTCCGGCATTTCAAATTCGTTTTTTAGAGAAATAATATTATTCGGGAGGCTTCCGTATGAAAGAAAATATCAAAGAAGTTCTTTTATCTAAGGAACAAATTCAGGAGAAGGTTAAAGAGCTTGCCCAGCAACTGATGCAGGACTATAAGGATAAGGATCCTGTGTTTATTGGCGTATTAAAGGGTGTTGTTGTGTTCTTCGGTGATATGGTTAAGAATTATTCTGCGCCCTGCCAAATTGATTTTATGTGGATTTCCTCCTATGAGGGAACGCAATCTAAGCATATGGAGGTTAAGCATGATATATCTGCGGATATCCGCGGCCGCCATGTAGTCATTCTGGAAGACATATTTGATACAGGAAATTCTCTGGATTTTGTTTTCAAGCATTTACAGGCAAAGGAGCCTGCCTCCTTGAAAATCTGTACATTGCTGGATAAACCGGAACGCAGAAACCCCGATGTCACATTGCAGGCGGATTATGTCGGCTTCACCATTCCCAATGTTTTTGCCGTTGGTTACGGCTTAGATTACAATGAGCATTATCGCAATTTACCCTATGTGGGTGTTTTAAAGCCTGAAGCATATATGTAAGGAGACCCCTTGAATTGAAAAAAAGTAGAATTATTACCCTTGTAATTTATGTTGTTGTACTTGTTCTGGCGTTTGGATGGATGCTGGGCTTGTTTAACGGAGGCGCAAATGCGATTCCCTATTCTAAGGTGACGGATTTCTTCTATCAGGAGCAGGTGCGCAGCTTTGTTGTAAAGGGCAACACAATTTCTATGGAGCTGTATGCTCCTTATAATGGCAAAACAAATGTGAAAACAGCTCTTGCTGATCCTGTCGGATTTCATCAGGATATGGGGGAGCTTTTAAGAAAACAGAATGAAGCCGGAATTCTGGTTAGCTATGATTTTGTTGCGGAAAAGGAAACATCGCCCTTTGACTATGTTCTTCCTATTATTCTTGCCGGATTGGTCCTGATATTTGTATGGGTTATATTAGCCGGTCGTGCCAACAGCAACAATCCGCTGAATAACTTTGGCAAGGCCCGAACGGTTAACGGCGTAGGAGGCAACCAGAAGGTAACCTTCGCGGATGTTGCCGGCTTAGATGAAGAAAAGGCAGAACTGCAGGAGGTTGTTGATTTTCTTAAGAATCCGGAAAAGTTCATGGAAATCGGCGCACGAATTCCTCACGGCATTTTGCTTGCAGGCCCTCCCGGTACCGGTAAAACCTTGCTTGCCAAAGCTGTAGCAGGGGAGGCCGGCGTTCAGTTTCTGTCTATTTCCGGCTCTGATTTTATGGAAATGTATGTAGGTGTCGGCGCAAGCCGTGTTCGAGATTTGTTTGATCAGGCCAAGCGTATGGCACCGGCCATTATCTTTATTGATGAAATTGATGCTGTAGGCCGTAAACGCGGCTCCGGTATGGGCGGTGGGCATGACGAACGTGAGCAAACTCTGAACCAGCTGTTGGTGGAAATGGACGGATTTACCCGCACAGAAGGCGTGATTGTGCTGGCTGCAACAAACCGCGTAGACATTCTTGATTCAGCATTACTTCGTCCAGGCAGATTTGACCGACAGATCCATGTAGGTACTCCCGATGTTAAGGGCCGTGAAGATATTTTGAGGGTTCACGCAAAAGGAAAGCGTCTGGACAGCACCGTTAATTTGAAGACAATTGCGCTGGCAACCTCCGGATTTACCGGCGCAGATTTAAGCAATCTGCTTAATGAAGCGGCTATTATGGCGGCACGGGATAACCGAAAGGTGCTAAATTTGCATGACGTTAACAATGCGATGATGAAAATTCTGGCAGGTCCTGAGAAACGAAGCCGCGTTCATCTTCAGCGCGATTTGCGTCTGACGGCAATTCACGAAGCCGGTCACGCTGTTGCAATGTTCAATCTGCCAACCCACGATCCTGTTCATCAGATTTCTATTGTTCCCCGGGGATATGCTCTGGGTCTGACCTGGACGCAGCCTATGGAAGATAGTACGCATTTGACCCGAAACGAAATGTATGAGCGTATCGTGGGACTTTTAGGCGGCCGCGCAGCTGAGGAATTGTTCTTAGGGGATATTTCCACCGGAGCTTCCAATGATATCGATCGCGCTTCAAAGCTGGCTCGCGATATGGTAGCGCGCTACGGTATGTGCGAAAAGCTTGGAACGGTTTCTTATACCGGCGGCAACGAGCTGTTCATTGGCAGAGATTATCAAAGCACGAAAAGCTATTCAGAGAAGGTTGCCGGTACAATTGATGATGAGGTAAAAGCAATTATTGATCGGGCGTATGAGCAGTGTCGGAATATTCTGCAACAAAATGAGGAAAAGCTCAATCAGGTTGTTGCTTTTCTTATGGAAAATGAAACAATGTCCGGCATACAGTTTACACAGTGTATGAGGGGCGAGGAGATTGCAGAATCTACGGATACCTCTTTGCTGGATGCTTATAAAACCGATGAATGATTATTGCCGCCACAAATTTGTGGCGGCAATTCGCATATTGCCTATTTTGTGCAACTTGCATAAAAATAGACTCTGAAATTTGGCATTCAAATAGCGACTTTACAAAAAATTTTCATCCTTTATTTATAATTTCGTGCTATAATAATAGTGGTGATAAAATCGCTGATGCGTACAGTAAAGGAGTAGCTATGAATAATATCTTGTTTTTTCTGACACCGAAGGCAATGTGTGCCTTTGTGTACGATGATTATACAATACGACAGGCGCTTGAAAAAATGGAGACAGCGGGATATTCCGCTTTGCCCATATTAAACAAACGGGGTGAATATCGGGGGACCATCACAGAGGGTGATTTGCTGTGGGCCTTAAAAAATATGTGTTATTTGGATATGCGGCAGGCAGAGGCTCGGAGGATTATGGAAATCAGCCGCCGCAAGGACAACATAGCCGTTCGTGTTACCACGACAATGCACGACTTGGTACAGCGTGCAAGTACACAAAATTTTGTCCCGGTTGTAGATGATAAGGAAACGTTCATCGGAATTGTTACCAGAAGTTCCATTATAAAATATTGCAATCAGCATTTATTTCCGGACAGCTAAAATGAAGCCGCCTATCTGGGCGATACGTCACTGCGGAGTATCGCTCAGGTAGGCGTTTTTTCTTGCAATTCGGATTTTCATCTGTTAGAATATATGTATCTGTACCCTGGAGGGAAGTTATGGACGACGAAAAGTTAAAAAAGCAGATTGGAGCAAATATTGCTGCTTACCGGAAGCGCGGTGGTATGACCCAAGCCGGACTTGCGGAAAAGTTGAACTATTCTGACAAGGCTGTATCGAAATGGGAGCGTGGGGAATCTGTTCCCGATGTTACAACCTTGGTGCAGTTGGCAAACTTGTTTGATGTTTCGGTTAACGAGCTGCTGGTTGATCCTGATGCGTTACCGGAAAATACCGGCACTGTGGAACGCATTATGGGTCTGGCAGTGGAAAAAACATTGAAGAGAAAGGCTGACAAGAAAATAATTTTTGCACTGTCTTCGGTTTTAGTTTGGTTTGTGGCGCTTTTATTGTTCGTGGTGTTGTCATCCTTGGAAATTCCTAAGTCATGGTTGTCCTTTATTTATGCTGTGCCTGTTGATGCAATCGTATTGCTAAGCCTACGCTCTGCATGGAAGGATTTTCGATGGAATCAGGTTTTGATTTCTGTTATTATGTGGGGCGGTTTGTTGAGCCTATATTTTACCCTGCTTGTTTTGCTGCAGTTGAATATTTGGAAGCTGTTTCTGCTGGGAATTCCCGGACAAATAGCTGTATTGCTATGGTTTCGCCTCTACCGGAAGCAGTCCACGGAGGAGCATTATGGATAAAAAAGCCTTGCGCCAGAAAATCCGGGAACAAAAAAGAGCAATGACGCAGCAGCAGATTGATGAGGCGAGCCAACGGTTGACAGAATTGCTTCTTGCTACCCCACAGTATCAAGAGGCAAAAACGGTTTACGGATATTTGCCTTACAATCAGGAAGTGCGGACATATGCATTGTTAGAGCAGGCACTGGCTGACGGAAAGCGTGTAGCGGTCCCCAAGGTTTATGGTGAAGAGATGGAGTTTATTTATCTTTCTGACCTTACAGCTGTGGAAAAAGGCTACAGTGGCATTCCTGAGCCGATTGCGGACGAGCCCATTGCCAATGACCCAACAGCCTTGGTCTTAATGCCGGGGCTGGCCTTTGATAAACAGGGACACCGGATTGGCTACGGGGGCGGTTATTACGATAAATACTTATCCCGGGAGCCTGGACATCCCACCATTGCGCTTTGCTATGAATTTCAGTTACTGCCCCAAATTGATACAGAAGAATTTGATATCCCGGTGGACTGTGTCCTCTGGGCGTAAGAGGTTTAGCCTATGCACATACCCAACGGAACAACTGCACAGCTGGAGCTTGTGACGTTTTCACAGGCGCTTAAAGCTGCAGATACCCCGAATCCGGATTACGACATTTCTAAATGGATATATGCTCCGAACTTTTATTCTGAGTATCGGTACATATTGGGTACTAGAGGGAAGAATCCTTTGATTTGCATTGGCATTAACCCATCTACCGCCCGGCCGGATGATTTAGACAACACACTGAAATCCGTAGAGCGTATCGCCCTTGGAAACGGTTTTGACAGCTTTATTATGTTCAATGTTTATGCCCAGCGCGCAACAGATCCGGACGCAATGGAGCTAAAATGCAATACTTTGTTGCACAAAGAAAACTTAGAAGCATTCCGTTATGTGCTTTCCATTTCTCAGCGCCCCTGTGTTTGGGCTGCGTGGGGGACGATTATTGAAAAACGTGATTATTTGCCTGCCTGTCTTAAGGATATGCTTGCAATAGGGGAGGAGCTGGGTGCGACTTGGTATTGTGTCGGTGCGGTGAGCAAGAAAGGACATCCACACCATCCCTTATACTTACGCAAGGATGAGAAATTAAAGCCCTTTGATGTTCAGGATTATCTCAGCAAATTGGGAGGTTGATGCTGTGGGCAATGAGTGTGATACCTGTTGGTATTTTGATTACGACGAGGAATACGACGAATACTTTTGCATGATGGATTTAGACGAGGATGAGGTATACCGTTTGTTGACCTCCCGGAAGGAGCATTGCCCCTATTACAGACAGGGCGATGATTATACCTTAGCAAGAAGACAATAAGCTTTTGCAAAAAATGCCCCCGGTTTCCTAAGGAAACCGGGGGTGAAAATTTTGTTTTTGGATTAGCCCTTGATAGCCTCTTCAACAGCAACTGCCACGGAAACGGTCATACCGACCATGGGGTTGTTACCGGTTTCGTAGTTCTTACTTATCGAGCCTATAGAAGTTCGTTTTGTTGGTTTGTCGTGCAGAATGAGTGTATATCGGTGGATTATGCCTTTAAAATCACACCGCCTACCACGCCACTTTTTAGGCATTTGGTGGCAAAATTGGTGGCACAAAAAACTCCCCATATGCTGCGCTGAAAGGAGCAAAGACGCAGCATACGGGGAGCGAACAGGAGTAACCGGCGATACCGGCTTGTTATGTCACAGACCTACCACAAAGAAAGATAGAAAAAGCAGGGCTGTATGTAGTGTTATTATATATCTTTCAGATTGATAGTTATGGTGCGGTGAAGCAGCTTGATTGCATCTATGATGGAGTACAAGCATTGTTTTTCTGCGGACTTCTTTACGAAGCTTTCCATATGCGCTAATGCAGGCTCGGGATTCTCTTTTGAGGCTTCCACTATATCTTCGTACAGATTTCGCAGCCTGTTGGGCATTGCCGGGACTCCTTTTGCGCTCATCAGCATACAGGAATCTGTACCGTCTATGGCCGCACTATAAAGGGTGTAGCCGTCTTGGTCGGGGTCGGAGTAGTCAGGTATGATTTTCAGCTCCCTCCCCTCGCAAATGCATTTAGCCGGAGTTCCGTAGCCTTCCTTAAATCGCCACCTTATTTCTCCGGTTTGAGTTTCGAGACTAAGCGCCTCAACAAAACGCTCGGTCAGGCATTTGGGTTCTTCAATAAAATCATTGTTCATTGTTTGTATCTCCTATATCCTTTATATTCAAGCGTGGCATTGCCATCGACTCTATTACAATAATGACTAAACGCACAATACGATAAAAATGCCGTGGTGGGTAGAAAGGTAGACCACCACGGTATAAAAATTGCACGGACAGGTATTTGAAGTGACGACAGAAGCACGCGGTAGTACCGCAAATAGTAGACCAAATATCAAAACACGGTTGACGCTGGTGTTGTACTGTCCGTGCCTCAGCACCTGCGCATTTGGTAGTATCCCTGCCTACCATTCTTATAAAGACAGACCATCTATAAAACATCTTACGGTTTGGGCAGATTGTGCCAAGTGCCAGTTTTCTCTGTGTCAGCCAGTGTCCCGGCAATCTTAAAGATATTGGACATATCATAGCAGAGATTGGCGATACTGACCCGCAATGAATGCTCAGCGTGGCGCAGATAGTCCACAGAGGCCTGTAAGCCGACTTGCTCTATCTGCAGATTTTCAACATCTTTGGTGAGCTCGTCTTTTTGCTCCCAGAGCGCAAGGTATTCCGCCAGTGAGGGGATTCTGTCGATGGGTTTATTCATTGTGGTTCCTCCTAAACTATAATGATTGAATGGTATCCAGCGCCGGAACGGCGTGTGCATCGGCTATGATGTCATCCAGCACCGTCCGGTCTGGGGTGATGTGATATGTAGCCAGTTTTTCTATAAGGCGTTGAACAGGAAGCAGCACTTGGCGTATGCGCTCAATGGCAGCCTCAAGCCGTCCTTTGGTTTTCTTCAGAGCAGTAATCTCGTCTTGGATGACAGTCCTCTCAGAATCGGCCTGAGAGACTTCAGTGCGTACTTGGTCGCGTTGCTCGGTCAGCTCCACAATTTCCTTGCGGATTTTCTGGGCAATGTATTCCTCCTTGGTGCGGGTAGCCTTACCGGGCATTTGCGGGATGTCCTCAATCTCAATGCCATACTCTCGGGCGGCAGCTATCCAGATTTCACGGGCTTGCTGTGTAAAAGTCTGTTTTGGGCAGTTGTGTCTACCCTCCGGTTGCTCCAAATTGGGGCGCTGAATGCCCAATGCCCTCAGTGCTTGATTCTCAGAAACTTGCAGACCGTCCTTGCCCTCTGCCGTCCATACCGCCCTGATGTGACAGTGTGGTGTGGACTCATCAAAATGCAGAGCTCCGTCCAAGAGCCGCCAGTTTGTGCCGTAGGTTGCCTGCATCTGTTGACACCACAGATTAACAGCTTTGATAAAAGCCTGCGAATCGGCGTGCGTTTCTCGCGTGCCCAACTGCAGAAGTGTCTCCTCCGGGCAGGTGCGGCTGGCTGTGCGGTACTGGTCCATTGTGCGGACGCGTTCGCTGTGGCCGCCTTTTATATGCCGTTCTGTTTGTTTGCTTAGGGAATCCGAAAACAGAGTTGCATACATTCTCTTCTCGTGAGTCTCGAATGAGATTGCCGGATGGCTGTTTACCGTGCCGTCTGCTTCCACGATGAAATAGCGATTTTTCCGCTCCGGTGTTTTATTGATGTGCTCGGCATGGGTGATATCGAAGTCCCTGTCGTTGTGCCGGACTTTGAAACCTTTGGAGTTTCGTCCCCGGCCGTTGTGCATGGTTGCTCTAACCTTAGCCATGATTGTTACCTCCTTAAAATGTGGTCGCTAAGATAATGACACACACCGTTGGATGATAACTTTTTGATAGACGGGGTTATAACCCCGTATAGTTCCGCGAAATCACGGAACCGGGGTTCTCCGAAGGCCACCTACGCGGTGGGGCGTTCTGCATCAACGATGCAGATGTCCACCAGTTTGGGGTATTTCGGATGCGGGACCGTCTCAATCCGGACGGTCTTTCCCTTCAGAGCATCGCATCCTCCAACGACGGCATTATCGACCTTCTTGGCGTTTGGGCAGTATAGAATCTGCCCATCCACCAATCGTATCAAATAATGAATACGTCCAAACTGGTTGGAGAAACGCCCGGTATCTGCTACAACACTTGTAATTGTCATTGTTGCTGTCCTCCGTACTTCTTAATCAATGCTTCAACCACATCGGGCGGAATATATCCGTTATCCACTACCGACCACACATCCTCTTGGTGTTCGTGTTTGTAATCCTCCCGAAGGCGACCATCTAAGCCAAAGCCTTGCTTGTACTGCAGTTCGTACCAACGCAGATACTCAAGGTCTGAATCAAAGGTTCGGTAGTGCTTCTTTCCGTATTTACCTACTACCTGACCGCAGACCGCACACTTGAAAATTACATCTTCGTATGCGTGCTGATTATAGGAGTTAAAGTGAACTCCGGTGCCGCGTTCAAAGGGCTGTTCCTTCCCACAGCAGTCGCACCATTTGGTTTTGACCAGCTTACGCTTAGGTGCCTTCTTGCGCTTGTCGAGACAAATGTCCCACCACTTATCCACGGTGCGCTTGGAAATGCTTGTTGCGCGCACGCAATCAGACTTTCTTCCCTCAGGGTTAGCCAGTCGCCATTCCCGGACCGCGTCCCTTTTGGAAGTCTTAGCTGCAGCACGCTCCCGACACATTTTAAGATGGTCCTCCCTTGAACGGAAATTCCTCTCGGTGGGAACAATCTCTATGCCGGAACGGTAAGAAATACTGGTGTTGGGGTAAGTGTAATACTCGGGATTGCGGTAATATTTGAGAGCAGCCATTCCTTCCTCAAGAGTAAAATGATTATTTTCGTCTATGGTCAGGGAATCAAAGTATTCTGAAAAATACTCAATATCCCGGATTAACTCGTCTTCGGTGATGCCACATTTTAAGGCATAGATTGCCAGCGTCATCATACACCCGGCTCGATGCCCAACCTCTACTTCCGCTTCGATGCGATTCTTCCAATTGTCATACACGGCGCGGCTGACAATGTAGTGGGGCGGTCCTTCCTCTTTCCGCTTTTTCTTCTTCTCTTGCTGTGAAGCCCACCATTCTGGATAATGCTTTTGGGCATAATCCCGGCTGCAATGCTTTGGACCCCATTGGAGGTCAGTCGCCCGGTTTTCCTCAGAAAGAAATCCGTTTAAGTATTCCAGAGTAACCCGTTCTCCAACCTTAAAAGCCCGGCAGATTTTTCCGCTTTTAGTGATAGAGCCAACTACCCGATAGCCCTGTACCGTGGATTGAATCTGTACCTTGCTTGTGGACAATCCGGCATTCCAAAGCATAGGACTCAATTCACGGCGCATATTCATGAATTTACGCTCGTTCGGAGTATACATGGGGAGCTTTTCCACGAACTGATAGTATAGATGGATACCGTTACCGGAGGATACGATATAGGTTGGCTTTGGAATTACCCCTCGCTCCCATTCTCCAATCAAGTGTTCCAGCCCAGTGAATCGGATTGTTCCATCCTCAGCAGTTTCCTCCAACAGGTCGTCTACCTCGATGCACATAGCAAACATGAACCGGGCGTTTTTGATGCTCTTGGAATTACCTGCATAGGTAATGGGACTGATAAAGCTGGTGGTTCCTTCCCTGGGGTTGGCAATCACCGATTGCAGGGGAAATAAATCCTCATCCACCAACCGCTTCCGGATTTCGTTTTTCTTGGGGCCCACGGTGAGCAGGATTGCCAGATAGGTGTCCTTGGCAAATTTCTTGCTCCCGTATGGAAGACCGCCATCGAAGATGCTGCAATAGAAGTCCATCCAGTCGGTTTCCTGGCCCCAACCTTCCTCGCATTTTGCTGCTAAATAGTCAGCATAATAAGACATAAATTAAGCCTCCTTGTTATTGTCTTTCCATTACAATGACAGAGAGGACTTCATTTATATATAATTTTGGATACCTCTATTGAGTATATACGGGCGCGGCGGCCTCGGACCCCTGATTAATATATCGAAGATAACTTACTATATTTTGTAACCCACCATTGTGCTTGCCGTCAGCATTTGGCGGGATACCGCAGTAACGACCACCGGTGTATATATTTCCATTTATATCACATATCTGATGTTTGGAATCCCATATAGAAAAGTGAGCGGGTCACGCATTAGCGCAACTCGCTCACGATTTTATTAGATTATCGCTTAGAAAGCACGACGCTTGGTGAGGCAGACGGTCAAGCATGCGGCACTAACGACCATCATTGCAACAAACAGCATCAGGTGGCTATTATCGCCTGTCTGGGGGTTGCTGGGGTCAGGCGTGGGTTCCGGTGTGGTGGTCTTATTCTCCAGAACCACATAGCTGGAGAAGTGGGTAGTCTCAAAGCTCAAAACGCCATCGGCATAGGTGGTGGGCATAGCGGTGATGGTGCCGTCGTCTGCTACATACGCTACATAGTAGTCAGTACCGGCCTTGCCCTCGGGCAGCGCGAAAGGCACGGAAATCGTGACTTTGCCGCCGCCAAACTCGGTGATTTTGGTCTCACCGGCAAAGGCTTCCAGATTCAGAATGGTATGGACTTCCTTTTCTTCCAGAGCGGCTTTCTGCTCGGTGGTCAGAGTGGTATCCTCGACCTCTTTGGCAACGATGGTAACGGCAGCCTCACCGGCCTGTGTGCCGATGGAGCCAACGGCGGTCTTATCAAAGCTGACGGTGGCATCGGGCAGCTTGATTTCCACGGCGGTCTCGGCATTGGTAATCTTGTCCACAGTCTCGGAGCCGATGACTACGCTGCTGACTTTTTCCTCGGTGTCGGTCACATCAATGACCACATCCTCACCCTCGGTGATTTCCACGGAGCTGTCGGGGACAGTAGCAGTGCCGTTCTCAATGGTGACTTCTTCCTTCACACCTTCCTTGGGTTCAAAGACAACAAGCTTTTCGACCATATCCTTGGCAGGTACACACCAGTTTTCGTAGAAGCTGGCGTAATCATCGCCATACAGTTCCTTAAGGCTTTCGGTATCTACACGAGCAATTGCTTTCCACTCTTCCTCAGTTCCTGCAAAGTGAATGGCTTTCAATGTCTGCGTTGCGTGTCTGTTATCAAGGCCAGATATGAGAAGCGTTAAATAGTCCATCTCCGTCAGTGTGGAGGGCAGATATAGGTCAGTCAAAGCAATAAAGCTATTGCCGGGAGAGCCAAAAGGCCAACCGGTCAATGAAGTAATACCCTCGGGAATGACCAGAGAGGTCATTGCGGTAGAAAACAGGAATCCATACTCAGGGATAGCCTTCAACGTGGTAGGCAGTTTGATTGTCTCGTGAATTTTGTAGTAGCCATTCACCTGAGCAAATGCAAAATTTGAGAGGTTTTCTATGCCTTCCTCAACAATAATATGCTTAACAGGAAGATACCACCAACCGGGTTCGTAAGTATATTGCTCATTATAGAAATCATCACGACTTGCTGCGACAGCGTACATATCGCCAGTGCCTGAAACGGTAAGGGTATCGCTTGTGGTATCAAAGCTCCATGTCATGTTATCGCCGCACTTGCCGGACAACTCAGGCAGTTCCAAAACGGTAATGTTCATAGACAGATTAAAGGTATATTCCGTGTCGCCTGCGCCCTCAATTTTGGTCGTCTTTTCAAAGGTCACGGTGTATGTACCGGCTTTTGCAGGCCACTCTGCCACAATAGGGTCGCCATAGGAAATGTCGAACCACTCAGCATAACCTTCTTCCGGATATCTGACTTGACATTGATAACGATTAGGCATAGCTCCATACCCACCAACATAGTAGGTCATGTCGTAGGCATCTGCGTAAAGCTGTGGTTCTGTTGATTCTGTCTCCCCGGTAGCCATAGCAGGCACAGCAAGTGCCATAATCACCACAACAGCTAACAGGGTGCTCATAAGTCTTTTCATACGGTTGTTCCTCCTTGTTATTTGACAGGCGGGCGGTAGAACTCACCATTTTCGTCCCGATAAACCCAGTCACCTCTTGCTCCGTAGTCAGGCAAGTCATCATAATATCTTGTAACGGGAATCTTTTTACCGTCCACAAAAGCAGTGTACTGGTCATCATTAGGACGAGAAGCCCACAGACCAAAACGCCAAACCTTGAAAAAGATACCAATAATATAGACACAACCAGCAATGGTAACGCCCCATGCAAAAAAGAAAAGGAAAGACTTTCCGAAGAAGCTCCAGAATGTGGACATCACCTCTCCCTCAGGGGAACGCTTGCGGATGGTACTAATACCAGGCAAATAACATAGATAGGTCAGACCCGCACAAACAAGTGTAGCGACCAGAAAGCCCATCTTGTCGCCAAAGGTTCCCTCAACGATTAAGACGCCGTAGATAAAGAAGACCAGCGTCATAATCAAGCACGCAAAGCCCATCCATCCAGCAATCGCCAGTGAAATGGTATTATATCTGGGTTTTACATCCACATCCTTGTGAATGATAAGTTGCGGAGCTGCTTGGGGTACAGAGCCCGTTTGAGCGCCACAGTTCGGGCAGAAGTTTCCGGCCACTTCTGTGCCACAGTTTTGACAATAAGGCATAAATTAAAAGCCCCTTTCTATATTTATATTTCCGTCTGACATTTAGTGAGTGTCATTCTCTGCACCATTTTAGCATACAATATTCGAAATGACAAGTAGTGAATGTCATAAATCTGAAATATTTATGCCGAAAGGTGGCGGAAGCAGTGTTTATTAATAAGACCAGGAGTGGCGCTAACAATATCTGCGGTAAGAACATTGCTGCATTTCGGAAAGCCGCCGGCCTTTCCCAAAACCAGCTTGCCGGACATCTCCAGCTCCACGGGCTGGATGTGGATAAGAACGCTATCCAGCGCATCGAGGCAGGCAAGCGGTTTGTGACCGACATAGAGCTTGTGTATCTTGCCGATGTGCTAAAGGTCGGCTATGATGCCCTCCTTAACCGGGAGGAAATCAGCACAGACCCCATAGATAAATAAAAAGCAGCGCCGTGTGATGGATTTCACACGGCACTTTTGTTAACAAATAGTTTATATTATTACTATTGACCTCACGGGGGCTGTCGTGATAAAATATTATTGCGATTGTCATCGGGACTATGGCAATGGAATTAACGGCTTAGTAATCGTAAGATACGCCGTGTACGTAACTTAGTCTTAGTTAAGTGCACGGGGGTAGTCTTACCTTTTTTGCTTTTTAGGCAAGCTTTTTCGTCACTTAACGACGAATGGCTTGCCTTTTTTATTTGCGGCAAAGCCCCCGGTATGAGGGGTACATGAGATAGAATACTCCAACAGCGACCGTCACCGGCTGAAGAGCGACGGAACCTTATCTGGGGTCATATACCGGAATATTAAATACAAGGAGAGATTTTCTATGTTAGATAAGAAAATGCAAAAATATGCGGAGGATTTGCTTTATGCCATGCGTCCTCAAGAACCTGTTATGGCTGTGGAATTTAAAAGCTATACCGTAGCAGAGGTAGCGAAAATTCTGCATACAAACACCGACCGGGTATACGCCCTGATTAAATCAGGTGAATTGCCCAGTATCAAGATTGGTGTTACCCGTATACGCCATGATGTGCTGCTTGCCTTTTTGATGCAGCACGAAAGCAACAATACCAATGGAGGAATGAATCAATGAAAGTGACTGTTTGCCTGCCAAAGGATTTGGCAGAATATGCACAGAAATTGGCGGCTCGTCTGCCGATGCGCGATGCGGATATTGACCCCGCATTCAAAACCTACACTGTTGCAGAAGCAGCGAAAATTCTGCACGTCAGCCGGGATGTTGTGTACGAACTTGTGCGAACCGGAGAACTACCCCATATCAATGTGGGACAAACGCGCATCCGGCACGATGCCCTGGCCCAGTACATTATCAAAAGCGAAACGACGATTTATTGGAAGGAGAGGCCTGAACTATGACCAATACGAAATGCTGTTACCCTACTCCGCGGGACTTTTCTGCCCTGCGTCAGAAAATCGCGGACAAATACAATACGGAGTGTGCCTTTGCCACTCAAATCGGGATGAACAAACACCAGCTTTCATACCGATTCAGATGCCTCACGCCCTTCAAGGTGGAGGAAATTCTCAAAATCTGCGAACTGCTGGACATTGAAACCGGTGAAATCGGATTCTATTTTCGCACGCCATTGGTCCATAAAGAGGAGCCTATCGGCATCCGGAAGCTGATTAAGCAGAAGTACAAGAGCGAGTCCGCTTTTGCCAAGCAGCTTGGGCTTTCTAAGCATATGCTGGCAACCCGCTTGTTGTTTGAAATTGACTTCCGCTATGCCGAGCTGGTGGAAATGTCGAGACTGCTGGATATCTCTATGGATGAACTGGCAAACTATATTGAGACAGAGAGGAGCATTCACAATGCCCAAAGGTGCCCGGAAAGTTGAAGTAAAGACCCGATTCCGTAAAACATACGGATATTACTACCACTACTACGATGAAAACCTCCGCAGAAGAACCGCACAACGGGATGGTTTTGCTACGGAGGCAGAGGCACTGGCGGCCGGTAAAGCCGCCCTTCGGCTGCATAGGAGAACGCTGGATGTCGATACAGCCAAAATCACATTTGCCGACTTTGTGGAGGAGGTGTGGAAGCCGTACATGAGCAACCGGCTTGCGGAATCCACAAAATTGGCATATAAGAAGCTGCTCGCACCGGTTCTGGATGTGTTCGGAGCAATCAAAATGACCAGCCTCAGCGAAAACTACGAAAAACAATTGGCGGACTACTTGGATAACCGATATTTACATACTTCGGATGCGTTAAGTACAATTGATAATACGCGTGGTCTTTTGAAGCAAATCTTCCAGTATGCTTATGAGCAGCAATACATCGAGAAATCCCCGCTGGTTTCATATCAGTCTCCCAATTTCTATCATCAAGTGCCAACCTGCCCCAAAAACATCCAGCGTCGTGCGGCAGTTGATGCGTCGGTCTTAGAGAAGTGCCTGCAGCGATATCCGGAGGGGACACCCGGGCATCTGGTATTAATGATTGCAATAGAAACCGGTATGCGCCGGTCTGAAATCATGGGGCTTGCTTTCGAGGATATCGATTTTGATAACCGGCTGATTTATCTGACCCGGCAAATCAAAGTTGCCGAGCGTGATGAAAAGCTTTTCCCTTTTGAGGAAGAAACGGTGAAATCTCACCCAGAGTTGGAACACTGCCGGTATTTAGCGAGAAATCCCAAATACGACAGCAAACGGATTATTCCAATATCCGAAAACCTGTACCAGCTGCTTCTGAAGAAGAAACAGGAGCAGGAACGCAATGCTGCTGTGCTTGGCTCGGACTACATTGACTATCACTATACCCGGGAGTATGAACCGCTTTTGGAGGGCCGCACTTATGAGTCGTTTTCTAAGAAAACCAATCACCGTGGTGGTTTTGCCATTGACAGGCTGGAAAGCGGTATCATAAATCCGCACGGCATAGGATACCCCATTCATTTCGTGAATGTTCGTGAAAATGGTGAGTTGGTTCGACCTGATTACGCTACGGATATACTGGCTTCCATCCAGGGCAAAAACGGCAAGGAAGAAATTATGAGCGATTTTAACCTTCATTCACTGCGAAATACATTCGCAAGTACAGCCCGAGAGGGGCAAATGAGGGACCATATGATTGCTGTAATTATGGGCCACAAGAATGTGGATACAACTCAGGGGTATATGTCTGTAACCGGTGAAGAGTTTTATAGCGCCACAAAGGAAATCCGTGGCTTGGGTACTGTACCGAGCAAAGTTCCGGAGAATCTTGGCGATGCGGAAATCCTCGCATACTTCAAATCGCTGGATGCTGCACAAAGAAAGGCCTTTATGCATAGCCTCTTGGAAATCCAATATGAAAGCGCCTAACTCGGCAGCCTCTGTGTCATGCAGAGGCTGCTTTTCTGTATGGTTGTGATATGACAAGAATACGGATTTCCACTAAAAAAGAGCCCTATTTGGTGGCAAAAGTGGTGGCAAAGAAAAATCCCCCGAAAATCCGCTTTGCAGAATTTCGGGGGACAATATTAGATATTCGCTATAAATAAGGGGTTATTCCGAAGAATTAAGCCTTCAGTGCTTCCTCAACAGCGACAGCAACGCTAACGGTCATACCGACCATGGGGTTGTTACCTGCGCCCAGGAAGCCCATCATCTCAACGTGGGCGGGAACAGAGGAGGAACCGGCAAACTGAGCGTCGCCGTGCATACGACCCATTGTATCGGTCATACCGTAGGAAGCAGGACCTGCAGCCATATTATCGGGGTGCAGAGTACGACCGGTACCGCCGCCGGAAGCAACGGAGAAGTATTTCTTACCCTGTTCGATGCACTCCTTCTTATAAGTGCCGGCAACAGGATGCTGGAAGCGAGTGGGGTTGGTAGAGTTACCGGTGATGGAAACGTCAACGCCCTCAAAGTGCATAACTGCAACGCCCTCACGGACATCGTCACAGCCGTAGCAGTTAACTGCTGCGCGCTCGCCGGTGGAATAGGGGATGCGCTCAACAATCTTCAGCTCGCCGGTGTAGTAATCAAACTGGGTCTTTACATAGGTAAAGCCGTTGATACGGGAGATAATCTGCGCGGCATCCTTGCCCAATCCGTTCAAAATAACGCGCAGAGGCTCTTTACGAGCCTTGTTAGCGCTGCGGGCGATACCGATAGCGCCTTCTGCAGCTGCAAAGGACTCGTGACCTGCCAGGAATGCAAAGCACTTGGTTTCATCGCGCAGAAGCATTGCACCCAGATTACCGTGGCCAAGACCGACCTTGCGGTCCTCAGCAACAGAGCCGGGGATGCAAAATGCCTGCAGACCAATGCCGATTGCTTCAGCAGCTTCAGCAGCACCGGAAACGCCCTTCTTCAGAGCAATAGCAGCGCCTACGCAGTAAGCCCATGCAACGTCCTCAAAAGCAATGGGCTGAATGCCCTTGACGATTTCATAGGGGTCAAAACCCTTAGCAACACAAAGTTCGCGGCATTCTTCAACGGATTTCAGGCCGTACTGAGCGAGGACACCGTTGATTTTGTCAATTTTTCTTTCGTAACCTTCAAACAAAGCCATTGTGTAGTCCTCCTCTTATTCGTGACGGGGGTCGATGTACTTAGCTGCATCAGCAAAGCGACCATAGCTGCCCTTAGCCTTTTTCAGAGCCTCGTTTGCATCGTCACCCTTTTTGATAAAGTCCATCATCTTACCCAGATTGATAAACTCATAGCCGGTGATCAGGTCATTCTCATCCAGGGCAATACGGGTGACATAGCCCTCAGCCATTTCCAAGTAACGGGGACCCTTTGCCTTGGTGGCAAACATTGTGCCAACCTGGCTGCGCAGGCCCTTACCCAAATCCTCCAGAGAAGCACCAACGGCCAAGCCGTCTTCAGAGAAAGCGGACTGGCTGCGGCCGTAGACGATCTGCAGGAACAACTCACGCATTGCGGTATTAATGGCATCACACACCAAGTCAGTGTTTAGTGCCTCAAGCAGAGTCTTACCGATGAGAATTTCGGAAGCCATTGCTGCGGAGTGTGTCATACCGGAGCAACCTAAGGTTTCCACCAAAGCTTCTTCAATGATGCCCTCCTTCACATTTAGGGTCAGCTTGCAGCAGCCCTGCTGAGGAGCGCACCAGCCGATGCCGTGGGTAAAACCGCTGACATCTTTAATTTCCTTGACCTGAACCCACTTGCCTTCTTCGGGAATGGGTGCGGGGCCGTGGTAGGCACCCTTGGCCACGGAGCACATATGCTGTACTTCTGCACTATAAATCATGGCAATTTTCCTTTCTTTCCAAACGAATTTTCTGTATTCCGAAATACGTGTCCGGAAAACTCGTATTTTCCAGAAATATTATACAGACCAAAGGGCAAATTGTCAATCGCTTACATTCAAAAAACCACCGACAATGCGGTTAAATTACAGGTTTTAGGCAATACTAAAAGCATCCCAAAATAAAGGAGGAATAATTATGGACTGCAAGGCAAATAAAAGCATCGAATGCACCGTAAAACAGTGTGCTTACCATTGCGACGAAGCAAATTTCTGTTCACTGGACCGCATTTTGGTTGGCACCCATGAGTCTAACCCCACGCAGGATCAGTGTACAGACTGTATGTCTTTCCGTAAGAAGTAATAAGTTTCTGAAATCGCGGCAAAGTACTGCCGCGATTTCTTCTTTACAAAAATTATCTGTGTGATATGATATGTAAAAGAAATGTACATACTAATTTCATAATTTGCAAGTATAGTTAAGTGCATACTGAAATGGAGGAAACTACCATGGAACAAGAATTTAATGCTTGGAATGGAAATAGTCAAGAAATTTCCACGAAGCCTTTAAGTCCCTTTGCGGATTCTCCTTATGAATCGCCCTTTACAGTGCAGGCTGCTGCTCCGAAGATTGCACCGAAGAAAAGCACCGGGAAGTTTTTCAAACGGCTTTTATGTGTAATTTTAATTATGGCTTTGGTAGCCGGAAGCTGTGCGGCAACAGCGCTTGCGTTGAATGCTTATTGGAGCAATGAGTTTGAGTTGATGTACCGGTCAATGGAAAATAAGCTTAATGTTTACCAAAACAGATTGGATGCTGCCCTTAGTTCTATGGGTTCCGGTAGCTCCCCGAATCCATCGAATATACAGACTCCCGGAATGGTATACGCCAAGAATGTCAACGCGGTTGTGGCAATTTCCAATCAATCCATAGTCACAAATATTTACGGACAGATTTCGGAAACAGCGTCCTCCGGCTCCGGCTTTATTGTTACTCAGGACGGTTACGTTGTATCCAACTATCACGTGATTGCCGGCGCAACGAAGCTTAGTGTTATTATGGCTGACAGCACCGAATATGAAGCTAAGGTTGTAGGTTACGATGCAGCCAGCGATTTATCTGTCCTTAAGATTAACGCGACCGGTCTACCGTATGTGCAATTGGGCAGCAGCGATGCCTTGGCTGTGGGCGATCAGGTCTCGGCGATCGGAAATCCCTTAGGCGAATTGACATCAACATTAACAGTTGGATATATCAGCGCTAAAGATCGACTGGTTAATACTGACGGCAGCTACATCAATATGCTTCAAACCGATGCAGCCATTAATTCCGGAAACTCCGGCGGTCCCTTGTTTAATATGAAGGGTGAAGTCGTGGGAATTACTACTGCAAAATATTCCGGAACAAGCAATTCCGGCGCAACGATTGAAGGCATCGGCTTTGCCATTCCCATTGATGATGTAGCGGGAATGATTGAGGATTTGGTAAAAGACGGTTTTATCAACGGTGCTTATTTAGGCGTAACTGTGGAAGATATGAATCCTGAGGTTGCGCAGGCATATGGGCTTCCTATTGGCGTATATGTCAGAAGTGTAGTTGCCGGAAGTGCAGCCGATAAGAGCGGCATTCGCGCTAAGGATATTATTGTTGCCGTCGGTGATCAGAATGTTACCTCTTTGAACGAATTGACTCGCGTTTTGCGAAAGTATGAACCCGGTCAGAGTAGCACAGTCGTAGTTTATCGCAGTGGTGCTGAACTAAAGCTGAGTATTACTTTTGATGCAAAACCTCAGCAAACCCAGAAACCAAATTAAAAAGAAGTAAATCGAAAACAGCCTGTCCTATAGACTCTTGGCATTGGGCAGGCTATTTTTGTCGGAAACTGTCGACGAAATATAGGTATCTACAGTTGCAATTTACAACATATTGTGGTATTGTGTCATAAAAGGCAGAAAGAAGGTGTGCTGTGGTGCGGCGTTTGTTAATTGCAGAAACTGTACAAACCTTTGCAAAGGCTGTTGCTAAACAGCTGAAAGAGGAATTTTCTATTCAAAGCTGCAGCGACGGCGAGGCAGCATTAAAAGCAATAGGACGGTTTCAGCCGGATATCATTCTTTTGGATTTACACCTTCCCAAGGTTGACGGTCTGGATGTTTTGCGCACGATACGAGGTTGTCATCCCCAGGTTAAGGTGATTGTAACCTCTTATTTATGCGATGATTGGGTCTGTAAGGAGTTGGAACGTCTGCAGGTAAGCTATCTTCTTTCAAAACCCTGCAGTGTCAGCGCCGTGGTATCCAGAATTTGGGATCTGGCACAACTGTCAGAACATCCTGATTTGCAGGAATGGAATGAGGAAAGAGAGACCAACAGAATTCTTCTGGAATTGGGCTTCCGAATGGGTTTTACTCGATATGACTGTGCATATTACGGTTTGCTGTTAAAATACCGCGGAGTAGACGGCGGTATAAGCAAGTGCCTCTATCCAATGGCCGCCAAGCTGTGCATGGGAAATGTTCAGCAAGTGGAAAAAGGAATTCGGGATGCGATCAAAGACGCTTGGGAAAACGGAAACAGAAGTGTATGGGAAGTGTATTTTCCCGCAGGCAGAGATGGCCAGACACATTGTCCTACCAATGAAGTATTTCTTGCCAGAATGGCATATGCGCTGCATCAGCGCAGACAACAGACAGCACTCCAAAGGCGAGCACAATAGCTGTTCAAGGAATTACCCACATCGACCCTTGGATCAATTAACTTAATAGACAGTTTAATTTGATGGCGCAGGAATTTATATAGTTCCTGCGCCAATTCTCTATTGACAAACCTGTAATAATCTGTATAATTGTATACAGTTATACAAAAAAGGAGATGTAATTATGTTAGAGATATCTTCAAAAACAAACCTACTGGAGCAGGAGTCCTATAAATACTCCTTACAGGATGTGGAGGAACCGAATTTACAACGGGATTTTTATTCCTATGGTACAGTACCTAAGGTTGCATTTAACCATCGCCGTGTGCCGATTAATATGCCGGAAGAAATTTGGATAACGGATACATCCTTGCGTGATGGACAGCAGTCGGTAGAGCCTTACAGTGTTGACCAAATCGTAAAAATTTACCAGTATCTTTCTAAGCTTGGCGGTCCTTATGGCATCATTCGTCAGACCGAGTTTTTCATTTACAGCAAAAAAGATCGGCAGGCCTTGGAAAAGTGTATGGAGCTGGATTTGACATTCCCCGAAATTACCAGCTGGATTCGCGCTAGCAAGGAGGACTTTAAGCTTGTCCGTGATTTGGGAATTAAAGAAACCGGTATTTTGGTAAGCTGTAGCGACTATCACATTTTCAAGAAGATGAAAATGACCAGAAAACAGGCCTTGGATTACTACCTTGCTACCGTTAAGGATGCTTTTGAAGCAGGTGTTATTCCCAGATGTCACCTGGAAGATATTACCCGCGCAGACTTCTACGGCTTTGTTGTTCCCTTTGTTAATGAACTGCAGGAGCTGTCCAAGCAGGCAGGTATACCAGTAAAAATCCGCGCTTGTGACACTATGGGTTACGGTGTGCCGTATACAGAAGCAGCGCTTCCCAGAAGTGTTGCCGGCATTATTTATGGTTTGCAGCACCACTCCGGAGTTCCCAGTGAGTGTTTGGAATGGCATGGTCATAATGATTTCTATAAAGCAGTTGCCAATGCATCCACCGCGTGGCTTTACGGAGCCAGTGCTGTTAACTGCTCTCTGCTGGGAATTGGAGAACGTACCGGCAATGTTCCTCTGGAGGCTATGGTGTTTGAATATGCGTCCTTGAGAGGCTCTATGGATGGTATGGATCCTACGGTTATCACAGAGATTGCAGAATTCTTTACCAAAGAAATCGGCTATAATGTTCCCCCTATGACGCCCTTTGTAGGTAGAAGCTTTAACACTACCCGTGCCGGAATTCATGCTGACGGCTTGATGAAGGATGCAGAGATTTATACAATCTTTGATACGGAAAAGCTTTTAAACCGCCCCGCTATGGTTGAAATCAGTAAGACATCCGGTACAGCAGGTATTGCTTATTGGATAAATCAAAACTACAGGCTTAGCGGTGAAGACCAGCTGGCAAAGAATGATACGCTGGTATTGGCTTTGAAGAACTGGATTGATGATTTGTATGAGCAGGGCAGACAAACTGTTGTTTCCTATATGGAGATGGAAGAAAAAATAGAAGAGCTGGCCCCCGGCCGGTTTTCCGTAAAATAAGGAGATTGCTATGAACGAATTTAAAAGTGTCTCTCTTGCGGACAGAGTTTTTGAGAAACTGGAAAACGACATCATTACCGGAGTTTATCCCCGCGGTGAAATTCTAACAGAGCTAAAGCTCGTGGAGACTCTCGGTGTAAGCAGAACGCCCATCCGCGAGTCGTTGCGTCGCTTGGAACAGGAGCGCCTCATTGCGGATACCGGAAAAGGCTCTGTGGTGCTGGGTATTACAGTAGATGATTTGCTGGATATTATGGACATCCGTCAGCGCATTGAGGGTCTTGCGGCGTATTATGCCACAAAAAACCTGACAGATGAAAGCAAGGATATGCTGCTGTCTATTTGTGATCGACAAGATTTTTACTACTCCCGGCATGACTTGGAGAGCTTGCGTAAGGTGGATGATCAGTTCCATCATGCAATTTATGAGCTTTGCGGACGGACGGTTATCCGCGATACCTTAGTGCCGCTGCATAAAAAGACACAGCGTTTCCGCAGAGGCAGCTTGGATAATGATGAGCGCCTCAGATGCTCCGTGCAGGAGCACCGGGCAATTTGCGATGCCATATGCTCTGCAGATGCTGAAAAGGCAGAGGCGTTGATACAGAAGCATATTGCCAATGCAAAAGTGTCTATGATTGAGAGGTTTCAAAACAATGGGTAAAACGATTGCAGAAAAAATTATTGAAAAGCACTTGCTTGCCGGAACAATGCAGCAGGGGCAGGAGGTTGCACTTCGCATTGACCAGACCCTGACTCAGGACGCAACCGGAACAATGGCCTATCTGGAGTTTGAAACCATGGGCATTCCCCGGGTGAAGACAGAATTAAGCGTTGCCTATGTTGACCACAACACGCTGCAATGCGGTTTTGAAAATGCCGATGACCACCGGTATTTGCAAACGGTTGCCGCTAAGTACGGCGTGCGGTTCTCCAGACCCGGCAACGGTATCTGTCACCAGGTGCATCTGGAACGGTTTGGCGTTCCTGGAAAGACCTTAATCGGATCGGACAGCCACACACCCACAGCCGGAGGCTTGGGTATGCTGGCTTTTGGCGCTGGCGGTATGGACGTTGCTATTGCAATGGGTGGTGGTGCGTATTATATCACTATGCCCAAGCAGTATAAGGTTAATCTGACAGGCGCTCTGCGTCCCCACGTTGCGGCAAAGGATGTCAGCCTTGAGATACTTCGCAGGCTGTCAGTTAAAGGCGGTGTGGGCGTTCTGGTGGAGTGGGGCGGTCCCGGTGTGGAAACCCTAACAGTCCCTGAGCGCGCTACCATTACCAATATGGGCGCGGAGCTGGGTGCGACCACCTCGATTTTCCCTTCCGATGAACAGACACGACTGTTTTTGCGCAATCAGGGAAGAGAGGCTGATTACACACCGCTTTCCTCTGATGAGGATGCCGTCTACGACCGGATAATTGATTTGGATTTGTCTACCCTTGAGCCTATGATTGCTTGCCCCCACAGTCCTGACAATGTGGTTGCAGTGAAAGAGTTAAAGGATGTTAAGGTGGATCAGGTTTGTATCGGCTCTTGCACCAATTCCTCCTTGCGTGATATGCTCCGCGTGGCTGCAATTCTTCGGGGAAAGACGGTTGCCCCCGGTGTCAGCCTGTCAATATCTCCCGGCTCCCGTCAGGTTTTGACGATGCTTGCTGACTGTGGTGCGCTTAACGATATTCTGAAAAGTGGCGCCCGTGTGCTGGAGTGCGCCTGCGGTCCGTGTATTGGTATGGGCTTTTCTCCCAACTCTCAGGGTGTCAGCCTTAGAACTTTTAACCGAAACTTCACCGGTCGCAGTGGCACCAAGGATGCTAATGTCTATCTGGTTTCTCCGGAAACAGCAGCGGCTTCGGCGCTAACCGGATACATAACTGACCCCACGACCCTGCAGGTCCAGGCAACCCGAGAGGTTCCTCAGGAATTTTCTGTTGACGATACTGCAGTGTTGATGCCCCTCAGCGTTGAGGAGGCTAAGGATGCACAGGTGCTTCGCGGCCCGAATATCAAGGAGTTCCCCAAGAGCAAGCCTTTTGCGGACGAATTGACAGCTCAGCTTGTCCTAAAGGTTGGGGACAACATTACCACTGACCATATTATGCCTGCCGGTGCAAAAATTTTGCCTTATCGCTCGAACATTCCCCACCTGTCGCAGTTTTGCTTCGAGGTTTGTGATAAGGAATTCCCAGAACGCGCAAAAGCGGCAGGAGACGGAATTATCTTAGGTGGCAGCAATTACGGACAAGGCTCCTCCCGTGAGCACGCTGCGCTGGTCCCTATGTATTTAGGTATTCGCTGTGTTCTTGCGAAAAGCTTTGCCAGAATTCACGTTGCAAACTTGATTAATGCGGGTATTTTGCCTTTGACATTGGAGGATCCGGAGGTTTATGATAAGCTCTCCCAGTCTATGACTCTACAGCTGACGGATATTAAGTCCGGAATGGAAAAAGGTAGCATAACCGTAAAGACGGATGGCTTGACCTTCACGGCCAGCTGCAATCTGACACAACGCCAGCAAAAGATTCTTCTTGCGGGCGGACTGTTGAACTATACAAAAGACGGCGGCATCTAAAAATCAAACCCGGACTGATTATAAAAATCAGTCCGGGTTGTCTTATTTCAGTGTCGCCATAACGGCCTTAATTCTGGAGACTGTGCGATCGTAGCCAAGCAGCTGCATAACGGTGTACAAATCCGGGGAGTTTGTCTTGCCAGTAACAGCCTGCCGTATAAAGGTGGAAACATCGGCAACAGTGCCGGGGAAGGCATTGGGGTCAGCTTTGTATACCTTCATATCTGTGGTAAAGCCCAATTCTGCGGTAATGGTCTTCACTTTTTCGAACCAAACACCGGAGTCATCAGAAATATCGAAACAATCTAGGAATTTATCCAATACGGAATAAATAACAGTTTTATTGAATTTTTCGTCAAATTCCGGTGCAGTCAGATATTCATCATAGAAGAAGCCCATATAAGACTTGGCTTCCTTCCATGTTGCGAGGTCCTTACGGGGCTTTTTGCCGCCACGGCCAATTGCCAGAATGGATTTTGCATAATCCGGATTCCTGCAAAGTAGCTCTGCAAATTCCGGGTCATATTCTCCGGCCCATTCGGTCAGCAGGGTATAGACCTTTGCGGAATCCATTTTAGCAATTTCATTTTTGCTCACATCGGTGAGTTTTGCATAGTCAAACAGACTGCCAGCCGGATTGAGTTTCTTGGGACTAAAGGTAAAATCATCGGAGGGTGCGGTGGGATTTGCCCGGCGCCAGTCCTCAAAATTCGAATTAAGGACGGTCATAATGTATTCGTACACTGCTTCAACCGGGAAGCCCGCAGCCTTGTAGAAGGTTAATGCCAGCTCCGGGTCTTTACGCTTGCTCAGCTTCCGCTTAGAGGTTCCGTCCATTTTCATTAGCGGTCCGATGTGGACGTACTTCGGCAGTTTAAAACCCAGCGCTTTGAACAATTGAATGTGGAAGGGCAGGGTAGGAAGCCACTCATCGCCACGGACCACATGAGTTGTGCGCATTAAGTGATCGTCTACCGCGTGGGCAAAGTGATAAGTGGGGATACCGTCAGATTTTAGCAAAACGTGGTCAACATCGTTTTCTGTAATTGTGAGCTTGCCTTTAACCAGATCATCAAACTTAAACTGATTCTCCACAGAGCCTGTAGAGCGAAAACGCAGCACCCAGGAATTTCCCTCTGCCAGCTGTGCCTGAATATCCTCTAATGCGCGGTCACGCCACAGGGCGTATTTTCCATAATAGCCGGTTGTTTCCTTGTTGGCTTCCTGTTGCGCACGCATTGCACTAAGCTCTTCTTCTGTGCAGAAGCAGGGGTACGCCATACCTTGTTCTACCAGCTGTTTTGCATAAACGTGGTAAATGCCGGCTCTTTGGCGCTGACGGTAGGGTCCGTAGCTGCCGTTATCGCCGTCAATGGTAGCACCTTCATCAAAGGAAATGCCGTAGTGTTTTAAAGTTTCAATCAAAACCTCGACAGCGCCGGGCACTTCGCGCTTGGCATCGGTGTCTTCAACACGCAAAAACAGAATGCCGTTGCTTTGATGAGCCATTCGTTCTGCAGTCAAGCCCATAACCAGATTACCTAAATGGACAAAGCCTGTGGGGGAAGGTGCCATACGGGTAACCACTGCGCCCTCGGGAAGTTGACGAGGGGGATATTTTTCCTCTAAGGATTGGGGTGTGTCGGTCACGTTCGGAAACAGTAGCCCGGCAAGTGCAGCATAATCCATAGCAATCTCCTTTGTATGAAAAATCTTACAATACTATAGCATATCGCGGGGCAAAAAGTCAATTTCTCGTTGCGTTTTTATTGCCGTTATGATAAAATACAGAAAATCACGAAGAGAGGCGGATTATATGGAAGAATTAATGGCTGAAAAGAAACGAATGCTCTCCGGCATCCAGCCCAGTGGCGACCTTCATTTGGGCAACTATTTAGGGGCTATTAAAAACTGGAGTGGCCGTGCCGAAAATTATGAATGTTATTACTTTATGGCAGATATGCACACGATTACTGTGCGCCAAACGCCTGCCGACCTGCGCCGCAGAACTCTGGAGCAGCTTGCGCAGTATATTGCCTGCGGTTTAGACCCTGAGAAGAATACCTTATTTGTCCAGAGCCATGTTCATCAGCACGCAGAGCTGGGCTGGGTTTTAAATTGTTATACCATGTTTGGCGAATTAAGTCGTATGACCCAGTTCAAGGATAAGTCTGCAAAAAATGCAGAAAACATTAATGGCGGTCTGTTTACTTACCCTGCACTCATGGCTGCGGACATTTTGCTGTATCAGCCGGATTTGGTGCCGGTGGGTCACGATCAAAAACAGCATTGCGAGCTGACTCGAGATGTTGCGCAGCGGTTTAACAGCATTTATGGTGATGTATTTAAAATTCCCGAACCCTATATTCCCGAAACCGGCGCCCGGGTTATGAGCCTGAATGCTCCCGACAGCAAAATGAGTAAATCTATGCCCGAGGGCTGTGTATTCCTTATGGAGCGCCCCGAGGACATTCAGCGCAAATTTAAGCGCGCGATTACCGATTCAGATACGGAAAACTGCGTCCGTTTTGACCCGGAGAATAAGCCCGGTGTTGCCAATTTGATGAGTATCTATTCTGCTGTTACCGGCAAAAGCTTTGAAACCATTGAGACAGAGTTTGCAGGACAGGGCTATGGTAAATTGAAGCCTGCTGTTGGTGATGCCGTTATTGAGCATTTGCGCCCTATTCGTGAGGAGACGGAACGCCTGCTTAAGGACAAAGCTTATCTGGAAGGCGTGTACCGCGCCGGTGCAGAAAAGGCCGGCTATGTGGCAGAAAAGACTTTACGCAAGGTCTACAAGAAAATAGGCTTTCTTCCCCGATAGCAAGTCACCCCGGAGTTTACTCCGGGGTGAAATTACATAAAAAAGTATAACGCCATTGTCAGCAATGCGTTGTTTCGGTTTTCTTCGCTGTCACCTGCCATAAGTAACAATAGAAGGATAATCAAAAGATCAGCTGTATCAATATCTTTTGGAAGCAATTGCTTAAAAAAGTTTGTAATGCCTCCCGGTTTTCCCTGACTGAAACTCGGTTTGTTTAATTGCGGATGTTCAGGAACTGGACAATCATTATATGCGGCTGGCGGTTGAGTATCCGTTTTTTGCTTTGTATGCGAAGGATTATTGGCAGACTGTGGCTCCGGCATTTTGTTTTTTTGATAAGAGCCGTCGGATTGGGGAACATAACGATTATACAAAATATCACCTGCCTGTAAGAAATGAAAGACCGGATTGTCCTAAAAATGAGGATGCAATATTTGCCAGCTTTGCGGCGCGCATTGCCTTTTCTAATTTTATTATTCGCTCATGGGATAAATACGGGGTCAGTGCTTTTAACAGTGTTCGTTGATTATTGTCAATGCTGCTTTTGCCAACAAAACCGGAGAGCTTTTGTATCATAGAAAGGTCAATGTCCGGAAGGGCAGGAGGTGGGCTTTCCTGCTGCGGCGTTGGCTCCTGGGGTATGGATTGCCCCAGAGATTGCGCCATTGACATAATTTGCTGCATCATTTCCGGATTCGAAAGAATGGAATTCATTTTGTTTTGCAAGTCATCCATAGTTATTCTCCCATCCGACGCAGCAGCTTTTTAATATCCTCAGAATTAAGCACAGGTGCGAGAGTTTGGGAAATGTTCGAATAATCACCGGAGGATGCCTGCTGCATGGCCTTGCTGATTGCTTCCGGATTTGTCTGCTTTAACATAGCAATTAACTGTCTGCCTTCCGGACTGTTTGCCAGTTTCATGGCCCTCTCAATGGAAAACTTTTCAGAATTATTCTGCATGGGATTGCCTCCTGTCAAAACGAGTGCTATAATAGTTCAGTATTACTATATGCAGTGAGTTAGGATTAGGTGTACTATGAAAATTCTTGTATTATCGGATTCCCATTCATCCTTAAGTTTTATGCGCTATTGTATTGCAGCACTTAAACCGGAGCATATTGTGCATTTGGGTGACCATTTTGACGACGCTGAAGTGATGGCACAGGAGAACCCGAATATTAAATTTCATCAAGTTCCCGGAAATTGTGACCGATATCGGTGTAATCCCTGGCAGGCAGATATTTTATGCTATAAAATTGACGGGGTGAAGCTATATATGACCCACGGGCATAAGCACGGCGTAAAATCCGGAATAGAATATCTTGTGGCAGTAGCTCGGGAAAGCGGTGCTCAGGCGGTGCTTTTCGGTCATACGCACCAAAAGCTTTGCCAATGTGAACCGGACGGATTATGGATACTCAATCCCGGCAGCTGTGGCTCCTGGGGTGGCAGTGTCGGTGTCATTGAAATCACCAACGAAACAATATCCGCCTGCTACTTAGCGGAGCAGACGGATTTGGAGGCTATCCAAGGGCAATCAAAAACAGAACAATTGTTGCGGCGCTGATACCGATTGCGCCCATTAGCAGCAAGTCGATAAATTTTTGCAAGAGTTCCTGCTGTGTGGCGGCGTTTGGATATAAAGGTGCGTTGCGCTTGGCAAAAACGGCGCGATATGCAGTTGTAATTTTCATATGACATCCTCCTAATATCTTTGATGTTCATATCTTACAACATTAAATGTCCAATAAATAAGACCAAATACAAATGTAAACAAATTTATCTATCTCTTGCAACATTGCCAAAATTATGCTATGATGAATAAAATAATTACTCGGAGGTACCGTATGAGTAATAGAAATAACAATTTGAAACGCTCGGAGACATTGCGTCATTGGCGTGGGATTTGGAATATGATTTATCGCTTGCGCAGCATTATTTTGGCAATTCCTGTTGTTGCAGGTGCGCTGTTTTTGGCGATCCATAATCAGGCGAAGCTTCCTGCTATGGTAGGCTTTAATATTCTGCAGACCGGTGAGTATGCGCAGATGGTTGCTCGTGAGATTGCGGTTTTAGGCCCCCTTGCGCTGACTGCGGTATGTCTTTTGCTTATGTTCTGTTCCAGAAAGGTTCTGTATCCCTGGCTAATCAGTCTTTTTTCTTTGGCATTGCCTGTTTTAATTTATGTGACAAATGTTTTTCCGGGTTGATTTCGTTTAATTGCCGCCAATGGCGGCAATTACTGTTTTGAAGGTGGTGTTTTTTTGAGATTTAAAAAGTTAGCAAAATGGTTTATATCTGACAGACCGGTCCAAAACAAGAAGCTGGTTCTGTCTGTATATCTGTCGCTTCGGTTTTTGGTTATCCTAACCATGATACTGCAATTTTTAAAGGGAGATTACCAAAGCGTTTTTGTCTGCACGTTGACCTTGTTTCTTTTTGTCTTGCCGAGCATTCTTGAACGACGCTTGCATATCGACTTGCCGGATACCTTGGAAATCATACTGCTCTTTTTTATATTTTCTGCGGAAATTTTAGGCGAAATTCGGGAATTTTACGTCTTAGTACCCCATTGGGATACGATTCTGCATACAATTAACGGCTTTTTGTTTGCGGCAATCGGATTTTGTATCGTTAACCTTCTAAACGAGAATAAACGGGTAGCGATGTCCCTGTCTCCCTTCTATATTGCGGTGGCTGCTTTTTGTTTTTCTATGACAATCGGTATTTTATGGGAATTTTTTGAGTGGGGAATGGACAGTATTTTTGGCTTTGATATGCAAAAAGATGCGGTTTTAACCGCAATCCATTCTGTAATGCTCCACCCTGAAGGAAAAAATGATGCAGTAGCCTTAGAGGGAATACGAAACGCAATTGTCATCCTGGAAGACGGCAGCCAAATTTCTTTGAATATTGCCGGCTATTTGGATATTGGTCTACAGGACACGATGAAGGATTTGCTGGTAAATCTGATCGGTGCAGCTACCTTTTCGGTAATCGGATACTTCTATGTCAAGACAAAGGGTAAAGGAAAGGTTGCTAAGCATTTTATTCCCACAGTTTTGGATAAAGCCGAGGAAGAATGAAATAAACAAGACCCACCTCCTAGCGGGTCTTGTTTATTAACTGAAGCAATTGCTGCATATTATGGGCAATATCAACAGCACCCGCTTTTTGCATATCTGCAACTGTACCGTAACCCCAGGAGACACCGATTGTGGGAATTTTATGTGCGGCAGCGCCAATGACATCAAAGGCGGTATCACCTACCATTAGCATAGCTTCGGCTGTGCCGTTTAGCTCCAGAAGATAGGCGATCACATCTTCTTTGGTGCTGCGGCTGGTATCCATACTGGCACCGCAGATGCGATCAAAATATCCATCAAGGGAAAAATGCTTCAAAATATCCACTGCCATCCATTCCGGCTTAGAGGTAGCAATCAGCAATCGGTGTCCTTGGCTTTTTAGTGTTTCCAACATATCTTTTACCCCGGGGTACGGGGTGTTTTCAAACATACCTGTTGGAATATAGCGACTACGATAGATTTTGACAGCCTCCTCAACACTTTCTTTTGGAACACCAAATTTCATAAAGGTATCGTGCAGGGGCGGTCCAACAAAAACACGCATTTCTTCTCTGGTGGGAAGGGGCATGCCAAAATGCTCCAGCGCCAGATAGGCGCAGTTTATAATTCCTTCGCCTGAATCGGTTAATGTTCCGTCTAAATCAAATAAAATTGTTTTTAAAGCCATAATGTATATCTCCTTTCTTGAAAGTATAGCATATCTTCAAGGGAAAGTACAGCATAGGTCAAACTTTCTTGACGGAAAAGCTTAAGCTTGCTATAATAACCCAGAGGTGACGAGCCATGACAAGGTTATTTTTACGCCTTTTTGTAAAAGATTACGAAAAATCGGATTCTGCGGAAGTTCACTCAGCTGTGGGGAAAATGGCGGGAATAACGGGAATCGTTTGCAATTTTCTGTTATGTGTTATAAAACTGGTTGCGGGCTTGTTATCCGGCGCGGTATCAATTATTGCAGATGCACTGAATAACTTATCCGATGCGGCATCCTCCGTGGTTACACTGTTGGGATTTCGTTTGGCCCAGCGTCCTGCAGATCGTGACCATCCTTACGGTCATGCGCGATATGAATATTTGTCCGGATTAGTCGTTGCCGTTTTGATATTGCTTATTGGCGCGGAATTGGCCACAAGCTCAGTTCGACGGATTTTTCATCCCACGAAAACCGATATTTCCTGGGTTACATTCGCTGTTCTGATTTGCTCAATTTGCGTTAAATTTTGGATGAACCTTTTTTTCAACGATTTGGGGAAACGAATAAATTCATCTGTACTAAAAGCTGCAGCTGTTGATAGCCGTAACGACGTGATTTCCACCGGCGCGGTGCTTGCCGGTTGTGTTGTGCAATCTGTGTTTTCTGTTAATGTGGACGGCTATGTGGGTCTTGGGGTGGCTTTGTTTATTCTCTACTCCGGTATTGGCGTAGCCAAGGAAACGATGTCGCCATTATTGGGGGAACGGGCGGATCAAGCCCTTGTGGAGCGTATCAGCACGCTGATACTTTCTCACGATAAGGTGTTGGGTATCCACGATTTGCTTGTCCACGACTATGGCCCGGGACAATGCTTTGCTTCTGTCCATGTAGAGCTTAGCGCTAATGAGGATCCGCTTATCTGCCATGATATGATAGATTGCATTGAGTGGGACATGCTTGAAAAGTTGAATGTCCACATGGTTATTCATTATGACCCTGTAGTGGAAAATGACGCAGAGTGGGATGAAATGCGAAGTATGGTGCAGCAGGCGGTGGAGTCCTTTAACAAGGAATTATCATTCCACGATTTTCGCGTTGTCCGTGGCGCAACCAAGCCAAAGCTTGTTTTCGATGTTGCGGTGCCTTATGGCGTGAAGCTGGACAGGAGTGTGCTAAAACAATATATTGATGATACACTGTTGCATTGTGGAAAGGAATACACAACAGTAATTCATTTCGACGATAAATAATTTAGTATTCAAGCGTAATTTGTATTTAAAAATAAATACAAATGGCAAAAAAGACCACCCTTAGGTGCGTTTCCCATAGGGATTTAAATTGAACAATTTGTAAAACTCGACTTTCTAACAAGTCGAGTTTTCTTTTGTCCACGCAAAACAGATTGAATTAAAGTTAATTTTATGTTAAAATAAACTTACCGATAAATAAGAATTTGACGGAGATGGCGAAATGAATATAACACAAAAATTTTATGACAGTATGGCTTCTCATTACGATAAGCTATTCCTTGATTGGAAAGCTACAACGAACGAGCAAGCTGTCTTATTGCAAAGTATATTTCAAAAATTCAATTTTGGTCAAACCGCAAGTATCCTTGATTGTGCATGCGGAATAGGTACGCAAGCAATAGGTCTTGCATCGCTCGGATACAATGTCACCGCCTCGGATATAAGCGACGGCGAAATAGCCGAAGCGAAAAAAAGAGCATCAAACGCCAATGTTGATATTCGCTTTAAGAATGCTGACTTCTGCGCGTTATCGGATGTCTTTTCGGAAAAATTTGATATTGTTATTGCTATGGATAATGCGTTGCCTCATATGCTTACGAGCGAGGATTTAGGCAGAGCCGTAAAGAGCATTGCAGGTAAGATCAAAGAGAATGGAATATTTGTTGGAAGCATTCGAGATTATGACGTTTTGCTTCAAGACAAACCACCATACTCTGCGCCATATATCCACGAAACCGAAAAAGGCAAACGAGTATCATTTCAGACTTGGATTTGGAATGATGACCGTTATAAACTTACGCAATATATCATTGATGACGAGGAAACTTTGGAAATCAACAAATTTGAATGTGAATATAGAGCGACTCGTCGAGAGGAATTGACGAAGCTTTTTACCGCCAATGGTTGCAAAGAAGTAATTTGGCTGTTTTCTGAAGAAACAGGATTTTATCAACCCATCTTTATTGCAAGGAAATAAACAAATTCTTATTTATCTAATTGTTTAGTACAATTTTCAACTTTCAATTTTCAATTTTCAATTAAAAAAGCCAAGCGGTAAAACCGCAATTGTCATTTTTTATCGCGCTGCCGCAGCCCCGTATAACAAGTTGTTATACAGGTGGCGCAGGCGGAAAGCGGTTAGTGAACCTTGTATATATTTTGGTTAATATATGGATGATGAAAGGCGGTAGTGATTTGAACACTACCGCCTTTCTCATATGATAGCTTTTTGTAAGATATAGCGATTCTCTTATTCTTCATTGTTTTCTTCGGAAATCGGAATAGTCATATTTTCCAAAGCACTCCGGAGCTGTGGATTGTGAATGACAAAGTGAATTGCCGGCGCTTTGTTCTTAGATATGACCACCCATTTCCCTTCAAGAATACGAATTTGTATATTTCTAAACGGATAGTTGCTGTTTTGCTTGATAATATAGTTCTTTTCCTCCTGACTGTAGCGAAGGGTTTGATCCATATGCAGTAAATACTCTTCGTAGGTATACGAAATGTCCTTTTCGCAGAAGATCTCCGAAAGAGGTAACAGCATGGGATGCTCTTTAAATTC
>JAFVZT010000026.1 GCA_017508045.1 Oscillospiraceae bacterium | reverse complement strand
TTTCTGCCGGATTGTTGGCTGGGTTCCTCCGGAGGGTGTCTTTCTTGTTTCGGCAAGAAAGACACGAAAGAACCGACATAGGGGAGGCGCTGTGTGTCTTGCTCCCGCAATCCAAGCCGCCCTCCCCTATGTACCCCACCCGGCCGCACCGTAAGGGAATGCTCATAAGGTTTCAGATTTTTAAGCAAGCTTTGCGTATAGATTGCCGCATTTGCGTTATAAGCTTTTTTAGATTGCCGGGACAGGGGCTGTTCCGGCAATCTGTTTTTTCTTGCATATTGGTTTTTGGTTTTGTATAATAAAAGAAAAGCAAGGGGGAGGACTTATAATGGAATTAAGCGAAATTTTACGGCGGTGTGACCACACCCTTTTAAGCCAGACGGCTACCTGGCAGGATATTCAGGCAATTTGCGATGACGGCATCCGGTTTCAAACCGCATCGGTGTGCATCCCGGCCTGCTATGTCCGGCAGGCTAAGGAGTATGTGGGAAATCGGCTGACGGTTTGTACGGTTATCGGCTTTCCCAACGGCTATGACACCACTAAGGCAAAATGCTTTCAGGCTACCGATGCGGTGGAAAACGGCGCGGATGAAATTGATATGGTCATCAACATCGGCCTTTTGAAGGCCGGTAAGGATGATGAGGTTTTGGAAGAAATCCGGGCAGTGAAAAAAGCTTGCAAGGGCAGACTTTTAAAGGTGATTATCGAAACCTGCCTGCTGACCCGGGAGGAAAAAATCAGAATGTGCCGCATTGTCACGGAAGCCGGGGCAGACTACATTAAAACCTCTACCGGCTTTTCCACTGCCGGTGCAACCTTTGAGGATGTGGCGCTGTTTGCTGAATTTGTGGGAAAAAATGTAAAAATTAAGGCAGCCGGGGGCATATCCAGTCTTTCCGATGCAGAAAAGTTTATCCAGCTGGGTGCATCCCGATTGGGTACTTCCCGGGTTGTTAAGCAGTGTGGAGTTGAACCCTGATAGGTTTTCACAGGCGGCTTTTCGCCAATCCTGCGGAAAATCCCTTGAAAATACCAATGGGTATTCCCTGCGTGATTTTACTTGGCTTGACGAAAAGCAGCTCTGCGAAAACTGCTGCGCACCCCACAGCAAGGATTTTTGCTTTGGATTTTTGCGCAGATGACGAGAGCTTGCTGACGCAAGCCGAGGAAGATAAGGAAAAATACAAACGAAAGGACTGCAGTGGGGCTGTCGGTGTTCGGCTCCCCACTGCTTAAGCTGGCAAAAGTAGAAGATACCGGAAAAGACTATTAAGGAGGAAAAGTTATGTTAACCACACCGACCCCTCATATCAGCGCGAAGCCCGGAGATTTCGGCAAGACGGTTTTAATGCCAGGTGACCCTCTGCGGTCGAAATTTATTGCGGAAAATTTTCTGGAAAATCCCAAGCTTGTAAACAATGTCCGGGGCGTTCAGGGCTATACCGGAACATACAAGGGCGTAAAGGTATCTGTAATGGCATCGGGAATGGGTATGCCGGCAATCGGTATCTACTCCCATGAGCTGTATAACGCCTATGGCGTGGAAAATATTATTCGGGTTGGCTCTGCAGGTGCCGTACAGGAGCATATTAAGCTGTATGATTTGGTGCTGGCGCAGGGCGCCTGCACCGATTCCAATTTCGCCCGGCAGTTTCACCTGCCCGGCACCTTTGCGCCGATTGCCTCTTATGAGCTGTTAAGCGCTGCGGTGGAAGCTGCCAAAAAGCAGGGCGCGGTATATCATGTGGGCAATGTCAATTCCTCCGATGTATTTTACGGCGACCATGCGGGCGTCCCGGAGGGTCTGGACAGCATTTACGGACTGAAGAAGATGGGCGTTCTGGCGCTGGAAATGGAGGCTGCGGCGCTGTATATGAATGCCGCACGGTACGGCAAGCGGGCGCTGTGCATCTGTACGATTTCCGACCATGTGCTTACCGGTGAGGAGACCACCTCCCAGGAACGGCAGACCGCCTTTACCCAAATGATGAAGGTAGCACTGGAAGTAGCAGTCAAAATGGAAGGATGACTATGAAGCGGGTATTTTTAATTGTGCTGGATTCCTTTGGCATTGGGGCGCTGCCGGATGCAGCGGCCTTTGGGGATGCAGGAGCAAATACCCTTGCCTCCTGCCAGAAAACCGGCAAGCTTCACATTCCCAATTTAATACAGGCAGGACTGGGAAATATTGACGGCGTTACCTGTCTGCCAAAGACGGAAAACCCCACCGGCATGTACGGACGCCTTGCTGAGCAATCCGCGGGAAAGGATACCACCATCGGCCACTGGGAGCTGGCGGGCATTGTATCGCAGCAGCCCCTGCCCACCTATCCCCACGGCTTTCCGGAGGAGGTTTTGCAGCCCTTCCGGCAGGCTACCGGACGGGACGTTTTGGCAAATGCCCCATGGTCTGGAACACAGGTGATTGAAGCCTACGGCAAAGCCCATATGGAAACGGGAGATTTAATTGTCTACACCTCTGCCGACTCGGTATTTCAGATTGCCGCCCATGAGGATGTTGTTCCTGTGGAGCAGCTTTATGAATACTGCCGGATTGCCCGGAAAATTCTGGTGGGTAAGCACGGGGTAGGGCGGGTGATCGCCCGTCCCTTTACAGGCGCACCCGGCAGCTTCACCCGGACTGCCAACCGTCACGATTTTTCTCTTGAGCCACCGGAAAAAACCCTGCTGGATGAGATAAAGCAGGCAGGGCTCTCCTGTATTGGCGTGGGGAAAATTTACGATATATTTGCAGGGCACGGTCTTACCGAGCATGTGTACAGCGAAAGCAACGCCCATGGGATGTCCCATACGATGCGCTATGCCAAGAAGGACTTTTCCGGTCTGTGCTTTGTAAATTTGGTGGACTTTGATATGGTTTACGGACACCGGCGGGACGCTCTGGGGTATGCCCGGGCGCTTTCCGAGTTTGACGCATGGCTGCCTGGCTTCCTTTCAGAGCTTGGTCAGGAGGATACGGTGATTATCACCGCCGACCACGGCTGTGACCCGGGATATACACAAACCACCGACCACACTCGAGAATATGTGCCGCTTTTGGTGCTGGGCAAGAAGATTATGCCCCAAAACCTCGGTACAAAGGACAGCTTTACCTTTGTTGCCGATATGGTTAAGCAGTGGGGAGCTGAACCCCGATAGGTTTTCGCAGGCGTCTTTTCGCCAATCCTGCGGAAAATCCCTTGAAAATACCAATGGGTATTCCCTGCGTGATTTTACTTGGCTTGACAAAAATCAGCTCTGCGAAAACTGCTGCGCACCCCACAGCAAGGATTTTTGCTTTGGATTTTTGCGCAGATGACGATTGCTTGCTGACGCAAGCCGAGGAAGATAAGGAAAAATCCAAACAAAAGGACTGCTGTGGGGCTGTCGGCGTTCGGCTCCCCACTGCTTAAGGAGAGAATTTTATGAAAGAGCAACTGATTTCCATGGCAAAGCAGGCAATGGATAATGCCTACGCGCCCTATTCCGGGTATCGGGTAGGGGCGGCGCTGCTTGCTGCCGACGGGCAGATATTTACCGGATGCAATGTGGAAAATGCTGCCTACAGTCCTACCATGTGTGCCGAACGGGTGGCTTTCGGGAAGGCGGTTTCTCAGGGCTGCCGGGAGTTTACGGCGTTGGCGGTCTGTGGCGGCAAGGACGGGGAGATTAACGAAAAATGCACCCCCTGCGGTGTGTGTCGGCAGGTGATTGCAGAGTTCTGCAAGGGGGATTTTCCCATCTACCTCACCGATGGAACCACAATTGAGGTGCGGACTTTGGAGCAGCTGTTACCGGAGGGATTTTGTTTATAAAAGTGCTTGCTTTTTGTCAGAAAATGGTGTATAATGCCACTTGAAGTTGAAATTCGAAAGTAAGGAGGAAACACCGCGTTTACTGACCCGGTCTTTCCTTCTTTTTTGCGAATTTAATTTAAAAAGATATGGAGGAACCCCAAATGAATCTCATCTACGGCATTAAAGATAAACCCAAATTTGGCCAACTGTTGATTTTCGCGCTTCAGCAGGTTCTGGCAATCCTGGCAGCTACCATTGCAGTTCCCGCAATCGTGGGCAACGGTATGTCCGCTTCCGCAGCCCTGTTCGGCGCCGGTGTCGGTACAATCGTTTACCAGTTGTTCACCAAGTTTAAGAGCCCTGTGTTCCTGGGTTCTTCCTTCGCCTTTATCGGCTCCATGGTAGCGGCATTTGCCGGCGCGGTATCTGCTTCCGCCGGTTATGCAGGCCTTATCATCGGCGCAGCCTTTGCAGGTCTTGTGTATGTGGTTATTGCAATTGTCGTCAAGCTGGTTGGCGTTAAGTGGATCAGCAAGCTGATGCCTCCTGTAGTTATCGGACCCACCGTTGCTCTGATCGGTCTGAGTCTGGCAGGCGCAGCTATCAAGGACGTATTCTCCTACGGTCCTCAGGACAGCAACGGCGCTTTCGTTATGAGCGCTCCCATCTGGGCTTCCCTCGTTTGCGCCATGGTGACCCTGCTTGTGGTTATCGTTGTTTCCACCTACGGCAAGAAGATGATCAAGCTGGTTCCTTTCATCATCGGTATTCTGGCCGGTTATGCGGCTGCTATGGTCTTTACTCTGTGCGGCATTCCTGTTATTGACTTCTCTCTGTTCCAAAATGTGCAGATTGTTGCAGTTCCTGAGTTTACCTTCCTGGAAGCCCTGAAGGGCGTTAAGGAAATCGACGGTACTTATCTTGCTACCTTGGCTGTAGCTTATGTACCTGTGGCTTTCGTCGTGTTCGCTGAACACATCGCTGACCACAAGAATCTGTCCACCATCATTGATGCCGACCTGCTGGAAGAGCCCGGCCTGCACCGCACCCTGTTGGGTGACGGCGTTGGCTCCACGGTTGGCGCTTTCTTCGGCGGCTGCCCCAACACCACCTACGGTGAGTCTGTTGGCTGTGTTGCCATTACCCGCAACGCTTCTGTCATCACCATCACCGTGGCTGCCATTATGAGCATTGTGATCTCTTTCTTCGGTCCCTTTGTGGCATTCCTGGACTCCATTCCCGGCTGTGTTATGGGCGGTGTCTGCGTCACTCTGTACGGCTTTATTGCAGTTTCCGGTCTGAAGATGATCCAGAAGGTAGACCTGAACCAGAACAAGAACCTGTTTGTGGTTGCTGCAATTTTGATCCCCGGTATCGGCGGCATGGCTATGGCTATCGGCAAGGTTACCTTGACCGCCATCGCTTGCGCTCTGATTTTGGGCATCCTCGTCAACCTGGTTGTTTCCAAGGCTAAGGACGAATAATAAAAGCATAAAAATACTGCCGGTCAATTGGCTGGCAGTATTTTTTTGTCCAAAGCTCCGTAAAGTAAGGTTGCTCCAAGGCTAATGGGTATCCACAAAAGGCAAAAGGGAAGACAAATCTGCCCCTTTATATTCAGCGGCATATCCCGATAATCCCAAACCGCGTAGCTTCTGTTTACCAAAAGTCCTGCCAAAAACTCCACGCCGGTAATAATTCCCGACCCGATGAGGGCGCGGCTAAGAGGATTTCGTGTAACCTGACCCAGCTTTCCCAAAAGTAAAAAGCAGGAACCGCCAGCAAAAAACATACTGCCGTGGCTCCAGCCCCGCCACAAAAGCTCCAGTCCCATATAGGCGCAGCCTCCGGCGGAAAATAAAACAGATTTTTTCCAAAGCTCCATAAAGCATCACCGATGAAAGCTTTCCCGAAAAAACTTGAAAAATACCAAGATTTCTCTTGACAAAGTGGTACATGGTGGGTATAATAACAAAGCTGATTTCGGCATAAAGAAATTTGGCGGCGTAACTCAGCTGGTAGAGTACCCGGTTCATACCCGGTATGTCACCTGTTCGAATCAGGTCGCCGCTACCAGGCCCGTTGGTCAAGCGGTTAAGACACCGCCCTTTCACGGCGGTAACATGGGTTCGATTCCCGTACGGGTCACCAAAAATAACACCACCTATCAGGGTGGTGTTATTTTTTTTGTATAAAGAAGCCACCGGCAGTGTGCATCTGCATTGCCTGTAATTTGTGCTACAGCGTCCGGTTTGTTTGCGCAATATCCCGCAGCTTCACCTTATAGCAGTCTATGCCGTGAGGTTTGTTTTACTGGAGCGCAGTTGTCCTGTGTGTGCAAAATATGTGTCAATAGTGGATGTTTTGTTGTATTTAGTTACTGAAAAGCCTATTGACAGTCCAAATTACCGATGCTATAATGAATAGAAATCCAAGCGCTTGCGCTAAGTATGCGCTATTTTTTATTTATGGAGGTACTAAAATGAAGAAACTCAGTGTTTTGATCGCGCTGATTTTGTGCGTGACCATCGGCGGCGTTTACGCCACCTGGAACTATGCTCAAGGTACTGTTACTGCCCGTACCAAGTTCTTTGATGCCGGCACAATTATCACTGATAAGGTTGTCACCACGGACAAGGGTAATATCACCATTGACACCACCAATCTGAAGATCACCATTCACGATGAAGACAATGACCTTCGTGGTGAAATGAAGATAGAAGGCTATGTCACCGTGACCTTCACCCCCAATCAGGGCGCCGACTCCACCGTCGCTGCCAACGGTGTAAAGCTGCAGTACGTACTGGGTACGACCAATAACTATGTTTACGAGAACAATGCAATCTTTGCAGTAACTACCACTGCCCAGAACCTGGGCAATGTAAACGGCTCAATCACCATCTCCGCTTCCGACCTGGCGGCGCTGATCGAACTGAACGATCTGTATTTGCCCACTGCAGAGGATTACGATGCATTCAAGCTGGCGCTGCACAGCGGTGCTATCAGCATTACTGTTTCCGAAGCAACTGCCTAATTACATAAATTCAGTATGAGATATTATCCCATGCGGCGCATGGGATAATATTTTTGGAGAAGAATATGTCAGGATATGATTGGTATATCTTCTTTTTGTGTTTGGTTGTCTTTACGCTTCTGACGGGTCTGTTCTCGGTGATGCTGTATTATGTCATCAAGCTGACCATCAAGGCAATCAATCACGGCTTGGAAGATGAACGCATTATAACTGAATATCAAAAAAACAAGGCCCGCGGTTGCTTTTCGGACATCCTGTGCAGGATTGTTTCCGGCATTTTGCTTGCTGTGATTTTGGCTGCATTTGCGGCATCGGTGTTTGTGCAGCTTTCCGGCAACTACATAGGCCGCGGCTTTTCTGCCCCCAAGGTGGTTATGTCTGCCTCTATGTCCTTTAAGCATGAGGAAAACACCTATTTGGAGGAACACGGACTGAACGATCAGTTCGATACCTTTGATCTGGTATTTTTGGAGCAGCTGCCGGGAGAGTTCGAGCTGGAGCTGTATGACATTGTGGTGTATGATTATCACGGAGAGTTGGTTATCCACCGGATTGTGGGCATCGAAGAACCCAATGAAAAGCACCCCGACTGCCGCTACTTTAAGCTTCAGGGCGATGCTTCCAAATATATGGACGAGTTCCCGGTGCTGTATGAACAAATGCGTGCCTGCTATAACGGTAAGCACATTAAGTTTGTCGGCAGCTTCTTTGCCTTTATGCAGTCGCCTGCGGGATATCTGTGTATTCTTCTGGTGCTGTTTGCCGTTTTTGCAACCCCGGTTGCTGAAAAAAAGCTGTTACAGGCCAAGCTGGCACGGCTTACCGAAATCGGTGTGATTCAGTTTGAAGAACAGGCGATGGAGGTGGTATAACACCATGCGGCACAACTCGTCATTGATTTTGATTGTGGCGCTGTTACTTGTGTTAAGCCTTCTTGTTTCCGGCGTTTTTGCAATGTGGTATTATTACGGTCCAACCGAGGCAAAGACGGAAAATGCAGCATCCGAATTATCCACATTTAAATACGGCTTGCTGTATATCACAGATGTTTCTGTTATTCAAGGATCATACAGGGCAGCCCAGGTTAAAAAGAGCGCAGATTTAAATCTGTATGCGGACCTTGCGCTAAATCCGCAAGCCGGCTCACAGGTTGTTGTGGAGGTAACCTTCTACAACAGTACGGAAAACAGCTTTTATTACAACAAAACCGATGTGGTTTCATGGGATAGCGATGCAATCGGTTATAGCGTCTCCGGTATCGAAACCAAGGATGAAATTCCCGGAAAGACCTATAAGACCGTTCAGGTAGCATTTGCCTTTAACGGAAGCGATTATTCTGATAAGTCCCTTCTTGGCGAGCTGCAATTTAATTTTGTTGTGGACAAGGATTCCATTGGCACCATTGTTGCGCTGACTGCGGTGGACCGTTTCCGGGCAATTTTGAATAACGAGGTTTTTGCAAACTCCTATCAGACCCTGGAAAACGCAATGAATAACCGCAGCGGTTTAAACAAAGCCTCTGCTGTTACATACATCGGCAATGTGGTGGGTGCCAACAGTCAGGATTCTAACACCATCAAAGAACTGTTCAGCGAAGAATTCCTTTCCATGGACTTGGATGGCGACGGAAAGGCTGAGCCCATTACAATGATGATCAAGCGTGAAAATTTGGACAATAATACCGCAACCGGCGATGCCTACACCTATACAAGCTGGGGACGGGAGTACACGGTTAACGGTGCGGAGATGACGCTCTATATTACGGCGGAGAATCTGAGCAATGTGTCCAGCGGCAAATCCGTTGTTGTCTATGCCGCATCCTTTACCAAGCTTGCCGGCGCAGACATATGGACAGAGCTGGTTCCTTTGACAATCGGAACCGCTAACGCCAATAACTACGGCGGCTACGGCTCTGCCAACTCCTTTAATACCGACACATGGCAGTCGGCATCCGGAAAGGCTATTGAGGAGCTTGTGGGATAATTAAACTATTTTACAAAAGAGCGCATTGCATACTTTGCAGTGCGCTCTTTTTGTGTAAGAATAACAGCGTAATTTGTAAAATAATTGTAGGGGCATAGCCTTGCCTCCCTCTTTGAGGGAGGTGGCATTTGCAAAGCAAATGACGGAGGGAGTGTCGCGATAATCGACGGGACACTCCCCCAGTCGCGGCGTTCGCCGTGCCAGCCCCCTCAACAAGGGGGCCAAGAGATGTGCGCCGCAGAAAAGGAGAAAGATATATGAAAGCAACTGGGGAGCGATGGGAGCACCGCCTGAGGCGGGAGGAGCGACCTGAGCGAGTGGCCGCGGCCACGAGCCTGCACGCTGCCTGTGGCAGATGCAGTGCAGGCGTAGTGTGTGCCGTGGTCGATAGTCGACGAAGGTGTTCGCACCGAGGAGAATATCGGGCACAACAAACGGGCGGCAGATGAGGACAGCTTTTGAAAGCCGACGAAGATGTCGGGTACCGCAACAGGAATCGTCCGTCGGGTGGAGGGGTGCGTTATAATAGAGCAAACCGCTTGAAAGCTGCATAAAAACTGGAGTTTTCGCCGGTTTGCCCCATTGAACGCATTGGTGTCAAAAAAGGTTTTTGGCGGTTTTTATACATAGTAAAAGCGAGGGGAAGTTCCCCTCGCTTTGTTTCTGTTTTATAGGTTTGATTATTTATTCCATAACAATGGCAATCTTAACGCCGGTGAGAGAAATGTTCTTTTCCATAGCGTCAACATACTGCTCTAAGGGATAATGATGTGTTACAAGTTTCTCAACGGGGATAGACATCTCTTTAGCCTTCTTCAAGAAGCCAAGAGTTTCAATGTACTCGTTAGCACTGTAAACCCAAGAACCAACTAAGGTGATTTCCTTGTTGCAAAGGTCGAAGTGGGGGTTCATAGTGCATTCGCCTGCGTTTACAAAGAAGCCCATTTCGCAGTAACCGCCGCCGCGACGAACGTACTTATAAGCATCTGCAGCTGCCTGAGGAACGCCTGTGCACTGGAATACAAAGTCTGCACCGAAGCCGTGGGTAAGCTCTTTAACCTTGGCAACTCTCTCTTCGATTGTCTTGAGCTCTCTGAAGTTGATAACAGCAGTAGCACCCATTTCCTTGGCAAGCTCGAGACGGGTATCAACGCCGTCAACTGCAATAATATTTACAACGCCGGCTGCCTTAAGAACAGCAATCTGCATAAGACCGATAGGTCCGCAACCCTGTACCAAAACGGTAGAACCGAAATTGATAAGGTTTGTGGATTTTGCGCGGTTCCAAGAATGAACGCAAACGCAAGCGGGTTCAATGAGCATTCTTTCGTCAATACTCATGCCGTTAACAACGAAGATAGATGAGTTTTTGCGAACCAAAATGTGTTCTGCAAACCAACCGTTGTTGTGATGCTCTGCATCGTCTTCGATAAGACCGTAAACGCCGAGGCCTTCGCAAAGGTTGGGAAGCTCGGGGTAACGACGGCAGTAATCACATTCACCGCAAAGAAGAACAGAGGTAACAACCTTATCGCCAATTTTAATGGGGTCGCCCTTTGTGTCAACGGTAACGCCTTCACCGATTGCTACAACTTCACCGGTTCCTTCGTGACCAAGAACGATTTCTTTATAACCAAACGGATTGTAACGGTATTCGTGAACGTCGGTACCGCAGATGCCGCAGCCTTCAACCTTAACAAGAATTTCACCGGGGCCGGGAGTAGGAATTTCGATGTCGCGAAGCTCAACGATTGCCTCTCCCTCAACACCGTCAACGATTTTCGGTTTAACAAGATATGCCACTTTAGATGTTGCCATAAGTAATTAACTCCTTTTATAAAATATATTGGTTATTAACTGTTTCAAGTATAGCATGTTTGAAAAATCTTGTCAACATTTCAGTGTTACTACCAAGGTTTAAGTAGGCATAAAATAGAGGAATTCCGTAATAAGACAAATTTCTTTTTGGTATTGATAAATAAATAGGCTAACCCTATAAACAAAAAAATTACTATTCCGTTTTCGAGAATGGTATTAAACACCTTTTTTATTACAACATACTAAACTCAAAAAGCAAATTCACGCAGTATAAATCTCCTCAAAATACAGATAATAACAACACAATTTGTAATTTAAGGAGAAATGTATATATAAAAGCAACTGGTATTGTACGCCGTGTTGACGATTTGGGGAGAATCGTGATTCCCAAAGAAATCAGAAGAACCTTAAAAATTCGTGAAGGAGACCCCTTGCTGACAACATTGACACCAATCGACAGGTTTTGCTGGGCAATACATAGTGTGGTAAATAGGCATAAAGCAATAGCTGAGTGAATTTCACTCAGCTATTGCTTTATAAAAAATGATTAAATATCACTTTTGTTTTTTTGATGAAAGAACATTTAGCAATTGTATAATTCCGTATGCAAAGACGGTTGATGCAACGCACACTATGATGGGATGTGCACATTTAACAATTATAGAAGCGTTGAAATCAACGATAAACAGTTTATATATTTGGAAAATCACAGTAGATATCATAACATGGAAAATATAAACATAGGTGTTGCAACCTGACAAGGCGTTTAAAAAAGGAGGGTAATTGACAGTTGGATACTTAATAAATACAACGACAATCGCAAACAAAATAAGTAAAGAACCAATGTACAACTCATTTTTGCCGAAAAAATATCGAGAAAATAGGCATTCAAAAACTCCAACTGCAACCGCTATAATAAGAACATAATTAGGGATGCTGCGTAATTTGTTCTCGTGCTTTTTTGTAAACAAACCCAGTGCAAAAAACGGAATACCCACTAAGGCGAAATTGCGCACAATGGGAATAGGTACAACAATTCCTAAAGCAGAAAGACACTCGCCCAACAATATATGTAAAAATAAAAGCGAAAAAGAGACTATGAATATTACTTTTTCGTTCAAACGGAGCATCGTTACAAAATAAAAAACTACATAAACATAAACCGTTGCCAACAAATACCACAAATGAACAGAGCTAACAGGAACATTAAATATAAAAAGTTTAATTAGCGTTCCAATATTAAGATATTTTCCCAAATAGGAAGCAATATCGCGCACATTACCTTTTAAGAATACAATTACTATATTAAACAAGGTGTAACAAACTGTCGCAAATACAATTAAACCCAATAGGTGTCTTATTCTTTTTATGATTTTTTCAGGTTTAATTTGAAAAGAATAATAGCCAGATATTAAAAAGAAAAGAGGTACTGCGAATCGAGCTAAAGTTTCCATAATAATACCCATTTTCCCATAAAACATTATGTGAATAAACACCACCATGTATGATGCAAACAATTTTAATAATTCAAGTGTATAGTTTTTTTGAGTGTTCATGTTTTCACCGCCTCAGTTCATTATAACACTTTTGTTTGCAAAAGTAAACTAAAAGGGTATATTTCTCCCAGAAATACAGATAATAACAACACAATTTGTGATTTAAGGAGAAAGATATATGAAAGCAACCGGTATTGTCCGCCGAATTGACGATTTGGGAAGAATTGTTATCCCTAAGGAAATCAGACGCACCCTCAAGATAAGAGAAGGCGACCCCTCACATACAACATTGACACCAATCGGCAGATTCTGCTGGGCGATACATAGTGTTGCAGAAAGAATAACAGCGCAGTAGAAGATCTACCGCGCTGTTAGAATTTTTATGGGGTCAAAGGATCAAGAGATATACGACCCAAGCGATGATAGCTGCGATACCACAAGCCTGTGCACACTTAGGACGGGTCTTTGCTTTTACAGGCCAATAAATGATACCAAACAAAGGAATGAGAATGGCCAATATAACCAAGCCTGCGCTAACAGACTCATCGACCTCTGCTACCTGATTGTTGTTTGTAGTTTGCACAGAACAACCGCAGCCAGGACAGATTACAGCCTCATCCACGATTTCCTTACCACAATGCTGACAAAATTTCATATGTATCTCTCCTTTTGTAATTTAATCGACACTATGCCGATTAAATATTTTTTTAATAATTAAAAAACACTTGAAAAAGCAACAGCGCCAATAATTGAAGAGAAGATTGAACAGACTTCTCCAATGATACTTAATACAAGACCTGTCATTTTCTCCGTTTCCTTGTACTCCTTAATGCCAAGGATAATACCAATAATAGATGTGATGTGACCAACCAATGCAAATAACCAAGCAAAAACAATTCCGATAATTCCGAGGACTAATGATGCGGATGATTTGTGTTCGGGTTGAACAGCAGGTTTGTTTATATTTTTACATTCAACGGTACAGCCACATTTAATACAAACAATTGCGTTATCATTTATTTCGCTTCCGCAATGGGTGCAGAATTTCATAAAGGTTACCTCCTTTTAGTTATGTAACAAACTGTCACATAAATAATGTAACACAATGTTACAATAAATGCAAGGGGTGATTGGATGATTGGGCTAAAAAATATTCGAAAAATACGGAATTTGAATCAGCAAAAGGTAGCAATGGACTTGAATATTTCCCGTGAAGCCTTGTCCTATTACGAAAACGGCAAACGAGAGCCGTCCCTTGCGTTGTTAGTTGCAATGTCGAAATATTATAATGTTTCTATCAATTATCTAATCACAGGCGAAGAATTTCAAAAAAGATGAACCTATTCTTTCGGAAAAGAAAGCGTAGGTTCATTTTTATTTGTGGCGGTATAATCTCCGTGAGTTTACAGATACTAACAGCGTAATTTGTAAAATTATTGTAGGCAACAAAGCCTCCCTTGTGCAAAGGGAGGTGGCTGCGCGCAAGCGCAGACGGAGGGATTGCAATGTATCGATAAAAACAATCCCCCAGTCAGAAATCAGAGATTTCTGCCAGCCCCCTTTACACAAGGGGGCCTTATACGCCGCAGAAAAGGAGAAAGATATATGAAAGCAACAGGTATCGTTAGACGAGTGGACGATTTGGGGAGAATTGTTATCCCTAAGGAAATCAGACGCACCCTCAAGATAAGAGAAGGAGACCCGCTGGAGATTTATACGGAAAAGGACGGCGGAGTGATTTTCAGAAAGTACTCCCCCATGGGGGAAATGCAGGAATTTGCTGCCCAGATGTGCGAGTCCATCGGTGCAAACACGGGCTATGTTGCGGCGGTTACCGACCGGGATGGGATTATTGCCCTTGCCGGCGCGCCGAAGCGGGAGCTTATGGACAAGCGAAATTCCATGGAGCTGGAAAAGCTTATGGAGAGTCGGAAAAATTACCGCTATACCCCGGGCGATACACCCATTCGCGCACTGGAGGGATCGGATAAGTATCACCTGGGTGTGGCTGCGCCGATTTTAAGTCAGGGGGACTTGATGGGCTGTGTTCTACTGCTTATGGGGGAGGACAACACGCCTATGGCAGAGGCAGACCAGCGCCTTGCCCAGACTGTTGCCGGATTTTTGGGAAAACAACTGGAAACCTGAAAAACCGGCCTTGCCGCTGTGGAGGAAGTTTATCCACAGCGGTTTATTTTGCCCCAAAATACGGCTGTTTCAATCCACTTACCCTGTAAATATTTGGATATTTCCGGAGTAAAATAGGGAACAAGGGGGGTTTATTCATAATAAGCAGGGTTGACAGATAATTACATTCGTGCTATAATTCGTAACCGATTGTAACTTTTTCAGTACAAGTTTGCAACCAAGAAAGGAATTGTAATTATGACCGGAACCCGAAAATGGGGTCTGCGTGTTTTGAGTGCCGCCTTGTGCCTGGCGTGCTTTTTGAGCCATATGCAGCCGGCGGCAGCTATACCGGAATCCGAATCGGCATCCCCAACATCGGAGATACCGGTATCCCAGGACACACTGCAGACTATGACCACAGTGGTCCGCCTAAAGGCAAACAGTGCGTCAGCTGCCATTGGTCAAATGGAAAACGGTACAAAGGTGACTGTTTTGGGCAAAAAGGGCAGTTACTATAAAGTGGATTGCTACGATATGAAGGGCTATATTCTCAAAAGCCAGATTGTACATACAGACAGCGGAGAATATTACATAGACTGCAAAACAGATTCCAATGACACCCGCGTGCTTACCTATACAGACCACGCCCGGGCGCTTGTTTTGCGCAACAGGCTGCTTACTCTGGCAAAGGAGCAAATTGGCGCGAAGTATGTTTACGGCGCTTCCCGACCCGGCGCCTTCGACTGCTCGGGCTTGACCAGCTACGTATTCCGGGAAAACGGAATTGACCTGAGCCGTTCGGCGGCAACCCAGCTGCAAGACGGCGTAGTGATTCCCAAGGAAGCCCTGCAGGTGGGAGATTTGGTCTTTTTCTATGAGCCGGGCAAGCATTATCCTGCCTCCCACGTGGGCATTTATGTGGGCAATAACCAGATGATACACTCCGCTAGCAAGGGCGTGGAGTACAGAAGCCTTGATTCTGCGTATTATGCAAAATACTTTTTGTGCGCCCGGCGCATTATTAACACCAGCATAGATTTACCTGCCCCGGAAAATCTGGCGGTAAACAGCGTCAGCGGACGGGTAATGAATTAACAAGAAACGGCGGAAGGGAAATTCTCCTTTCGCCGTTTTTGTATAAGAATACCACCGGCACGCCGGTGGTTCCAAAAAGCTTTAGCTATGCCCAATCCCGCCGCAGCGGCTTGCCTCCCTCTGATGAGGGAGGTGGCAAAAATCTATTTGATTTTTGACGGAGGGAGAGAAACAAGTAGAGAAAATTCTCTCCCCCAGTCTTTTGCTTCGCAAAATCCAGCCCCCTCGTCAGAGGGGGCCTTTAGTTTGCTCATAACCGCATCTGCGGTGGTGGGGCGGAACACGCAAGCGAAAGAAAATTCGCTGAGCCTATAGGCTCAGCTGGCAAAAGGTCCTAAGGGGGCCCGTGCATACCATCGGCGCGGCCGGTGGTTATGATTGCGGCAAATTGACTGTCTTGTGTTTCATAAGACAATTTGCCACAAGATACTGTAGCATGCCAAAAAATGCCTCGGTTTTTCTCCAAATAATTCATCTTTTTTCGGTTGTGTCCGGAAAAAACCTGTGTTATAATGACTTTAAATGACGAAAAACCAAGGAGTTTACCATGAACGCGGTAGAATTAAGCATTGAACAATCGGATATGCGTAAGCTGCTGGCGGCTGCCAGCCCAGATGCCGCGCTGTTGTATTTGTATCTGCGCAGCGGAAACGACCCGGAGCATGCGGCCAAGGGGCTGAATTTGACTCAGTCCCGTATCAGCTGTGCTATGGCCACGCTGCGGCAGCTGAATTTGTATCAGCAGGAGAAGAAGGTCATCCTCCCCGGTGAACGTCCCAGCTATTCGGAAACTGACGTACTGCGGGCAATGGACACAGACCGGGATTTTAAGGCGCTGTATGGGGAAATTCAGCGGCTGATGGGAAAAAATCTTAACACTGAGGAGCTAAAAATCATTCTCGGCTTTGTCCGTTACTTAGGCTTGCCGCCGGATGTGGTTTGCATTCTGGTAAGTTATTGCAAGGACCGCGCCCGTCAAAAAGGAAGCTTGCGCAACCCCTCTCTGCGTACCATTGAAAAGGAAGCCTATGCTTGGGCGGAGCAGGGGATCGACACTATGGAGGAGGCGGCGGCCTTTATCCAGCGGCGAAACCTGCAGGCCTCCCGTTTGGGACAGCTGATGAGGCTTTTGCAAATTCGGGGCAGAAATCTCACCCCCGGTGAGGAACGGTATGCCACTGCGTGGCTGGAAATGGGCTTCGGTTTGGACGCCTTTGCCATCGCCTATGAGCGTACCTGCCTAAATACTGGCAATATGAACTGGGGCTATATGAACCGGATTTTAACCCGGTGGCATGAGGCTGGTTTACATACGGCAAAGCAGATAGAGCTTGGCGATAAAAAGCCCAATGTTCCTAAGGGCGCTTCCGGTGAGCTGGGGGATGCGGAGCTGGAGGCTATTCAGAAACTATTGCGGGAGGGATAAGCTATGGCATATTCCGTCGAAATTCTTGCCCGGGCCCAGCGGGAGCTTGCCCGGAGAAAAACCGATGCAGCATCGGTATATAATCAGCGCTTGCAGCTGGCCTACGAAAAGCTGCCCAGACTGCGGGAAATTGACCGTCAGCTTCGCCATAGTATGGCACTGGCGGCCCAGAGCGTTTTTGCTCAGGGGGCAGATGCTGTCAATGCTATGGAGCAGGCCAAACAGGAGAATCTGGCACTGCAGAAAGAGCGAACTGCACTGCTTGAAGCAAATTTCCAGCCCGGCTGGCTGGAGGAAAACCCCGTGTGCCATCGCTGCGGCGGCAGCGGCTATTTGGGCAGTACTATGTGCAGCTGCCTGCGTCAGCTGTGCCTGCAGGAGCAGAAAAAGGAGCTGTGTCAGCTCACCGGCGGCGCGGATCGTTTTGAGGATTTCCGCCTTGACTATTATCCCGACCGGATTGACAGCAAAATCGGCGCAAGTCCCCGGGCGCTGATGCAGATTAACCTGCAAACCGCCAAACGGTTTGCCCGGGAGTTTAAATCCGGCTGCGGTAATCTGCTCTTTTCCGGCAATACCGGCTTGGGCAAAACCTTTTTGTCTGCCTGCATCGCCAATGAGGTGGCGGAAAAAGGCTTCAGCATCGTTTATGAAAGCGCCCCCCGGCTGTTCTCCAAGCTGGAGAAAAACCGGTTTAATCCCGATGACACCAGCCGTTCTGAGGTGCAAAAGCTCGATTCCTGCGACTTGCTGATTATTGACGATTTGGGCACAGAGATGCCCGGAAATTTCGTAACGGCAGCGCTGTATGCCTTGGTCAATGAGCGCCTGCTTTCCGGCAAGAGCATGCTCATTTCCACCAATTTGACCATTGGGGAAATTGCCCAGCGGTATTCTCCCCAGATTGCCTCCCGCCTGCAGGGAGAGTTTAAGGGCATGCCCTTTATGGGCGTGGATATTCGCGTACTGAAAAACAGGGGTGTATGATTTGAAAATCGGAATATTATTTGACTTAGACGGTACACTTCTGGATACGCTGGAGGATTTAACCGACGGCGTAAATTATGCCCTGCGGCAATACGGTTTGCCGGAGCATACCCTGGAGGAAATTCGCAGCTATGTAGGAAGCGGCGCCCGGAAATTGATTGCTCGCTCCCTGCCGGGAACGCCTAACGACCCTCCGGTGGACGAGGTTTTGAAAACTTATCAAGACTACTACGCCCTTCACTCTCAGGACAAAACCGGCCCTTATCCGGGAATTTTGGATGCTTTGGCGCAGCTGAAGCAAAAATATCCCCTTGCCATTGTGTCCAATAAGCACGATGCCGCGGTGCAGTCGCTGTGCCGGGACTACTTTGGTCAGGATATATTTGCCCTGGGCGAACGGGCAGACTGTCCCAGAAAGCCGGCGCCGGATATGCTTCTTAAGGCTATGGCGGCAATCGGCGCGGATAAGGGCATCTATGTTGGCGACAGCGATGTGGATGTTTTAACGGCAAAAAATGCCCAAATGCCTTGCTTGAGTGTTCTGTGGGGCTTTCGGGATAAGGACTGCATCGCAGCCGCCGGCGGCAGCCGTTTCTGTGACGACCCAGCCAAGCTGACAGCAGTTTTGGAGCAAATGATACAGGAGCTGTAAAAATGGCAAATGAATTTTATGCCCTGTTGGGCAGAATGCGCTATATCACCCGTTGGGGACTGATGCGCAACACCTTTTCCGAAAATATTCAGGAGCATTCTCATCAGGTGGCGGTGCTTGCCCATGCTCTGGCGCTGATACGCCGGGATGTTCTGCACTTAGACGGACCGGACCCGGACAAATGCGCAGTGGCGGCGCTGTATCACGATGTGTCGGAAATTCTGACCGGCGACTTGCCCACACCCATTAAGTATTACAATCCGGATATTAAGGATGCCTATAAGCAGGTGGAGCGCATCGCCGGACAGCGGATTTTGGATATGCTGCCGCCTCAGCTGCGGCAGAGCTATGTCCACCCGATTTTAGAGGATGACGAGGCGCTTTTGCCTATCGTAAAGGCGGCGGACAAGCTGTCTGCTTATATTAAATGTATCGAGGAGCAAAAAGCGGGCAATACGGAGTTTGACTCTGCCGCAGTCCAGACCATGCAGGCTATGCGCAATATGCACCTAGCGGAGCTTGACTGGTTTATCGCGGAATGTCTGCCGGCATATTCTTTAAATTTAGACCAGTTGTAGAAAATGAAAGGGGCTATTTTAACAGCCCCTTTCCGTCATATATGACAAAAAATACTGACGGGATTTGTACATACATACAAAAATTGGAAAAACTGTGGCGCATCAGTTATTTTTCCTTTCCAAACAGAGAACATTGTGATATTATGTAAACATAAAGGAAACAGATATATCAGGGGGATACATTATGAAAGGTAAGGCTTCTATGATTCGAGAATGGATGAGCAACAATTCAAAATTGTGCAAACGCATTATTTTGATAACAGTACTGCTTTTACTGGTGCTCAATGTGGGTATCCGTGTAAATATGGATATTGGTATTTCCGTAACCTTTGACAAGCTGCCGATGCTTCTGGTAAACAAAGCGGTACTTTATGTTGATGGAGAACAATACGATATTTCTGACAGCAAATTGGTTCGCGAAATTGCCCGTGAATCCATTGTCGCTACGAACACAGATATTTGTGTTGAAGGTGCTAAAAAACGGTGGATTGAGTTGTATGTGGGGGATGTGCTTATTCGCAGGATTGGTTGGACCGATCACGACGATTTTCTTATATATGAAGCCAGCCTTATTCACTGGATGCCATTTTCTCAGGTAGGCGATGGCCTCGTTTCTCCGCCCGACGAATTGATAAACCGTTTAGAAAGCATAATCGATAAAAACTGATACCCGGAGCAGAAAGAAAAGGGCTGTTGCAGGATTTGAAAATTTTCCGACAAAACTCGTAGGGCGGGGGTTTACTCCCGCCCCATAGCTTTTCGCTGGCTAAGATTTCGGCGGGAGCAAGCTCCCGCCCTACGATGAATATTTCTCCATATGCCGCAAATTGGGAGAATCTCCATTCTTACGGATTTGCGCTTGTGGGGGACAGTACCCTACAAAAAGCCGCCGCTGCGAAAAACGCAGCGGCGGTTTGCTATGTAATTTAGATGGTAATGATTTAGATGGTGATACCGGCTTTGTCCAAAATGGTAGGCACATTCTTTTCTGCGCCGATTGCCATAATGTGAACGCCGTCACACAGGTTCTGGGCCTTGATTTCCGCAATCATTTCCGCGGCCATCTCAATACCCATCTGCATGGGCAGACCCTTGATGCCCTTTTCCTTACCCTCAGCGGCAGCTGCGGCAAGGCGGTCAATCATATGCTGGGGAACGGCGATGCCGGGAACATTTTCGTTCATATACTTTGCCATGCCGGCGGCCTTCAGGGGGATAATACCCGCCATAATGTGGGTCTTGATACCGGCCTTATCTACCTCGTCTAAGAAGCGCTTGAAATACTCCAGGTCGAAGATACCCTGGGTCTGGATGTATTCTGCGCCGGCCTCAACCTTCTGACGCAGCTTGTTAATCTGCAAAAACATGGGCTCATACACAGGGGTGACGCAAGCGCCCTTGTAGAACTTAGGGGTAGCGGACTTATCGGTAATTTCGCCGGTTTCCTTATCCACGGTGTTTTCTGCCAGAGGATTACCGCCGCAGTCCCGACCGGTCAGCTCCATGGTAGAGAGCATATGCAAAATACCAACGGAGTCCAGGTCGTAAACCGGCTTGGAGTTTTGGCAGTCGCCCACGGTGGGGTGGTCGCCGGTGAGAGCCAGCATGGTGTCGATACCGAAGGAGTAGGCAGAGAGCATTTCACCCATAATTGCCATACGGCTGCGGTCACGGCCGGTCATCTGGATAATGGGCTCACAGCCCATTTGCTTCAGCTTAATGCAAAGGCCCAAAGAGGTAGCCTTCAGGGAGGCGGACTGCATATCGGTGACGTTAATGCCGTGAACCTTGCCCTTGAGCAGCTCGGCATCAGCTAACTGGTGGGAGAAATCGTAACCTTTAGGAGGCGCCATTTCGGCGGTAACGCCGAATTTGCCCAAATCAAATGCTTCTTTTAACTGGCTCATTATTTCTTCCCCCTAATGTTAATGGTTCTGGGATAGCTTACATCAGCGTAGCCCTTATCCTCCCGACGGACAGAAAGCTTCTCCAGCTGATTGGTGTCCTTCAGACGGTTGTAAATCAAAATCCACGCGCAGTCGTTTTCCGGATTGACCTCGCATTTGCCGTTCTTGGCACCGCCGCAGGGGCCGTTGACCAGGCTCTTGGCACAGCGGGAAATGGGGCAGATGCCGCCGGTGGTGCCCAGCACGCAGTTGCCGCACAGGTGGCAGGCTTCCTCAAAAAGACCCAGCTTCTTGGCCTCGCCAAGGAACATGGTGTTATTAGAGGGGTAAACAGGTACGTTGATATTGTTGGCAACAACCTGCACACCGTCGCCGCAGGACATACCGATAACGCAGTCCAGCTGCTTATCCTGGAAGGGCTTCAAAGTGCCTCTGACACCTAAGTTCATGCAGCAGTATTCGGCTACAGCGGTAACAACCACGGTTTTGCCCTGGGACTCTAAGTACGCCGCCAGCTCAGCGACTTCCTTCTGACCGCCGGTGGCACAGGCGGTTGCGCAGCTGCTGCAGCCCACAATGCCGATGCGCTTGGCATCGCCAACCATAGCCATGACTTCATCAATGGGTTTTTTCTGGGTAATAATCATGAACGTCTTCTCCTTTTGCAGATAAATCTTTTTCCACGGAATATGATAACGCATCCGGAAGAAAAAATCAACAGCCATCTGCTACAATGTGAAAAAATTTGTTAATTTATGAGACAAATGTGATAAAAAATGTTATAAATCCCAAAACCATCAGAAATTATATAAAAAATGAAAAAAGCACTTTACAACTTTAGCGAGATAAAGTATAATACCCCCATCCAATTAAAAAAGGAAAGGGAAATGAATTATGAAAAAGACGTTTGCACTGATTTTGGCACTGATGCTGCTAATTGCTTGCTTTGCAGGCTGCGCCCCCAAGGAACAAAAGACCGTTGTTGTAGGCTACACCATTTACGCGCCTATGAACTACAAGGATGATAACGGCAAGCTGATAGGCTTTGATACCGAGCTGGCAGAGGCCGTATTTGGTAAGCTGGGCTACAAGGTTTTGTTCCAGGAAATTGACTGGAAGCAAAAGTACACCGATTTAAATGCCGGCACTATTGATTGTATATGGAACGGCTTTACCTGCAACTGTGCGGATGATGATGACGGCATCCAGCGTTCCGAGAAGGTGGACTTCTCCTATAATTACATGGAGAACCGTCAGGTTATCGTAGTAAGAAAGGACTCCGGAATTTCCTCTGCAGCAGATCTGTCCGGCAAGCAGGGCGCAGTGGAAGCCGGCTCTGCAGGCGAAACCTACGGCAAGAGCTTTGCCGGCGCAAACATCAAGGGCTTTGATGTTCAGACCAAGTGCATCTTCGAAGTCAATGCCAAGAGCGCTGATTTTGCTGTGGTGGATGCCCAGCTGGCAAAGAGCTATGTTGGAAAGGGAGATTACGCCGACCTGCAGATTGTGGACGCTCTGTCCAGCGATGTAGAGTACTACGCCATTGGCTTTATGAAGGGCAGTGAGCTGACCGCCAAGGTAAACGCACAGCTGGAGGCTCTGGCTGCTGACGGCACGATTATGAAGCTGGCAGAAAAGTATGGCGTTGCCACCACCGCCATTACCGATTTCTCCGACCAGAAGAAGTAAAAAACGAAAAGACCAACCCCCCCACCGGGTAATGCCACTAAGTTAGTATGTCATCCCGAGCGTAGTCGAGGGATCTTCGCACCAACCTATGTGCTAAGTATCTGGCTGCTGCGAGGATTCCTCCACGCGCTGCGCTTGGTCGGAATGACGAGCTTTCTTAACTTAATGACATTGCCCCCGACAGGGGGAGGCTGCGGCATTTATAAACATTTTCCCCAAGGAGATTGTCCATGTCATTTTTAGAAGTAACCGCCTTCCTTTGGGACGGCTTTTTAATATCTTTGTTGATATTCGGGGTGACACTGCTTTGCGGTGCGCCTCTGGGCCTGCCCATTGCCTTTTGCTCCATGAGCCGGATAAAAGTTGTAAAGGCCATATCCAAGGTGGTTGTCTGGATTGTCCGCGGCGTGCCGCTGATGCTTCAGATATTCATTATTTATTATGTGCCGGGTCTGGTGTTCAAAGTGCCCCTGTTCAGTCAGGTGGACCGCTATTTTTTCATCAATTACGGCGTGGCGGATGCGGGACGTATTACAGCGGTGCTGATTGCCTTTACCATTAACTACGCCTGTTACTTTTCCGAAATCTACAGAGGCGGTATCGAGAGTATCTCCAGGGGTCAGTATGAGGCCGGCTATGTTCTGGGCTTGACTAAGCCCCAGATTTTCCGCAAAATCATTTTAAAGCAGGTAATTCAGCGGATTGTGCCGCCTATGTCCAACGAGATTATTACCTTAATTAAGGACACCGCCCTTGCCAACTGTATTGTGGTTTGCGAGATTATCAAACAGGCCAACGAACTGGCTGCAACCAAGGCTTTGGTTTGGCCCTTATTCTACACAGGCGTGTTTTACTTAATGTTTGTGGGTATTTTAACCATTTTACTGGGCAGACTGGAAAAAAGGCTCAGCTATTTCAGGAGTTAAGCTATGGCCATATTGGAAGTTAAAAATATTAAAAAAAGCTTCGGAAAAACCGAGGTGCTTAAGGGCGTGGACTTCTCTCTGGAAAAGGGACAGGTTTTGGCAATCATCGGCTCATCCGGAAGCGGAAAAACAACCTTGCTGCGTTGTCTGAACTTTTTGGAAACGCCCGACAGCGGTGAGATTTTGCTGTCGGGAAAACCGTTGCAGTACGACAACTGCTCCGAGGAGCAGATACGGGAAAACCGCCTGCATTTCGGCTTGGTGTTCCAGAATTTTAACCTCTTTCCCCAGTATACGGCGCTGGAGAATGTGGTTTTGGCACCCACACTTTTGAAAAAGGATACCCCCCAGGCTCTGCAGGAGCAGGGGAAGGCTTTGCTGACCCAGGTGGGTTTGGAGGAAAAAATGGGGAATTACCCCTATCAGCTTTCCGGCGGTCAGCAGCAGCGGGTGGCCATTGCCCGGGCACTGGCGCTGCAGCCGGAGATTTTGTGCTTTGACGAGCCCACCTCCGCGCTGGATCCGGAGCTGACGGGCGAGGTGCTTCGCGTTATCAGGAATTTGAAAAACGGCGGTAATACCATGATTGTGGTGACCCACGAAATGGAATTTGCCAGAAATGTTGCCGACGTGGTAATCTACATGGCAGATGGCGTCATTGAAGAAATGGGTACGGCGCAGCAGGTCTTTGACAATCCCCAAAGCGAAAAAACCCGTGCGTTCCTTCGGGGCGTGCAGGAATTCTAGGAGGCAGCTATGGATAAAAAGCAACGGGTGGATGCCCTGATTGAGATGATTGCCCAAGTGGACGACCCCAAGGCAATCCGGGCGCTGTTTGCGGATATGTGTACTGCCAAGGAGCTGGAGAATATGGCAGAGCGCTGCTATGCCGCCCGGCTGCTGATGGAGGGAAAGACCTATGCCCAGGTTATGGAGCTGTCGGATATTTCCTCGGCGACCTTAAGCCGGGTTTCCCGCTGCGTCCAGTACGGAGAGGGATACCGCAATCTACTGAGATGAAACAACGGCTTTACGTTGCATATAATAAAAACAAAACTTTTTGTATATCGTCAAGCCGATGCTTTTAGATACACACCCTAAGACGCGATGATATACAGTTCTGACGGAGTGATGAGATACAAAAAAGCAGCGCTATCGTTGAGGATATACCAAGTCCGTCGGCTTGAATAAAAAACTCCCGTTCTTCGAAACGGGAGTTTTTTGGTGCCGGCAACCGGAATCGAACCGGTACGCGTTTTACGGCGAGGGATTTTAAGTCCCTTGTGTCTACCTATTCCACCATGCCGGCATGTAAGATATACTAGCACATTTTTCAGAATGCGTCAAGCGGGAAAACGCATATAATTCATCAAAGAGCATTTTGCCTGTTGCCTGTGGACAACAGGTGCATTTTGTGCAATGTGTCAATTTTTGGCATTGGTTTTTGTACAAAATGATATATTGCGATTTCGCCTGAAAAGTGATAAACTTATTACAAGCAAAAGGGCTACTGGAGCGCCCCAAGGGATGCCCCCTCAGCTCTGGTTGTACTTTATGTGTAAAAGATCAAAATCTTGAAGCATAACATCATTAAGGAGGAACAACAATGAAAAAGTTCTTAGCACTGTTTCTTGCGCTGATTACCGTTCTGGGCCTGTGTGCCTGCACCGGTGGCGGCGGAAAGGAAACCCGCGAGCTTACCGCAGATGATTATACCGAGGACGGAAGACTGAAAATTTCCGTTGGTGTAACTTCCAAAGCCTGGGTTTTGGGCTACGACAGCGAAGAAAACGCATACACCAAATGGATTGAGGAAACCTGCGGAGTAGAGATTTCTTTCGTTGAGTTTGCCAATGCCAACGATGCAGTTACACAGATTACCACCTCTGTTGCTGCCGGTGCAAAGCTGCCCGATATTATTTTGCTCGATACCGGTATGAACCGCAACCTGGTCACCACTTATGGTGCGGATGAGTACTTTGTAAATCTGGGCGAATACTTTGCCGATAAGACAGGCAAATCCAAGATCTTCTGGGATCGGGTGGAAAGCGAGCAGCTGTCTGAGGTTGACCGCCAGCTGGTTTTGAGCACCATGTTTGAAGCTGACGGCAAGAGCGTTTACGCTATCCCCGCTTTTGAGACCACTGTTATTGACTATGTTGCTTCCATGCCTTGGATCAGCACCACTTGGCTGGACAAGGTAGGCAAGGATGCTCCCGAAAACCCCCAGGAGCTGTATGATGTTCTGAAAGCCTTTAAGGCTGCCGGCTGCGAGTACCCCATGCTGGGCACCAACAATCACCACTATCTGGGCTACCGCGTTACAGACTGGATTATTAACTTCTATACTTATTTTAACAACAAGAATCCCATCCAGCTGAACGATGGCAAGGTTGAGTTTGCCTTTACTCAGGACGGCTACCGTGAGGGCCTTAAGTTCGTCCGTAAGCTGATTCAGGATGGCCTGCTGACCGATCCCTATTCTGTCCAGGTCGCTGACGTTAACCTTCTGGCAAACCCCGCTGACGGCGTGTCAAAGGTTGGTATTGTATTTGGTCACCTGACCCTGTTCAATATTGATAGCGTAGACGATGTTATTTTCGAATACGAGCACCTGCCCACTTGGGGTAATGCTATTATGCACCAGCCTACTGTTATGATGAGCAAATTTATCACCGAGGACTGCAAGCCTGGCAAGCGGGATAAGGCGTTTGAAATCCTGATGACCATGTTCTCTGAGGAAGGCTCCCTGCGTCACCGCTACGGTGAGAAGGGCGTTGACTGGGTCGATGCAGATGAGGGCGCAAAGTCTCCCTACGGCTTTGAAGCAAAGTACAAGCTGCTTCAGGAAACCTGGGGCCAGCCCGGCTTCAACCGTTGGGCGGTCGGCGGCGGCTTTAACTACATGGCGGAAGGCGAATCTGCACAGGTGGACGAAAACACCCATGACTATGTTGTTAAGAAGTTCGACATGTTTAAGAAGATGATTGAAGATTTCAATGCATCTGCTGAGGCAAACAATCCTGAAACCATTCTTCCTATCCTGCAGGGCACCAGGGAAGAGCAGGATCAGTACGATATCGCGATTACAAACATTGATGACCGTTGGCCCAAGGCTATGGCAGAGTTTATTCAGGGCACTAAGAACATCAACAGCGATGCAGATTGGAAGGCCTACCTGGATGAGCTGGATAGAATCGGCCTGAACGATTATCTGAAGTATCTGCAGACTGTTTACGCTCGTACTCAGAAATAATATGCGATTATAACTCAATTTACCTTATGGCGCAGCCGGAAGAAAACTTCCGGCTTGCGTCGGGTTTTCCTACAGAAAGGATTTGAAGCAAATGGCGAAAAGTGTTGCCGCAGCACCTCAGACACTTGTTCCGCAAAAAGGCTGGCGCCGCTTTGCATTTAACTGCAAGCGGGACTGGATGCTCTATGCAATGTGTTTGATACCTGTTGTCTATGTTTTAATTTTTAACTACATTCCCATGTACGGCATTCAGCTGGCATTCCGGGATTACAAGCCGCGTAAGGGTATCTGGGGAAGCCCGTGGATTGGCTTGGACAACTACAGAGAGTTTTTTGCTTTCTACGGTTCAAAAAATTACATTTTAAATACCCTCGCTATCTCCACATATCAGCTGGCACTCTTCCCATTGCCGGTTTTGTTGGCGTTGGTTATCCATGCCTATAAAGGAAAGACCTTTAAGAAAATTGTGCAGAATGTTTCCTATGTGCCTCACTTTATCTCCCTTGTGGTTTTGTGCGGCATGCTGTCGACAGTTCTCAGCCCGTTGACCGGTTTGGTTGCTACCTTGAACAAAACCTTCGGCTTTAATATTGGCGACCTGCGCAGTGATCCGAGGGCCTATCGCCATGTGTATGTATGGTCTGATGTCTGGCAGAATTTAGGTTGGAACACAATTTTGTACTTATCGGCGTTGTCGGGTGTCCCCGATGAGGTTCATGAAGCCGCCAAGGTAGACGGTGCCAGCCGGTTCCGTCGTATTTGGGTTGTGGATTTCCCCACAATTCTGCCCATGTGTTCTTTGATGCTGATTATGCAATTCGGCAGCTTGTTCTCTGTTGGCTACCAGAAGGCGTATCTGATGATGAACGCAGCCAATGCCAGCGTTGCCGGTATGATGTCCACCTATGTTTATACCCACGGTATTAAAACAGGTGAGATGGGCATGGGCCAGGCAGTTGGCTTGATGAACTCTGTTCTTGGCATGATTTTAACATTAATTGCAAACGGTGTTGCTGATCGCCTGTCCGACGGCGAAATGGCGCTGTTCTAAGGAGGGGGATATTATGGCTAAAGTGAAAAGCAATAAAATTAGAGACCCTCTGGGCGACAGACTGCTACAGGTTGGTCTAGGCCTTTTCTTGCTGCTGTTTTTTATCGTTGAAGTATACCCTCTTATTTACGTCGTTGCATCCTCTTTTTCTTCTGCCAATGCAATTACAACAAATAAGGTTTTGCTGTGGCCTGTTGAGTTTACCACCTCGTCCTATGAGTTTGTATTTCAGTACAAGCAGGTTTGGGTCGGTTTCAGAAACTCTGTCTTCTATACCGCCGCACACGTTATAATCCAGATAAGCTGTACGCTTTTGGTGGCTTATCCTCTGTCCCGTCGGTATTTCCAGAGCAGACGTTTCGTTACCTTCTACTTTTATCTTACCACCCGTTTCGCAGCCGGCATGATCCCCACCTTTATTTTGAAGTCTCAGTTGGGCTTGTACAATAATGTTTGGGCAGTTATATTCTCTGGCACTACTATTGCAGTTACCCATATGTTTATGCTGCGTACCGCAATCACCTCCAACGTTCCCGAGGAGCTGTTTGACTCCGCCAGAATTGACGGTGCCAACCACTTCCAGTCTATGACTACCATTGCATTCCCATTGGTTAAGTCTACCATTGCGGTGCTTTGCCTGTATGGTATGGTTGAAAGCTGGAATGATTACTTTACCGGTATGCTGTATCTTCGGGAGAAGGAGCTGTACCCCCTGCAGGTGGTTCTGCGTCCCATTATGACAGATGCAAGCAATGGTATGGATGCTACGGGTATGGATAGCGCCTATGCAAATATGGCAAATGATGCAAAGGAAGGCCTGCGCTACGCTTTGATTGTCATTACGGCAATTCCCCCTGTTGTTGCATACTTCATTCTTCAGAAGAACTTTAAGGGCGGCGTTATGATGGGTTCTGTTAAGGGTTAATACCTAAAATATAACACATCTGCCCAAGGACACAATATTACTTATAAAGCCCGGACAGGCAACTGTCCGGGTTTTTGCATAAATAAACATAAATATGAGCTTCGTTGATGGGCGTGTTGCAAAATGCTGCAATACGCCCAAATATTATGCTAAAATCTGCATTTTGCGGACGTAGGGACGGTTATTGACCGCCCTCGGGCGATTAATAACCGCCCCTACAGGTGCTGCCGGACAATTTGCTTATTTTGCAACACACCTTTTCTTTTTTGTCATTCTGAGCGAAGCTACCGATAGGCATTGGGGTTTTGCGGAGAGAATTAGCATCCCCTCTGGGGGGATAACGATAATTCGTCAAAAAGCGTGCAAGTTCACATTGACTTTCCGCATAAAAAGTATTAGAATAACACTGAAATACTGTGCCTGTGTACCCACAGGCCCGTTAATAACTATCTAGGAGGAAACAAGATTGAAGGATTGGGCTTTTACTACTACCGTCGAGCAGATGGAAGAGGCCACCAATTCTTTGCTGGAAAATGCAAAGAAGGTCGGCGCTGACACTTGGCAGCAGCGTGCCAAGAACCAGTCGCCCCACTGCGGCTTCGGCGAAGGCGGTACTTGCTGCCGGATTTGCTCTATGGGTCCCTGCCGTATCACCCCCAAGGCACCCCGTGGCATCTGCGGCTGTGATGTACACGGCATCGTCGCCCGTAACTACCTGCGTTTTACCGTAGGCGGTACTGCTGCACACTCTGACCACGGTCGTGAGATTATGCACACGCTGCACCAGACCAAGGAAGGTGGCAACTATCAGGTTAAGGATCCTGAAAAGCTGCTTCGCATCGCCAAGGAATGGGGCGTTGAGACCGAGGGCAAGGATATTTATGCTCTGGCTCACGAGATGGCGGAAATCGGTCTTTTGGAATACGGCTTCCCCTTCGGTGAACAGAAGTTTGCGCAGCGCGCTCCCGAGCATACCAAGGAGCTGTGGCGCAAGGCTGAGATTATGCCCCGGGCAATTGACCGGGAAATCGCCACGGCTATGCATATGACCCATATGGGTTGTTCCAGCCTTCCCGAGGCACTGATCCGTCAGGCTCTGCGGGCAGGCCTGTCCGATGGCTGGGGCGGTTCTATGATGGGTACTGAGTTCTCCGACGTTATGTTCGGCACTCCCACCCCCATCGACACCGAGGCCAACATCGGTGTTATGGAGAAGGATAACGTAAACATCGTTGTTCACGGCCACGATCCTTCCTTGTCTGAAATGATTGTTTATTACGCAAACGACCCCGAGATGATTGCCTACGCCAAGGAAATGGGCGCTAAGGGCATCACCGTTTCCGGTGTTTGCTGTACCTCCAACGAGGTTACCATGCGTCACGGTATCCCCATGGCAGGTAACTTCCTGAACCAGGAGAATGTTGTACTTACCGGTGCTTGCGAAGCCATCGTGGTGGACGTGCAGTGTATCTTCCCTGCATTGGGACCGCTGTCCAAGTGCTTCCACACCAAGTTCATCACCACCTCTCCCATCGCCCGTATGCCCGACTCTGAGTTCTACCGCTTCAGCGCAGAAACTGCCGGCGAGAACGCCAAGGCAATCGTGAAGATGGCAATTGAGAACTTCAAGAACCGTACCCCCGAGCTGGTGAACATCCCCAACCAAAAGCAGAAGGCTCGCGTGGGCTACTCTGTTGAGGCAATCAAGAAGGTGCTTGACGGCGTCGCAAACTCCCAGCTGGACGAGTTTGGCACCACCAAGCCCCTGGTTGAGTGCGTACACTCCGGTGTTATCCGCGGCGCTGTGGCAATGGTTGGCTGTAACAACCCCAAGGTTCGTCCTGACACTGCCCACATTGAGCTGATGAAGAAGATGCTGGAGAACGATATTATCGTTATCACCACCGGCTGTTCTGCACAGGCTGCCGCTAAGGCCGGTCTGATGGATCCCCAGCAGGCTAAGGAATACTGCGGCGCAGGTCTGAAGCGTGTTTGTGAGCTGGCAGGTATTCCTCCTGTTCTGCACATGGGCTCCTGCGTGGATATTTCCCGTATGATGGTTCTGGCTTCCGATATCGCTAAGGACTGGGGCATTAACATCTCCCAGGTTCCCGTTGTCGGCTGCGCTCCCGAGTGGATGTCTGAAAAGGCTGTTTCCATCGGTAACTACGTTGTGGCTACCGGTATCGAGACCTTCCTGGGTGTTGATCCCTACTCCAAGGGCTCTACCGAGGTCACTGAGCTGCTCCAGGGCGAAAACGGCGTCAACAAGTGGGTTGAGGCTAAGTTCGTTGTGGATACCGACATTGAAGCGCTGGGCGACAAGATGATCGCTTGCATTGAGGCCAAGCGTGCCGCTCTGGGCATCTAATTGGCGGATCTTTTTCTCCAGCCGTGCGTTTTGAAAGTTCCCATATACACAAAGTATAATGGAAACTTTCAACCTTCGTCTGAAGAAAAATCTCGTGCTGATTGCACCTTTTGATGTCTTATACTTAATTTCGAGGTTTTTACCAATGAAAGTAGCGATTACCGGCAAGGGCGGTGTGGGTAAAACCACATTGTCCTCCACCCTGGCAAGGCTTTATGCCGACGAAGGCCGCACAGTTCTGGCTGCCGACGTGGACCCCGATGCCAATCTGGGTCTTGCCTTGGGTCTGACCCAGGAAGAAGTGGACGAGATTGTTCCCATCTCCAAAATGCGCACATTGGTGGAAGAACGCACCGGCGCTAACGCCGCCAACAAGTTTTTTAAGCTGAATCCCCAGGTCTCCGATATTCCGGATGCCTTCTCCAAGGAGATTAACGGCGTAAAGCTTTTGGTTATGGGCACGGTGGATGTGGGCGGCAGCGGATGTGTCTGCCCCGAGCATGTGATGCTCAAATCCATTCTGTCCGCCATGACCTACCGCAAAGACGATGTGGTGATTATGGACATGGAGGCAGGTCTTGAGCATCTGGGCAGAGGTACAGCTGCCAATATGGATCAATTCATCGTGGTGATTGAACCCGGCGCCCGCAGCGTGCAGACCTACCGGAATGTGAAGCGTCTGGCTTCGGATTTGGGTGTGAAGCAGGTTCGGGTGGTGGCAAATAAAATCCGGGATGCCGGCGATGAGGAATTTATCCGCGGCGCCATCCCTGAGGAGGATTTGCTGGGCTTTATCCACTACAATCCGGACATTATTGATGCCGACCGGCAGGGGAAATCCCCTTACGATTTCAGTCCTGCCGCCATTGAGGAAATTCGGAAAATCAAAGCGATTTTAGACCAATCATAAAAAGGAGGAAATACTACATTGACACTTTTTGATAGAGTATTCGGCGGTAACGATTACAACTACGAGCGCACTGTCGCCGCCATTGACGCAGCGATTGCCACTTACGGTGAAGCAGAACCCGTTGCATTCCCCGATACCGCTTACAGCCTGCCCTGCTACTATGCAGTGACCGGCGTGAAAATCAGCAACCTTGGCGAGATGAAGGCCGCTATGGAAACCATTAAGGCCAAGATGACCCGCAACAACCGCCTGCACGACGCTTTTGAAAGCGGTATTGCTTCTGCTCTGTGCGCAGAGTTTTTGGAAGCTCTGAAGTACCTGCACGGCGCTACCCCCTACACTGAGCCGGAAATGGGCCACCTGACTGACGCCTTCGTGCGTAACCTGGGTGTGCCGCTGGTTACCGGCGATATCCCCGGTGTTGCCGTTATCATTGGCGGTGCTGAGACCCCTGAGGAGACCGTGGCTCTTGTTAAGTCCTACCAGAACCAGGGTATGTTGGTCACCATTACCGGTGAGGGCATTAAGCATGTTGCCGAATCCGGTATGAAGACCGGTGAGGGCGTTCGCGTATGTCCTCTGGGCTACGAGATGCAGTCCGTTATCCACGTTGTTTCCGTTGCTCTGCGTGCTGCGCTGATTTTCGGTAACATCACCCCCGGCGATTTCCCGGCTCTTGCCAAGTACACCATGGACCGCGTTCGCGCCTTTGTTAACGCCTATAAGCCCCTGAGCGACGAAATCGTATCTTACGGTGCCGGTGCAATCTGCTTAGGCTTCCCTGTTGTTTCCAATGAGACCGAGAATATGTTCCGTGTTCCCAAGTCCCTGATTCAGCAGCTGGATACCGAGAAGTGGAACGCCACCTCTCTGGAAGCCCGTGACATCAAGATCAAGATTACCAACATTGATATTCCCGTGGCATACGCCACCGCTTTCGAAGGCGAAATCATCCGTAAGGGCGATATGCAGGTGGAAGTGGACGGCTCCCGGGTGGACTGCTTCGAGCTGGTGCAGACCAAGGAAGCTGCCGAGATTGAAGACCACAAGATTGAGGTTGTGGGTCCCGAAATCGACGAGATTCCCGTTGGTTCCAAGATTTCTCTGTCCTACACCATCGAGGTTGCAGGCAAGGCTATGCAGGCAGACTTTGAGTCTGTTATGGAGCGCAAGATTCACGCCTGGCTCAACTGCATTGAGGGCGTTATGCATACCGGTCAGCGTGATATGATTCGTATTCGTATCTCCAAGGCTGACTTTGAGGCTGGCTTTAAGTTCAGACATTTGGGCGAAGTGCTGTACGCCAAGCTCAAGAGTGAGTTTGAAGCCGTTGTGGACAAGTGCCAGGTTAAGATTGTGGTAGATGCTGAGCAGAACAAGGCTCTGCGCGCCGCTGCCAACGAGGTCTTTGCTAAGCGCGACGACAGACTTAAGTCCATGACCGACGAGTCTGTTCCCGTTTACTATACCTGTATTATGTGCCAGGCCTTCTCTCCCAGCCACGTATGTATCGTTACCCCCGAGCGTCTGGGTCTTTGCGGCGCTGTGTCCTGGCTGGATGCCAAGGCTACCAATGAGCTTGATCCCACCGGTCCCTGTCAGATTGTTCCCAAGGAGCGTTGCATTGACGAGGCTCTGGGTCGTTACGAGGACGTGGATGAGGCAATCGAAAAGTACTCCCACGGTGCATTGGAGCACGTAACCTTATACTCTTTGTTCCAGGATCCTATGACCAGCTGCGGCTGCTTCGAGTGTATTTGCGGTGTTGAGCCCTGCTCTATGGGCGTTGTCATTACCTGCCGTGAGCATGCCGGTATGACACCTCTGGGTATGAGCTTCTCCGATATGGCTTCTATGACCGGCGGCGGTGTTCAGACCCCCGGCTTCATGGGTCACGGCAAGCAGTTCATCTTCTCCAAGAAGTTCATCGCAGCCGAAGGCGGCCCCGGCCGTATCGTCTGGATGCCCAAGGAGCTGAAGGACCAGGTTCGGGAGCGTTTGGACGCAACCGCATTGGAAATGTACGGTGTTGAAAACTTCACCGATATGATTGCCGATGAAACCGTTTGCCAGGAGGACCCCGAGCAGCTGCTGGAGTTCCTGGGCAACGTCGGCCACCCCGTTCTTTCCATGGAACCCTTTGATATGTAAGTTATAAAAGCACCGCCCATCTGAAAAGATGGGCGGTCTTTTTTGGCGATGCACAAAATTTTCCTCCCGGAATATCTTGGAATGAGCGGCAAAACCGCTTAATGAATTTATCGGAGGTACGATTATGTGCAATAATAACAATGGCTGCTGGTGGATTATCATTCTTGTTCTGTTGTTCTGCTGCTGCGGCAACAACGGTCTGGTTGGCGGCAACAGCTGCGGTTGCGGTAACGGTTGCGGCTGTGGCTGCGACAACGATCGCATGGGCTGCTGCTAAAAGCAAATTGCCTCCCGTGTGTATGGGAGGTGCAAGATGAGAACGGAAGATTTTGCGGCCCCCGTAAAAGGGGGCCTTATTTTTGGAAATAATTCTTGACAAATGAAATAAAAGCATTTATACTATCCTAGTCTACGTATGTGGACATATCCTTGCTCCCGGCGCGTTCGGGGGCCTAACGTCCAAAAGGAGGTGCAAACAACATGGCTAAGATTACCGGTAAGTACGAGGTGCTTTACATCATCGACCCTGCTCAGGGCGAAGAGGGCATCGCCGCACTTGTGGAAAAGTTCAAGGCAATGGTGGAAGCGGAGGGTACTCTGTCTAACATTGACGAATGGGGCAAGCGTCGCTTGGCATATCCCATCAATGACCTGACCGAGGGCTACTATGTTCTGATGAATATGGAAACCAAACCCGCGTTCCCTGCAGAGCTGGAGCGTGTGATGAAGATCACCGATGGCATCCTGCGCTGCATGACCACCGCTGTGGAAGCTTAAGGAGGGCTCTTCTATGCTGAACCACATCACCATCATGGGTCGACTGACCCGTGACCCCGAACTGCGTCGTACCGGCAGCGGTGTCGCCGTTACCAGCTTTACTGTAGCTGTTGACCGCGATTTCGGCAGCCGCGAGACCGGTGAAAAGGAAACCGATTTCATTGACTGTGTCGCTTGGCGTCAGACCGGAGAATTTGTCTCCAAGTATTTCACCAAGGGTCGCATGGCAGTGGTTTCGGGTCGGCTTCAGATTCGTTCCTGGACCGACAAAGAGGGCAACAAGCGCCGCACTGCAGAGGTCATTGCAGACAATGTCTATTTTGGCGACAGCAAACGCGACGGTGACACTGTGGGCGCAAGCACATTTGGCTCTGCTCCTGTGGCTCCCGACTACGGCGGCTACAGCGCGCCTGCCGCATCTGCACCTGCATCCGATTTTGCGATGCTCAGTGACGATGATGCACAGCTGCCCTTCTGATTTTTAGAACTTTTCTACAACTTACAAAGGAGGTTATTTCCATGGCTAACGAACAGCGTGTTCGTCCCCGCAAGCGCAAGAAGGTGTGTGCTTTCTGCGTTGAGAAGGTGACTGTTATCGATTATAAGGATACTGCAAAGCTCCGCCGTTACCTGTCCGAGCGCGGCAAGATTTTGCCCCGCCGCACCACCGGCACCTGTGCAGAACATCAGCGCCATTTGACCACCGCGATTAAGCGCGCCCGTCAGATTGCTCTGCTGCCTTACGTTGCAGAATAATAAAAAGCATCCTGTCTTGCCGACAGGATGCTTTTTGTTGCGGTTTTAGTGAGTTTCCTCGAAGTGGTCGATGAGGATTTGAAAGGGCTTTTTCATAATGCCGTGGGCAAACAGATGGGCAGAGCTGTAATAGAACAACAGCCAGGCCGGTGTCAACGCCATAAATACATACAAATCCAGAACAGCAAAGAGAATAACCGGCAGCCAGATTAAAGCGCCTACTGCGATGCTGTGGAGGGGATAGTACAAAAGTAAATATACGCAGTTTTTAAAAATCTGACGGAAGGTACAGCCAAACCGGGAGTGGAAAATGGGAAGCAGGCATTGGTATACAGCGGCAACGGCAATAGAAGGAAGCACCAACCATTTGGAGGCGCCCAAAATGATTGCCATAACGCCTACATAAATTGCAATAAGAACCACCAGGGAAACCAGTCCCCAGCTAAGTGTAATGGTACCAAAGCCTGCCTTGAAGCCACGGAAAAAGGCCGCGGTGAGAGAGGTGTCGTCCTCCTTATCCATCATAACTTTTGCAGCGGTGTACAAGCCTGCCTGGGCAGCGCCTATGGTAAAAATCGGAATGCAAAACAATAGATACATCAAATTTAAGATAATCACATCCGCCACGCGCATAATCAGCTGGGGGATGGGGGAATCGTAATTAAAAAGACCGTTCATGAAAAGACCTCCGTTTTGGCGTGAGCAATACGTATAGTTTACGCTATTGTAAGGGGAATTTCAAGTATAATCTGTTAAATTTTTGGTTAAAACTGTCGAAAAATGCATAGCGAACTTGTTCAATATGGAGAATTTTTGTATTTTTCCAGAAAGGATTTGTTTTGTTCACAATTTAGAATTATAATCTATAAAACAGGCTGCATAGGAGAGGATGACAGTAATGAGCGAGCAGGGTTCTTGGTACGGTAAAATATTTCGGTTTTTGAATAAGCTTGGCACGGCGATTTTAATTAATTTGGTCTTTTTGGTGTCTTGTCTGCCGGTGGTGACCATCGGTCAGGCGTGGTGCGCACTGATGTCTGCCGTGCGGTATATTATTCGCGGGGAGTCCTGGTGGGAAGGCTATAAATTCGGTTTCAAAACCCGTTTTTGGAGAGGTACGATTTGCTGGTGCATTATGCTGGCACTCAATGTTTATCTTTTGCTGGACGTACACTATAATTTTGCCGAGGGCTACACGGTGCCGTTGATTGCCTCTTCGGTTGTGTTTTCTCTGTCTGCAATGATGACCACTGCGCTCTTGCTTTTGAACGTGTACATTCCTACCGATGTAGGTCAGTGGGTGCGCAATGCCGCAAATATGGTGTTTCAAGCACCCCTGCAGCTTTTCGGTTCGGCTTTGGCTGTTTGGCTGCCGGTGTTGCTGTTTCTTCTGCTGCCGGATATCTTTTTCCTTACGATTTTGTTATATGTTGCAATTTATGAGATTGCCGTGGGTTTCGGTGTTACTATGCTTATGAAACAAACCTTAGTACTGTGCATAACAGAAGCAAGAGCAAACGGCACCCTTCTGGCAGAAGAGGGAAGACGGGGCGAGCATCAAACACAGGGCGAATAACAAAGCGAGGATATCAGATATGCTTAACAAGTTTAAAAGCACAAAATTTTATATCGGCTGGGTCAAGCTGTGTAACGATATGAAGCCGATGACCTTTTTGGAAAAGGTGGATCATCTGTGGACCTATTATAGAATCTATATCTGGGTTTTCCTGATGGCCATGGTTCCGGTGATGATTCTCGGAATGTACATTAACCAACAAAGCAAAGAGGTTCTGGTCAATGGCATGATGATTAATGTGAACATTGACCCCTTGGGCGTTACTTATTTGACCTCCGACTATGCGCATGAGTTGGGCGCAAAGGATGGAAAACAGCTTGTACAGCTGGATTACGTAGAGTTCGGTGACCCGATGGATCCGGAAAACGGCTTGGCAAGCCACGAAACGAGTATGGTATTGATTTCCCGTGTCAGTGACGGCTTGCTGGATTATATGGTGCTGGATAAGTTTGCTATGGAGCATTACATTGTCTGGGAAGTGTATATGGATTTACGGGAGTTCTTCACTCAGGACGAGCTGTCGGTACTGGCGGCAGAAGATAAGCTGATTTATGCCCAGCAGGACGGGCAGGAGGAGAAATGGCCCATCGCGGTGGATATTTCCGACACCGCCTATGCCAAGGCTTATGTAAGAGGGGATGGCAAAACCTATTTTGCTCTGTCCGGCAGTACTCCGAGACCGGAAATGTGCCGCAACATCTGGGAGCGAATTAATAACTGGGAAGCAAAAGAGTAAAAAAGTTCAGCGGGAGAAATCACTTTCTCCCGCTGCTTTTCTTATTTGGTAAGGCTGTCTACAAATTTTTGCATATGTATCAGCTCGCCGCCCTCCAGACGGGATTGCTCTGCGGCAAAGGCCAGATAATGGCTCTGGGCGGAGCGATCCAGCAGGGTAATGGCGCTGGTATCGAAATCATCTCCCCGATACAGGCGAATGACATCGTAAATCAGACGGGCGTCGCCGCCGCCGTGACCGGTGAAGTCGTCGCACAGGGAAACAAGGTCAACCTTGGTGGGCGCAGTTTCGCCAAAACGCTGATAGTACAGCTTGTTGTCGTGGAAGTTACCCCAGATTTCACCCTCAGTACCCATCACCCGCAGGGAACGGGTCTGGTTATTGGAGAAGCCGGACATCTGGAAGGTAACGGTGACATTGTCCTCCAGAAGCATATTGACGGTCTGGTATTCCACCACATCGTTGTCCATTTTGTAAACACAGCGGCCATAGTCCGTATCCCGCAGGGTTTGCAGAATGTTCTCCTCGGTGGGTTCCGGCTGCAAAATGGTGGTGGGCCACTTGGGGATGCGGCCTACATAGAAGTTGGGGGCGTGGTAGGGGCAGTTTTCCACGGTGCAGTCAAAGCAGCGTTCTGCTGCGCCTTCAGGACAGTTGCCCGCCACAAAATGGCTTTGATCGCCAAAGGAGTTAAGCTTAATGCATTGCTTGCCGGTGAGCCACTGTAAAATATCCATATCGTGACTGCACTTTGCCAAAATCATGGGGCTGGAGGCGGCGCGGTTGTGCCAGTTGCCCCGGACATAGCTGTGGGCATAGTGGTAATAGCCCACCTGCTCATTGGCCTCTACCGTGCGAACGCGACCGATTGCGCCCTCGTCGATTAGACGCTTAACCTGCTGATAGAACACGGTGTAGCGCAGCACGTGGCAGACAATAACCTGACGGCCCAACCGTTTTGCGGTTTCGGCAATCACTACAATATCCTCCAGCTTGTTGGAAATCGGCTTTTCCAAAAGCAGATCATAACCCAGCTCCATAGCGCGGATGGCGTGGTCACGGTGCTGAGCGTCCTGCGTGGCGACAATCATAATGTCTGCCAGCTTCGGCTGAGCAAGCAGTGCGTCGGCACTGTCAAAAAGCCGATCCTCCGGCAGGTGCAGATATTTGTTGGCGGCATCCAGACGAATGCGGCGGGTATCTGCCATAGCAGCAATTTCCATTTCCTCCGGATACTTCAGCGCCTTAGCGGCGTAAGCAGTACCCCGGTTGCCCATACCCATAACGGCAAAGGTCAGTTTTTTCATAGGTACGACCTCCTAAACATCATAATATTTCAAGTATATTTATACCACTTATAGCACATATTGTCAAGAAAGAAAGGCCACCCTTTGGGCGGCCCTTCTCATATGTTTGCAACCGGATATTAGTCAAAACGGATGTCGCGCATAACCAGCTTGTCGCCCTCGTAACGCAGCTTCCACTCGTCGTACTGAGGCATATAAGCCTTTTCCTCATCGGAGAACTTACGCAGGGTGTTGACGACTTCGCCGTTGTTATACTTACGGGACTCCAAAGCATCATTGGTACCGAAGACAGTGACATTGACCTGACGGGGACGTGCACGGACGTGGTCCCAGTCGATGAAGTAAACGTGAGCGAACTCGCCCAGGTCCAGCTTTCCGTCCTTAATGGTCAGGGTCTCGCTGCGGCCGAAGAAGACGGAACGCAGGTGACCGTCGGTGTTCATAGAGGTAAAGTTGCCGGGCTCGTTGACGTGGCGGCCGAACTGTGCGTGGATGGGGCCGGGATGACGGTAATCACCCTCGTTGACAAAGTCGGGGATCAGGCCACGCATAATGTCCAGCAGGTCGTGCTGCAGATACTCCAGATCGAAGGTGTCGAAATCGTGGGAGCACTCCTGAATCATCACGGAGCAGGTGGTGTGGTGAGAAACCACGGACACAGTACCGTTCTGGATGCCGGAGTCACCAACGATCTTGTGGACATCAGCGGTGATGTCGTGGAAGGTGGGGATCCAACCCCGGGACTGCAGCTGGATTTCCTTTTGAACCATCTTAAATTCCATTGTAATTTCCTCCTAAATATGTAAAAAATTATTTATGTGCTTCATCCCAAGCCTTGCGGCAGGCAGCGATCATCTCATCAACCATAGCAGGACGGTCAGCGGCCTTTGCCACACCGGAAGAAGAACCGGTGGCATCGGCACCTGCGATGATGGTGTTGTATACATCCTCGCCACCGGCGATACCGGCTGCGGTGAGTACCAGAATGTTGGGGTTGACGTCCTTAACGCACTTTGTGGCAGCCTCTACATACTCCGGACCTACGCTGACACCGGTACCGATCAGGGCGGCAGGCTCGGCAACAATGATGTCCGGGTTCAAGGTGGCGATCTTGGCGGCCTCTGCCTCAGAGTCGGCGCAGACAATGGTGGTAAGACCCACTTCCTCAGCGCGCTTGATGGTAGCAGCCAGAACCTCAAAGGTCAGGGGCTTTTCCACGTGGTTGAGCATAACACCCTCAGCGCCTGCGGCAACCAGACTCTCCGGTAGGATATCTGCCAGACCGCGACCTACGGGAATGGGGTCCATATGGGGCGCGAATACGTGAATACGCTTGGTGTTCTCTTTTACACGACGGATGTCTACCACAGGGCAGGTGAAGATGATGTCTACATCGTACTTTTCCGATGCGGCATCGGCAGCTTTGGCAAGCTCCAAAATCTCATCGCCGTAAAGGTAAGACTTGGGACCGATTTCAAAGAACGGCGCTTTGATATTTGTCATAGTATCTCTCCTTTTTCAAATTCCTGCTATATTATACCAATTTGTTTTGGGTGCGTCAATAGACATTCAGTAATAAAATGTAGAAAACACCTTGCAATAGAAGGAAAAAAATAGTATACTCATAGTAATCTAATTTAGGAGGTTTACCCTATGGTTACCAAAGAAGCGTTGGAGGCGGCAAAGGCCGCCTATGATATTGAAGCCCAGTGCATCACTGAAATGAAGGCTTATTTTGACGATGAACAGTTTGCCAAGGCTGTGGAGCTGCTGGCAAATGCCCCTCGCATCGGTGCAGCCGGCAGCGGCCACTCCGGCATTATCTGCCAGCATTTTGCCCATCTGATGTGCTGCATTGAGCGTCCTGCCCGGTTCATCAGCCCTGCCGAGGCGGTACACGGCGCCACCGGCTTTATTCAGGAGGGGGATGTAATGGTGTTTGCCTCCCGGGGCGGCAAGACCAAGGAGCTTTTGCCCATTGTGGACATTTGTAAGGCTAAGGGCGTAAAGATTATCACCGTTACCGAAAATTTGGAATCCCCTTTGGCTACCGCGGCGGATGTGGTGCTGAAGCAGCACGTCAACCGGGAGACAGACAAGTGGAACGCTCAGGGTACAACTTCTACCACCGCACTGTGTATGATTTTTCATGCCCTGCAGGCGGCACTCATTGAGTACACCGGCTATCGGGCAGAGCAGTTTGCCCTGATTCATCCCGGCGGCGCGGTAGGGGAGCGTCTGAATAACAAAGCCCTTTAAAAGAGGGAAAAGGCTATGTACATAGGAATTGATTTGGGCAGCACCAATATCAAAGCTGCCATTTACGACGGGGACTTCAACCTGATTGACCGGCAGAGCCGCCCGGTGGTATATATCCGGGAAAACGGCTTTGTAGAATTCGATGCGCAAACCTACTGTGCCGATTTGGTGGAGCTTTTGCGCAGTATGGTTAAGGCAAACAACATCACCGAAATACGTCAAATGGCCTTCACCGGACAGGCGGAGAGCCTTGTGGCGGTGGGCAAGAACGGCAAGCCCCTGATGAATGCGATTTCCTGGATGGATGAGCGTTCTGTGGAGGAGTGCAAGCAGCTGTCGGAACGTTTTTCTCCCCAGGTCTGCGAGGCTGTGACCGGACAGATGGCAGTGCTGCCTACATGGCCTGCCACCAAAATTCTGTGGCTGCGAAGCAACCGCAAGGAGATTTACGAAAACGCCGACACCTATATGCTTTTAAAGGACTATGTGGTGTATTATCTGACAGGAAAGAAGCTGTCGGATATGTCCATAGCTACCTTTAGCTTCTACTTTGATATCTACAACAAGTGCTACTGGCAGGATATGCTGGAGGCAATCGGTATTTCCGAAAGCCAGCTTCCCCAGCTGTGCGAGCCTTGTACCGTGGCAGGAAAGCTTCTGCCGGCACTGCAGGAGGAGCTGGGGCTGACAGGGGAAACCCAGGTCAATGTGGGAACACTGGACCACTTTGCCGGAATGATCGGCACCGGCAATATCGCTCCCGGCGGCATTACTTTGTCCACCGGTACGGTGATGGCCATGGCGACTATGTGCGCTACTCCGGCACCCAAAAGCTGCGGCTGTGCCATGCACTACGGCTTCTTGCCGGATACCTATGTGATGCTTCCCGTGGCGGAAAGCGGCGGCGTCAGCTTAGAGTGGTTCCGCCGGAACTGTATGGCGGTAGACTATGACGAAATGAACCGCCAGCTGCAGGAGCGCGAGCCGAATGAGCTGCTGTTTTTGCCTTATTTGGTGGGCACAAACGCTCCGGAGTTTGATGCTGATGCTAACGGTGTGTTTTGGGGACTGCGGCAGGAGCATGATGCGGTGGATATGGCAGGTGCGGTCATGGAGGGCGTCAGCTTCGTTCTGCGGAAAAACTGCGATTATATTGCCGAAAAGGGCGTACAGCTTACCAGCATTATCGCCACAGGCGGCGGCGCGAAAAGTCCTGTCTGGTGTCAGATGCAGGCAGACATCACCGGACTTAAGGTGTATATTCCTAAGGAAAAGGAAGCAGCCTGTCTGGGCGCGGCGATGATTTGCGGTGTCAGCGACGGACGGTTTGCCGATTATCCCCAGGCGACAGCTGCTTGTGTAAAAATGCAAAAGCACTATACCCCCAACCCCACGCCTCATTTACAGCGTAAATTCCGGCGGTTCTGCGCTTTGTATCAAGTAGCCTTAGAAATCAATTCAATTGAGTGAGGAAAAGAAAATGGCAATTTTATCTCCTTCTATTTTGTCGGCAGACTATATGCACTTTGCCGAGGATATGGCACAGGTTAAAAAGGACGGCGCCAAATGGCTGCACGTGGATATTATGGACGGTCATTTTGTACCTAATTTATCCTTCGGCTATTCCTGGGTCAAGGCAATGCGCGCTGTTACCGATTTGGTGCTGGATGTGCATCTGATGATTGACACGCCCATTAAATATGCGGCGGAATTTTGCAAGGCCGGTGCGGACTATCTGACCATTCACGTGGAGGCGGATACGCCGGAAAACATTGATAAAACATTGGACGAAATCCGCGCGCTGGGTGTAAAGCCCGGCATTGTGGTAAAGCCGAAAACCCCGGCAGAAGCGATTGCGCCCTACCTTCCCAAGGTGGATTTGGTGCTGGTGATGACGGTAGAGCCGGGCTTTGGCGGACAGAAGTTTATGGCGGATATGATGCCCAAGGTAAAACAGCTGCGCAGTATGCTGGATGCGGTCAACCCCGGCTGCCACCTGGAGGTGGACGGCGGCGTGGACTTGACCACAGGTGAGATTTGCAAGGAAAACGGCGCGGATGTGCTGGTTGCCGGTTCTGCTTTTTTCGGCAGTGCCGACCGGGCAGACTTTTGCAAGCGAATCGAAAAATAACAAAAACCCGGATGCCTTTGCATCCGGGTTTACCTTATTTGTTCAGCTGTTGGATATGCTTTTTAATGGCCTCAAAGGAGGTGTCGCTGATGGCATGCTCCAAACGGCAGGCATCCTCTGCGGCGGTTTTTTCGTCTACGCCCAGCATTGTCAGCATACTGCTTAAAACGGTATGGCGCTCATAGATTTTTTCTGCCACCGAAAGACCCGCATCCGTCAGGGTGATGTAGCCGTCCTTATCAACCAGGATATAGCCGCCGTTTTTCAGAAGACCTACTGCCCGGCTGACGCTGGGCTTAGAGTAGCCCATATGCTCGCTGATATCAATGGAGCGTACCGTATGATGCTGCTTGAGCAGCACGTGGATGGTTTCTAAGTACATTTCACCGGACTCGTGGATGCCCATTTTCTCGCCTCTTTTCCCTGTAATAAGGAAATAGTATCACAAATCCTCAGAAAATTCAAGTATGTACCGGGTGGCAGTGCCACCCGTTGGCATTACTGCATGCCCTGCTCGTAAGCTTCAATCATCTTTTTGACCATCTGGCCGCCGACAGAGCCGGCCTCACGGGAGGTCAGGTGACCGTTGTAGCCGTTGGTCAGGTTAACGCCGACCTCGGAAGCAGCCTGCATCTTGAACTTGTCCATAGCCTCACGAGCCTGGGGAATGTTCAACTGGTTGTTGTTCTTCATGATTGTTTCTCTCCTTTTTTCCTGTTTTGACGGAATACTCCGTCGCAAACATAGCTTTGCCGTTTTAAATCGGTTTATAACTGTTTCTTTTCGGAAAAGACTGCAAATAATGGAAAAATCGTAAAAACGCACCAGAAGATTTTGTAAAACAGACTATGGTAATGCCTTGCGGCAACAGGCGAAATATGGTATATTTTGCTTATGAAAAAAATTTTTCAAACCAGAATTTCCTAAACCCTTGATTTGACGGGCTTTTTCAAGGTTTTTCTTAGGTTTGGACATAGAATTTCCCTTAAAATTTCCCTTACGAGAAATTTTAAGGGAAAGTTTTTTGCTTAAATGCTGTTGATTTTGATGATTTTAAGGGAAGGTTTTGAGGCTTAACCGGTCTCTAATTTGTCAAGAAGTTTCACACAGTTCCGTTT
>JAFVZT010000025.1 GCA_017508045.1 Oscillospiraceae bacterium | reverse complement strand
CGCAATCATTTCACGGATCTCAGGCAGTAACACCTGTACTTGTGTGTATGTTCTTTTGGACATAGCAATACCCCCTCGTGTAGTTATTATCCTACATAAGGGGGTATTTTGTCTATTGTCCGTTTTTACTGGTTCTGTTCACAGTCGGAGGGCGGACTTTTATTAACCACGGGGTCGAATTATTCCTATAAACCAATACAGTCCTGCCGCTGCCGCGGCATAAAAAAGCATAAGAACAATGTATCGGTCTGCGTAAACCCCCTGAATATAGTAAGTTGGTGGAAACAGGTATTGCAGCCAGCGAAGCACCGGAAGTTCAAAGAACACCGGACAAGCCACCAGCATCACCACCGCCAGAAGCGGAATTACCATACCCAGCAGCTTCAGGCTGCCCAGCAGCCGTCCCAGCACCATAGCAAACAGTGCTGTGCACAGGATAAACAGCAGCAGTAACACCGCTTCCCGAAGCCAGTGTACCGTCATACCGTTCAGCGCCAGCGCCAATACCATTGCCAGCGCCACATTCCCCACAGCCACCAGCTGGCTTGCAAAGGCAAGCCCCGTCTGCTTTCTCCGGGATGCCCAGGCAAAGGTACCTGCCCGGCGGTCCTGCAGGGTATACATAGCCGCCGCCAGACCGGTAAGGGTTACCGCCAGCGCCAGCAGACCCCGCACCGGAGTCATAAGATATCCGGCAGAAATTACCGAATCAGCCGAAGCATTCCCCTCCAAAAACACAAAGTCAAAAAGCTTAATCTCCGACAGCACCTGCCGATACTGCTCCAAAAGGGTTTCGTCGCTGACACGGTCCAGCTGGGGCAGTGACCTGCGGATATACTGCAAATAAAACTGAGGTGAACAGGCGGAAAAAACCACGCCGCTTAGCTTTTCCCGGGTAAGCATCATAGCCACATTTTTTTCCCTTTCAATCACCCGGACAAAGGCATTTTTCCGTACCGGATTTTGAATAAAGCGGGCGATTTGGCTTTGCAGATCCGCGGCAAAAATCCACGCGCCGTCAGCATCCCCTTGCATTACCGCCTGCTGCGCCGCCTCCGGTGTGGGACAGTCCAGAAAGACCATCAGCCGGCTGCTTTGGTGCAGCTGCTCCATCAGCTCCTCTGCCACCGTATCGGCAGGGTCTTCACGGGCAAGGGCAATGGTCACAAGGCCGCTGTCCTGCCGGGAAACAACTCCGTAAAGGGTCAGCAGCACCGGAATCAGAGCCAGCAGCGCCACAAAGGTGGGCTTTTTATACAGCCGTTTGGTCAGCAACCATAGCCACAGGGCTGCTTTTTTTATGTACTGCATCCCCTCACCCCCTGACATTTTCCATACGTTTTTTGCGGAGCAACACTGCACCTGCCAGCAAAACAGCGGTGTAGCACAGCAACAGCATCAGCGGTGCTAAGGATTGTTGGTCTGTCAGGCATTGGGCAAGCTGGCGGCGGGCAGCACCGGCAGGCAGCAAATCCGCAACTATCTGTACTGACTTAGGCAAAGTATACACCGGGAAAATACAGCCGGAAAAGAAGCACAAAAACACCGCGGCAAAAAACTGCACCAGCACCCCACTGACATAATCCCGAACCAACTCATATAGGAAAAAGCTAAAGGCGGCAACCATTAAAAGAACGGGAAGCACCTGCAGTGTGTCCTGTCCGGTTACGGAGTAATCCTGCAGCACCCCTGTAGAAGATACCGCCCACAAAACCGGAAGCACCAACACCAGCAGCCCCAATAAATAGCTTGTAAACTCACAGGTAATCTGTTTGCCAGCGCCCACGCCCCGACTGGCAAGCAGCCGGCGGAGGGCCTGGTCTGACTGAATCTGCAGCGGCGCAAAGGGCATACAGGCCAAAAATAGCATAATCGCGCTCAGTCCGCACAGCAAATACCCTTCCAGACCCAGACCGTCAGAAATTCCCAGCTCCTCAGTGGCATAGACCTTTCCCCGGTCCAACACAAATTCTACATACTTCAGACTGATCTTATTGATATGGGTTCCGGACAAATTGCCGTAGCCTGCATTCTCCAAAGCATCCCCCACACCGTAAATCCCTCGCTGGGTCTCCAGTAAAAGTATTTCCACCGCGCCGGTGATTTCATCCTTTAAGATGGTTACCAAGCCGCCGGCACTTCCCCGAACAACAAATTGCAAGGGTATAATATTGCCGTAAAACGCCTCCTGTAAAAAATCATCCGGCACGGACACATAGGCCACAATTTTACCACCCGACAACGCAGCCGTTGCCTCCTGCTGGGTCATCATCTGCAGCTCTACGGAAAAACGGCTGCTGTCCATGGATTGCAGCGCCGCAAGGCCCATTTGCAGGTAGGTATCCCCTGCATTGCCCACAACGCCAACCTTAAACTTGTTGTGGCTGTCGGTGTCCTCACTGAGCTGCTTCACCGCCAAAAACGCGCCGGACAACGCTCCGAACAGCATCGCTGTCACCGCCAGCACAAAGGGAAGTATCCGCAGCACCCGCTTGCACTGCAGTAAAAAATACTTTCTCATATCACAATTTACACACCAATTCCTGTACATTTCCGGTATATTGGAAACGCTCCAGTACACCGTCACGCATAATGTAGTGCCGGTCGCACAGAGATAGCTCCTGCACATCGTGGGTGGTCATCAGCAATATGCCGCCCTTTTCCCTAAAGCTGCGCAGGTAATCTGCAATGCGGGCCTTGCAGACCAAATCCAGTGCTGCCGTAGGCTCATCCAATAAAAGCACCGGCGGCTGTTTGGCCATAGCGCAGCCAATGGACAGCCGTTTTCTCATTCCCCCGGACATTTTAAAAACCGGCACCCGGAGAAACTCCGAAACGCCCAGAGTCGCAAGCACGCCATCCTCCAGGGATTTTTCCAAAGCCCCTTTTTCATACCATAAGCGCAGATTGTCCCAGGCAGACAGCTCTTCAATTAAGGGCGTCCCCTGTGGCACGTACCCTACCAGGGTCTCCCGCCGGCGGGGATTTAAAAAAAGGTCCGCGCCGTCACATAAAAATGTGCCGCTGTCGGCTTTTTGCACCCCGGCCAAAATGGAAAGCAGGGTAGATTTTCCGCAGCCGTTACTGCCTAAAATCCCGATGCATTCCCCGCCGTTGGCAGTGAGGGAAATATCCTGCAGCACCTGTTTTTTGCCGTAGGCCTTTTTGATATGTTTGACTTCGATATTCATATTCTTCTCCGAATAAAGGACTTGGCGCTGAAAATTCAGCGCCAAACCCGGTATATTTTCTTGTAATCAGCCCTGACCCATCAGAGAATTTAAAAGAGCCTCAGGCACACCGGCTGTCTGCAAATTCTGCAACAGCTTTTGCATATCCAGACCTGCCATCCACTCCTGCATATCCTGGGTAACTGCCCCACTGCCGGGCTTTGCAATATCGCTTCCTGTGCTTTCATCGATGCTGATATCCAGGCCTGCCAGCAGCAGATCGTTCATCAAAACATCCACAGTGTAGCTGGCCTTCTTGCCTTCCACAGACCATTTCATCTGCAGGCCGAAATCCAAAACAGCCGCATCCTCGCCCATAAGCATAGTCAAAAGCTGTGCGGAGGGGTCAAGCTTAAGCTCACCGCGCTCACCGGACTGTGCTACATCCTTCAGCTCCATCTCCAGCAAGGGCAGAGTCTTTTCGCTGTTTGCCATAGCCAGAGTCAGCTTGCCGGTGTGTGCGCCATCCTTGATTGTTCCCTCACCGGAGATTGCAAGCTTGGAATAGCCCACATTGTCAATGGTTGAAATAACATCACTTGTCTGCAATGCCATCTCCATAGCGAAGGCATTGCCCTGTGTAACCTGCTTGGCATACAGCTCTATGTCCAGCTCGCCCTCAGTTGTCATGCTTATGTAGCGTCCGATGACATTGAAGCTCTTGTCCAGATAAATCTTTTCGGTGATGTAGTTGCTTTCCTTATACTCCGTATTCTCAGTAAGACTCTCCAGCGCATCGTCAATTACATCAAGCATCTGGTTATACAGGTCTACATCCTGCCACTGGGCACCGTAGCTTTCTTCCATCAGGTCGTTATACTTTTCCTGGAACTCCTCTAAAAGCGCCTTCAGGTCGGTATCCTGCTTGGCTTTTTCCAAAATTGTTTTGACAAGCTTGGCAAGGTCTTTCTCGGTAACGGTATATTCCAAAACCACAACGTCCTGCTTCAGTCCGTTCAGCTCCAGCACCTGCTCCTGCCGTTTAACCTCCGGCACACCCTCATAAACCATCATTAAGTAGCGCTGAAGAACCGTTTCCAGCTTGGTTGCATCCGGCAACAGCTCCGCAAACTGCTTCAGCGTCTCAGCAGACATCATCGCAGTTGCGCTGCCCATACCGTCCTGTGTACCGGCAAGGCTCGTTTCGATGTACTTATCAGTCAGTCCGGGCAGACCCAGCCATGCTTTTTGAGACACCGTATCCATAACCATGTCCAAAGTGCCAAGCTTGGTGTCGTTGAGCTCGATATCTGCCAAATACTTCATCAAATCGTCCTTGACCTTGATATCCATATTCAGGCCGATAGATTCCAAGAAGGACAAGTCCATATCTGAGCCGCCGAGAAGCTGCTGCAGCTTTTCACCTACACGCAAAGTCATATCCGCCTTGATGCCGGTAGATACCTGCTCTGCCGAATATGCGCCCAGTGCCTCGCTTATGCTGCCGGTCAGCTGGCTTATCCACTTACCCTCCACCTGAAGCATATGGGCCTTGGGATCCAGGGACATAGGATTATTTGCAGTATCCTCTCCGCCGGTCTTGGGGCCGCAGGCTGCCAAAGACAGGAGCATCAGCACCGCCATTGTTACGGAAACAAATTTCTTAAACATCTGTTTCATAATCTTCACCCGATACGGTTTCGTATCTTTCCTTTCTCAAATCTTAAAAGGTCAGGTATGACCTCAATTAAAGTATAGCAATTTATATTCCAAAATGCAACCGTTTCGGAAAAAGTATTTTCAAAAACATATTGCAGGACAAGGCTTTTTATTCCCTGTTCAAAATTTCGCCGGTAACGGCATGAATGGAGAAGGTGTACTCCCGATCTCCGGCTGTGATGTGGATGTTGTAGCAAGGCGCACCCTGATAATCTCCCGGATGGTTGTGTACATCATCCACCGCAGTTATTTCCAGTCCGGCGGCATCCAAGGCAATTTCAATGGCCTGCGCCTCGGTAATCACATCGGAGCTTCCTCCGCAGGCAGTCAAAAGCCCCAGGCATACCGTCAGCGCAAGCACCAGACACAGCAGTTTTTTCTTCATCGAAACCAACTCCTTTTCTTTTCCTTTTTACCAGTATACCACCTTAAGAAAATATTACAAGTTTTTTCCAAAAAAATGTAGATTTCTTGCCACAAAGTAAAAACAGTGCTATAATAAGATGCAACAAAACAAACAGAGGTTATGCTATGCTTGCTGTAATTGTAAACACTCTGGCAGTTATCGCCGGAGGCTTTTTGGGTATGCTGCTGGGAGGCCGGCTCAAGCAGGAGCATACCAAAACCATCGTGTCCGGTCTTGGTATTTGCACCATGGTCATCGGTATCACCGGGGCTATAAAAAACGAAAATATTTTAATTGTGATTATCTGTCTGGTAATCGGTACGGTTGTGGGCGAGCTAACGAAAATCGAAGCCGGTCTGGACGCTGCCGGACAATGGTTAAAAAATAAGGTTGCCAAAAAAGGCGGCGGGCAGTTTACCGAGGGCTTTGTTACCGCTAGTCTTCTGTTTTGCGTCGGCTCTATGGCTGTTATGGGCAGCTTTGATGCCGGTTTGCGGGGAGACTACAGCACCATTTTTGCCAAATCCACCCTTGACGGTGTCATGGCTGTGACCTTTGCCGCCACAATGGGACTGGGTGTAGTTTTTTCCGCCCTGACTGTATTTGTGTATCAAGGCGCATTAACTCTGCTGGCAGGTCTGATTGAGCCGCTTTTAGCGCCCCAGGCAATTACGGAAATGAGCGCGGTGGGCGGCATTATACTCATTGCCACCGGCATAAATATTTTAGGGCTTACCAAGGACCGCATTCGGGTGGGCAATATGCTCCCGGCGCTGGTTCTCCCTGCAATTTGGTTTTTTATTGCCGGTCTTTTTTAAAAAACGACCTTGTCTTAAAGGAAAATTTTGGGTATACTGTATCAGGAGGTGCTGCTATTATGGAAAAAAGGCTGCTTTTTCTTATCAATCCCAAAGCCGGTCAAAAACGGGCAAACCGACATTTAACGGATATTATTGAAATTTTTAACCGCGCCGGCTACCGGGTAATCACCCATGTCACCGCCGCCTCCGGCGATGCCAAGCAGGTTATTTTAAAGCTTGCCCAGGAGGTGGATTTGGTTGTCTGCTGCGGTGGCGACGGCACCTTTAACGAAACCCTTTCCGGTGTGCTTTCCAGCGAAAAGAAGCTGCCCATCGGCTATATTCCTGCCGGCTCTACCAACGATTTAGCCAACTCTCTGGGGCTGTCCTCCAATGTTTTGAAGGCAGCGAAAAGCATTGCCGAGGGTATGCCTATGGAGCTGGATGTGGGTGAATTTAACGGACGGTATTTTTCCTATGTCGCCTCCTTCGGCCTGTTTACAAAAACCAGCTACGACACTCCCCAAGAGCTGAAAAACGCCCTGGGACATCTTGCGTATCTGCTTAACGGCATTCAGGAGATTTCCCAAATTAAGACCTACCCTATGCATATCACTTTATCCGACGGCACGGTAATTGAGGATCATTTCATCTTCGGTGCGGTTAGCAACTCCACAAGCTTTGGCGGTGTGCTGACATTGGCCAAGGACCGGGTGGATCTGTGTGACGGCAAGCTGGAAATCATTCTTATCCGCGCTCCCAAGGATTTTCTGGAACTTGCAGACTGTGTCCGGGCTATGCAGCAGCAGACCTATGATAACCCTATGATTACCTTTGTCAGCACCGATGCCCTTTCCATCACAGCACCGAGCTGTCCGGACTGGACGCTGGACGGAGAAAAGGAGCAGGGAAAAGTCGATATCCAAATCCGGTGTCTGCACAAGGCAATTCAAATTTATCGCAAGAAATAGCAAAAAGCTCCCCGTTGGGGTAGTGTCATTAAGTTAGTATGTCATCCCGAGCATAGTCGAGGGATCTACGCACCATCGTATGTGCTAAGCACCTGACAGATGCGAAGATTCCTCCACGCGCTACGCTTGGTCGGAATGACAAGCTTTCTTAACTTAATGACATCGCCCTTGGGAGCTTTTTTATTTCAGTCGGATGTTTTGCTGGGCAAGCTTGGCGATAATATCGTCGGTGACTGCCTGGACTTCCTCCCGGGTGAGGGTTCTGTCCATACTGGAGAAGGTCAGTCGGACGGTGATTGCCTTGCCCTCCTCGCCGCGATAGATATCCGCAACCTTCACATTGGTAATCAGGTCGCTGGAAATAGCATCCCGGATAGGGGCAAAGGTGTCACTCAGGAAGGTCAAATCCACCTCCATACCGGGGTAGCGGGAGGCCTCCTGATAGTGGATGCCGGCATTTTCAATTTGGCTCAGCGCCAAAACATCCAGCTCCGCATAAACGATGGCAGCCTTTTTATCCAGCTTCTTGGACACCGTGGGGTGTACCACGCCCATTTCGCCCAGATAAATGCCGTCGCAGTACACGCCGTTTAAGTTCTTGGGATGCTGATAGCTGTGGCTTGCTTCCAGCTTTTGGAAGGACAGCGGCTGATGCTTGATTTCATTCACCGTCACCGCCAGCATATCCCGTAAGCGGAAATACAGCTGCTCCAGAGTTTCGGTTTTGCTGAACAGGGTAATTGCCAGCTTCTTTTCTTCCTTACACATGCCGTCCGGCTTCAATCCGTCAACCACCCGTCCGATTTCAAACATGCCAAACTGAGGTGCGTAGCCGGTGTTGCCCTTCAGCTGGCAAAGCTGGGTGGGTACAATGCTGCGGCGCAGAGTCTCCAGATTGGGATTGGTGGCATCCAGGAGCTTAACATTGTCCTCCACCTCCATGCCCAGCTTCCGGTACTCATCGTAATATGCCCACACATAGGAGTGAACCTCATGGAGAGAAAACCGCTTTACAAGAATATCCTTCAGCTGCTCCTCCACAGACTTTTCCAAACTCATCCGCACCGGATACAGCGGGGATACGGCAGTCTGAGGCAGGAAATTATCATAGCCGTAAATACGGGTGATTTCTTCAATCAAATCTGCCTTTAAGGTCACATCCTTGGTGGCGCGCCAGGAAGGAACGGTCACCTCAAATACGCCGTTATCCGCCTTCACCGTAAAGCCAAGAGCCTTCAGCGTATTTTCAATGTGGGTGTTGGTAATGGCATCGCCGATGCCGGTGTAGCGGTCCACATAGGCCTTGTCAATGGTCAACGTCTTGCACTCGTAGCCCCGGTTGTACACATCCGTCAGGCAGGAGACCACCTTGGCACCGCTGTCAATGTCCGTCAAAAGCTTGACAAACCGGGCGATGGCGGTAACCGTCATTTCCGGATCTAAGGTCTTTTCGTACCGCTGAGAAGCGTCGGTACGGTGGGCAAGGCGGGCAGAGGATTTCCGCACGGAAACCGGGTCAAAGCAGGCAGATTCCAAGGTCATAGCGGTGGTATCCGCCACAATTTCCGAAGCAAGGCCGCCCATAATGCCGGCAATTGCCACCGGCTCGTCGCCGTTGCAAATCATCAGCGTATTTTCGTCAATATTGCGCTCTACCTTGTCCAAGGTGGCAAAGGTGAAGGGCTTTTGGAACTTTTTAATGCGGATTTTCTCCACCCGGCGGGAATCAAAGGCGTGCATAGGCTGACCCATTTCCAGCATCAGATAGTTGGTCATATCCGCAAGGAAATTGATTGCCCGCATACCGCAGTAATACAGGCGGATGCGCATGTTCACAGGACTGACGGAAACGGAAACATTGTCAAACTGCACGCCGGAGTACCGCAGGCAGTCGTTATCCTCGATTTTAATGTCCAAGGCAGGCAGATCCTTGTAGCAGGTCAAATCCGCGGTGTCCAGCGGCTTTAATTCCCGGCCTGCCAAAGCGGCAAACTCCCGGGCGATGCCGTAGTGACCCCACAGGTCGGGGCGGTTGGTCAGGGATTTGTTATCCACCTCGAAGATAATATCGTCAATGGCGAAGATTTCCTTCAAATCCTTGCCAAGGGGCAGGCTTTCGTCCAAATCCATAATGCCGGAGTTGTCCTCGCTGATACCCAGCTCCTTTTCGGAGCAGCACATGCCGCAGGAGGTGTATCCCGCCAGCTTCCGGGGCGCAATGGTAATCTCCCCGATTTGCGCGCCCACCTTGGCAAAGGCGGTTTTCATGCCCACCCGGACATTGGGCGCACCGCAGACCACATCCACCAATTCCTCTTCACCGATGTCCACCTTCAGCAGGTGAAGCTTCTGGGATTCGGGGTGGTTTTCCACAGACACAATCCGGGCAACCACAATGCCGGACAGGTCGCTGCCCTTGTAGAAAATCTCGTTTTCCACCTCAGCGGTGGACAGGGAAAACTGATGAATCAGCTTATTCAAATCCAATCCGGACAGATCCACATAATCCCGGATCCAGTTCATAGAAATATACATATTTATTCACCTCATGCGCTTACTTATCGTCAAAGAACTGGCTCATGGCAGTTAAGCTGCCGCTGTTTAAGTCGCGGATATCCTTAACGCCGTACTTCATCATTGCCAGACGGGTCAAACCCAGACCGAAGGCAAAGCCGGTGTAAACATCCGGGTCAATGCCGCCCTCCCGCAGGACATTGGGGTGAATCATACCGCAGGGACACAGCTCCAGCCAGCCGCTGTGCTTACAGGAGGGGCAGCCCTCACCGCCGCAAATCTGGCAGCTGATATCCAACTCAAAGCCGGGCTCCACGAAGGGGAAGAAGCCGGGGCGCAGACGCACCTTTAAGCCGTAATTTTCAAAGACCTCGCTGAGCATGGTCTTCATAGAATAAATCAGGTTGGCAATGGAAATATCCTTGCCCACCATAACGCCCTCCATCTGGAAGAAGGTGTTTTCGTGGCAGGCATCGGTTGCCTCGTTGCGGAAGCAACGGCCGGGGAACACCGCCTTGATGGGCTTACCCTCGTTAATCAGCGCATCCTTATACTTTTTATAAATGGCATTCTGAGCAGCGGAGGTCTGGGTTTTCAGCAGCTGTCCGTTGTCCAGATAGTAGGTATCCTGCATATCCCGGGCGGGGTGGAATTTGGGGATATTCAGCGACTCGAAGCACTCATAATCGGTGACGATTTCGCTGTAGTCCTCCACGGTAAAGCCCATGGTGCGGAAGACCTCCTCACATTTGCGCTGTACCAAAGTAACCGGATGATAAGAGCCTCTGTCCAGCACAGGGGGCATAGAAATGTCAAACTCCTCTACCGCATCCAGCTCCTTCTGCAGCTCCAGCTTTTGTAAAAGCTCTGCCTTATCGGCAATGGCCTGGGCTGCATAATCCTTCAGCGCATTGACCTCGCTGCCGAAGGACTTCTTCTCCTCGGGACTGAGCTTGCCCATTTCCTTAAGCAACGCGGTAACTGAGCCTTTTTTGCCCAGATACTCCACCTTTAAATTCTCCAGCTCCGCAACAGATGCTGCCTGCTGCAAAGCACTGTCCAGTTTGTTTCTCAGTTCGAGAACGCCACTATTCATAATGATCCTCCTAAATAAAAAATTTCCGTCCCATATCCATGAGACGGAAATAATCCGCGGTACCACTCAAATTGCGGCTAAAAAGCCGCCACTTTGTTTTGCTTTAATGCAGCAACTACATTCTGCTTTCGCAGAAAGCTCCCGGGGCGAACTTCTGAAGACAGCCTCCTACGGTTTTGCACCACCAACCGCTCTCTTTCATAGAGCCTTGCCTCATACTGCGCTGCCTGCGGCAGCACCCGATCAACGCCTGTTTTTCTTCAATTGGATGTATTTTACCACAAAAAAATCCCGATTTCAAGCCTAATTTACTCCATTTCAAATTTCGGGTCGGCAGGGTGACCGCCCTTAAGCTTTTGGATGCTCCGGGACACCGCATCCTTCGAATTTTTCCAGGGCGCAGATGCGTTGCGGTAATCATATTTTTCGATAAACCAATCCAAATCCCCCTGCACCCGGGCAAGATTTTCCCGCATCACCCCGGGGATGGTTGTATAAAACCACTCCAGCTGGGCGTTGGGCAGGTGTTCCTGTGCCGCCTGCAAAAGCTTTGCAAAATGCGCCATACAGAAGCCTTTCCCTTCTTCCACGGTTTTGCGAAACTCCGGGTCTTTAATCAGATGAAAGAATGTGGCATAGTAGCGGTTCATATTGTATTCCAGCTTGCTGCACAGAAAGCAGGTTTTGTTTTTCTCCTGCGCCCACTGCGTTAGGGGCAGGCTCTGCTCCTGCTTTTTGCCGAACAGACCTTTCTTTTCAGGCATCCGGAAGCTGTCAAGCTGGGCATCCAGCTCCTTTTGCAGTCCCACAAGATAGGTCTGCATCACCAGAGCGCAGCCAAGGGAATTGCCGTATTCGTACATCTTTTGAAAATGGCTGCGGCAAAAGCCCTGGGTATCTGTAATTGCCCGGACATCCGGCTCCATATAGCTTGCCCCCGGGCCTAAGGTATACCGCATAGCCCGCTGCTCCGCCAGCCGCTCAAGATAGCAGAACGGACATTCGTCCTCCGAGGAAAAGGCCTCGATTACCGGAATAGTATCGATTTGCTGTTTCATAACAACGCCCCCCTTTTGCAGACAGTTTACCACAAAAAGCACCCCTTGGTCAAGTTATATGAAAAGGGCTGCTGCAACTTGCTGCAGCAGCCCTGTGCGTTATTCAATTGTTCACGCTTGTTTTTCAGGAGGGGGAGAGGGACAACAGAACCGTCCCTCTGTTCCGCAGCTGCTTTTTCAGGGCAACCTTTTGCTGCAGCTGAAGCAAATCATTGTCATATGTCATAAAGCCACCTCCATAATGCTCATTTGAAAGCTACAAGCTTATCGCCCTTGTATTTCAGCGTACCGCGCTCCCCAATCCGGTATCCTCCGTAGGAAAACTCAGAAACACGGAAGGATTTTTTCTTATTGCCAATCTGAAACACAACATAGTACCGAGGCGTTATTGCTGCAGGGCTATAAATTTTTGTAAAATTATCTGCTTTAAACTTATCTACAACCTCTGCCGTGGCTGTCTTAACCTTGGCAAACTTATTTCTGAGGATTTGATAGACAATTCTGCCAAACAGATATAAGGTGCAGGCGATTGCCAGAAGGATAATGACCTTCTGTACCGGTTCTGGCATACAGCCACCTCCTTTTATCTATTTAGAAAGAACCCTGGGATAGTCTTGAAACCGCTTTGCAGTCCGGTACAGAAAGACCAGTTTCAGGACACTTACCACAAGCAGACAGATTACGGTACCGATGGTCACCAACAAGCCGAGAACAGGGTTAAGGACGATAACCAGTAAGCTGCCCAGCATTGCACAGTAGGAACCGATATACCACTTCCACAGCAAAGACCAGTTCTCGGACATCCAATGGTCCACCCCTGTCAGCACAATAGAATGGGCAGTAAATTCGTTATACGCTCCTACAAAGGATACGATTGCCACAGGGACAGAAACCAGAAGTGCCCAGTGGAGAACCCTTGCGCCACCGGAAAAACAGGCGGTCAGGACACTCGCAGCACCGCAAATTAAGGAACAAATACCTGCCTTGCGATACCGCTCCTCCTCCGAGGTCAGTCTAATAAGAATAAGTCCGTATAAAACAGAGCAGATTGCCCGGAGAATTACACCCGGTATGTATAAACGCGGCATCAATACCGTGATATTTTCGTTGGTCAATAAGGAGGCAATCCCGCTGGGGATAAACAGCCAAAACAGAATCCCCAACCATTTCCCAAGTATGGGAGCACGCTCCGCAATTTCCGCTGCTCGGATTCGTTCCGCTTCGACACTTTTTAAGCGGTATTCCGGAATATTGTCCTTACTGCGAAGGGTGATGCAGTTTCCGTTGAAGCTGCAGGAAGCGCACACTTGGTGGCCTTTCCCTGTACAGCACTTGGCAAGCTCGCATTCAGCGCCATACTGTTTGCCCGGGCCTGCTTTACAACCGGGACAGCTCAGTGCTTCTTTCTGTACACATTCAGCACAAGTCTTTCCGCAATAGGTTTCTGCCATAAACTTTCCTCCCTATATTCTTTGTAATCAAAGGACAAGGGGACAGTTCTGTTGTCCCCGTTTTTAATACGCATCGGCATCTCCCGTCCGACAAGCTTTTTCTTTTATTATACACGGATATTTTCTGTTGGGAAAGAGGGAAATCCTCGATATTTCAACCATGCTCCAAATTTTGTATATCTGACCAAATCCCGTTACCGCTTTTTGTCGCATATGACGGAAAAGGGGCTGCTGCAAATTGTTGCAGCAGCCCCTGCCGGCAAAATTCCGGCAAACAAGAAGGAAAGAAAATGTTAAGCTTGTTCTAAAAAGTCTGCCGGGTTTACCGGCACGCCGTCACAGCTTACGCTGAAATGGACATGCTCCCCGATGGCGCTTTCCAGCAATGCGGATACCCCAACAGTGCCGATGCTTTGCCCGGCAGTCACCGTCTGACCCGGCTGGACAGGGACATTCTCATCCAGGCTTGCATATTTGGTGGTGTAGCCACCGTCATGGCGAATGACTACCGTAGTACCCATCATTTCGTCCTCATAGACGGTATACACCGTCCCGTCCGCCGCTGCGCAGACGGTTGTCCCGGTGGCGGCGGCAATATCTACCCCATCGTGAACACGCCAGTCCCGGGTGGTGGGGTTATAGGTCAGCGCATCCATAGAGTACTGGGCGATGGTCTCCCCCTCTACGGGAAATTTGACAGTTGACGGTTTTTGCGGCAGGGTCGCAGACGGTTCGGTGGGGTTTTCCGTATCCCCGGGCTGGGGACCTACCGCCTGAACATCGTCGTCCTGAACAACGCCTGCTTGGTCTGTCGGATTGTTTAAGGAATTCACCGGCTCATCTGTATTTCGGTAATATAAAAAACCGGTAATTCCGATGGCAACAGCACACAGCACAAGGGCTATGTAGTAGCCCTTATCGCCAATGCTGTCTTTAAATTTCTTTTTGTTCATATTTAGCACCTCCGAAATCCAGTATTGCCGTTTTTCCGGAAATTAAACCTATATTTAGAAAAAAATTGAAAATGCAGGTAAGTTTTTTGCTATTTCCATAAAATTTGGCAATTTAACTATTTTTTTATCGTAGAATTTAGACAAATTGTCTCTTTCATAATTGCGTAAAATGTGGTATGGTATTAGCAGGGATGTTATGGTCACCCTTTCATCCCCTTTTTTGAACGTTTCAACTATGAACATAAGGAGCTGAGCGCCATGTACTTCCAGAAAAAACGCTGTATTGCTATGCTTTTGGCCGGCGGCCAGGGCAGCCGCCTAAAGGTGCTGACACAAAACACCGCTAAGCCTGCCGTTCCCTTTGGAGGAAAATACCGTATTATCGATTTCCCCCTTTCCAACTGCGTTAACTCCGGTATCGATACCGTGGGCATTTTGACGCAGTATCAACCTCTGGAGCTAAATGAATACATCGGCAACGGACAGCCCTGGGGCCTGAACAAATCCCATTGCTGCGCCCAGGTTCTGCCCCCCTATGAGCGTCACGATAAAAAAAGCGGCTGGTACAAGGGCACTGCCAATGCCATTTATCAGAACATAGCCTTTATTGAGCGCTATGACCCGGAATATGTGGTTGTCCTCTCCGGCGACCATATCTATAAAATGGACTATGCCGAGATGGTGCAGTTCCATGAGAAAAACGGTGCTGCCTGCACCATTGCCGTTCGGGACGTGCCTCTGGAGGAGGCAAGCCGGTTCGGTATTCTCAACACCAATCCCGACGGCTCGATTTATGAGTTTGAGGAAAAGCCAAAAAATCCCAAGTCCACCAATGCCTCTATGGGTATCTATGTCTTTAACTGGAAGGTGCTGCGGGAGTTTTTGATTGCCGACGAGGAAGACCCCAATTCCGCCAACGACTTTGGTAAGAACATCATCCCCAACCTGTTAAATGCCGGCCACAGGCTGATGGCCTACACCTTTAACGGCTACTGGAAGGATGTCGGTACCATCGACTCCCTGTGGGAAGCCAACATGGAGCTGCTGGGCAAGAACCCGGAATTTGACATCCGGGGCGACGAAAACAGCAAAATCTACGCCCGGAACAACGCCCTGCCCTCCTCTTATATCGACGAAAAGGCAGAGACGGTGAACTGCTTCATTGCTGAAGGCTCGGAAATTTACGGCATTGTCCGCCACAGCATCATCTCCACAGGCTGTGTAGTGGGCGAGGGTGCGCTGGTGGAAAACAGCGTCGTTATGCCCGGTGTTGTAATCGAATCCGGTGCCATTGTCCGACACGCCATTTTGGGCGAAAACAGTCGGATTTGCCGGGGCTGCGTCATCGGCGGCGCGTTTGGTCCCACGGAGAAGAAGAAAATCAGCGTTACCGGCAAGGACACCCTGGCAGAGGAAAACACCGTAATTCTGCCCGGGGAAATCGTTTAAGGAGGTTGTCACCATGAATGTACTGGGTATTGTATTTGCCAATGACGGATCTTTGGGTGATTTAACAGAAAAACGCACCATGGCCAGCCTGCCCTTCGGTGGCCGCTATCGCCAGGTGGACTTTGCTTTGACCAATTTGACCTGTGCCGGAATTCGCCGGGTGGGCATTGTCACCCGACACAAATACCAAAGCCTTATGAACCATGTAGGCTCCGGTGAAGAATGGGGACTGGAAATGGAGGCCGGCGGTCTGGAATACCTGACCCCCTATTCCTCCTCCCAGACCTCCGACTATCGGGGCAAGCTGGAGTCGCTGTACGCTGCCATGAGCTTTTTGGAGTTCGGCGGCAACGATGAGTATGTGATTATGCAGGATGCTGCCGTTATGTGCAACATCGATTTAAGTGCCGTTCTGGATTCCCACATTAAAAGCGGGCGGGACATTACCGTTGTCACCTGCTCCGGCATCGCTGACGGCAACCGCCCTCTGGATCTAGCCATTAAGCTGGATAAGCGCGGGGATGTCGCTGATGTAGCCGTGGACTATGCAGCGCCCAGCGATTACGAGGCATCTATGGATATTTTTGTGCTGAGCAAGGCATGGTTAATGCAGCAGCTTCAGGAGCATATTGCCCGTAACCTTTACCACATGGACCGGGATTTGGTTCTGGGTCTTTGGAAGAAAAAGGAAGCTACCATCAATGTTTACCACTTTGACGGCGTGGCATTTTTCAACGACAGCGTTGCGGAATACTTTGCCAACAATCTGGCGCTGACGCAAAAGGAAATCCGGGATGACTTGTTCTCCAGAAACCACCCGGTTTATACCAAGGTCCGTGACCGCGTGCCCACCTATTACGGAGAAAACTGTCAGATTGAAAACTGCTCCGTTGCCGACGGCTGTATGCTGGGCGGCAAGGCGAAAAACTCTGTGCTGTTCCGTCAGGTTACCATTTACCCCGGCGCACAGGTGGAAAACTGCGTCATTATGAATGACACGGTGGTAGGCGAAGGTGCCTGCCTGAAGAATGTGATTTTGGACAAGGACGTTATCGTACATCCCAACGCTGTTTTGGTAGGTACCCCTGCCAATCCTGTTGTAATCAAACGAGGTGAAGTCGTATGAAAATTGCCCTGCTTGCCTCAGAGGGCGCTCCCTACATCAAATCCGGTGGATTGGGAGATGTAATGGAGGCTCTGCCCGCCGCATTGGGGCGGATTGAAGGCAACGAGGTAGCGCTTTTACTGCCCTACTACAAAAAAATCCGGGAAAATAAGGCGCTGGATGTGGGGCAAGTCACCAGCTTTGAAATAACCCTAGGCTGGCGGAAGCAATATGTAGGCGTAATGAAGCTCAACAATGCCCCCAAGGGCGTACAGGTCTATTTTGTAGACAATCTTTACTATTTCGGCAACCGGGACGGCGGAATCTACGGTCACGGCGATGACGGCGAGCGCTTTGCCTACTTCTCCAAGGCCTGTCTGGAAGTCCTTTTAAAGCTGAATTTTATCCCTGATATTCTTCAGTGCAACGACTGGCAGACCGGTCTTGCTCCCACCTATCTGGCTGCGGAGTATTATCCGCTGTTTCCCAACACAAAATGCCTGTTTACCATTCACAATATCGAGTATCAGGGCTGGGCAGACGGCTATTTCTTTGATGATGTTCTGGCTTTGCCGGGACAGTACCGTGCCTGTCTGGACTTAAACGGTGGTATGAATGTAATGAAGGGCGCAATTGAAACCGCCCATATGGTCTCCACCGTATCGGAAACCTATGCCAAGCAGCTGATGTACCCGTACTATGCCCACGGTATGGATGCTGTTTTATCTGCCGCGGCAGGAAAGCTCACCGGCATTACCAACGGCATCGACACCAACACCTTCAATCCGGCAACCGACCCGGCGCTGCCCTGCCACTATAACAGCGATACCTTCCTTTCCGGCAAGGCATACTGCAAGGCGGCTTTGCAAAAAGAGGTGGGTCTGGAAGAAAATCCCAACCTTCCCCTTTTGGTCATGGTCACCCGGCTGGCAGGACATAAAGGCTTAGACCTTCTGTGCTACATTGCTGAGCGTCTGATGACCCAAAGAAGCTGCCAGCTGCTGATTTTGGGTACAGGCGAGGCTGGCTTTGAGGAATTTTTCCGCCGGCTTGCGGATAAGTATCCCGGCAAGGTTGCCGCAAAAATCACCTTTGATTTGGCCCTGGCCTCCCGGATTTACGCAGGCGGCGACATTTACCTCATGCCGTCAAAAAGTGAGCCCTGTGGCTTAAGCCAGATGAATGCTATGCGTTACGGCACCGTGCCGGTTGTCCACGCCACCGGCGGCTTAAAAGACACCGTCCCCGGTGTAGATGCAGGCGGTCAGAACGGTCTTGGCTTTACCTTCCAAAGCTACAATGCCGACGATTTCTACGATGCTTTGTCCCGGGCTCTTGAACTGTACCATACCCGCCGGGATGTGTTTACCGCCCTGCAAAAGCGGGATATGGAGCAGGACTTCAGCTGGGACAAGCCGGCAGGTCGCTACATGGAGCTGTTTCATAAGCTTTTGGGACACAGATAACACAGCACTAAGGAGTTTTCATGCGAATTTTATTCGATTCCAAAAAAACCGAATATAAAACCCCTTTCGGGTGTCTTGTTCCCGGGCAGAACTGCCACATGGCAATTCGCATCCCCACAAGCGTAAAAACCACCGCTGTGACCCTTGTGGTCACAGCGGAAAACGGTGCGCCCTTTTTGCAAATTCCTCTGGTATTTGGATATGAAAAGGACTGTTATGACCTCTGGCAGGCAGATTTCTCCTTCTGCCAGCCGGGTCTTTATTTTTATTATTTTACCATCACCGGTCACACCGGCACCTTCCGGCTGTTTAAATACGGCGACGATACCAATATGGAAGACGGTCAGATGTGGCAGGTATCCTGCATCCCCGCCGATTTTACCACCCCCCACTGGGCAAGAGGCGGCGTGATTTACCAGGTTTTCCCGGACCGGTTTTTTAAATCCGGTAATCCGGATTTGCAGGGAAAGCTCACACCTTATATATGCCACGAAAACTGGAATGAGGAGGTTTCCTGGCAGCCCAACGAACAAGGTGAAATTCTAAACAACGACTTTTACGGTGGCAATTTTCAGGGCATTACGGAAAAAATGGACTACGTTGCTTCCCTGGGAACTACAATTTTGTATTTAAATCCCATTGGAAAAAGCTTTTCCAGCCACCGCTACGATACCGCAGACTACAAAACCCCCGACCCTATGCTGGGTACGGAGGCGGACTTTTCCCGGATGTGTCAGGCCGCCCATGACAGAGGTATCCGGGTGGTTTTGGACGGTGTTTACTCCCATACCGGTGCAAACAGCCTGTATTTTAACAAATACGGCGCTTTTGGAAACTTGGGCGCGTACCAAGACCCCAATTCCCCCTACCGCAGCTGGTATAATTTTCAAGAGTATCCCAATCGCTACAGCAGCTGGTGGGGCTTTGACACATTGCCCACTGTGAAAAAACTGGACCCGGGCTTTGTAGAATATATCATCACAGGGCAGGACAGCGTCGTGGCCCATTGGCTGAGGCTGGGGGCAGACGGCTTCCGGCTGGATGTGGCAGACGAGCTGCCGGGAGAGTTTTTAAGGCTCTTGAAGCAGCGCATCCGCGAAATAAAACCCGACGCCTTGCTCATTGGAGAGGTCTGGGAGGACGCCTCCAATAAAATTTCCTACAATACCCGGTGTCGGTATTTTGTGGACGGGGTGTTGGACAGCGTGATGAACTACCCCTTCCGCACCGCAATTTTAAGCTTTTTATGGGGTCGGGATGACGGCGCAGGCTTAAAAAATACCGTTATGACCATTTTGGAAAACTACCCGAAGCAGGTAATTGCCTGCAATATGAACCTTATGGGCAGTCACGATACCCCCCGCATCCTCACTGCTTTGGCAGATGAATATGACGGTCCCCGGGAAGTCCTTGCTTTCCGCGCTTTATCTCCGGAGAATCGGACTTTGGGCGAAAACCGGCTGTTTCTGGCCTCGGTTTTGCAGTACACTCTACCGGGAAATCCCAGCTTGTACTACGCAGACGAGGCCGGTATGGAGGGTGGCAAAGACCCCTTTAACCGCAGAACCTACCCTTGGGGCAAGGAGCAAACGACACTTTTAGCCCATTACCGCGCTCTTGGTGCGCTTCGTAAGACCCATCCGGAGCTTGCAGAGGCTGACACAGAATTTCTTGTTGCCCAGGATGGCCGTCTTGCCTTTTCCAGAAAATGGGGTTGCGCCGGTCTGACGATTTATGTAAACCGCAGTGAGGAGGATTGGATGCTGCCCGAGGGAGCTGTTCTTCTTTCCAACAACTTATCGGGCAAGTGTCTGAAAAATATGGGCTTTTGCATTATGGAGGGTTGACCGTGGAAGCTGAACGCTTTTTTACCGGCTACTGCCGGCAGACTGATGGGCCGCGAACAGTGATGGCGGTGGCGGAAAACGGAACGCTTAGCGAGGTAGATTGCCTGTACGAGCACTGCCCCTATGCCGCCGACTGCCCCATTGGAAAGGATATCACCGACTTTTTGGAGCAACTTTGAGGTACATTTACCAAATTAATAACGCTAAAAAAGGAAGTACGGCTGTACTTCCTTTTTTAATATTCATCAAACAAATCCCGGGCATCTGTCCCCATCTTTTGGGTAATGTAGCGGCAGGCTTCTTCCATTCTCGGCGCCCGGGTGGTCAAATTGTGGGCATCCGATCCAAGGTAGCAGTTATGCCCCTGTTTTACAAGATTTAAAAGATACCGGCGGTGTCCCATTTTTAAAAAGGCATCGGCGTTATATTGCAGCGCAATCCCCCGATCCAACAGCTGGTGTTGATATTTCGGAAGCTGATTGCTCCCCAAATACCGATCCACATGGGCAAGCACCGGCGTCAGTCCCAACCCCAAAGCAAGCCGTTCCAGCTCCCGAATCATTCGGCCCGACCAGTCACGAAAGGGCATCTCCACCAAAATCAGACCGGTTTGCCCGATTTGCAGTTCCCGCAACTGCTCACAATCGCCTATACCCTCAAAATAGGCAACCTCCGCGCCCAAAAGCACCTTGGGAAAGTGCTCCGGTAAGGGCTGCAGCTTCTCAAACGCCGCCTGCCGGCGGCTTAAGAACGCTTCCGGCGTATCCTTGGTGGGATAGAAATGGGGCGTTGCCACAACGGTATCCACACCCTGCTGCGCCAAAAGCTCCAGCATTTTATAAGACATTTCCACACTTTTGCTGCCGTCATCCATATTGGGCAATATGTGGCTGTGCAGATCAATCATAAGTCTTCCTCCAGAATATCCGCAATACGCTTGCAGGCCTTGCCGTCACCGTAGGGGTTAACCGCATGCGCCATAGCATCGTAGGCGGAAGTATCCTCCAAAAGCCGGGTAAACTCCCGGTAAATAACCGCTTCCTCCGTACCCACCAGTCGCAGCGTGCCGGCGGCAATGCCCTCCGGGCGCTCGGTGGTGTCCCGCATAACCAGAACCGGTTTTCCCAGAGAGGGAGCTTCCTCCTGAATACCGCCGGAGTCCGTTAAGATAAGATAGCTGGCATTGAGAAAATTATGAAAATCCAGAACCTCCAGCGGCTCAATAATCCGAATCCGGTCATCTCCGCCTAAAATGGCATCTGCGGTTTCCCGAACAGCCGGGTTCATATGGATGGGATAGATTGCCTTAACATCGGGATGCTCATCCATCACCCGGCGGATTGCCCGGAACATATTTTCCATAGGCTTACCCAGATTTTCCCGACGGTGGGCGGTAATCATAATCAAGCGGCTTCCCTTTGCCCACTGCAGCTGGGGATGGGTATAGTCTTCGCGCACAGTGGTTTGCAGAGCATCGATTGCCGTATTGCCGGTAACAAAAATACTGTCTGCCGCCCGTCCCTCCCGAAGCAGATTTTCCTTGGAAAGCTCGGTAGGTGCGAAGTTAAAACGGCTGATAATGCTCACTGCCTGCCGGTTAAACTCCTCGGGATAGGGAGAGTAGATGTTGTAGGTGCGCAGTCCGGCCTCTACATGGCCTACGGGAATTTGCAAATAGAAGCAGGCAAGGGCGGTGACAAAGGTGGTGCTGGTATCGCCGTGAACCAAAACCACATCCGGACGCTCCTGCTCCAACACCGTTTTAAGCCCGTTAAGAATGTTGGTGGTCACATCAAACAGCGTCTGCCGCTGCTTCATAATGGACAGGTCATAGTCCGGCGTCACACCAAAGGCCTCCAGTACCTGATCCAGCATCTGCCGGTGCTGACCGGTGACACAGACAAGGGTTTGCAGGCTTTTCCGACCCTTAAGCTCATTGACCAGCGGACACATTTTAATAGCCTCCGGTCTTGTGCCGAACACTAACATAACCTTTTTCACAGCGTTTTCTCCTATTCCGCAATCCTTATGAAGGAAAACTTTTTATCGACCCGGTTAAATAATCCGTCAAAATAAAATTTTAGATACCGCAGGTATGCCTTATCCCGGAAAATACCCCGGTAAATTGCCCGTAGGTTGGCGTAGCAAATAAAGCACAGCTTCTCCCATAGGGCAGCATTGCGGCAGACAAACCGCATCCGGTTGCGCTCCATCAAATACTCCGAAAGACCGCCTATGCGGTTAACGGAAACAGATCCCTTGTGATAGACCTGTGCTTTTGTCCAGCACACCACATCCAGGCTGGCTTTGCGCGTTTTAAAGCACCACTCCGTTTCCTCGTAAAACAGAAAGTAGGCCTCCGGAATATACCCCACCGTTTCCAGCACCTTACGGGTACAAACCATACAGGCACCGCCCACATAATCCGGGTGGTATAGCGGCGCAAGCTCGCTGTATTTTTTTCCCCGGTTGCACATATCCACATTTCCGGTTTTAAAGATAATCTTACCGCCGGTAGACTGCACCGTATCCCTGTCGTTATATTCCATAATCGCCGGACTGACAATGCCGCAGTCTTCATGCTCCTGCAAGTATTCTACCAGCTTCCCCAGCATATGAGGATGCACCTGGGTGTCGTTATTCAAAATGCAAAAGTAGCTGCAGCCGTCCTGATAGGCTTTCTGCAGACCTATATTATTGCCGCCCGCATAGCCTAAATTTTCGTTTGTGCAAATAACCCGGCAGGTATCCCCGTACCGGTGCAGCAGCCTTTCCCCGGAGCCGTCGGGGGAGCAGTTGTCCACCAGATAGATTTGAAAATCCCTGTAGGCAGATTGCTCCAAAGCGGCAAGGCAATCTGCCGTATCGTCAAAATTATTATAATTCAGCAGAATTACCGCCGTCTGTGCCATAACCCAGTGTGCTCCTTTCCGCCGCCCACCTGTATCCAATATATGCTACCAGAAAACCAATAAGCTGGGCAATAAAATAGGTAAACGCCGCACCCACCGCGCCAAAAGCCGGCAGCAACAGAAAATCACCAATAACCGTCGCTACAAGACCTATGCCGGCAGCAATCGTAAACACCTGCGGCTTATTTAGTGCAAACAAGGCACTGTTATAGGGAATTGTCCAAATATAGAAAATCAGAGCCGCAAACATGATTTGCAGCGGCACTATGGAATTGTCGTATTTATTGCCAAAAAGAATTCGGACCGCAATGCCGGATAACGCTACCGCCAGTAGCATACCGCCTGTGCCTGCCAGAACGATTTTCTTTACTGAGGAAATCTTTTTACGAATTTTGTCTAACGTATTTAGTTTGGCAAAAACGGGACTCATAATCTGAGAATAGGAGGATACCACCAAAAGCACAGGCTTGGTAATCTTATTGGCAATATCATAGTAAGAAACCTGGTCGGTGGTAGTAAGCTGGGATAACAGCAATACATCCGCCCGGGTTTGCAGGTTTGAAAAAATTGCCCAAAGGAACATCCAGCGACTGTAAGTATTGAACAGTTTAACAGTCTCTTTATTCCCGGATATCCGGGAAAACAGTTCCTTTATTGGAACACCTACCAAAATCGCACAAATAACCGTGGATACCAAAGAGCGCAAAAGGCTGGCTAAAACGATGGTAAATACAGATAACGCCTGAAATGCATACAATACAACAACGGTTGCAAGATATACTATGGCATCTACTGCCACAGATAAAAAGTAGTGTTTAAAGTTCTGTCGCCCTTGAAATACCGCCTTATATAACCCGGTAAGCAGGTAAAAGCCGGCGCAGAAGGACACCAATATCACATATACTGAATACGCCGAATCGTGAATAACATAGGTTGCCAGGAAGTTGGAAAAAACCATCATAAGGCCAATCGCCAGTGCAGAGCTGCATAGCTTGCGCTTTAGAGAATAGGCAATGATGCCCAGTTCTGAAGCCCGGTCATTCTGCCCGCGATACTGTGCTACAAAACGCGTGATAGATGCGTTCATTCCCATATCGGAAAGGTCTGCAACCAGCGTTAAAACCGTGTTCAGCAGTGCGTACTTTCCATAATCTTCCACCGACAGCATTTTGGTCATAAACATGACCGCCACAAAATTAACCGCCTGCGCCAGTACATTGGATATTAAAACCAGGGCGCTATCGGTAATCTCCTTATATCTAAATAAACTTGTCAATTTCCGTTTTGCCATAATACCTCTTTATTTTCCAAGTAGTATTCCGTCAATCAATTCCGCATACTGCCTGGAAATCTCTGACCAGTCAAATTTTTCTGCCTGCCTGCGAGGTTTGTTTCCCCACTGCAAATTCAAAGCTTGGTCTATTGCTTCAGCATAAGCCAGCGTATCCTCTACATTACACAAAATGCCTGCATCTGCCACAATCTCCCGGCGACTTTCATCATCTGTTGCTACCACCGGTAAATTGGCTGACATGGCCTCCAGATATACAATACCAAAGGCCTCCCCATCCGAGGAGGGCAGTGCAAACACATCCGCGTTTTGATAATACTGCTGTATCCGGTCATAGCTGACACTTTCAATGGTGCAACGGCTTCCCAACAGCTTCTTTGCCAGACTTTGCAGGGGTTGCTGCAGTTCACCGCTTCCGAGAATTACCAAATTGCACTCCGGCAAATGCTCCAGCGCCCGTATTGTCAACTCGTGACGCTTAAACGCGGTAAGCGCACCCACCGACAATACTGTTTTTTTCTCATGCCTGTCATGGCAGGAAAATCTTGCCACCTCTACGCCGTTGGGAATCAGGGTTACATCGGAAGAAAACTGCTTGGCCCAATTCTTATGACGCGTTGTCAGACAAATATAGCTGTCCGGATGACATTTTAAAACCAATTCTTCGCCTTTGCCTACGCCGCCATGTCCGGTATAAATTATCGGCGTACCCTTAGCCTTTCGCACCTTTTTGGCATAATGCATGCCCCAAATACCATTGTTGGGGTACAGCAGGTCGAAATCACCGTTTTTCAAATACTTTCGGTATACCCGACGGGAAAACTTTTTTTGAAACATCACATCGGGAATTAACCAATAACACCGCCATACAAGCCTGCGGTAATATGCACAGCGATTAAACAGCCTGTCATGGAGCTTCAGCAATAAGCCTTTTTCCACAGGCACTTTTACCACTGCATCTGAAAGCTGTTCACAGGAATACTGGCTAAATACAGTTATATCGTAGTGGCTGCGCAAACGCTTGGTTATCTCAATAACAAAGCTCTCCGCGCCCCGGTTGACTTGTCCTACATAGGGAGCAAGAATTGCTATCTTCTGTTTTTCAACCATTTCTACTCCCCCACTCGCATTATTTTTCTGCTTGTTTCCGTTATGTTAATTCTTCTATTCACCGTATTTGCCGCAAACAGCAAGGCAGCCTATTCGTCCAGGAGCTTTTGTATCCTATCACAAATTTTTGGCCAATAGTATTGTGTGTAGGCAAAATCCTGGGCAGCCTGACAGGTATCCGGTAGGCTCTCCAGGCATCGGTCCAGTGCCTGTATCAAGCTCTGGGTATCCTCAATGGGGTAAATGGTGCCCAAACGTCCGTTATCAGTACGCTCCTTTACGCCGTTGACCTCCGAGGAAATGATGTAACAGCCGCTTTTCAGCGCCTCCACCAACACCAAGCCAAAGCTCTCCCAGCGAGAGGTCAGGCAAAAGATTTTCGCCCGGCGATACTCCCAATCAAGGGCTTGCCGGTCATTTATATTTCCGGTAAAGACAACCCTTTGGCGGAGGTGGGGATTTTGCTGATAAAACAGCTCCACATCCCGGTCAAAACCTGTCTCCATCGGTCCTATCAGCCGCAGCTGCCACGTTGGATGCTTTTGGCTGACTGCAGCAAAGGCTGACAAAAGCTCCTGGGTGTTTTTTTGTTGTGTGCCAAGGCGACCAACGGTGCAAATTACCTGTTCCTTTTCCTCCGGTTTTACTGCCTGCCGACTTCCATCATCGTAAAAGCCATTGGGAATATAGGTAACCGGTGCGCCCCATTCCTTTTCCAAGGCCAAACACAAGGAACGGGTTTCCGCAGAAATCAGGTCACACTGTTTCACGGCCAATCGGCGCAAAATGCCTTTGACCCCCTTTTCCCGGAAGCGGAAATTTTTAAAAATATCCCAGTCCGCATCCAGTTTAACATAGACCTTTCCCTTAGGATTAACCAGCTTATAGGTCAATATCCACCGCAAGTTCTCCCGGGAAGTGATATGGTAAAGCTGAAGCACATCAATTTTTCTGCCGTTTTTCAAAAGATACGCCACGCCATCGGCAATTAGCCCTTTTTTTCGGGGCATCTGCTCGTAGCGCAGTCCCTTGACCGCGGTATCCAAAAACGGCATTGTGTCGGCGCTGTGGTCGTACCCCACAATTCGGGAATCGTAACCATATTCCTTATGCAAAATATAAGGAATCATCCCCACATCCTTAATCAGATGTACATTTTCGCATCGAGGAAACATGGTACAAAACCGCAGGCTCATGGGGCGTCACTCCTTTTCTAATTCCTAAATCTTGGCCTTTATCATTTCGGCGCGGCCGGACCAGGAATTGTCCTGTAAAAATTCTATGCGCTGCTGCTGAGAATACTTGGGGGCTTCCTGGCTTTTTACAGCCGCAATCGCCTGCAAAAAGCTATCGCAATCCGTATAAAACTCCACAAAGGGGGCAAAGCGCTCCACCTCGGGGTATCGGCAGCAAATGATGGGCTTGTTAAAGTTGATATATTCGTAAAGCTTCACCGGGTCAACCGCCAAAATCAGCTCATTGACCACAAAGGGCATAATCAAACAATCTGTATCCCGAACGCTTTCATACAGCTGAGCATGCTCCACAATCCCCCGATAGATAAGCCGTTCGTGGCTAGGAATTGCCACCTCCGCAGGTCCGTAAAGAATAAACCGGATGTCCGGATATTGCTTTAAGCTTGCAAGCACATTGTCAAAATCAAACCAGCTGCTCACCGTTCCAAAATAACAGATATCAAAAAAGCCGGTGTCTTCTTGCTTGGGCTGAGGCTCAATTTGTGTGCCGTTGAAGCCGTTGCGTACCAGGGTGATTTCGTTTTCCTTACAGCCGTACCGGCGGCATAGATTTTCCCGCAAGCGCAAGCTGGAAACAAACACCGCAGCTGCCCGGCTTAAAAGCGCCTGCTCCTGACGGCAGATGGCTTGCTGCGCCTTGGGGTCACTGGAAAACTCCGGATAATTGTCCATACAGTCATAGACAACCTTGCCCCGGTAGCTTTTGGGAATTGCTCCAATCTGGTCGGGAAAGGTGGTGTAAATCAAATCCGGCTGTTGTCGCTTTATCCGGCAGCGGATAACGAAATTTCTCAGTGCCGTGTTAATTCCCACCAGCTTGGGAAACCGCCCCAGAAAGGGAATGCCATACACCGGCGCTAAATGCAAATCTGTGTCGTTTCTTTTCTGCATCTGACTGCGGCGGTAGCGGTGGGGATAAAACACCGTAATCCGGTTATCCCGACCCAGCTCCTGTGCCAAAAAATGGGGGCGCTGCTTAATCCAGTTCCACTCCACATTCATCAGATACGCAATCTTTTTCCCCTGCATCAGGCATCCTCCCGGGCATAAAGCTTCTTCACACTGGAGTTTTTGTAAAGTCCGATAAACAAAAAGCCGTAAAACGGTATCTCAAAGGTCTGAACATTGGGCAGGAAAATATAGCTGACCAGCAGAGTAACATTTACCGCCGCCGGTACAAGGTAAGGATACCGCTTATAATTTTTCACCGTTTTATACAGCATCATCACAACCGGCGCAAAATACAGCACCGCGCCGGGAATGCCCAGCTCCCGAATCATCAAATAAAAGGAGCTTTCCACCATAAAGGGGTCTGGGAGAAATTCTTCTGCCATAGGGCCGTTTAGTCCAAAATACGGCAGCAAAAGATTTGCGCCCTCCTCAAAAAACGGCTTGAACAGGTGGTCCTTATGGGCATTGGCCGATGGGTCTTCCCCGTTGAAGGTGCGGAAGAAGGTAGAAAGCAGCATCCGCAAAAACAGGCTGTCCCACAAAAGAAAATCCACCAGCAGGAAAATTCCGGCAACGGCGGCAATCCACAGCCAGCACCGCAGGGTTTTCTTAGAGAGCTTTTTCCAGGATTTGCGGAAAAGCCAGCAGATTACCACACTGCAGCCGAAGCCCAGCATGGCACTGCGGGAAAAGGTCGCCGCCATACCCACAATCAGCATTGCACCCCAAACGTACCGCCAGGCAGGCTTTTGGTCGTCGTCGGTAAAAAACAGGGCGCACCCTGCCACTGCCATAATCGCGCCGCAGATGTTGGGAGAAACAAAGGTTCCCACCGAGCGCTGGTAGCCGAAGAAATGGGAAATGTAATAGGATGTGGAATATAAGGTCTGTCCGTCGTTGGTGGGGTAGCCCAGCCAAATGAGAAAATCGTCTCCCAGAATAAATGCCTGCAAAAAGCCGTAAAGACCCACGATCGCCAGCTCCACCGTTAAAAACCGGTTCAGCAGCATAAACCGCTGACGGCTGAAATCCACGCTTTTTGCCACATAGAAAATCAGCATCGGCACGGTGTAGGTGCGTAAAATGTTTAAAATCGGGGCGAGCTGATGAACAAAAGCGGCATAAATACCCGTCACCAGCACAAAGGCCAGACTGACCGAAAGGCTTAAAGGACTGGAGGGCCAGTCAATTTTTTCGCGGAAAAATATTGCCAGCACCGCCAGCGCAATGATAACAACATCCCGAACGATATTATCCAGGCTGCTTCCAGGCAGCAAAAGCTCACAGATATAAAAGTGAAAGGGCATATACAGGATAAGGCCTGCCAAGCCCCAGAATAAAATATCGTTCTTCTTCCTGGCTAGGAACATAGGGTCTCCTTTCACTTTAGCAGCGTTAACACTTTTGTATAAATTTTATATACTCCGTTGTCCAACACCTTGTCGGCATACTTAAGCCAATCCAAAGGCTTCAGCTGCTTCGTGTCATAAAGGTACTTAAATACAATGGAGCGATGTAAAACTACCTCATGCTTTTTGGGATACAGGGGGTTTTTCGCCAGCAGGTCGCACATTTCCAAATTGGACGCGTGCATCCGCTGTAAATCGAAGGACAAATTGCCCTCGGCGTTATTGCGGTGGATATACACAGGCTTTGGATTTAATTTCAGCCTTAGCCCGGGGTTTTCAAACATCAGCATCCACAGATAGTAGTCATCCGCGCCGTTAACGGTCATAGGATTTTCCAGCCAGTAGGCCGGAAATGCCTCTCGGCGGATTAAGCAGTGGCCGGGAGAGGCAATCAAATCCCGAATCTCCCGGAAGCGCCGGCCGCAGATATAGTATTTCATAACCTTTTCGTTGGGATAAATCAGTCGCTTACTTTTACCGAAATAGTACTCGGCGTTTCCCACCGTCAAATCCTGCCCCTGTGCCAGACGAAACTGGTCCGGATAGGTTTCCGGGATAAGCAAATCATCCTGGTCTAAAAGCTGAATATATTCGCCCCTTGCCTCCCGGATGCCGTGAATACGGGAGCCGTGGATTCCCAAATTCTTCTCGTTGGGTAAAATCCGCACCGGCAGGTGGGTCTGGGCTGTCAGCTCTACCGGCACCCACGGACTGTCGTTGACAATCAATATTTCCATGCTTGCGCCCCATTGGTGGGACAGGGTCAGCGCCGTCCGGGTAACATTTTCCACCAGCTCATTGATATAGGCGTTTCCCTTGTAAAAGGGCACAACCACGGAAATGTCAATTTTGTGTTCCATCGGGGTTTTCCTTTCTGTAGCAGGCAGTCTGTAATGCCTTGGCTACATCCTCCATAGTCCAAATCCGGGCGCTGTGAAGCAAAGCATGGATTTTTTCCAGCTTTTCGGCAGTAAGGCTTTCCAAAGCCTTTTCCAAGTCCCCGGCGTCTCCGGCTTTTACCACCACGGCAGCGCCCTCCGGCAAAATGTCCAGCGCGCCCACCCGGTTGCTCACCACCGCCGGCACGCCGAAGCTGGCTGCCTCCAAGACCGTATAGCCAAAGGTTTCATACCACACACTGGGACACACCAAAATATCCGTGTTTCGGAAAATTTCCGGCAATGCATCATAGCTGTACCGGTCATAAACCGCCATATAATCTTCCTGTGCAGGGGGCGTGAAAAAGATATTCAGCCGGAAGCTTTTTTTCTTTTCATACAGCCTGTCCAGGGCTTTTTTCAGCACAAACCAGCCCTTTGCGCCGCTGGGCTGACCCAGATAGGTAATCCGCAAGGTCTTGCGGTCAAATTCCCGCTTTTGCCGGTTGTCCCGAATATCCCGGTGAGATACGGGAATGACAACCCCCTCGCCGGTGTCCAGATAAGTCTTATATACCTGCCGGGCCACCGTGCTGTTATAGTGAATAACATCCATTTTACCCAGAAGCGACCGGTAATGGCTGCGCAGAGCCAGATAGGCGCTTCCGTCAGCTTCCGCAAGGGGCTGCTCATAGGCATTTTGGGCAAAGTAGCTGTCCCGGTGGCTGCGGCGCAGGCGCTTCATGACAGAAGAATCCTTAAGCCTTCGGTACAAGGGCGCTTGCAGCAGCTGCATTTTCCACATAGGAAGGGCCGTTGCATTACAGGCAGCACAGGCTTTGCAATCCTGAGCTGTGGGGCAAATATCTGTCCCCCGGAACATAGTCACCTTGGGACATATGGGGAAGAAATCATGGGTAGTAAATATCCGCTGTACTCCCAGCTTTCCTGCCACGGTCAGAAGGCTCGCCGGAAGACCCATAAGGGTATGCACATGCAGTACCTGCACGCCCTGCAAAAGCGGTCTGAAGATTTCTTCATCTACATCTGTCATAAATGCCCGAGTCGCCAAAATACCCTCATCATACGGCACCGGCAGAGGGTTTACAAGCTCCCAGCTTGCAATGCCGTTTACCTCGCCGTCTTTGCGAATACGGGACTTCCCCATATTCATCCGACCGGGCCAGAGCATAGCCACCTGATGACCCATTGTCTTCTGCTGCTGCATTAAATCACAGCAGAATTTTGTAAGTCCTCCGGTGCGGTAAGGAGGAAAGCCCAAGGCATAGTGCAATATTTTCATGGTTTCCTCCTTAAAAATTTTTAGGACAGGAACAGCTTTTTATATTCTTCTGCAATAAACGCCCAGCTATAGGCATCGGCAATGCGCTGCTTGGCCTTTGCTCCAAGGACAGCAATTTCCGAGGCATTCATAGCATCTGCCTTTTCAATCAAAGCCGCCAGATTATCCGGGGTTTTGTCCCAGTACAGCGCGCCGTCTTCTGCGCACTCCCGGTTAAAGCCCACATTCAGCAAAAGGTTTAGATCCGTACAGCCCAGCGCCTCCAAAAGGCTTGGGTTGGTGCCGCCTACCTCATGGCCGTGGAAATAGCCGTAGGCGTTTTCCCGGATTTTCATCAGCAGCTCCTGGTCATACACCGTTCCCACAAACTGGATTCTGGGGTCAGTATGGAAGGCGGTTTTTTCCTTTAATTCCTCTAAGAACTTGTCGGAAACATTGGTTATGAGGGCAAAGGTTTTTTCCGTTTTGCTCTTCATAAATTCTTTAATCATGGTTTCGTAGTTATTTTCCGGCACAAACCTGCCCACTGCCAGATAGTAGCTTTTTGCCGACAAGCCCTTTTCCGAATACCAGGAAAGCAGGGTCTCGTCATCGTCAGCAAGCTTGGATTTCCGGGTTTCCGCGCCGTAGGCGATGTAGGTGGTGGCGGGGTGGTATTTTTCATAGGTTTTGCGAATATAGCTTTGGATATTCTTACTGTCGCAAACCATCAAATCCGCCTGTTTGGTCATAAGCGCTTCGGAAATTTTCCAGTATTTTCGTACCGGGGCAGGCCATTTGGCACGCAGCCATTCATGTCCGTCCGGGTTGACAAATACCCTGCCTCCCAGCTTGTGAATTTTCTTCACGAAATGCGCCATAAACGGCCCGATCCGGCAGGCCAGAATGTAAACGATAGGGTTTTGGATGCTGTTATTGCGAATATAGCGACAACACGCAGACAGCGCCTTAACATCATAATAAATCGCCTGGGCAGGGCCGATGTTGGGTACTTTTATCCGAAAGCAGCGGGCATTGTGATAGGTAAACTCCCCGTTGGTTTCCCCTTTGCAGGCCACATGGTACTTTAAGTCCTTGCCGGTTTCATGGTATTGGGTCAGCTTGTCCACAAAGGTTTCATAGCCGCCGTAGGCGCCGGGGATACCCTTAGAGCCTACGATAAATACATGCTGCATGAAAATGCACTCCTTTTAAAACCGGAAGGTATTCTCCAGGTTCTCCCATTTTTGATCTTTCTCGGAAAGGTTTAGCTTTGTGCCGTCAGGCAGCGTATAGCCCTCAGCGGAGGCCGTACCGTTATAAGTGCCGGTAACCTCCGGCCAGTTGATGCCGATGGACGGGTCATTCCAGGCAAGGCCGCCCTCATCCCCCGGGCGGTAGAAGTCGGTAACCTTGTAGCAAAATTCTGCGGTATCGGACAGTACCAAAAAGCCGTGGGCAAAGCCCTCGCTGATATAAAACTGCTTTTTATTTTCCTCCGTCAGCTCCACGCCGTACCACTTGCCGTAGGTTTCAGAGCCGGCGCGCAGGTCTACCGCCACATCAAAAACCCGACCCTTAATCACCCGGACAAGCTTGCCCTGGGGATACTGCTTCTGAAAATGCAGACCCCGGAGTACGCCTTTTACGGACATAGACTGGTTATCCTGCACGAAGGTCATATTAAGCCCTGCCTCCTGCATATCCCGCAGGCTGTAGGTTTCCATAAAGTATCCCCGACTGTCCCCGTGGACAGCAGGCTCAATAATATAAAGTCCCTCAATGGGGCATTTTGTAACGGTAATTTGACCCATGCCTTATTTCTCCAACTCTTTTAAATATCTGCTGAGCGCGTCCTGCCAGGCAGGCAGAGGGGTAAAGCCCATTTGCGTCAGCTTGGACTTGTCCAGACGGCTGTTAAAGGGACGGGCGGCTTTGGAAAGACCGTATTCGGCAGTGGTTACAGGCGTTACCTTTGTGGGCAGTCCCGCCTGTTTGAAAATTTCACAGGCAAAGTCATACCAGGAAATATATCCGCCCTCGTTGGTGGCGTGATAATAGCCGTATTTCTCCGTCTGCACCATATCTGCCAGAAGCCGGGATAAATCCAATGTGTAGGTGGGCGTTCCGATTTGGTCGCAGACCACCCGGAGGGTGTCATACTTCTGACCCAAAGATAGCATAGTCTTAATAAAATTCTTGCCGTTTAAGCCGAACACCCAGGCAATTCGGACAATAAAGTACTTTGTAAGGGTGTTTGATACTGCCAGCTCCCCTTCCAGCTTGGTCTGTCCGTATACATTTAAGGGGGCATAGTCCTTACAGTCCGGCTCCCAGGGGGTATTGCCCAAGCCGTTAAACACATAATCGGTGGAGATATAAACCAGCTTGCAGTCTAAGTCCCTGCAGGCATTGGCAATATTTTGTGTACCGGTAGCGTTGATTGCCCGGACAAGAGCCTTTTTATCCTCGTCCTCCGCCGCATCCACGGCAGTCCAGGCAGCGCAATGGATAACCGCATCCGGGCGCACCTGGGTTAACACCTGCATTACCGCCTTTTCGTCGGTAATATCCAGCTGAACATAAGGAGCGGTGGTGACATAAGAGCCATCCGCCACGCCGGAATACACAGGCGCAAGGTCACTGCCCACTGCCTGAATACCCCGACCAATCAATTCATTTACGATGTCGTGACCCAACTGGCCGCCGACGCCGGTTACAAATACCTTCAAAAAAGCGCCTCCTAAAAGCAGTCTGTCTCCTTGGTTTTCGGCAGACAGACTATCCCTTATATCACCGGATATTATACCCGATTTTCTTATATATGTCAACTTAAGTAGTCCATGTCATTGCGAGCCGGTGGAACACCGGCGTGGCAATCTATAAAACTAACTCTTTATATTGAGATTGCCACACCAGTGACACGGTCACTGGTTCGTAATGACACTGCAGCCCTGCAGCTTCTGCCAAAGCATTATGAAAGCATATTGGCGGTAGGAGAGAATGTTTCTCTCCCCCAGTCTTTTTGCTGCGCAAAAATCCAGCCCCCTCGTCAGAGGGGGCCTTGGTTGCGTTCGTAATCGCGTCTGCAGTGGTATGATTTTAATTAGCGGTTTTTATACATTTTTTCGTAGTAGGTTTGGTATTCGCCGGAGATAATCTCCTGCCACCACTGCTTGTTGTCCAGGTACCAGGCAATGGTCTTTTGGATTCCGTCGGCAAATTTGGTCTCCGGCAGCCAGCCCAGCTCAGTATGGATTTTGGTAGGGTCAATGGCATAGCGCATGTCGTGACCCTTCCGGTCGGCAACATAGGTAATGAGGCTTTCCGGCTTGCCCAAGGCTTTGCAGATAAGCTTCACAATGTCAATATTTTTCATTTCATTGTGACCGCCGATGTTGTAAACCTGGCCTACCCGTCCCTTGTGGATAATCAAATCAATCGCCTTGCAGTGATCCTCCACATACAGCCAGTCCCGCACGTTCAGTCCCTGGCCGTATACCGGCAGGGGCTTGTCGTTTAAAGCGTTGGCAATCATCAAAGGTATCAGCTTTTCGGGGAAATGATAGGGGCCGTAGTTATTGGAGCAGCGGGAAATGCTCACCGGCAGATTGTAGGTACGGTGATACGCCATGACCAGCAAATCCGCGCCTGCCTTGGAGGCGGAGTAGGGAGAGCTGGTATGGATGGGGGTTTCCTCGGTGAAGAACAGGTCGGGACGGTCTAAGGGCAAATCGCCGTAGACCTCGTCGGTGGATACCTGATGATACCGCTCAATGCCGTATTTCCGGCAGGCATCCATCAGCACCTGCGTGCCTAAAATGTTGGTCTGCAAAAACACCTCAGGATTTTCAATAGACCGGTCCACGTGGCTCTCCGCAGCGAAGTTCACCACCATATCGGGGTGCTCCTCCTCAAAGAGCTTATATACCCCTTCCCGGTGGCAAATATCCAGCTTTACAAACCGGAAATTGGGATGCTCCATAACCGGAGCAAGGGTGGAAAGATTGCCGGCATAGGTTAGTTTATCCAGGCAAATAATCCGGTACTCGGGGTATTTGCCCAGCATATGAAATATAAAGTTGGCGCCGATAAAGCCGGCGCCGCCGGTTACGATTATGGTTTTTTTCACTTTTCCAGCTCCTCCAGGCGCTTTTTGTCCCGCAGTACATCCACATATTTTCCATCCAGAACATCCTGCAGGTATTGGCCGTACTGGTTTTTGCAGACCTTGATAACAGACTCCACCTGTTCCCGGGTAATCCAGCCGTTGAGGTATGCAATGTCCTCCAGACAGCCGATTTTCCGGTTTTGGTGCTTTTCCACCGTCATCACAAAGTTGGTGGCCTCCACAAGGCTTTCGTGGGTGCCGGTATCCAGCCAGGTAAAGCCCTGACCCAGAAGCTCCACATTCAGCTCACCCTGGTCCAGATAAATCCGGTTCAGGTCGGTAATTTCCAGCTCGCCGCGCTTGGAGGGTTTAAGATTTTTGGCATACTCCACCACCCGGTTGTCGTAAAAATACAGACCGGTGACACAGTAATTGCTCTTGGGCTTTGCCGGCTTTTCCTCAATGGAAACGGCGCGGCCGGTTTCATCAAATTCCACAATGCCGAAGCGCTCCGGGTCGTCTACATAGTAGCCGAAAACCGTTGCGCCCTTGCCGCTGCGGGCATTGCGTACCGCCGTACGCAGGCGCTTTTTCAGTCCGTGACCGGAGAAGATGTTATCTCCCAGCACCATGGCAACGCAGTCCTTGCCGATAAACTTCTCACCGATGATAAAGGCCTGGGCAAGGCCGTCGGGACTGGGCTGCTGGGCATAGTGCAGGTGGATACCAAACTGACTGCCGTCGCCCAAAAGCTCCTCAAACCGGGGCAGGTCGTGGGGGGTGGAGATAATAAGAATATCCCGGATGCCGGCGCTCATCAGCACGGAAATGGGATAGTAAATCATGGGTTTATCATAAATGGGAAGCAGCTGCTTGGAAGTTACTCTTGTCAGAGGGTACAGCCGTGTGCCGGAGCCGCCTGCCAAAACAATTCCTTTCATCGTGTTTCCTCCGTATTTCTGTATAATTCTGGTAAGATAGCATTGACAGTATACAACAAATTTATACATAAATCAAGTTAACATTTCCTTAAGGGAGTTATTCCAGTGCCTGTTTTAGCTTGGCTAGGGCGCGCTTTTCTATTCGGGATACATAGCTGCGGCTGATTCCGGTAAGCTGCGCCACCTCCCGCTGGCGCAGAGGGACGCCGGTGCCTAAGCCGTATCGGGCAACAATCACCTGTCGCTCCTGGTCTGTCAGCACCGTATCCACCGCGGCGCACAGCTTTTTCATCAGCTCCCGGTTGCTGATGCGTTCCATCAAATCCTCGTCGTCGCTGACCACATCCATCAGCTCCAGGGCGCCGCCGTCGGTTCCGGTTTCAATGTAATCGCTTAAAGATACATCCTGTCCGGACTTTTTCTGAGAGCGAAAGTACATCAGTATCTCATTTTCCACACACCGGGCAGCGTAGGTAGCCAAGCGCGCCCCCTTGGAATTGTCAAAGGTGGTAACTCCTTTAATCAGTCCGATGGTGCCGATGGAAATCAAATCCTCCTGATCCGCCGTTTGGGCGTAATACTTCTTCAGAATATGGGCAACCAGTCGTAAATTTCGTTCAATCAGCACATTTCGGGCGTCCAGATCCCCTTTGGCAGACAGCTCCAGATAGTGCCGTTCCTCCTCCGCCGTCAGCGGCTTGGGAAAAGACCCGGTTGACAGCTGCAATGCGTACATTAAGCCGCTGAGCATCAGCCAAACAGCAGCAAGCATTACAATCACCTCCAGAATAAGACTATGTGCGACAGCAAGTCCATTTTCCTTTGGTGATTTTCTTTTCCCAGCAAAAATCCCGACTTGCCTAAGTCGGGATTTTTGTCAGCTTTCCTATTACAACATACCGTGCGTCATCAAACTCGTAGGAACAGGTGGAGAGGGTTATGAAGGTATCCTCATATGCCAATTCCGCATCCGATTGGAAGGTAGAGCTTGCCCGGTATTGCGTCAACAGTTCAAACACATCCTCCCGGGATTGGTTGGGCAGATAAATCTTATCGTTGCGCTTAATAACAAGCCCTGCAAATAATTCGATTTTGTAATTACCATCAGGCGTAAGGTAATACAATATGGGATGCTGCTTGTAATAAGACGGGTCTTTATAGTTGGCAAGGCTATGGAACATTGTGCCGTTTTTCATATTGTGACCGTAAATGATATAGTTGGCATCCTCATGCAGTGCACCGTTTCGGTAATCCGCAAACAAGGTTCCGCTGACCAGATACTTTCCGTCAAGACCCCGTCTTAAATACTGGTTGTTATCTTTTCCCTGTACAACAGGATAATTGATAACCGTATCCGGACAGTACAGCCACCCGATGACATCCTTGTTTTTATTCAGCAAGGCATCAAAGTCAACGGTTATGGGCGGCTCCGGCTCTTTTACAGCTTCGGACTGCTCGGGTGCCGGCCGCTCCGGAAGTGACGGTTCTGTGTTGACTGCAATATACTCGTCCTGCATTTGTTGGTAGGTGTCATCCGCGTTTTTATAATCGTAATAGATTTTTCCCACATTAAACGCCGACCCCACAAAAATAAGTATCAACACGATATTGATAGCCTTGATAATTTTCCTTCGTTTCACGCTGACACCGCCCCTTCGCCTACTGCTGTTTTATAACAGTAGTATACAGACATTCCGTAAAAAAGTAAATAAAAAAATGTTTGCATTGTTCGCGAAAACGATGTATAATAGCCTTGTAATAAGCGCATTTGCGAACGATACATTGTTTGAACAGAAGGATTGTAATATGGAATATTTGAATATAGCGGAAGCTGCCGAAAGATGGGGCATTTCACCAAGACGGCTGCAGACCCTGTGCGCCAACGGGAAAATCGAAGGGGCTGCACGCTTCGGCAAGGCCTGGATGATTCCCAAAACTGCCTCAAAGCCCCTTGACGGAAGAACAAAAGCAAGCAAGGATAATAAGGCGGCATTATTGGAACAAAATATGCCTATGCCGAGAAAGACCCCGTTTCTGCATATGACAGACTTGTACAGCGTTGCCGGCACTGCGCAAAAAAGCATTGCCGCACTGGAAGGCAATCCCGAGGCGCAAATCCTTTTGGAGGCAGAAATTGCTTGCTCGAAAGGAGACATTGAAAAGGTTTATAACAATGCGTATTATCTTCTGCATAAGCACTCCGGCTTTTACGCCGTTATTTCAGCCGGTATGCTGCTGGGTCTGTGCGCCATCTGGCGGGGTGATCTGAATATGTGGAGGCAGGCAAAAATACATATGGCAGAGGCCCCTGCCAAATCAGATGCCGACCGGGATATTATCGCCTTTTCCATAACGGCTATCGACAGTATTTTGTACGATGTCTCGTCCTTCCCCGAATGGTTCAAATTAGGCCGTTTTGAACCTCTGCACAAGGATGCTCTTCCTGCGGCAAAGGTGTTTTATGCCAAGTACCTATATGCTGTTGGCTATAGTCTTGCTACAAAGCAGTTGGAACTGCATGGGGTTCAGGGATTGTCGTTACTTACAATGATACCCAATACGATTGAGCCAATGATTTCTCAAGCGGTTGCAGACAATTCAATCATTGCCGAAATCTATCTAAGAATGACCTGTGCTGCTATTTATCATACCAGTGGTAATAGAGAACAAGCTATATACCATATTGACCGTGCATTAGCACTTGCTTTGCCGGATAAATTATTCGGTATATTGGCAGAATACGGTCGCACTTTGGATTCGCTTTTGGAGCAAAGAATATCAAGAGTTGATACTGATGCGTGGTATAAAGTCCGTGATTTATACAACATTTATATGGCGGGATGGACAAAGCTCAGCGGCTCTGTTCGGGGAAAGAATTTGGCAACAACCCTTTCACCTAAAGAGAGAGAAGTTGCCAAGTTGGCGGCTTTTGGTTTTAAAAACAGTCAAATAGCCGAATCCCTTAATATGTCTATATCGGCTGTAAAACAGGCTGTTACTAATGTTTCGAACAAAACAGGAATGACAAGAGAAGATTTTGCCGCCATATTATAGCCACTTTTGTTCAAAAATGGCTATATAACACACCAAAAAATATGGCCAAATAAATTGTTTTTAGGTAATACTTAAATCGAAAAATATCTGCTATACTTTTATCATAAAAGGTATGGCAGATTTTTCTTTTTGCCGTAAGACAGAAAGGAGCCTATATGTTAACAAGAATTCTATCGAAAGGCGTAGAACAACCGCATACTCCTAAAGAGGGGGACTTATATAAGGAAGTCACTATCTCAGATAAAACGTTTCGGTTGTTGTATGGCTATTATGAAAGCTTTGAACGAGAAAGTCCGTTTAATGATCCAATTCCAATTTATCCGGATTTTATCAAAGAACCACATTATACGGCTGAAGGGATTCCTATAGCGACAGCAATGCAAAATGTATGTGAATTTTATAACGGAAAAAACGATGAAGATAGCAGTTGTTCGGATTGTGTTTTTTTTCAAAAATACGAAGAACTGTTTGGTCTATGTAATTGCTCTCGTAACAAACGCGAAAGCAAAGAAAGGACGGTTTCGGGAAATGGATAGAATACGACCGTTAAACTTGCTCGCAAAAGCAATTACACCAACCATAAATTTATTGTAGGAGGAAAGGATATGAAAACCAATTTTTTTAAAAAATTACTAAGCGTATTTCTTTGCATTGCGCTTATAATGACCTACCTGCCAATCTCGGCAATGGCGGCAGAGTCAACAGACTTTAGAGTGGTGGATGCCCATACCCTCAATTACTACGAAAGCCTGTTTTACAATGGCAGCGGCGCAATAGATACTTATTCCGCCGGTGCGGTATGGACCGACAAGTCCGTTGTAACCGACCCCACCCTGCTTCATTCCCAGGTTACAATGAAGGATGCGGCCAACAACTTCCTGGTTGCGCTTTCGGCGATTGCCTCTAACAAGGAAATCGTCGGCTATTCCGCCATCCCCACCGACACCATGTTCGTACTGGATGCTTCCAGCAGTATGTCAACGACTGATCTTCGTGATGTTACAAATGCCACCAACGAGGCCATTAAGAAGCTCAATGGGGTTGGAAACCACAACCGCATCGGTGTTGTTGTATATAACGGAAACGCAACCATGCTTATGGATCTTGACCGGTATACCCCCAATTCCTCGGGCGACTACCTTACCTTTTCCTCCAATAACAACACCATCCGCATCGCATCCGGTGTCAGAAACAGCTCCGGACCCGTTTCGGGTTCTGTTTCCGAAGGCTCCGGCACTTATACCCAAGGCGGCATCTTCCTTGCAATGCAGGAGCTTCTTGCCGCAGATACAACGGTTGAAAGCGGACAGATTCAGGGCGGAACAGGCCGTATGCCCATATTCGTTCTGATGACCGACGGCGACCCCTCCTATTCGGCAAGCAACTACACGAACGCTACCAATACAGCAAAGGACAGCGGCAACTTCGCGCAGACATCCAACAGAACAACCTTCCTGACGATGCTGACTGCAGCTTATGCCAAAAACCAGGTTTCGGCGCATTACGGCCGTCCCGCACTGTTCTACACCCTGGGCTACGGCATCTCCTCCTCCAGCAATCACGCACCCAATGTTCTGGACACCGACAATATGACCCGCCCCTTTGCAGGATATGCATCCTCCTACGAGCAGGCAGCCAACGGCGCCACCGTTGTTGCGGGCAACCTCTCGGTTCGAAAGATCGCCGAAATCACAACCCTTAAATATGTGGACAGCTATTTCAGCGCATCCTCAGGCAATCTCACCAGTGCCTTTGATGACATTATTCAGCAAATCATTATCCAGTCCCGCTATTATGCAACCCGTATCAACGGTGTTAACCCGGACTTTGACGGATACCTTACCTTCGAGGATAAGCTGGGCGAATATATGGAGTTCAAGGCTCTTGACGGTATCGTTCACGGTACGGATTACTTTACAGGTGCCGCCCTTGCCAAGAGAATCAACGCAACCGACCTTGGAACTATTGAGAGACCCACCGAATTCGGTCTTGCTTTCATAGCGTCAATTAAAGAGCGTCTGGGTATTTCCGATAACGGCACGGCGTTTGAACTTGTAGCCAATGCCTATGCGGCAGGACAATTAAGCTACACCTCGGATACGGTTTACAGCAACTATATCGGCTGGTATCAAAAAGCCGATGGCTCCTATGCCGGCTTCTACAACGAGGGAACTACCACAGCCCCTGCAGGTGCAGTTTATAAAAACAAGTCCTTTGGCTTTTTGGGCACCGTTAATGCCGATGCCACGAACGAAAGCGATATGATGTTTATGTCGGTTATGGTTCGCACCGAAATTGCAACGGGCGAGCAGACCGTTATGTGGCGCATCCCTGCATCCCTTATGCCCATGATAACCTATAGAATTACCTTAGACGGCACCGATATTCATACCGCTTCTATGCAGTCGCTTACGGTTGAGCGCAACACCCCCGTTCGCCTGGTATATGAAGTGGGTCTGAACAATGCCGTTATCAATAAGTATAATGTTACAGAGGTTATGGCGGCGGACACTGACTCCAAAAAGCACGAAAACGGAAACAACTATGTCTTCTGGACCAACTACTTTGATAAGTCGGCAGCTGAGCACGAGGACCACATTGCCGCGTTCTCTCACTTCGTTCCCAACGCCCAGAACGAAAGATATTACTATACGGAAGACACCCCCATTTACATCAAAACCGCAACAGGCTACAGCCTTGTTACCGACCGTAACCACGTATTTGATACCGCCGCCAACGAGTATTATCATATCCGACACTACTTCACCCAGGGTCAGTCGGAAATTACTAAGGCATATGACAAGATTTCCGATATTTCCATCGGTACAGAAAACAGAATGTATGACAACGGGCAATGGTTCATCAAGCAGGGCACTGTATATCGCTTGATTTACCCCACCACTATCGTTGAAAAAAGCGAGAACAAAACAAACTCCATTATGTTCTCCCACAAGCCCTTTATTACCATCGAAAGCGGCACGCCCACAGCAACGGTTAAGCTGGGCAACAACGGTCAAATCTCCTTAACCCCCGAAACAGGTATCCGCGTATCCAAGGTTATGGAAGAAGGCCTCCTCACCGACAGAGCCTTCAAATTTGAAGTCACCCTGTCCTCTAACGCAACGGCTTCCACCTATGGGTATATGCACTCCAAGCTGGATGAAGCAACCGGAACAGAAGGCACTCTGACGGTACAATCCGGCAACAAGCTGACCTTCGAAATAAAAGCCGGCGAGACCATGTGGATTACCGGCATCCCCGCCGGAACAACCTACACGGTTAACGAAGTTCTGGAGGATTACGTTTACGCTGTTAAAGAGGTTAGTGTAGACGGCGTTATTTCTCCGGTCAAGGCGGCAAACGGAACCGTTACCGAGTATAAGATTGACGACGTTAACTTTGTAAACGGGTTTGCTGATAAGGGCGTGCTGTCCATAACAAAAACCGTGCGTCACCCCTACGGTCCTTCCTACACCGTCCCCGGCAACCGCACCTTCACCGCCCTTGTGAAGCTTACAAACGGCGGCGCCCCCCTGGCAAACTATGAATATGAGATTACAACTGCAGCTACAAGTACAACCGGCAGAACCAATGCCCAGGGCGAAATCACCATCACCCTCAGAGACGGCGAAACCGTAATGCTTGGTAACCTGCCTGAAAATACGGTTTACACCGTAACCGAGCAGAATATCCCCGCAGGCTTTACCCAGACAACACCGGAGGCCAGCCTAACAGGTGTTATCACCACCACCGCATCGGTTGCACACCTTGTAAATGTCTATACCGCCCAGGCGGTAAGCCCGGATATGGGACTTACCCTGTCTAAGAACCTTACCGGCAGAGATTGGCTCCCGGGAGAGACCTTTAACTTCACACTGGTTCGCTACAGCCCTGCAGACGTTCAGGGAACTACCGTAAAGAATATCGCTGCAACGGCACAGAACGCAAATGTGAACATAGACCTTTCCTCCGAACGCTACACCGTTCCCGGCAGATACCGCTATGTTCTGACTGAAAAATCCGTTTCTGCCGAAAATGGCATAACCTACGATACGGCAGAGCGTCAGTTCGCAGTAACGGTTGCCGATGCCGATATGGACGGAAAGCTTGAGATTGTATCGGTGGAAAACATTATGAACACCGTGGTAACAGGCGATGCCGCCAACGGCTACACCGTTACCGCCACCCGTTTCACAAACGCCTACGAAGCGGTCACTGGCACAACGGTTACCATCGATGTTCAAAAGCAAATGGACAGTGCAGGAGGAGACCATACCTTACACGGCTTTAAGTTTGGTCTGTATGACGAAAGCGGCAACGTAATCGAGTCCTCGGTTACCGATGCCTCCGGCAAAGCAAGCTTTGTCATTAACTATACCCCCGATGCCGCAGGCAAGACCTTCCAATATGAGCTGAAGGAAATCGACAACGGCATCCACGGCATCACCTACGATACCACCGTTTACGATGTAGCCGTTAAAATCACAGATAATTATGACGGCACAACCGGCGCTTCTGTCAGCGTTTCCCTAAACGGAAGCAGCTACACCGATACCGTTAAGTTTACAAACCGGTACACACCTGAGTCCGGCAAGCTTTGGCTGGATGCCGTAAAAATCCTGGTGGGTCGGGAGCTGAATGCAGGCGAATTTGAATTTAACCTCCTTGACGAAAACCGTCAGATTTTGCAGACTAAGAAAAATGCAGCAGACGGAACGGTTTTGTTTGATGCCATCACGGTAAACACAGCTAAGGATTATGTGTTCTATATCGTGGAAGTCAATAACGGCATCGGCGGCATCACCTATTCCCAGGAAGAATACAAGGTTATTTGCACTGTCGTACAAGATGGCGCGCAATATGTTGAAGCGTCCACTGTTTATTATAATAAAAACGGCAACGAAGCAGAGGGCGCAGACTTTATCAACACCTACACCCCCGCCCCCGTATACCACACCGTAACCGCAACCAAGCATCTTTCCGGAAGAGAGCTTCGGGACAGCGATAACTTCATCTTCCAGCTCAAGGACGAAAGCAACCTTCTGCAGAGCGTGGAGAACATCGGCGAAAAAATCACCTTCGCACCGATAAAGTTTACCGAGGCCGGCACCTATGTATACTGGGTATCCGAGCAGACCGGCAATGTTCCGGGCGTAACCTATGATGAAAGCGTTTACAAGGTGGTCATAACCGTAACCGACGACGGCTTGGGACAGCTTCACGCCGATATGGCTGTTATTTCCAAGGAACGGGCTGTAAGCAGCATCGTGTTCAACAACACCTATGCCGCAGCCCCTGCAGCCGACACCTTAGAGGGCCTGAAGCTCCTGCAAAACAAGCAGCTTACCGACGGCGAATTTGACTTTGCCCTGATCAGCGTATTGTCCGGAGATACCGTCAAGGTTGTAAAAAACGGTGCAGACGGCAAGTTCCGCTTCGACCTCACCTTCGACGTTGCAGGCACATATCATTATGAGGTAAAAGAGGTAAATACCCACCACAGCCATATAAGCTATGATAACACCATATACGCCATCGGCTATGAGGTAACCGATGACGGAAACGGTCAGCTTAAGGTAACAAGAACCATTATGGTTGGTGATACAAAGGTTAACAGCATCACCTTTACCAATGTGAATAACCCTGAGGCTATCGAAGTTGCGGTAGCGGTTAAGAAGCTGCTGGAAAACAACACCGATGAGTCTATGGGACTTACCGGCTTCAAGTTTAAGCTCACAGGCGACAACATTGTCGAGCAGACCTTAACAACCGATGCCGAGGGCAACGCAAGCTTCGTCTTAAAGTACACCCTTGGGGATAAGGATCAAACCTACAGCTATAAGCTTACCGAAATCGATACCGAGATAGAGGGGATGACCTATGACGAAAGCGAAGCAACTGCCAGCGTCAAAATCCTTTTGGGAGATGACGGTGTTCTGCGGGCCGAGGTTACACAAAACAACCAGACCGTAGACAAAATAACCGCTTCCTTTAAGAACGTCTATAACGGACCGGAAGACCCCGACAGTCCCAAAACCGGTGACATCACCCAGCTGCCCCTGTGGATCTGCATGCTGTTCGTAAGCGGCGGCGGAATTTTAAGCACCACACTTTACGGAAGAAAGATAAAAGAGGAAGAAGCAGCCCAATAATTCCAATTAGCACACAGCCCTTACCGAGAAATCGGTAAGGGCTGCATTTTTTATCGGCACGGTCGGTGGTTATGATTGCAAAAGTCCCGGCAGCGATAACCGCTGCCGGGAGGCTGTTACAAGACTACAATTTTTCCGTCTGTGATTTTATAGTGAGTATTTGCCTCGTCGATGGTAATGGTGATGGTTCCCCGGGAGAGCAGATATTGCAGCATCGCAAGCTGGTCTGTCTCAATGGCTTCCACAGACGCAGGAATATAAATTTCTGTCAGGGACAGATATTTGGCTGCATCTGTGCTTACATTATCCGCCCAAAAGGCCTCCTGCCCGATTACCTTTGTGCCGGGCTGAATTTCCAGCCTTCCTTCGTAATTGGTGGGAACAGCAATCAGCTCTGTGCCGTCCTTGCTGTAAATACATCCGGCATAGGCACTGTATCGGGGATTGTCCTCCCGCACCGCATATTGGGAAACGCCGGTATAGCAATACAGGGCAACGGACAGGGAATTGCCGTTGTTGTTGGTCTTTCCCGAATGGGTTTGCACCGTCATATGGCGGATAATCTCGTAGCTGTTGGGAAGCACCAGGGTTTTGATAAAGGGATTTCTGGAAAAGCTCAGCTCGTTAAGCCAGGTTACCCCCTCGGGGATGTAGAAGGTATCACAGCTTACGCCGTCTGCGCCATTATCAAAAAGGTCTTTTCCTGCGGGAACGGAAATCAGCCGGGTGCCGTCGGCAGAGTACAAAATACCGTCTACCGCTTTTGCCGCCGTACACCCCGGCGCCACAATAAAGCGTTTGAAAATGGGATTGGGGGCGCATAAGGCACTGCCGGTATATTTTGTAGGCACGCCGTCAATGAGCTGAACATTGGTGCCGAAATCGTACCACATATGGATATAGCCAATGGCTTCCACCCCGGCAGGAACGGTAAAGGTTTCCCCGGAATAATTTCGGGGGTGGTTGAATATGGCATTTCCCAGCACCTTTATGCTGTTGGGCAGAAGAAAGTTTACCAGATTGGTATTGCCCACGCCCTGAAACATTCCGTTGGTATTTTTGACATTGGACATATCCCAGGTGCTTAAATTGATTTCGCCGCCCAGCGACCACATGCGGTTAAACATGCCTGCCATGTTTTGCACCAAACGGGTATCCAAAAGGTCAAGACCCTCCACTTCGGTGACATAGATAAAGCTGCTTGCGTCGTTGGCGCCGCCAAACATATACACACAGCTTTCGTTTGCCACAAGAAAGCCGCTTCCGTTTCCGGAAACAGTGAGGGTCTTCCCCTCCCGATAGCACATCACACTGCCGTCTCCGGCTGCGGAAGCGTCCCAGCTTTCATCGGGGGTCGCCGCAGGGGTATAGCTGTCTGCAATGCGGATTTTTGTAATTTGATTTCGGCTGACTGCCGACTTGTACCAGGTATTATCCGGTGCCAGCTTGGCATTGGAGACCTGAAACGCTGCCGTGGAAAAGGCCTGACAGACGGCGCTGCGTCCGTCGGCAGTATAGGTCAGCTTGCCGTCTACAATTTCATATGTTCCTGAAAGCTGAGAAAAGCCGGGTATGGATTTGATTGCCCCGTCCACATCCCCCTCCAGCGCCCGGAGGGTAAGATTGCCTTTGCCGTCGTAAATGACAAAAACCTTTCCCAGGGTGGTATTCTTGCCGGATAACAGGGTATTTTCCGTCAGCTTAATAATTTGGGGAAGCGCATCTTCCGGTACAGAGCTGCCGGTGCTTTCTGTTTGGGTGGTAGTACTCTCCGTCTGGGTGGTGGTGCTTTCTGTTTGGGTGGTAGTACTCTCCGTCTGGGTTGTAGTGCTTTCTGTTTGGGTGGTAGTACTCTCCGTTTGGGTGGTGGTGCTTTCTGTTTGGGTGGTAGTACTCTCCGTTTGGGTAGTGGTATTTTCCGTCTGGATGGTAATATCCTCTGTCTGGACGGTGGCAGAGCTTTCCGTTTGGGTAGTGCCGGTGCTTCCCAGCTGAGAATTGCCGGTGCTTCCTGTCGGTGTGCCAGACTGGGGCGCGCAGGACAAAAGCATTGCCGCAGCAAGTACTGCAACCAAGCACAGCTTCAGCACAAACAGCTTCGATTTCTTCTGCTTCATCCTGGAAACACCTCCAATCCACCCAATTGATGATAGCTTTATTATACAAAGATAAAATTTTTAGTCAAGAAAAAGCGTGTCCCTTCCGGGACACGCTTTTGGTCTATTCTTACACAATGCCCTGCAGCAGCATGGCATCGGCAACTTTCAGGAAGCCGGCAATGTTGGCACCGGCAACATAGTTGCCCTCCATGCCGTATTCCTTGGCAGCATTGTCCACATTGTGGAAAATACCCACCATGATTTCGTGGAGCATATTGTCCACTTCCTCAAAGCTCCAGCTGCGGCGCTCGGAATTCTGGCACATCTCCAGACCGGAAACCGAAACGCCACCGGCGTTGGCAGCCTTGCCGGGGCAGAACAGCACGCCGCTGTCCTGCAGGTACTTGGTAGCATCCAAAGAGGTGGGCATATTAGCGCCCTCACAGACGCAGAAGCAGCCGTTGGCAACCAGTGCCTTGGCATCGTCCAATAAAAGCTCATTCTGGGTTGCGCAGGGCAAAGCCACATCGCACTTAACTGTCCAAACACCCTTGCCCTCGTGGTACTGGGCATTGGGACGGGCCTTTACATACTCAGTCAAGCGGGCGCGCTTGACCTCCTTAACCTCCTTCAAGGTGGCAACATCAATGCCATCGGGGTCGTAAACCCAGCCGGTGGAGTCAGAGCAGGTCACAGGCTTTGCGCCCAGTGTCCATGCCTTTTCAATGGCGTAGGTAGCCACGTTGCCGGCGCCGGAAACTGCCACAGTCAATCCCTTCAGGGACTTGCCGTTGCACTTTAGAAGCTCCTCGGTCAAATACAGAAGGCCGTAGCCGGTTGCCTGAGTACGGGCCAAAGAACCGCCGTAGCTCAAGCCCTTGCCGGTAAGTACGCCGCCCACATAAGAGCCGCGGATGCGGCGATAGTGACCAAACAGGTAGCCGATTTCCCGGGCGCCCACGCCAATATCACCGGCAGGCACGTCGGTATCTTCACCGATGTAGCGGTACAGCTCTGTCATAAAGCTCTGGCAGAAGCGCATAATCTCCTGGTCGGACTTGCCCTTGGGGTCAAAGTCAGAGCCGCCCTTGCCACCGCCCATAGGCAGGCCGGTAAGGGAGTTTTTAAAAGTCTGCTCAAAGCTCAAGAATTTCATAACGCTGAGATTAACGGTGGGATGCAGACGCAGACCGCCCTTGTAAGGGCCGATTGCGCCGTTGAACTGGACGCGGTAGCCGTTATTTACGTGGGCCTGGCCGTTATCGTCCACCCAGGGAACACGGAACATTATCACACGCTCGGGGGTGGTAATGCGCTCCAGCAAAGCGACCTTGCGATATTTTTCCTCGTTCTTTTCAATAACCGGGCGAAGGGATTCCAAAACCTCCTCCACCGCCTGATGGAACTCGGGCATACCGGGGTTTTGCTGGGCAACGCGGGCTTTAATTTCGTCAATATAGTTCATATTCATAGCCTCCTGCAAAATAAATATGTATTATTGTAGCAAACAAGTGTCTCCGACGCAACAACTTTTTTAGAAAAAATTATAACAAAATGCAAGTTACATCTGAAACACTTTCGTGTATAAATTGTACAAAGGGGTTATTTCCGTCATTTTTGTTGTTTTTTGCAAGAAGTCATTCATCATTCATTCTTACCTCCGCTGTCCCCCGGTGATGCTGCTGCGGCAAAAGCTAAAAAGGGCGTGCTGCAGCATTTTGCAACACGCCCTTTTTATTTATCCAGATGTACATTCAAATGGGGATAGGTCATTTCAACCCCTGCCCTGTCAAACAGCGGCTTAATATCCGCCAAAATCCGGAAATAGACTGTCCAATAATCCTCTGTTGCCGTCCAGACACGCAGGGTGTACTCTATGCTGCTGTCTCCGTAATTGCTTAACGCCGCAAAGGGTGCCGGATCTTCAAGTACGCCGGGGATATCCGCCGCCTGCAGAAGCAGCGCCACAACCTGTTTGGCATCGGCATCATAGGATGCGCTCACCTTAATTTCCACCCTCCGTGTGCCGGTGGCGGAATAGTTCACGATTTCCGCAGAAACCACAGCGTTATTGGGAATGGAGATGATTTTATTGTCCGCTGTAATCAGCTTGGTGTAGGCCATTCCGATTTCGGAAATGGTACCGGACTGACCGGCAATCTCCACAAAATCTCCGGAACGGAAGGGATGGGTATAAATCAGGGTAAAGCCGCCGATCACATTGCCCAGCATATTCTGCAGAGCAAGGGATACCGCCAATGTCAGCACGCTGGCCAGCGCCACAATGCCGGTAACGTCAATCCCCATTGCAGAGGCAACCATCAGTGCCAGAAGCACAGACATCACGGTTCTTGTCAGGGTTTTAACAAGACTGTGGGCAGCCTTTTCCAGCCTGGAGCGCTTCAGCGCCCGGCTTACAATACGGTTGATTACATGCATTACCAGTATACCCAGCGCCAAAATGATGATGACTCTTAACACCACATTGGCAAGGCTCAGCCCCTGGTCTGCCGCCCAACCCACAAATTTATTCCAAATATCCATAGCCTACCTCTAATTTACAATGGTAATCTCCCAGCCGGCAGCATATTGCAACAGGGCGGTGGCATCCATGCCGTCGGCATTTCCGTCGCCGTTGACATCCGCAGCTGCCGGGTTTAGGGTAATTTCCCAGCCGGCGGAATATTGCAGCAGGGCAGTGGCATCCATACCGTCGATGACACCGTCACCGGTAACATCGCCCCGGATGATAACGGTTACCGTCTGCTTAACAACCTCTCCGTCCAGCAAAACAAGCTGCATACCGGTGGCCAAAACCCCGTCAGCCTCTGCCGGTGTGCCGTCTGCCTTGCGAAGCTCCACAAATTTCTGTTCGGCAATCGCCCCCAGAAGCTGCTCTGCGGTAGTTCCCTGGGGGATACCCGTGACCGTACCGTCGGCAATCTTGTAGACCTCAGAGGTCATCTGATCCGGAACACGGGGCTTTACCGTCACATCAAAGGTCACGGAAAAGCCTTTATATGTGGCAGTGAGAGTCTGTACGCCGGTCTTGCTGCCGTCAAAACCGCTGGTCATACCTACGGTAACGGTCTTTGCCTCATAATCGCCGTTGCTGTATTTAATGAGCAGTATACTGCCCTCCAGCCACGGATTTAAAATAGGCTGGGAATATTCCGTAAGGTCCGGACCCTTTACAAGCTCTACCTGGGTCACCGCAGCATCATCATACTGAACATAACCAAGGGCAATCCACTCGTTATCCGAGAGCTTACCCCATGTGGAATGGGTCTTTCCGTTTACGGTGTAGGCGCTGCCGGAGACCGCCTCTAAAATGGTCACCGTTTCATCCTTTGCCCGCAGTCCGTTTTTATCATAGGAGGTGCCGGGTCCTGTACGGACATTCACATCCACCTCACAGTTAACAATCTTGCCGGTTCTGGGGAAAACCTCTTCCGGCTTCTTTTGTACCGGCGGCTCCTCCACCTGTCCGGTAATGGGGTTTTTCCATTTGATAAAAAGGGTATCTCCCCGGTTCAGGGTATCGTCCAGCCGGTCAATTCTTCTGCCGTCGGCAGTATACCAGCCCTCCGGCTCATAGACAAAGGGATTTCCCTCAGCGTCTATACCCACGGGAAGCCGTTCAAAGGCCACATTGATTTCTGGCTCAAGCTCGGTATCATAACCGAATACCTTATAACGCACCTGACCTACGCCGGGGTCTAAAAATACCCAGCGGTAATTGTCCGGATAGCCGTTGTAATTGCCGTTGATGTAAATGTTTGCCTCCAGCATACGCCGCTTCATAAGAACATAATTGTTGCCGGTTCTGCCGTAGAGGCTGATGCCGTACAAAAAGGCACTTCCGGTATCCCCGGAACGCACAGCGGTGTTAAAATAACCGTCTAAGGACCGGGTCCAGGCGCTGCCACAGTTGTATGTAAAGCTAATCAGCGCGTCGAACTGATTTTGGGTCAGGGTCAGATTATGCTTGGTGGCAAACTTGTTAATGGTGGCCTCAAAGCCAACCAGGCTGGAACGAAGCATCACTTCCGCCTCTTCCAGGGTGATGCCGTTTTCTTTATAGTACTCGTACATCGAGTCGGGGCAGGTGTTTCCGTAGCCGATAGACCAGTGGCCGTTGTCCCAGTAGGGATACTTGGAAAAGCCTTCCCGTTCCTTTAAAATTGCAATGTACTGCTCGGAGGTTACGAAGGCCTCGGCGTTGACCTTGGGCGCAAAAAACAGTCCGCCTATCAGCAGGACTGCCAACACCATCGTCAGTACAATCCATGTTTTTTTCATAGGTAAACTCCTTTTTTCCAGGGGTCGCAGAAATTTTAGCTATTATATAATAGCTTTTTTCCCCGGAAAAGTCAATCCACCATATATTGGGTGCGCGCCTCCGCCGAACGGCGGATTTATGATTTTTCGTGCTGGGTGCCGAAATAAAAGGACACCACCATGGATACAATCACCATCACATTGTCCGGACTGATTTTTCCCGTCAGGGACAAAATGGCAAATACTGCCGTCACTGCCAGGGTGACAATGGTTTTTACTTTTAATAGCTTTGCAAGATTTTCCTTCATAATTTCCTCCTCAATGCTCAAGGCTTATGGTAGGCCTTCAGTTCTTTAATATCATGGCAGCACTCCGCAAGCTGCCCCTCCAGTTTATAGGTACGCTCTACCAGATTGTTGTGGCGGTTGACCTTTTCCTCCAGCTGCGCCAGCCGGTACTGGGTCAGCTTCTGTGCGGCTACCACGCCCAAAAGCGACCCCATAAGCGTACCGGCAAACCCCAGCAGCGCCACCAAAAGCTCCGAATTCACCTGCTTACACCCCCAAAAGGGACGCCCAGGTTTTCGGACCGCAGGAGCCGTCCACGGAAAGGCCTTGCTTGCTCTGGTATTTCCGCAGCGCCTTGTCCGTGGCCGGACCGAAGGAGCTGTCCGCACCTTTAATGCCGCAGGAGCATTTGTTTGCAATAAGCAATTGCTGCATTGCTTTCACGCTGGCGCCCTTTGCGCCCTTTTTCAGTACCGGTACATCCACCTTACACACCTCACCTTTTTCCTGTTCATAAGTAATATACGGGCAAATGCCCCAGTTTTTCCAAGGCCTTGCGGATAGCCTGGTTTTCACCACGCCGTAATCGTGTCCTCTTGCCTCAATGACCTCGCCACCGCCGATGTACACACCGACATGCCCGGACATAAATACCAGCACACCGGGCATTTCCGGCAGGGTTTTGATATTGCCCTTTTCCTTACAGGCAGAATAAAGTCCGTTGGCGGACTTGTCCTGGAGCTTATTGTACACAGGGGCAGCGTCAGGACTGTCGCACCACAAATACCCCTTAATCAGCCCTGCGCAGTCGTGTACCTTTTGGGCAGCGGTCTGCGGAGTATAAGACCACTTATAATAGGCAGGATACTGTGCCTTTTTCCGATTGTAGCAGTCCTGCGTGCCCAGCTGTCCGTAGGTGCCGTACCAGTAGGGTCTGCCAAGCTGGGCTTTTGCGTATTGCACTAAGCCTTTTGCTGTTTTTTCCATAATATTTATACCTCCTTTAGCCATTGCGCCAAGGTTTTCCCATTTATCAGCAATTCCGGAACAGATACCGGAACGTGGAAGGCAAAATCCCCCTCACCCCAGTCAAACACCGGCACGCCCCGGTGTACGGTAAGGGTCTTGTCCACCCGGCTCAGCCGGTCCTGCGCCGTCACCGTCACCGAATAGGAACGGGTATAGTCCAACCCGGAAAGCTCCAAAGTAAGATAATAGCTGTTATCCTCCCGAAGCTCCGGACTTAGGGTAAAGCTTTGGCTTAAAGCCGGAACGGTAACCGTCACCGTAAGGCTGTTTTCCGCCTGACCGAAGCTTCCCCGGAAGCACTGTCCCTCCAAGGTCAGCAACGCCTTGTCGCCGGTGGGGTCAAGGCGTTTTACGGAGGCGTTGCCCGTTAGTGCCACATAAGGCACAGTTTTCGGCGTGCTGGTGATTTCCGTCTTATAGCCCCGGCTGTCGGTAACGAAGGCAGAAATCGTGGGGCTGTCCACCCCGGAAAGCACCAGAAAATCCTCCACCGGCTGTCCGGCAATCTGTTTTTGCAGGATGGTTGCTCCGTTTTTGCCTTGGGCGGAAAGAACGCACAGAGCGTCGGAAGCTTTTCGCACCAGCACCGCACTATCCCCCGTCAAGGAAATTGTTGCTTCGTTGCAGTCTGTTACTGTCAAGGTAACCTCCGGGGCACATAAGGCTTCCGATGCGGTGACGGTAAATTGGGTAGTTTTTTCTCCAATCACCCTGTCACCGGAATAGGTGCGGCAAATTACGGTACATATGCCGGTTTTACTGTCGGGGATTTCCCCGTAAAAGCTTTCCGGTAAGAAGAAATTTACCACCGTTTCGGGAAAGATTTCCTCCTCTTCTACCGGCTGACCGGAAGCATTTATGTACCCGGAAAGGCTTCCGAACTCGTAGGCAAGGCTGTGGGTAAAGGCGCTTGCTTTTTTGTTTACCACCACAGTAGCGCAGGAACCGATATTTCCATCTGATGCAGAAATCGCCGAGGCGGTTAAAATGGTATCCAGCGTTACGCTTTGGCTGATGGTGGTTGTCTTTAAGGACGCCTCCGCCGGATAGGTAATGCCGCCGGTGGCGGAAATGGTAATGCTCTTCTCCCCGTTATCGTCGTGATAAATCCGGGCGGTGTGGGTCAGTACAGTGGTCACATTGCCATAGGTAATTTCCATATACAAGGTGTCCTGCACCGTTTCTTCCCCGATGGTCAGCGTTCCCGTCCAGGTACCGCCGGTGGTGTAGCCGGAATTGCTCCGGGTATATTGCAAAGAAGCAGTGACATCGGAGTAATTGCCCTCCGGTGACTGCACCGCAGACCAGACAATCTGAGGCTTCAGCCGGGGATTGCTGGTAGTGCCGTAAAATATTCCTGATAATGCCATATTTTAACCCTCCAGATAGAAGCAGGCTGTCCTGCCTGTTTCGTAATCTTCAAACCGGGCGTGGCTGCCGATAATCAGGAAATTGCGCACCGATACATCGGTAGCCAAAACCCCATCGGCATCTGCCCGGAGCATGGGGGTTTCATTGGCTGTGCCCTCTCCCCGGATAACATACATTCCCTTTTCATTGAGCCGGTTGGTCATTTCGCTGCCCTGGCGGTGGATGGTCACCGCCGACTCATTAATGGTCAGTCCGAAGGCATTTTCCACCCGGCAAACGCCGTTATCCTGCACACTTTTCACAGTGGCGGAAAGCTCCGTTGCGCTTTGCCGCAGGGCGGTGACCTGCTCCAAAAGGCCTTGGGCAGTCTGCTGCTGCACCGCCGCCTCCGTCCGGATGCCCGAAACATCCATTTCCAGCTGGGAGAGCTTACCCTGTGCATCCCGGTTTTCCGCCCGGATGCCCTGGATGTCGGTGTACAGCTCCAGCACCCTGCCCTCTGTGGACTGATGCCTGCGCTGGTTCACCGCTGAGACACTGTCCCGGGTGGCAGAGCCGACACAGGAAAGCTTTGTCTTTTGTCCGGCGGTGACGCTCTTCATCACATACACCACTTTACCGTCAACTGTTACAATCTGCCCTGCGCGAATATTACCGAGAGCCGGCACAGTAACGGTGCAGGGTGTATAGGATATCCCCTGCAGCCGGGAAAACAAGGTCTGCGCCACCTGAGAAAGAGCCTCCACAGACCCGGCGGCAAGCAATGGGTTTTGGGTAATGCGGTAGGTGTTAACCGCATTGGGATTTTGGGGGTACACTACCCCCAAATCCGCCGACGTATTCTGCAGTTGCACCTTTTCAATAGGCGCGACCTGGTAATCTGCCAGGCGCAGACTGCCTGCAAAGCAGTAGGTTTTCGTCAAATCTTCGTCCTTTGCGGTGGGAGCAACGGAAACCGTTCCCGGCGTGTACCAGCCAAATCGGGCAACACCGGCTTCGTCTGCGGTAAGGTAGCAGCCGGCAATCTCACCGATATACTGCATAAGACCCCGTCCGGTAATGCCCTGACAGGTAAGCTTTTCCACCGGATAGCTCCCGTTGGGAAATTCTTCTTCTGCAAGGGGCAGTCCGCAGTAAGCGCATACCATATGGGCAAGCTCCTGCAAGGTATAGGGCCACTTGTCCAAGCCCTCCAGCCAGGCGGTTATGTCCTTGTCCAGCTTTACAATGCTGTCATAGGCCGTTATCCGGGTTATCCCACCGCTTTGCTCCGGCTTTTGGGCGGTAAACACCCCCAGCAGGGTGCGGTTGCCCTCCTCGTCCTCGGCATACAGGGTCAGGGCATCCCCCTCGGTTATACCCGGGGTCAAATTAAAAACATCCATTTCCGCCATCGCCGCGCATACCGACCCCAAGGTCAGCTCCTGTCCGGCATTGACGCTGTGGGTAAGGGCCACGGACAAAATGGCAGTCCCCTGCGCCCCGGAGGAAATTTCCACGCCGGACGGCAGGATAAGTACATGCTTTTTCATTGTTAAGCCCCCGATGTTAAGCTTGCAAGCTTGTTGTCGATGTAATTTTTTGTATCCGCAATATAGCGCACATTCAGCTGTGCTCCGTTTGCCGACAGGCTTGTAACGGGATAAACTGCACGCATTTCCGGTAAGCCGGAAAGTGCATGGGTTACGGGCACTGCCAGCTGTACCGCTTCCCCGTCGCTAAGGGTATGGGTCTGCACATACTGTCCGTTTGTCCAGTCCACATAGCCACCGTAGCAGGTGTCGGGCAGGTCAATCGTAACGGTTTCTTCCTCCAGGATTTTCAGCTTTGCTGCCTGCTGGGCAGGAGGCAGTGACGAATCATCTCCCACATAGCAGACAATCCAACCGTCTATCGGGGAAACTGTGCTGCAAAAAATTCCCGGTGGCGGAACGATGCAAAGCCCGTAACAAGGTGTCTGTCCGTTTACGATTCTGCTGGGGTGTATGTTACAGAAACCCACACGCAAATTTTTTGCGAATACGCCTTCCCGGATTATTGTATATGCCTTTCCCTGTTTCACAGGGGCATAGAAGCAGCTTATTTTTGTATCCGCTGCTAATAAAAATGCGGGGTCATATGGCAATTTGGCCGCAATTCTGTAATTAGCGCCACCGAAAATGTTGTTTTTGCAAACCCCGATACTCAGGCTGTCCACACCCGCAGTCTGTGCCTGTATATGGGCCTTTAAACCCACAAGGGGTCTATCCAGACTATCCGGCAGGACGAGGGGATTGCCCTGTGCTGTGTTGATAATGGGAAGACCCTGATAAGCCTGCAGCCACTGGGAAAGATTTACATACCGCCCCGGGGCTTTCTCCCCGGATGCTGACCCGGCTGTGCAAAGCACCAGGGTAAACACGGAAAGCTGCAGCCCTTTATGCAAAATGGCAATCTGTACCCGCACTCTTCCCCGCACCGCGCAAGCCTGCTCCGGAAAAGAAACCCGCAGCACATTGTCTGTGGCAGAGCAGGCAGGCGTGCCGTCAGCCAGGGTGTCATAGCTGCCCCCTTCACCCCGGGCATTTTGGTAGCTTACCACCAGCTGCGCCCCTTGAGGAACCGGCCAGGGCGCACCGTTTTCCAACAGGGTAATTTCCGCTACCCGGGCAGAATCCCCTTGGGTTACATCGATTTCCGGCAGGATTGCCTTTTTTGCCAAATCGACGGTTACTTTATTGGTTACTGTCATGGTTTCACCTCTAACACGCAATAATATTGAATTTGTAGTTCCGGAACTGGCCGGTTTGCACACACCGCCAGCCGATGCCGTGCTGGCTGCGGTAGGCGGTCACCGTCTGGGTCTCGTTTGGGCATGTAGGGCTGGGGAAGGTAAACTGAAAGTGGGATTTTCCCGCAAATAAGCCCTCCATATAGGCATACTCCTGCCGGGTCAGACAGTCATAGGTAAAGGACCACTTCCCCACCTGATGCCGCAGCACAAGGCGGTGCATCACACCGGCCTCATCCCGTCCGGAGGCAGAAGAATCCAACGCCTCATAGGAAACCTCCATATCCGCATCGGGAGCAAGCATAGGCACTCCGTCAATTAAAAACAAATTGCTGGGACTGCGCATCCTTACACCCCCTCCACAATGGCCATCTTCCGCTGATAGCGGCTGACCGCATTGGAAAGCACCTCATCGCCGATGGAAATTCCCAGTACCGCCTGCAAAATATCCCTTTGAATATCCACCGTGGCTTCAAAGCCGGCCACCATTGCCGGAAGCATATCCGCCATCACATTGGCCACCGCCTCTTGAATGGTTGTCAGGGGCGCTTCGATGTTTGTACCGTGTCTCTGGTCACCCACCACCGCCAGAAAGGGTCGGTTTGCCGGCAGCACCGCGCCCTTGGCAAGATAGGGAATTTGGGGCGTTGCTATGGTGGGCAAATTCAAACCGAAGGTCTGACTTCCCAGACCGGGAACCCAATCCGGTAAGGTAAAGCTTAGCTTATTGGCAGCCTGGACCACCGCATTGATTGCTCCCGACACGCCGGCAAGCAAAGCATTCATAAGCCCCAAAATGCCGTTAATGCTGGCCTTGAAAATCCCCTTCAGTCCCTGCCATGCCCGGCTCCAATTCCCGGTAAAGACGCCGGCTAAATATTCTGTAATGCTGTAAAAGCCGTCGATAATATGACCCACAAGGTCGCTTGTGACGGTGGTAAGCTGAGAAAAGGTCTTTGTCCACAGCTGCAGCAAAGCTGTCAGCACCGGCTCTGCCACGGACCAAATTACAGTAAAAATTTGCCCGATATTTTCAAAGATGCCTTGTATAGTCCCGGCTTTTTCCGTCATGGTTGCGGTAAGCTTGATAAAAAGCTGCCGCAGCTGCTCCAATGCCGAAAGCGCTGTAGTCCCCACAAAATCTATTCCCGGCTGTATGGCCTGCCATAACCCGGCGAAGCCTGCGCCCAGAGGTGTCAATACCGCACTGACCGCATCCAAAGCAGCCCTTAAATCCATAACCAGCGCCGGCACCAGCTTTTCCGTCAGCCACGCCGCAAAGGGTACAAGGGCCTGATGCCACATAACATTAAGCGCCTGCACCACCTGCTGAGAAACCGCCTGGGCAGACTCCGACAGTCTTGCAAAGCTCCACCGCAAAGGAAACAGATCGATCTCCTGCAGCGGTGCAAGCAGCGCCCGGATGCTGTCGGCAATGGCCTGCGCCTGGGGTAAAATTCCATGTATCGCAGGCACAGCTGCCTCCGGCGTTATTACCTCCTCGGAGTTGTTTTGCAGGCGGTTGAGTTCATCAAAGTCGGCAAGGCTTTTTTTCGCCGCCTTTGCCGCGGCGGTCACCGCCTTTTGCGTGATTTTTCCGGCGTTGCTCACCCCAAATAAGCTGGCAGCCACCTGTCCTGCCACCTTAACCATACGGATGGCCCAAAATACCACCTTTTGCAGACCCTCTGCCAGTACCCCCATAAGGGGCGCACCGGCATCGGCAATCGCAGCTTTCAGCTTGCCCAAAGCCAGACGCAAAACCAAAAGCTCCTTGTCCAAATCCACCGCTGCCGTCCGGGCCTGTTCCAATCCTATATTTAATTCGTTTTCCATTTCCTCACCCTCTCTACATTACCCCAGCAGAGCATTGAGCCTCTGCTGCTCCAAAAGCTCCCGTTGGGAATATCTGGGCTTCAGCTCCACCCGGGACTTATTCTGCCGATAAAATTCCTGTTCATAGGTCTCCAGCTTTTTCCCTCTGGCAAGCTTACCGCGGATACCCACCAGATAAGAAAGCTCCCCTTCTCCTATGGCATGAAACCAGCTTAAAAAGGTCCACCAGTGGACATAGGAAGCCCCCCGCAGCTCCTGTCCTGCCACCCTGTTGACACCGGAAATAATGGCATCGGCATCCTGCTGCCAGTCCAAAAGCTTAGGTCCGGGGGAATCCTGCCGTCCGGCGGTGAGGAAAAACGCCAGATATTCCATAGCTTGCCGGCGATGTTCAGGACAAACCTGCTGACGGTAAAACAGCCCTATTGCAATCTGCCACCGCAGCACCGGGGGCAAATCCGGGTCCTCCAAGCAGACAATGATGTCCAAGAGCTCCCGAAAATCCGTATTTAAATCGTAAACCGTTTCCCCTATGGTGTGCTGCATCGGCAGGTGATAGCCCCGGTTCATAAGCTTTTGCGGGCCGCCTTGATTTCCGCAACCCGGGCATCGGCAAACCGCTGGGCACCGTCAGTAAGAATCTTCTCCAAGGCACTCATCAGATTCGCCGCCACGGTCTTGCCGTTTCCGGCAACCGAGAGCAGATTTACACCGCCCAGCGCCTTATCAAAGTCGTTTTCCTCTCCGAAAATCTCCGTCAGCAGCGCCTTAATCTGTTTATCCGCCTGACCCAGCAGGCTCACCACGCCTTTGGAGTCGCGGATATCCTTTGCCTGCCGGGTCAGCTCCTGTTCCATGGCGGAGAGCTTTTCCTCCGCCTCCAAAAATCGGGCATACAGGTTGGGGTCTCCGGGATGAAACCGCAGCACGCCACCCCCTTGAATTTTAAACTCCTGAACGCCCGTATCGAGTATCAGTTTTTTCATCCTCGCTCCTTATCCTTCCTCGGAACGGCCAGCGCCGTTCCCTGTCTGTCCTGTCCGGGCGACCCTCAGGCCGCCCGTCAGCCTTTCAAATACCGTGTCCTTGCAACCCCTTGTTGTCATTCTGAGCGAAGCTGCCGGCAGGCAGCGGAGTCGAAGAATCCGTTACCTTGCGTATCTTCTAAAGGAAAACGGATCCTTCGGCTCCCCTCCGCCAAGCTCCGGGTCGCTCAGGATGACATACTGCGCGCGCCCCTTCCCTGTCATTGCGAAAAGCCTTCCCTTTAGGGAAGGTGCCCAGTGCATACACTGGGCGGAAGGGTGTCAACCCCACCAAAGCCTTATGCCCATTCCCTTACGATGCGGCCGGGTGGGGTACATAGGGGAGGGCGGCTTGGATTGCGGGAGCAAGACACACAGCGCCTCCCCTATGTCGGTTCTTTCGTGTCTTTCTTGCCGAAACAAGAAAGACACCCTCCGGAGGAACCCAGCTAACGACCTAGCAGAAAACCAATTACAAACCGGAAAGCCTACTGTACGCAGCTTAACTGCACATCGATACTTCCGGTGCCTGCCGGCGGCGGT
>JAFVZT010000024.1 GCA_017508045.1 Oscillospiraceae bacterium | reverse complement strand
AATTCCAATATGTCGAATAGAACGAAAGATGTGAGAGTTCATTCTCTCACATCTTTTTTGTTTTCGTTGATTTCCTGTTGCAATGTTTCATACAATGCCTGTATATCAATTTCAACGGCATTTCGTTTTTGCTCTAAATCGTAAAGTGTTTCGTTCATACTGTGTCGCTCCTTTCCGTTTTCTTCACAATAAATATGATTGATATTTCTTGTGAGTAGCGGTCTGCAAGACCTTACTGATTTAGTATAAATCGTAGTAAGTCATATTTCTGCGAAATAAAATCTGTTTTTCCATACTGATTTTGTAGAGCAGAGATATGACCGCACGAAAAGAAGATGCTGTCGATCTAACGACAGCATCTTCTTGCAGTAAGGTTAAACGGCAGCACTTTCCTTTCGTGTGTGTTGCCGTTCCTTTGCTCTCGTATATTAGAGCAAAGGGGGATTTTGTGATGAGCAATTATGCCATAATGCGATTTGCAAAATACAAGGTGGGTTCGGTTGCGAATATAGAGCGACACCAAAAACACAGGGAGCGACTACGAAACAGAAAACACCCTGAACGAGAAAACGAAAACCACACTTGGCAAAGGGGTGAGCGAACAATGGCACGAACCATTAAAAAGGCAATCAAAGAGCAAGAGCGAACAACCGGCAAGAAAGTTCGTAAAGATGCGAATGTGCTTTGTGAGTTGGTTTTGACTTTCTCGCCTGAAATGGAAGATAAAATCAAATTGCCTGAATGGGTAAAAGCAAACTTTGCTTGGGTTCGTGATACCTTTGGAAAAGGTAAAATGATACGAGCAGATTTGAATAGAGATGAAACTACAACCCACTTGCATTGCTTTGTGATAATGACAGATGAGCAAGGCAAGTTTAATTCATCAAGGTTTTTCAATAAGAAAAGTCAGGTCATTGCATTACAGGACAGTTATGCGGCTGCAATGGCACCGTTTGGTCTTGTTCGTGGCGAAAGCAAAGAGCAGACGGGAGCAAGACACCAAACACTCGATGAATGGCACAAAGCAGAGAGTGAAAGGCTTGAAAAGGAACTTGTTGAAATGGCAAACAATGTTTTAGCAGATGAAAAGGAAATTGCACCGCAATCCTTTGAAAGTGTTATTTATGATAATTTGAGGTAGTGTGCCGTATGAATGATTTTGAAAAAGAGTGCAAACGGTGTAATGTTGAGAAATGGAAAAAGGCTCTCCGTATTGCAGAAATACGGAAAGAAACTAACTGTTCCTATGAACAGGCAGAGCAGATTTATAACAAGGAACAGAGAAAAAACATTTGAAATCCCACCCTAAATCCCACTATGATTTATTTTATGTTTTTTACATATATTTTAGTCACACCGAAAATCCCACCATCACATAAAAAACAGGCACGGAACGAAATCCGTGCCTGTTTGCTTAAACACTTAAAAACCCTTGATTTATGCGGTTTTTTGCTTATTTGAAGTATCTATTGAGAAGACCCTCAAATGCCTTACCGTGTCTTGCCTCGTCACGAGCCATCTCGTGAACGGTGTCGTGGATGGCATCCAGGCCGTTTTGCTTAGCGCACTTGGCCAGGTCGAACTTGCCGGCGGTTGCGCCGAACTCGCAGTCTACACGCCATGCCAGGTTTGCCTTGGTGGTGGCCTTCATGTTGGGCTCTAAGTCCTCACCCAGCAGCTCTGCAAACTTGGAAGCATGCTCAGCCTCCTCATATGCGGCCTTTTCCCAGTACAGACCGATTTCGGGGTAGCCCTCACGGTGGGCAATCCGGGCCATGCACAGGTACATACCCACCTCGGCGCACTCGCCGTTAAAATTGGCCATCAGCTGCTCGAAGATAAACTTCTTATCCTCCTCAGAGATGTCGGGGTTGTTCTTAACGGTCTTGCCGTAAACGCCGTACTCATGCTCGGCGGCCAGCTTGCCTTCTTCCATAACCTTGAACTTAGAGCCGTCGACCTTACAGACCGGGCACTTAAAGCCTTCGGGCATTGCTTCTGCTTCGTGGACATAACCGCAAACGGGGCAAACAAACTTTTTCATAATTTATTCCTCCAAAATATGTGTTTTATATGTTTTATTTTACAAGTTATTCTTGTTCTTCAAACTGGTCGGGACCTACGCCGCAGAGGGGGCATTCGTAATCCTGAGGAAGCTCGTCACCCTCGTAAACATAACCGCAGACGGTACAAACAAACTTTTTCACGCTGATTCACCACTTTTCTTAATATTAGTACATTTCCGGCAGACACCGGTAAAACTGAGTTCACAGCGGTCAATCTCGCCGCCGCAACATTCCTGCGCTGCGTTCAAGAAACTTTCCGGCATCTGCAGCTGGTGCAAATCCTCAACGGCATCGCAGTAATTACAGATAAAATGGACATGGGGATCGGTTGTTGCATCGAAACGCTCCACACCGCGAACCGTGGCTACGCTGGAAATAAGGCCCTGCTCCTTAAAAAGGGTTAGGTTCCGATAGACGGTACCCATGGCCAGATCCGGAATAACCGGTTTCAGGTCAGTGAAGATGGTTTCGGCAGAGGGGTGCGCCTTGGTATTGCGCAAGTAGTCAAGGATGGCATCCCGCTTGCGAAAGTGTTTGGTAGGCTGCATAGTGTCATCCCTCAACTTTCTTAATGAGAATGATTCTTATTTACATCTGGATTATAGCACGCCGTTTTTTTCTTGTCAATAGGGAAAATGAAAAAAATCAAAATATTTTTGACAGTCACCTAAAAATCTGCTACTATGCATTATAAAGGTGGGATATCATGAAAAACTATTTTCAAATGAACTGGACGCCGGCACAGGTAAACAGCATCTCCAATCTTGGTCTTGCCCATATCGGGGACGGGGTTTACGAGCTGATGTGCCGTTGCTATTTGTGCGAAAGCGGAGACAAAACCGTTTTAAAGCTCCATAAGGATACGGTAGCGTTGGTAAAAGCTCCCAGCCAAGCCAAATTTGCCGATAAAATTGTGCCTAATTTAACGGATGATGAGCTTGCCTATTATCGCAGAGGCAAAAATGCCCACACCCACGCCGCCCCCAAAGCGGCCAGCCGGCAGGAGTATGCCAAGGCCACCGGCTTAGAAACACTGTTCGGCGCGCTGTATCTTTTGGGCAGGGTGGAACGGCTTAACGAGCTGTTTTTTATGATTATGAAAGAGGAATAACTATGGCATTCGATGCATTCTTTTTAAAGGCGGTTTTGGAGGAAATCCGCCCGGTGATTGTAGGCGCCCGGGTGGAAAAAATCCACCAGCCCAGCCGGGACACAGTGCTTGTCCAGCTGCGGTGTGAAAACGGCAGAGAAAAGCTGCTGTTTGCCCCCAATCCTGCTGCGCCCCGGCTGCATTTGACCAAGGCGACGCCGGAAAATCCTGACCAGCCGCCTATGTTCTGTATGCTGTTGCGCAAGCATCTGTCCGGAGCCCGATTGGCGGCGATTTCTCAGATGCCTATGGAGCGTATGGCGGAATTTGTCTTTGACTGTACTGACGAAATGGGATATCCGGTGCAAAAAAAGCTGGTTGCGGAGCTGATGGGCAAAACCTGCAACCTGTATTTATTAGACCCGGAGGGGCGAATTATTGATTGTCTGCGGCGTATCGGACTGGATGAGAGCAGCCGTCGGGCGGCTCTGCCGGGACTGATGTACCAAAAGCCCGAGGCAATTACCAAAAAAGACCCGCTGAGCCTGAATAAAGAAGATTATGTAAACCTACTATCTTGCCCCGGTGCGGATGTTCTGGCGGACAGGCTGATGGATACTCTGGGAGGCCTCTCCCCCTTGGTATGCCGGGAGGCGGCGCTTTTTGCCGCAGGGGATACCGATGCCCGGATTTCCGGCATGCAAATACAACCGGCGGCAGAAAGACTGGCGGAATTTTTCCGCAAGCATCTGGAAAACCCCACCCCCTGCTATTATCCCCAGCCTGACGGAACGCCCAAGCAGTTTGCTTTTTGCCCCATTGAGCAGTATGGATTATGTAAACAGGCGGCGTCTTTTTGCCAGCTGATGGATGAATACTATATTGTCCGGGACAAAAAGGACGCCATGCGGCAAAAAAGCCAATCGGTGAAAAAAACCGTTACCAATTTGATAAGCCGAATCAGCCGCAAGCTGAGTATTCAAAAAAATGAGCTGGTGGCTACCTATGACCGGGAACGTCTGCGCCAGCTGGGAGATATTGTTACCGCAAACCTGCATAAAATTACCAAGGGTCAGACCCTTTTGCAGGCAGAGGATTTTTACGACGAGAATATGAAAATAATTGATATTCCTCTGTCTGTTTTGCTGTCGCCTCAACAAAACGCCGCGAAATTTTATAAGGATTATACCCGGATGAAAAACGCCGAAAAGGAGCTGACCCGACAGCTTGAACTGGGTCAGCAGGAGCTAAGCTACCTGCAAAGCGTTTTGGAGGAGCTGACCCGGGCGGAGACCGAGGCGGAGCTGGAGGAAATCCGGCAGGAGCTTCAGGCCGGTGGGTATATCCGTGGAGATACGGGAAAAAAGCGGATGAAGCAGGCGAAAAGCCAGCCTATGCGGTTTGAATCCACCGACGGCTACCCCATTTATGTGGGACGGAACAATCGGCAGAACGAGGAGCTGACCTTCCGCCTTGCCCGAAAGGATGATTTGTGGCTCCATGCACAAAAGGTTCACGGCAGCCATGTGATTATTTCCTGCGGCGGAACGGCGCCCCCCGACGACACCGTAACCCAGGCAGCGCAGCTGGCGGCGTACTATGCCGAGTCCTCCGGCGGGCAGAACATCCCTGTGGATGTGACACCGGTGAAGCAGGTGAAAAAGACCCCGGGGGCAAAGCCGGGGATGGTAATTTATCACACCTACAAAACGGTGATTGTCAATCCTTACAAGGAAATTGTGGTGGACGAATTAAACGCGGAGAAGAAATAAACAATGTCATTCAGTTAGGATGTCATCCTGAGCGACCCGGAGCTTAGCGAAGGGGAGTCGAAGGATCCGCTTCCCCTGAGAGCCTACGGAAGGCAGCGGATTCTTCGACTTCGCTGCCTTGTGGCAGCTTCGCTCAGAATGACAACGAGGACAGGCTGGACAAAGAATCCCTTTGCACAAGGGCGGCTTTGTCCGGCCCTATTTTACGAAAAAAGCTTGTCGATGGTTTCAAAGGTGAAGCCCATATCCTCCCATTTGGTTAACAGCTGATCTAAGATTTTTGCGTTGGTTTTGGAGGTGGAGTGCAGCAGCACCACCGCCCCGTTGTGTATACGGGGAAGGAGCTTTTCAAAGGCCTGTTCCGCCGTGGGCTGGCTGTCATTATTCCAGTCGGCATAGGCAAGACTCCAAAAAACCGTCTTATAGCCAAGCTCCTTTGCGTGGCGAAGATTTACCTCGCTGTAAATTCCCTGAGGCGGACGGTAGTATTTTGGCATTTCTTTTCCTGTGACTTCCAAAAACAGAGCTTCCAAGTCCTGCAGCTCTTTGGAAAATTGCTCTTTATTTTCTATCTGGCTCATATTTTTATGGTGCATGGTGTGATTGGCAACGATGTGCCCCTCGGAAACCATCCGCCGTACCAAATCTGCATTTTTCTCAATGTAATTGCCTACCAGAAAAAAGGCGGCCTTTATATTGTGCTTTTGCAGCGTGTCCAGAATTTTTTCGGTGCAGCCGTTTTCGTATCCGGCATCAAAGGTCAGATACAAAACCCGTTTGGTGGTATCGCCGATGTAGGCAGCATCGTATTTTTTTAGCTGGGCGGCAGAGGCAGGACCCGTTGGCGCCTGCCCCTCCTGACGAAAGCTCAGTCCCCAGGAGCCGGTTTCGATCATACCGGACAAAAGTTGGGTTACGCTTAGAATTAACGCCAGACAGACTGCTCCGAAAATAATCCATAAGTCTTTTTTGCGCATAGACATCCCTCCCGGGACAATCTATGCGCAAAATTTCTCTAATATACAAACCGTTTCAGCCGGCGGGTTAAAAACAGGGCAAAAAGCAGCTTGACGGCATTCGGCAGAAGGTAGGGAAGCAGACAACGACAACAAGGGGTGTGCAATACCCTCTCCCGGGGAGAGGATACCTCGAAGGAGCGCGTGTAGACCGAAATGTGACGGAAGCGAGTAAATGCACCCTCAGACATAAAGCAAAGATTTTTACCAGCGCCCCTGTAAGGGCAGCCTTTTTGCCTGTCTCTGATGAGGCGGACACGCAAAGACGCAGGAAAAAACCGGACTGCTTCTGCAGTCCGGTTTACATAACATATAAAGGATTACTTATTCAGGAAAGCATCGATGGCGGCGGCGCCCTTCTTGCCTGCGCCCATTGCCAAAATAACGGTAGCGGCGCCGGTAACGGCATCACCGCCGGCGAAGACGCCCTCACGGGTGGTCATTTCGTTTTCATTCACAATCAGGCAGCCCTTGCGGTTGGTTTCCAGACCGGGGGTGGTGGAACGAATCAAGGGGTTGGGGCTGGTACCCAGCGCCATGATAACGGTATCCACATCCAGAATGAACTCACTGCCGGGAATCTCCACAGGACGGCGGCGACCGGAGGCATCCGGCTCACCCAGCTCCATACGGATGCACTTCATACCGCAAACGCGACCGTCTTCGTCACCCAGAATTTCCACAGGATTGCACAGCGTCTTAAACTCGATACCCTCCTCCTTGGCGTGGTGCTGTTCTTCCAAACGGGCAGGCATTTCTGCCTCACCGCGGCGGTAAACGATGTACACATGCTCCGCACCCAGACGCATAGCGCAGCGGGCGCCATCCATCGCCACATTACCGCCGCCGACAACGGCAACAGCCTTGGAGGACACAATGGGGGTGTCGTAGTTTGCATCGTAAGCCTTCATTAAATTGGTGCGGGTCAGGTACTCGTTGGCGGACATAACGCCCTTCAGTGCCTCACCGGGGATGTTCATAAACATAGGAAGACCTGCGCCGCTGCCTACGAAGACAGCCTGATAACCCATTTCAAACAGTTCGTCAATGGTCAGTACGCGGCCGATAACCATGTTGGTCATCACCTCAACGCCCTGTGCCTCCAATTTCTTAACCTCGTTGGCAACGATTGCCTTAGGCAGACGGAATTCGGGAATACCGTAAACCAGAACGCCGCCGGCGGTATGCAAGGCTTCAAACATGGTGACGGCGTAGCCCTTTTGCGCCAAATCGGAAGCGCAGGTCATACCGGCAGGGCCGGAGCCGATGACTGCAACCTTTTTGCCGTTGGGGGCAGCCTTTTCAGGCATAGCGTTGATGTTTTCCCGATACCAGTCGGCAACAAAACGCTCCAAACGGCCGATGGCCACCGGCTCACCCTTGATGCCCCGGACACACTTACATTCGCACTGGCTCTCCTGAGGACAGACACGGCCGGACAGAGCAGGCAGTGCATTGGTGGAGGAGATAATCTCGTAAGCGGCTTTAAAATCGCCCTCCTGCACTTTTTTAATAAACTCGGGAATGCGGACATTAACGGGGCAGCCCTCTACACACGTGGGATTTTTACAGCCTAAGCAGCGGTTTGCCTCTTCAATGGCCATTTCGGGGGTGTAGCCCAGAGCCACTTCCTTAAAGTTCCGGGCGCGGACGGAAGGCTCCTGCTCGGGCATGGGGGTTTTAACCAAAGTCATGTTTGCCATTGCAGCTACCTCCTTACTTAATCAGCGCCTTGCCCATGGCTTCCATGCGGCAGGCGTGCTTTTCGGTGACCTCAGCCTCACGGCCGCGGTACAGGCTATTGCGGCTCATCAGCTCGTTAAAATCTACCTTGTGACCGTCAAATTCCGGACCGTCTACACAGGCGAACTTGGTTTCGCCGCCAACGGTAACACGGCAGCCGCCGCACATACCGGTGCCGTCAACCATAATGGGGTTGAGGGAGACCATGGTTTTAACGCCAAAAGGCTCGGTGGTCTTGCAGACAAACTTCATCATGGGGATCGGTCCGATTGCCAAGACAGCATCGTATTGGTTGCCGGCCTCCAGCAGCTGCTGCAGCTTGGCGGTGACAAAGCCCTGCTCGCCGTAGGAGCCGTCGTCGGTCATTAAGTACATATTGTCGGAAACGGCTTTAAACTCCTCCTCCAGAATAACAATGTCCTTATTCCGGAAGCCAACGATTACATCCACCTCTGCACCGGCTTCCTTAAAAGCTGCGGCAGAGGGCAAAGCGATGGCGCAACCTACGCCGCCGCCAACCACGCAAACCTTCTTTACACCTTCGGTGTGGGTAGGCTTGCCCAAAGGACCTACGAAATCCCGGATGTAATCACCTTCATTGAGGCTGCCCAGAGCGATGGTGGCAAAGCCCACCTTCTGGAAGATAATGCTCACAGTACCCTTTTCCCGGTCATAGCCGGCGATGGTCAGAGGAACACGCTCACCCTGCTCATCCAGGCGGAAAATAATGAACTGACCGGCCTTTGCCTTTTTGGCAATAAAGGGGGCCTCAATATCCATCTGTGTGACAGCGGAATTTAATTCACGCTTTCGGACAATTTTAAACATTTCAATCCTTCCTTCTTGCTATATCTCAAACAATGCTATTGTAGCATCTTACTCCTGTTTGTCAAAAAAGAAAACTTATTTATTCTTTAAAAGGTCGCGGATTTCCGTTAACAAAACCTCTTCAGCGGAGGGAGCAGGAGGAGCAGGAGGCTCGGCAGGGGCGGCTTCTTCTTCCTTTTTGCCCAGCTCGGAGAGCTTGCTGAGCATTTTTACGATGAAGAAGACAACCAGCGCCAAAATAAAGAAGTTGATGACAGCGGAGATGAAGCTGCCGTAGGTCAGGTAGTGGGGCACATAGGTCTGACCGATTACTTCGCCGGCCTCGTTGAGAACGTCTTCGTAAACAGGAACGATGCGGGGCAGCTCTACCTTCAACTCAGCGAAATCCGTGCCACCCAAAAAGATGTTAACGATGGGCATAATCAAGTCGTTGGTCAGGCTTTTGGTGATGGTAGAGAAGGCGCCGCCGATAATTGTACCGACAGCCAATGCCATGGCGTTGCCCTTAATGGCAAACTCTTTAAATTCTTCCCACCAGGAAGGCTTTTTGATTTTCTGCTTTTTCATAAATATACAGCTCCTTTTGTTAGTTTACATAATATATATGATTTCCCGGGAAATTATTTCTTTTCCAGAATTTCCAGACCACCCAAATACTTCCGGAGCACCTCGGGGATGACGATAGAGCCGTCAGCCCGCTGATTTTGCTCCACCAGTGCCGGGAAAATACGGGAGGTGGCAAGGCCGGAGCCGTTGAGGGTGTGGAGGAATTCCGGCTTGCCGGTTTCTTCCCGACGGAAGCGGATGTTGCCCCGCCGTGCCTGATAATCTCTTGCGTTAGAAACGGAGGAAACCTCCTTGTAGCCGTCCATGGAGGGGATGAGAATTTCAATGTCATAGGTTCGCGCCATGGAGGCGGAGCAGTCGCCGGCTGCCAGCTTTACGGTGCGGAAATGGAATCCCAGTCCCTCTACCAGCTTTTCTGCCTTGGTAACCAGTTCTTCAAAAGCGGCATCGGAGTCCTCCGGCTTGCAGAACTGGAACATCTCTACCTTATTAAACTGGTGACCACGCACCATACCGCGTTCGTCAGCGCGGTGAGAGCCGGCCTCACGGCGGAAGCAGGGGGTATAGGCAAAGAGCTTTTTCGGCAGCTCACTTTCGGCAAGAATTTCGTCCCGATAAATGCTGCACAGTGCTGCCTCTGCGGTGGGCAGCATATAGTGAGTACGGTCGTCGGTTGGGTTGGCGATTTTATAAACCTCGTCGGCAAACTTGGGAAATTGTCCCGCAGTTTCGCCGCACATATACTCTAACATGTGGGGCGGCAGGATAAAGTCGTAGCCGTCGGCGGCGTGGGTGTCGATAAAGTAGTTCAGCAGCGCCCACTCCAGACGGGCGCCCATACCGGTGTACATCCAGTTGCCTGCGCCTGCCAGCTTAACGCCCCGTTCATAGTCAATCAAACCCAAATTCTGGCACAAATCCACATGATGCTTAGGCTCGAAGTCAAATTCCGGCTTTTTGCCTACATACCGCAGGGGCTGGTTGTTTTCCTTGCCACCGGGGAGCAGGTCCTCGTCGGGCAGATTGGGCAAAGACAGCATAGCGGTTTTAAATTCCGCGCCCAACACCTTCAGCTGCTGTGCCTCATCCTCAATGGCTTTGTCCAGGCGGACGCTTTCTGCGGAATTGGCGGCAATTTGTGCATCCAAATCAGCAGTGTCCTTGCCCTGCTTTTCCAGACCCTTTTTCTGACCAAAAAGCTTACCGTTTTCCTTTGCAAGCTTGTTTTTCTGGGCGGTCTGGGTTTCTGTGGAGGTCTTTAAGCTGCGGATTTGCACATCCAGCTCCAAAATGCGGTCCACAACAGCGTCGCAGTCTACCTCCTTGGCCTTAAGGCCTGCTTTGACGGCGTCGGGATTTTCCTTGATTTTTTTGATGTCTAACATAATTACCTCTCCTTTGTGCGGGTTATTCTTCAATGTAGCCGGGTTCTCGGGGAAGAACGAAGGCGCAAATGATGTATGCCAAAACACCGCTGCCGCCGCACGCGGAGAACAGCACCCATGCCAGACGGATTACGGTGGGGTCTATGCCAAAATACTCAGCAATGCCGGCGCATACGCCGTCCAGCTTTTTGTCTTTTCCGGATTTATACAATCTTTTTCCCATTTGACAACCTCTTACTTTCTTAGCGTCATCAGCGCGTCCAACAAAACCTGCAGGTCCTCTTGTCCGTAAAACTCCAGCTCGAAGCGGCCCTTCCGTTTACCGTTGACAATTTTTACGCCTCTGCCCAGCTGCCGGGACAGATTTTTTTCACACTCGGCAACATAGTCTACCTTCAGGGAAATCGGCTCCTGTACGGGGACTTTTTCTTTTCCTAAGGTTTTGCACAAAAGCTCTGCCTGACGAACGGACAGCCCCAGATTGGCAACTTTCTTTGCCGCGTCTTCCTGAAGCTTTTCGGTTTTTAAGGATAAGACCGCCCTTGCGTGTCCGGGGGTCAGCACACCGGTGCGTACCATTTCCAGGACACTTTGGGGAAGCGACATTAGACGCAGGGCGTTTGCTACGGCAGGGCGGGATTTTCCTACCCGTCCGGCCACATCCTCCTGGGTTAAGCCGTATTCATCCATTAAGGTGCGATAACCCATAGCTTCTTCAACAGGATTTAGGTCCTGGCGTTGCAGATTTTCAATCAGCGCCAATTCCATAACCTGCTTATCGTCGACATCCATAATCACAGCGGGAACTTCCTGCAGCCCGGCTACCCGGGCGGCACGCCAGCGGCGTTCGCCGGCGATGATCTGATAATAGCCGGTATTCAGCTGACGGACAGATAAAGGCTGTATCACACCGTGGACACGGATGGAGTCTGCCAAGGCCTGCAGCTCCTCCTCGTCGAAGTCCCGACGGGGCTGACCGGGATTTGGCTCTACCCGGTGCAGGGGCAAAAGCTGATATGCGCTTTTTTCTGCAACAACCTCTTCATCAACGGGAATTAAGGCGCCCATCCCTTTTCCCAAGCCTTTTTTCGGGGGCAAAGCAATCACCCTTTCTTAGTACTTTAATTTCTGCAGGACTTCCTGCGCCATAGCCTTATAGGCGGCGCAGCCCCGGCTGTGCTTGTCGTAGACGGTTACCGGCAAGCCATGGCTGGGGGCCTCTGCAAGGCGGACGTTTCGGGGTACAACATTGGCAAAAACCTTTCCGGGGAAGTGCTTGCGCACCTCCTGTGCCACCTGGGTGGAGAAATTGGTACGGCCGTCAAACATAGTAAGGGCGACACCGAATATCTCCAGCTGGGGATTAATTTTCTTTTTAATCAGCCGCAGGGTGGTCATTAGATCCGCCAGACCCTCCAAAGCGTAATATTCGCATTGAACCGGCACAAAAATGCCGTCGGCAGCGGCAAGGGCGTTTACTGTCAAAAGCTCCAAAGACGGCGGACAATCAATAAAAATCACATCGTAATTATCTTTTAAGCTGTCCAGCGCGTTTTTCAGCCGAAAATTCGGTTCGGGCAGGGACAGCAACTCCACCGCTGCGCCGGCAAGGTCTGCCGTAGAGGGCAGCACATCGCCAAAGGCAGTGGAAACGACAACCTCTGCCGCTGGCGCGCCATCGATAATTACATCGTAAACGGAGCGCTTGATTTTCCGCTTGTTCACACCTAATCCGGAGGTGGCGTTTGCCTGGGGGTCAAAGTCGCAAAGCAGCACCTTTTTCCCCAACTCGGTGAGGGAGGCAGTTAAATTAACGGCGGTTGTGGTTTTTCCCACGCCGCCTTTTTGGTTGACCACAGCAAATATCTTTCCCATACCGTTTTCCTTTCAAAATGTTTCACGTGAAACACACAAGCTGCTTTTTGTTTCACGTGAAACAAATTAGTCAGCGCTTGTGGTTATGTAGTTTTGCCCAATGCCGTAGGCGGCAGTGTCATTACCGATCAGGTGCAGCAAAATCCCGGCGGTAAGGCATAAAAGAAGGGATAAAATTGCAACGGTGACGGTCATCCACCGCACAATGCCCCGCAGGTGCGCCAACTGCTCCGCCGGGGAAGGCTCGCGCTTGTAGGGCTGGTTTTTTTTCTCTGCTTGAACAGCGTTGCGGTTGGGGATTTGGACAACCGTACCGGGCTTGACAGGGTAACGTTCCATAACCTCCATACATTCCTGGCAAAAGGCTTCTGTCCTGGTTGTTTTCTTGCCGCACTTTAAGCAGTTCATCTGTCCGCACCCCCTCAGTCTATATTTTCTATATTGTACAACAATTTTTTCTGTTCGTAAAGAGCAATTATAAGGATTTCAAAGTTTTTGAAAAAATTATAAAATTGCTATTGACAATCATATAACCATATGATATTATCATATTACCACTAGTAAAGGAGGCGCGACTATATGAAGTGGACAATACCCGGTACTGTTCTGCAAATCCCCCGGCAGGATGCAGAACATATCGAGGAGCTGTTTTCGTCCATGTTTCTGCCCGGCGGCATTATGCTCAGTCAGGTTACCGGCATTACCGGACTGGAGCCATATACCGTACAGAACTGGGTCAAGCGGGGGTTTTTGCCATCCCCGGAGCGAAAACAGTACACACTGCGGCAGCTCTGCCGGATTATCAACATCAATATGCTCAAGGGCGTTTTGCCTATGGAGCGCATCTGCGGGCTGTTGGGCTATGTCAACGGACAGCTCAATGATGAAAAAGACGATGTGATTGACGACTCCCAGCTGTATTTTATGTTTGTCCGTTTGGCAGCCCGGGCGAAGGAGCTTTACCGGGAGGAGGAGCGGGATGCAGTTCTGGAGCAGGAGCTTGAAAGCTACATTGAGCCTGTTCCCGGGGCAAAAAAGCGGGTAAAGCAGGTGCTTCGGGTTATGCTCACAGCGTGGCTGGCTGCCCGGATGCGTCAGGAAGCGGAAGCCATGCTGGATCATTTGCAAACACACTAATTAAGGAGGAACATTATGGAAAATAACGGAACATACCGGTTCGGATCCAATCAGGGGAAGCTGCCGGACTTCAAAAAACTTGGAAAAATCGTCTTAATTGTGGCGGTTGTGCTTTTCGTTCTGGTGTTGGCGCTTACCTGCGTCTATACCGTAGACGATAAGCAGCAGGCTGTGGTCACCACTTTCGGCAAGGTGACGGACATCACCAATGCGGGTCTGCATTTTAAGCTGCCCTTTGGAATTCAAAAGGTGCAAAAGGTGGATGTAAATGTCTACCAGAAAATTGAGCTGGGGTATGTTACCCAGGGTGAAGGTCAGTATGCGGTAAAAACCAACGAAAGCACCATGATTACCGGCGATTATAACATTGTCAATGTGGATTTCTTTGTGGAATACAAAATTTCCAACCCCGAGCGATATTTGTATTCCTCCAACAATCCGGAGCTGATTTTGCGCAACCTTATTCAAAGTCAGGTGCGCAATGTGGTTGGTTCTGCCTCTGTTGACAGCGTTCTTACCGACGGCAAGGAGAAAATCCAGATGCAGGTAAAGGAGCTGGTTGCGGAAATTCTGGAGGAATACGACATTGGCTTAACCTTGGTGGAGGTGCGTATTCAGGATGCAGAGCCGCCCACAAAAGCGGTAATTGAGGCCTTCAAGGCGGTGGAAACCGCAAAACAGCAGGCAGAGGCCGTGGTCAATGATGCCAAGGCCTATAAGAACGCCCAGCTGCCGGATGCCCAGGCCAAGGCCGACCAGCTGCTGCAGAATGCCGAATATCTGCGGCAAAAGCGTATTAACGAGGCCGCCCAGCAGGTGGCAATGTTCCAGGCTATGTATACCGAGTATGCCCAAAATCCGGACATTACCCGCAGCCGGATGTACTACGAGGCAATTTCCGAAATTTTGCCCGGGGTGAAGCTGTATATCAACACCGGTGATGGCACCAATGTGGATATGCTGCTGCCTCTGGAGTCTCTTGTGAAGAATTAAGGAGGCAACAAAAATGAAAAAAGGTATTATTATCATTGCGATCGCTGTGCTGGCGCTTGTGGTTATTGCCGGCAGCGCCTACTACAGTGTAAATGAAGATGAATATGCCTGCACCTTCCGGTTCTCGGAAATTGTCAACACCGTGGACGAGGCAGGTCTGCATTTCAAAATTCCCTTTGTGGACAGCGTAAAATACTATTCCAAGGCAACCCAAATTTACGATATTCCCCCTTCTGAGGTGCTGACCTCCGATAAGCAGACTATGACGGTGGACTGCTATATTTTGTGGAGAATTTCCGATCCCCAGCAATTCTATCGGGCGCTGGGCACTTCCGCAATGGCAGAGGAACGGCTTAACGCCATTACCTACACGGCGATGAAAATTGCCATGGGTACATTGGCGCAAGCAGACATTATCAATATGAATGACGGTGCAGAGCGCAACGAGATTTACGAGAGCATTACCACCACAGTCAATGCCCAGGCAGTTGCTTACGGTATCGAGGTGGAGGATGTGAAAATCAAGCAGTTTGACCTGCCGGACTCTAACCTGAATGCTGTGTACTCCCGTATGATTTCCGAACGAAACCAAATGGCAGAAAAATACACCGCCGACGGCAATTACGAAGCATCCATCATCCGCAACGATGTGGATAAGCAGGTAAACATTCTGATTTCCAACGCAGAGGCCAAGGCCGCCGAGCTGGAGGCCGAAGGCGAGGCGGAGTATATGCGTATGCTGGCGGCAGCCTACAACACTAAGGACAAGAAGCAATTTTATGAATTTACCCTTGCGCTGGACGCGTTGAAGAAGAGCTTGACCGGCGATGAAAAGACGGTGATCTTGGACAAAGATTCCGAGCTTGCCAAAATCCTTATGGGTCAATAAAAATAAACCGCCACGGGCTTTCCCGTGGCGGTCCTGTTGTATACAGAAAACCACGCGTTAGACGCGTGGTTCAAAAAAGCCTATGGCGATGAACGAGATGCAATGTGGAATACAAAATACTGCAAATATAAAGAATATAGAAGGCAACAGAAAAGCCCATCTGGATGGCGGTACTTCTAACCTAGAAAATGCTGTTATTCCGACTAGGCGCATCGTGGTTTTACAGACATTGATAAGACCTTGCGGTAGGTCTATTTTTGTAATTTTGGGTTGTCTGTTCGACCAATTAAATAATCTACAGAGATATTAAAATAATCTGCTAATTTGATAAGCTCATTGATTCCGGGTTCACGCTCACCTGTTTCATACCGACTGATTGTATTTTGTGTTGTGTTCAGATCCATTGCAAGTTTTAATTGGGAAATACCTTTTGCACGTCGTATTTCTCGCAGTCGCAAGCACATCACCTCTTGACATTATTATCCCACATTGGTATACTAAATATATCCCGATTCGGGATATATAAATTTCGTGTGGAAGAAAGAGGGATTTTATTATGAAGAAAAATTTACTTGTGGCTATAGGTGTATTCGTTGCACTTGCACTAATGTTGACAGCTTGTGGTATACTTCCCAGCCGTACGGTATCATGTCATAGATGCGGCAAAGATGTTGGGAGTGATCCCGTCAAAGCTGGTGGACGAACCTATTGTAGTTATAACTGTTATATGTCTGAAGCCCTATTTAATTAATAATATAAGGTGGGTATATAATGGGGTTTATATTCTCTCATCAAAATACAGAAAAATGTTTTGCCCGGTTTGAAAACGGAACTGTATATTTGGGGCACAGTACGCTAACCTGTGGGAGTTATGCTGCTGGAAAAGTGTATGATGAAGCGGGAAAATTAATTGCTACATATTGCAACAATGTTCTTTATCCGACAGACGAAAATACAGCAACATTTGTCGTAGAGAATAATTGTATATATAGTGGTAAAACGTGCTATGCATGTTTCCAAGGGGATAAGGACGGTGCGTGTGCAGCGGCATATTTATATTATAAAAATCAAACTGCAATGGATACAGATTTAGTGCGCACACAGGACAATAAACCACCAGAAACATTTGGTGATACATACTGGTCATTCGATGATTTGTGGAAGAATATTAACGAACGAGCCTCCACGCTTATGAAGGTTATTATGGTGCTGCTGCTGTTGGTTGTTGGCTGCAATCTCATTCAACTTCCGGCAGTTGTTGCGTACCTTTTGGAAGAAGATATTGGTCTAATAATACTTTGTACCTGGGGCGGAGCTTTTTTGCTTGGTTTTCGGAGAAACTCATATCCGTTGTTTAAAAACATTCGCCACGTCATTGCCTGGTTATGGGAATACTTGCTTCCTTATTTGCATGTATCGTGGATTGTTATTGTGATAGCATGTATCTATTCGACCGCAAACGGATTCTTTTCTTTTTCTTATTTAGCTGGGGTTCTATACTACCTGCCGGCTACAATTCTACCACTTACAATGCCGTTGTATTTAATAAATCTTGCCAGATCGTTGTATTTACTCTATAAACATAAACGTTAAAGTAGCATCGCATAGTGCGAGGCATACATATCATGGGGGATATGCGTATTTGCCGAAAAATAGAAAGTTTTCCATAGCTTTACAGCGAGATTGCCACGCCAGTGTGCGCACTGGCTCGCAATGACACGGTTCTTTGACAGCCTGCTGTTTGTTCTGAGCTTGCCAAAATCCTTATGGGACAATAAAAATAAACCGCCACGGGCTTTCCCGTGGCGGTTTAAATATTTTCATTACAGGTTAATCTGGTTAATGACCTCTTTGAGCTTGTTTGCGCTGAGCTGGAATTTTTCAATTTCCTCATCGGTAAGCTTAGTCAAAATCTTACCCCGGACACCGGAACGGTCAACCAGGCACAGGGCGGACAGGCACACATCCTCAACGCCGTACTCTCCGTGCATCATGGTGGAAACGGTTAGGGCAGTACCGGCATCGGCGAAGATGCACTTGCAGATGTGGCACACAGACATAGCAACGGCATAGAAGGTTGCGCCCTTATTTTCAATAATAACGCCGCCGGATTTCTTTACATACTCCTCTACCGCGGCATAGTCCTGATTCCAGTCGATGCGATCCCGGTCGGGAGAGGCGTTTTTATATGCGTCAATGTGGTTGTTGGCAATGTGCACCAAGGACCAGGGAACAAAGGAGCTGTCACCGTGCTCGCCGTAAACATGGGCGTGGACATTCTTGGGGCTGATATAGAACCGCTTGGCAAGCTCTGCCTGGAGGCGGCTGGTGTCCAAAATTGTGCCTGAGCCGATAATCTGATGTTCGGGCAGACCGGAAACCTTGGCAAAGGCGTAGGTCAAAATATCTACAGGGTTGGATACGATGACATAAATGGCATTGGGGGCAATGGGGACAATTTGCTTTGCCACATCCTTTAAGATGTTGACGTTGGTCTGGGCCAAATCCAGACGGGTCATACCCGGTTTTCTTGCCAAGCCGCAGGTAATTACCACGATATCGGAGCCATCGGCATCTTCATAGTCGCCGGGGCGGACAATAGTGGGGTGCTGGAAGGGCGCGCCCTGATAAACGTCCAACGCCTCGCCCCGGGCCTTCTTCTCGTTGATATCAATCAACACGATTTCTGAGGCGACACCTTGAATCATCAAGTCGTTTGCAATGGTTGCGCCAACATTGCCGGCACCGATAACACTGATTTTGCTCATAGGACAACAACTCCTTCACGCTTTTCGTTTTATTCCTATCGATATCAGTATACTGATTTAGAAAAACTTTGTCAACACAAAAACCGAAGGCATGTAAAAATTAGTCCCTATAAACAAAAACACACAGGCCTTTGCCTGTGTGTTTTTACAATATGATGAATTACAGGTACTTTTTAATTTCCTCGGAGGCCATAGCAGGGTCATCAGAAACGGTTACGGTGAACTTCATATTATTTGCTTCTGCAAAAGCGGCGCACCAGATAATAAATGCTTCGCCTGCTGCCCGGTCTGTGCCGATGGTTTTATAGAGGTTATCGATGTACACATTGGTAATATCAAAGTTGCCGGCATGCAAGCCGCTGATAAAGCCCTTGAGCATATCCAGATTGGTAATGCCGTATTCCTTGGAGTCCACCAAACGGACACGGTGGCTTACATCATAGGTCAGCTTTTTGCCGTACTCAATGCAGACTACGTCACCCTGAGCGCCGGCAACGGCAATGTTAATGGAATCGACAAGCTTTTTGGTTTTGCCGGAGCCCTTCAGCCCCATAATAACTTGAATCATAGGAAATTCCTCCTTTGCTATACAGCTTTCCTGCTGTACTATAATTTTAACAGTTCCCGGCAGATATTTCAACACTTTTTTGTATAATAATTGATATTTTTATACTTCGTAACCGGGCTTGCCCAAAAGTTGGAACATATTACGCTTATAAAACTCCACGCCGGGCTGATTAAAGGGGTTAACACCCAACATATAGGCGGAAATGCCGCATGCCAGCTCAAAGAAATAGAACATTTCACCCAGCTTGGCATTATCCAGCCTGCCCATATCCATGGTGATAACGGGAACGCCGCCGTCTACATGGGCGGCCAGTGTGCCTAAATAAGCTTTTTCGTCTACAAAGTCCAGCGTCTTTCCGGACAGATAGTTCAGCCCGTCCAAATTCTTATAGTCAGAGCCGATGGTCAAGGTCTGCTCCGGCGGGTCAAAGCGCACCATGGTTTCAAAAATGTTGCGCTCGCCCTGCTGAATCATTTGACCCAGAGAATGCAAATCCGGAGTAAATTCTGCGCTGACAGGGAAAATGCCCTTGCCGTCCTTGCCTTCGCTTTCACCGAAGAGCTGCTGCCACCAGCCGCCCATCATTTTAAAGCCAGGCTCAAAGGATTCGAAAATTTCAATGCATTTTCCCTTGCGGTACAGAAGGTTTCGTGCGGCAACATACAGCCACACCGGATTTTCAAAGGAGCGAAGATCGTATTCTTTTTTGGCCGCCACTGCGCCCAGCATAACCTCCATAGGGTCTATGCCGGCAACCGCCAGCGGCAGCAGACCCACGGCAGTGAGGACACTGTACCGACCGCCCACATTGGGGGGAATCACGAAGGTTTCCCAGCCCTCCTCGGCGGCCATCTGACGCAGTGCGCCCTTAACCGGGTCGGTAATTGCATAGGTGCGGGCCTTTGCGCCCTCGGTGCCGTATTTGCGCTCTAAAAGCCAGCGTAAGGCGCGGGTTGCGATGGCAGGCTCGGTGGTTGTGCCGGATTTGGAAATAATGGCGATGGAGAAATCCTTACCCTCCAGCAGCCGCTGCAGCTCATTCCAGTGACGGGTGGACAGGGTGTTGCCGGCGAAATAAATCTGGGGATTGCCTTTGCCTTTGCCGATGTTGTGGTTTGCGCCCTGCAGCAGCTCAATAGCGGCTCTGGGACCCAGGTAGCTGCCGCCGATACCGATAACTACAAACACATCAGAGCTTTCTCGAATACGCTTGGCGGCGGAACGGATGCGGCAGATTTCCTCAGTTGGCTCCTCAATGGGCAAATCCAGCCAGCCAAGAAAATCGCTGCCTTCTCCGCAGCGGTCGGAGAGGGTCATGTGGGCATCAAACACTTCTTTTTCCACGGCCAGCAGGTCCGGCAGGGACAGTGGCCCCCACACATTGGAGATGTCAACTTTAATCATTATCAGGAAACCCCTTTCCGTATTTTATTTCAAATATATGTTACCCCAATTTTGTGCAAAAGGCAATACCCGCAAGGGGAAAAGTTTTATTCCGGTATAGATTTTTTTCCTGAGTTCCTATATAATGAATAAAAAAGCATTCCCGGGAGGAAACTGTTATGAGGTACGGCTTTGGTGTGGACGTAGGCGGCACAACGGTAAAGCTGGCATATTTTGCCGAAGACGGTACACTTTTGGACAAATGGGAGCTTCCCACCCGAACAGCCGAGGGCGGCAGGGCAATTTTGCCGGATATAGCTGCTTCGGTGGAGGCATATTTGCAGCGAAGAAGCATTCCCCGCCGGCAGATTATGGGCATCGGTATCGGTGTTCCCGGTCCGGTGCGTTCCGACGGCACGGTGAACCGGTGCATTAATCTGGGCTGGGGTGTTTTTAACATTGAAAAAGAGCTTTCCCGACTTACCGGATTTCCTGTAAAAGCGGGAAACGACGCCACCCTTGCCGCCTTAGGCGAGTGCTGGAAGGGCGGCGGTCAAGGCTATGACACAATGGTGTTTGCCACCCTGGGCACCGGCGTGGGCGGCGGCATTGTCATTGGCGGCAAAGTTCTTTACGGCACCCACGGCGCCGGCGGCGAGATTGGTCATATGGTAATCAACCGGAAGGAGCGTCAAGCCTGCGGCTGTGGCAATCGCGGCTGTGTAGAGCAGTACTGCTCTGCCACCGGCATTGTGCGGTTGGCAAAGGAGTATTTAGAAAATTGTGATACCCCTTCCCTTTTGCGGAATGTGGAAAACCTTACCTGCAAGGCGGTGTTCGACGCAGCCGCGGCAGGCGATAGCCCGGCAAAGGAAATTCTGGAGCAGGTGTATGCCTATCTGGGAGAATTTTTAGCCAACATCTGCAACGTGATAGACCCGGAGGCGGTGGTGCTGGGGGGAGGTGTCAGCAAGGCAGGCATCCCCCTTTTGGAAGGTGTACAGCGTCACTTTCAAAAGCACGTGTTCCACGCGGTAGCACCGGTACATTTTGCTCTCGCTACATTAGGCAATGATGCAGGCACCTATGGTGCTTTTAAACTGATAAAGGAGTGATATTATGGATAAAAACGCATTATTTAAGCTCAGCTACGGCCTGTTTGTGCTGACAGCAAAGCAGGACGGAAAGGACAACGGCTGTATCATCAACACTGCTATGCAGCTGACAGACACCCCCTTGCAGATTCAAATATCTGTAAACAAGCAGAACCTGACCCACGATATGATTTTAGCAACGGGAGAATTTAACATCTCGGTTTTATCCCAGGAGGCACCCTTTTGGCTGTTTAAGCATTATGGCTTCCAGTCCGGTCGGGATACGGATAAGTTTGACGGTATGCCCCAAAACCGTACAGAAAACGGTATTTGCTATGATGCTGACCACAGCAATGCCGTTATCAGCGGCAAGGTGGTTTCCACTGTGGATTGCGGAACACATACCGTATTTATTGCCGAGGTTACCCAGGCGAAGGTGCTTTCCAATGTCCCCAGTATGACCTATCAGTATTATTTTGACCACGTTAAGCCCAAGCCCCAGCCAGCAGAAAAGGCAAGCTGGGTTTGCAAGATCTGCGGCTATGTGTACGAGGGCGCGTCTGTTCCCGAGGATTATGTGTGTCCCTGGTGCAAGCACGGCCCGGAGGTTTTTGAGAAGCTGTAAAGACTGTTTTTTGCCCCCTGTCGGGCAATGTTATTAAGTTAAGAAAGTCTGTCATTCCGACCAAGCGTAGCGCGTGGAGGAATCTTCGCATCTGTCAGGTGCTTAGCACATACGATGGTGCGTAGATCCCTCAACTTGTGAATTTATGTATGCTTGCCACCGGCAAGCATTGAGATTTTAAATTCGCTGCGCGGAGCACCACGCTCAGGATGACATACTAACTTAATGACATTGCTATGACAAGGGGGCCTTTTTCTGCCCTCTGTGTTATTTGGCGATGGTGATAGTCAATACAATTTGACTTTCCGTTTCCCGGCGGTCGGAAATAATCGGAATGCCGCATTTTTGCAGATTGGAAAGGCTTTGGCTGACCCGCTTTAAAAAGCCGCCTAAGTCCGCCTTGGGCAATTTGGGTGCAGTCTTAGACAGCAGCTCCTCTATGTACTGCTCCGTTCGGGAAACGCTCATTTGCTGTCGCACAATGGCGTCAATGGCAGAGAGCTTTTCCGCCTCAGAGGGGAGCTTCAGCAAGGCCCGGGCGTGGCGCTCCGTCAGTCCGTACTGCCGCAAGGCCTGCAGCACTGGCGGAGAGTGCTTTAAAAGCCGCAGCTTGTTTGCCACACTGCTTTGGCTTTTTCCCAAAAGCCGGGCGGCCTGCTCCTGACTTAAGGACCACTGTTCCATAACAGAGCTGATGCCCTTTGCCTCCTCAATAAAATCCAAGTCCTGCCGCTGTAAATTTTCCACCAGGGCAGTCATGCCCGACTCCTTGTCGTCCATATTCATAACGATGCAGGGAATTTCCGAAAGTCCGGCTAAAATTCCTGCCCGCAGTCGCCGTTCCCCGGCGATCAGCTCGTAGCTTGTCCCAACTCGGCGGACAGAAAGCGGCTGCAAAATCCCGTGCTGGCGGATGCTTTCGGCAAGCTCCGCCAAGGCTGCCTCCTCAAAAATCTTTCTGGGCTGGGAGGGGTTGGCGCGAATGGCTCTGGCAGGCAGAAATACCACCCGTCCCGTTTCCATATAGGTTTTCAGCTTTTGACATTGCATGGTATGTCCCCCTTTGTGCATTGTGTTACACATTTTACTTGGAAAACTTCCAGAAAAACCACGAAACAAAGGATTCTCTCAACAAAAGTACTCGACAAATATCCTTGCATACAGCTACCTTTTTGTGGTAGAATGGAGGAAATTGACCGAGGAGCGAAGATTATGGAAGCGCAAAAGCTATATTATGGTGACAGCCATCAAAAAACCTTTACTGCCACCGTTACCTGCTGCCGGGAAACAGCCGGCGGCTTTTGGGTAACGCTGAACCAAACCGCTTTTTATCCCGAGGGCGGCGGACAGGCCTGTGATTTGGGCAGCCTGGGGGGTATTCGGGTGCTGGATGTGCAGGAAAGGGACGGAAAGGTTTTACATTTATGCGAAAAGCCTCTTGCTGTGGGCGCGTCTGTGCAGGGAGAAATCGACTGGCAGCGGCGATTTGATTTGATGCAGCAGCACACCGGCGAGCATATCGTTTCGGGCATCGTTCATAGGGTATTCGGCGGACATAATGTAGGCTTTCATATGGGTGCAGAGGAAATTACCATTGATTTTGATGTTCCCATTCCTTTAGAGGCACTGGAGGAGATAGAAAAGCAGGCAAACCGGGCAGTTTTTGAAAATCTGCCGGTTTTCTGCAGCTATCCTTCTGCCGAGGAGCTGGCGGTGCTTCCCTATCGGTCAAAAAAGGCACTGCCCTGGCCGGTGCGGATTGTGGAAATCCCTGGCTACGATGTATGTGCCTGCTGCGGTGTTCATACCAAATTTACCGGGGAAATCGGGATTATTAAGCTTCTAAGCTGCGTGAAATTTCACGAGGGCGTGCGGATAGAGATGGTCTGCGGAGAACGGGCGAGAAGGCTGTTCTCCCGGATTTACGGACAAAACCGCCTGGTTTCCCAGGCTTTTTCCGCCAAAATACTGGAAACCGGCGCGGCTGCCGAAAAAATGAACCAGGCGCTGGCGGCGGAAAAGCTCCGGGGAAACGCACTGGAACGGCGTATTCTAACCCTGCTCGCTCAGGGTTATGTAAACCAAAAGAATGTGGTGCATTTTGACGATGCCCTCTCCCCTGTTGCCGCCCGGCCCTTGGCGGAGGAAATTGCCCGGGTCTGCGGCGGTGTTGCGGCGGTATTCGTAGGCAGCGACGATGCCGGCTACCGGTTCTGCCTTATCAGCAAGCAGCAGGACGTATCGCCTCTGGGCAGAGCAATCCTTCAGCAGCCGGGAGGAAAAGGCGGCGGCAAGGCCGGCTTTTTCCAAGGCAGTGTCTGCGCAACAAAAAAGCAGCTTTACCGGCTGTTTTTGGAAAGCATAGACAGTTGTTCCAATTTTCCAGAGTAAGAAAATCCGGATTTTGACAAATTCGCTACTTTACAACGGAAAAAGTCTATAGTATAATAGATATCGTATGGGGCTATCGCTCCAAAGGCTGTTCTTTAGAAAAAAGCTGCGAAAAGCGGCAAGTTATTTTATGGAGGAAGAAACTATGTCTGTAAAAGTTGCAATTAATGGTTTTGGCCGTATCGGCCGTCTGGCTTTCCGTCAGATGTTCGGTGCTGAGGGTTATGAAGTCGTCGCTATCAACGACCTGACCTCTCCTGCTATGCTGGCTCACCTGCTGAAGTACGACTCCACTCAGGGCAATTACGCTGCTCAGGGTCACGTTGTTGAGGCTGGCGAGGACAACATCGTTGTTGACGGCAAGAAGATCACCATCTACGCTAAGGCTAACGCTGCCGAGCTGCCCTGGGGCCAGCTGGGTGTTGACGTCGTGCTGGAGTGCACCGGCTTCTACACCTCTAAGGCTAAGGCTCAGGCTCACATCGATGCCGGCGCCAAGAAGGTTGTTATCTCTGCTCCTGCCGGCAACGACCTGCCCACCATCGTATATAACGTTAACCACAACACTTTGACCAAGGAAGACAACATCATCTCTGCTGCTTCCTGCACCACCAACTGCCTGGCACCCATGGCTAAGGCTCTGAACGACCTGGCTGAAATCGAGTCTGGCATTATGTGCACCATCCACGCCTACACCGGCGACCAGATGATCCTGGACGGTCCTCAGCGCAAGGGCGACCTGCGTCGCTCCAGAGCCGGTGCTGTGAACATCGTTCCCAACTCCACCGGTGCTGCTAAGGCCATCGGTCTGGTTATCCCCGAGCTGAACGGCAAGCTCATCGGCGCTGCACAGCGTATCCCCACTCCCACCGGTTCCACCACCATTTTGAATGCTGTTTGTGCCAAGAGCGTCACTGTTGACGAGATCAACGCTGCTATGAAGGCTGCTGCTACCGAGTCCTTCGGCTACAACACCGACGAGATCGTTTCCTCCGATGTTATCGGTATGCGTTACGGCTCCTTGTTCGATGCTACTCAGACCATGGTCTGCAAGCTGGCTGACGGCAAGACTCAGGTTCAGGTTGTTTCCTGGTACGACAACGAGAACTCCTACGTTTCTCAGATGGTTCGCACCATTAAGCACTTCGCAGAGCTGCTGTAATTTAAAAATTACGAAAAGCAGAGGCTTCCACAAGTGGAAGCCTCTGTTGTTATAAAAATTCTAAAGAAAAGGGGGTTTTGCGATGAAAAGCAGAAGGAAAATCACAGCGCTTTTTGTGGTGTATGGGATTTTGCTTTTGTGGGCGATTTTATTTAAATTCAACTATGACCCTTTTTTGAAAATCGATTGGCATCAGAAAATCCCCCTTTATTATCGGCTGAAAAAATACATAATTCCCTTTAAGTCCATAGATTTTTTCATCAGACAGGGAAATTGGATTGAAATTTCTGCCTTTTTTCTAAACTGTGTGTTGTTTATTCCCTTAGGAATGTTGCTTCCGTTTTATATGCGGAAAAGGCGGGCCGCGGCAGTTTGCATTGTGTTGCCCGTTATCATTGAGCTTGTGCAGGTGTTTTCCTACTTAGGCGGCCTGGACACCACGGATATGATTATGAACAGCTTAGGCGGCCTAATCGGAGTCGGGCTGTATGGCATATTAAGACCCCGGGTAAAGGACAAAACTGTTAATTTTGTTTGTATAGTTTGCCTTTGTATGTTTGGCCCTATGGCTATTTATGCGCTGGTGGAGACCATAAAGGCCCTGCCCCGGCATATGATATATTTATTTAACTGACAAAACACCCCTCTTTTACAGCTTGCGCTGTGACAGAGGGGTGTTTTTGGAATTTTCTTTAAGCGGCCTGTTCTTGCAGCCAGGCGGTGATGGCGGGAATGACATTGTGGAAACGGGCAAACAGATTGGCGTTTTCCCGTTTCGGCAGCGGACAACCGATGGAGCCGGTTTCGATGGTCAGAGAGGGGATTCCCAGCTCGTCCATGACCCAGTCCTTATAGCCGGCACCGGTGGTGCCGTCATCTTTGACCATAGTATAGCCAATTTCCTTTTGAACGGCTAAGGCAAGAGAACGGGACAGGTCGTTTACCGGCTGCTTCTTTCCGTAATTATAATACAGCACACTGCCCTGGGAGTGGAGGCTGATGGTTGCGGAAAAGCTGTTGCTTAAGGTGTAGTCCCGCAGCGCCTTGGTTTCCGCAGCGATAAAGGGCGCGCTGCCGCAATGCGCCTGGTAAGAGGGGTTGAGGCGGTCTCGACTGTTCTCCCAGCCGGAGGGGAAGTTTCGGTTCAGGTCTACGCCCAGGGCGTTTGCTTTCCAGTTTTTGGCGTAGTAGGCCGTGCCGGAATTGGTATAGCCGGCGGCCAAATCCTTTTTGTAAATGGCCTTTTGCTCCGCAGTTAATAATTTACCCGTTTGGGAGATTTCTACACCGTCGGGATTGGACATGGGGACAATGTGATAGCAAACATCCCCGGCGGCCAGCTGATTTTGGGAAAGTGCGTAATCTGCCATGGTCATCGCCAGCCACGCAGTCATATGCTCTCTGCCGTGGATAGCTGCCTGGATAAACACGTGCTGCTTGGCAGAGGTATTTCCCAAAAGAATTACCGGAAGGTCCTTTCCAAGCTCGCTTTTACCGATGGAGCTTACGGTGATCTGATCGGGATACAGAGCCTTTAAGGTGGCAATGTCTGAGAGCATTTGCTCATAAGTATAGGTGTCGGTGGGCTTTACCACCTGCAGGCAGACGGTGAAATAGTCCTTTTGTGCCGGCATAATGAAGTAGGACAGAACATAGCCGGTCGTTCCCTTATAGGTGACCTTGGCGTATTTTCCCGACCACTTATTCAGCACCACCTCGGCACCCTTGGGGATTTTTTTCAGAATGGTTTCCGTGGAGGCGGTTTTGTAAAGCTTAATATGTTCGTTGCAGTCCGGCGTCCATGCGGTGGTGGAGGCCAGCTCCTGTATGGACTGCAAATACTTTTTTTCTATGTAGCCGGTTTGGGATTCGTAGGAAACCAGAGCAAAGGTATCGGCATATCCTAGCACCGTCACGTGGTCCCGGGCAGCAATGGTTTCTAAGTAAGCGGCATCGGCATTTGCCTCTGTCAGCAGAGGGATTTCCTCCTGTCCGTCTACGTACCACAGGGAAATAACCGCGGGATCAAAGCAGGTTTCCTCAGGGTATTCCATCGTGTCTGTAAACTGCCACCATTTATCTGCGTTGCCGGTAAAGCCGTTTTGCTCCATAAGGCTTTGCAGCAGCTTAGCGTTTTCGGCGGCTTCTGCGGTACAGTCGGAATAGTCCCGGTCTGCCTTGGAGGACAAATCGTCAAAGCCGGAGGGCATAGTCAGCTCGTTGCCCTGGGCATCTGCCAAGGTGACACTGACACAGCTGCCTCGGTTGTAGGGGCTGCTGCCGGTGGCGGGGTTTTGTACAAGGGCAGCATCGGGACAGGCGTCCCACAGCGCCTGCTGTGCTGAGGTGGGGCGGAAGCCGTCCCATATTTTTAAGGTGAGGTTTTCCTCCTTCAGCGCATCAACAACCCCTTGCAGCTTTTTAACAGTGCCTTGGCGGAGGTAAAGCTCCTGAAAATTATAAACCGCTTTGCCGGCAAGGTTATCCGTGCCGGAGTATTTCAGCTCCAGAAAAAGCTCGGGAATATGTGCGGTTGCCAACACCATTTGCAAATCCTCTCCGGAAGGAGTTGTGGGTGTTTCCGGCGGGGCCTGGGTTGTTCCCGATTGCCCAGACTGATTTGCTCCCGTTCCGGGCGCTTTATTACAGCCCAAAAGAGGAAGAAATATGGACAGCGCTAGCAAAAGTGCAAGAATTTTCTTGTGCATAAACAGCTCCTTGAAATATCTGTATACTATATTATACATAATACTACATAATTCGACAAATTTCAACAGCGCAGCAAAACCGGAAAAGAGAAAATTTTCTTCTAGTCAGAAAAGCGGTCTTGTGGTATACTGAAAGAAAAAAGGAGGGCAGGACGATGATTGCCGGACTTCAAAAAATGACATTGTTGGATTTTCCCGGAAAGGTAGCCTGTACGGTGTTTTTACAGGGCTGTAATTTCCGGTGTCCCTTCTGCCACAATGCAGAGCTTTTGCCCCATGAGGGTGAAAGCTTTATGGAGGAAGGGGACTTTTTTGCTTTTTTGGAGACAAGAAAGGGCCTTTTGGACGGTGTTGCTATCACCGGCGGCGAGCCAACCGGTCAGCCGGGGCTTGTGGAGCTTATTCGGGGCATTAAGGCAAGAGGCTTTTCGGTGAAGCTGGACACCAACGGCACAAGGCCGGATATACTGCGGCAGCTTGCGGAGGAAAAGCTTGTGGATTATGTGGCAGTGGATGTAAAAAACAGTCCGGAAAAATATGCACAAACCGTGGGCCTGCCCCATATTGATTTGAAAAAAATAGAAGAAACCCTTGCCTTTTTAATTTCCGGAGAGGTAGACTATGAGCTGCGTACCACCTTGGTTGAGCAGCTGCACAGCACTGAGGATATGGAGAAAATCGGCATCTGGCTTTCCGGCATTGTTCCCGGGAAAAAGCCCAAGCAGCTGTATTTACAGAGCTTTGTGGACCGGGACAGCGTGGTGTTTTCCGGCCTTTGCGCACCCACGAAACAGCAGGTGGAGGGGTATGCCGCCACCTTAGCCCCATATGTAGAGCAAATTGCGGTACGAGGGTCTTAAACCACAAGATATTGTGTTTTGAAAGAATTTTTAAAACAACATATTGACAAATTAAAAAAATCACGATATAATACGGACAATGTCGCCCCTATGAAAAAAGGGACATTGCCCGTATTATTTTTTACCATTATATATAGATAGCAGGAGGAAAATCCCATGTACCAGGTTCTGAAGCGTGACGGCGGCACCGTCGAATTTGAGATTTCCAAAATCAGCGCAGCGATGCTCAAGGCCTTTGAGGCTGTGGGCCGCAACACCCATCCCAGCGTTATCAATATGCTGTCTTTGCAGGTCAGCGCAGACTTCGAGCCGAAAATCAAGGACGACAAAATCGCTGTGGAAGACATTCAGGACAGCGTGGAAAAGGTTCTGTCCGAAACCGGCTATGCCGATGTTGCCAAGGCCTACATCCTGTACCGTAAGCAGCGTGAGAAGGTGCGTAATGTTAACTCTGCGTTGCTCAACTACAAGGATCTGGTGGACAACTACTTAAAAATCAACGACTGGCGCGTTAAGGAAAATTCTACCGTTACCTACTCCGTAGGCGGTTTGATTTTGTCCAACTCCGGCGCTATTACCGCCAACTACTGGCTCAGCGAGATTTACGACGAGGAAATCGCTCAGGCACACCGCAAGGCCGACATTCACATCCACGACCTGTCTATGCTTACCGGCTACTGCGCCGGCTGGAGTCTGAAACAGCTGATTCAGGAGGGTCTGGGCGGCGTTCCCGGCAAGATTACCTCTTCTCCAGCAAGCCACCTGTCCACCCTGTGCAACCAGATGGTGAACTTCCTGGGCATTATGCAGAACGAATGGGCAGGCGCCCAGGCCTTCTCCTCCTTCGATACTTATCTTGCTCCCTTTGTTAAGGTGGACAACCTGACCCAGAAGGAAGTCAAGCAGTGCATCCAGTCCTTCGTTTACGGCGTGAACACTCCCTCCCGTTGGGGTACACAGGCACCGTTCTCCAACATCACGCTGGACTGGACTGTTCCGGCTGACCTGAAGGATCTGCCTGCCATTGTCGGCGGCAAGGAAATGGACTTTACCTACGGCGATTGCAAAAAGGAAATGGATATGGTCAACAAGGCCTTCATTGAGATTATGATTGAAGGCGACGCCAATGGCCGCGGCTTCCAGTATCCCATTCCCACCTACTCCATTACCAGCAACTTTGACTGGAGCGAAACCGAGAACAATAAGCTTTTGTTTGAGATGACTGCCAAGTATGGCACGCCCTATTTCTCCAACTACATTAACTCCGATATGGAGCCCTCCGATGTGCGCTCCATGTGCTGCCGCCTGCGTCTGGATTTGCGTGAGCTGCGGAAGAAGTCCGGCGGCTTCTTCGGCTCCGGTGAGTCCACCGGCTCTGTGGGCGTTGTTACCATTAACCTGCCCAGAATTGCTTACCTTGCAGAAAACGAGCAGGATTTCTACACCCGTCTGGATAAGCTGATGGACATTTCCGCCCGCAGCCTGAAGACCAAGCGTCAGGTTATCACCCAGCTGCTGGAAAACGGTCTGTATCCCTACACCAAGCGGTACTTAGGCACCTTCGCCAACCACTTCTCCACCATCGGTCTTATCGGTATGAACGAGGTAGGTTTGAATGCCAAGTGGCTGAAGGCAGATTTGACCAGCGAGAAGGTACAGAAATTTGCGCAGGAAGTTCTGGATCATATGCGGGAGCGTCTGTCCGACTATCAGGAGGCCTATGGCGATTTGTACAACCTGGAAGCAACCCCTGCCGAGTCTACTACCTATCGCTTTGCCAAGCACGATAAGGAGCATTATCCCGATATTATCACCGCCAACGAAAACGGCACACCTTACTACACCAACTCCTCCCACCTGCCTGTTGGCTACACCGAGGATATCTTCACCGCCTTGGAGATTCAGGACGAGCTGCAGACCCGGTACACCTCCGGCACTGTCTTCCATGCCTTCCTGGGCGAAAAGCTCTCCGACTGGAAATCTGCCGCAACTCTGGTGCGTAAGATTGCCGAGAACTTTAAGCTGCCCTACTACACCATGAGTCCCACCTACTCCGTCTGCGCTGAGCACGGCTACCTGCCCGGTGAGCAGTATACCTGCCCCCACTGCGGTAAGGAGGCTGAGGTTTACAGCCGTATTACCGGCTACTACCGTCCCGTGAAGAACTGGAACGACGGCAAGAGCCAGGAGTACAAGGACCGGAAGGTTTACGACATCGGAAGCTCTGTTTTGAAGAAGGAAGCTCCCAAGCAGGAAGCAAAGCAAGAAAAGGCTTGCTGCTGTGAAGCACCGGCTCAGGTTACCGGAAACGCAAAGGCCATCCTCTTCTCCCGGGTTACCTGTCCCAACTGCCGGGTTGCGGAAACCCAGCTGCAAAAGGCCGGCGTGGCGTATGAAAAGCTGATTGCCGACGAAAATGTGGAGCTGTGCCGCAAGTACGGCGTAAAGGGCGCACCTACGCTGGTAATTACCGATGGGGAAAACCATGTAAATTACTACAGCGTTCCCGAGATTAAGAAATATCTGGCATCCCTGTAAAAACCAAAAAGGTCGGGCAAACGCCCAAGGTCATTAAGTTAAGAACCTCCGTCATTCTGAGCGAAGTCGCCGACAGGCGGCGAAGTCGAAGAATCCGCCACCTTCCCTACGTTCTCAAGGGAAGCGGATCCTTCGACTCCCCTTCGACAAGCTCAGGGTCGCTCAGGATGACAACCTAACTTAATGACGTTGAGCAAAACGCCCGACCTTTTATATACGAAGGAAAGGACGAAACACAATGCATGATATTATCATTGTCGGCGGCGGTCCTGCCGGACTGACAGCCGCGATTTATGCTCTGCGGGCAGGAAAAAGCGTTTTGGTTATTGAGAAAAACGGCTTCGGCGGTCAGATTGCCTTTTCTCCCAAGGTGGAGAACATCCCCGGCTTCCAGATGGTTACCGGCACGGAATTTGCCGATAAGCTTACCGAACAGGCCATGGCGCTGGGTGCGGATGTGGAGCTGGAAAAGGTAATTTCTGTGGAAAAAACCGACGAGGGCTTTGCCGTGTCCACGGAAGAAGGCAGCACCTACAACGCCCAAGCTGTGATTTTGGCACTGGGCGTAAAGCACCGGACACTGGGTCTTGAAAAAGAAGACGAGCTTATCGGAAACGGAATTTCCTTCTGCGCTGTGTGCGACGGCGCGTTTTACGCCGGTCAGGAGGTCGCCATGATTGGCGGCGGCAACTCCGCTATGCAGGAGGCGCTGCTTTTATCCGAGGTTTGCACCAAGGTTACCATTGTGCAGAATTTGGCGGACTTTACCGGCGAAAAGAAGCTGGCCCAGGCGCTAAGTGAAAAGGACAATGTGCAGGTTCTGTTTAACACGGTGGTCACCGCTTACGATACTGCAGACGGCGCGCTTACCGGATTGCAGCTGCGCAACGAGAAAACCGGAGAGGTTTCCGCAATTTCCGTGGACGGCGCGTTTCTGGCAGTGGGACTGCAGCCGGAGAACGAGCCCTTTGCCCAATTGGCAAAGCTGAACAACTGGGGCTATTTCGATTCTGCAGAGGACTGCTGCACCCAGACCCCGGGTCTTTTTGTTGCCGGCGATTGCCGCAGCAAGTACATTCGCCAGGTGGTCACCGCCGCAGCCGACGGCGCAATTGCCGCCATGGCAGCCTGCCGATATTTGGATTAAGGAAAATCAGGACAATTATACAATACAGGGGCTATTGCAATAATCTGCAATAGCCCCTGTTCCGTCATATACGACAAAATACGGTGATGAAATTTGGACATATATACAAAACTTGAAAAATGTGTGCAATATCGTGGGGTTCCCCTTGTCCCGTTACGAGTTTGGTCAGGTATAGGAAATGTTGCCGTTCTTGTCACAGCTGAGGGTCATAGTGAAGGAATTGTTGAAAATCAAAAGTTTTGTCAGTTTGGCATCCAGTGTAACAGTGCCACCACTGGAGGTAAACGATTTCTGTTTGTAGCTCCAGCCAGCATAGGTGTCGGTCTGCGTAACAGTCTTGGAAACTACGGAAACGGTGGAACCGTCGTAACGGAAAACCGCTTCAAAGGCAATAACCGCAATTACCGTATCACCATCCTTGATGGTTCGTTGCCTTTCGGCTCGTTTATCTGTAGATCTTGCCTGGGTATAGATAGTGATTTCGTCAATGACTGTTAGGCCGTTTTCCAAAACCCGTTCCACCCCGTATTCTTCTTGCGGTTGCTCTGCAGCCGAGGCAGGAAACACCATAGAAACTAATAAAATAGCACAAATACAAATGGCAAGTATGCGTTTCACAAATCTTCATCCTTTCTAGTCTTATGGTGTATTTTCTGTGGAAACAATACCGAGATCGTTAGCTTCATCAATCATTACTAATGGTTTTTGTTTCTCAAAATATACGTACATAGTAAACAGTACAAACACTACTGCTATAGCGCCAGCAGCAATACGCCGTATCCGTCTGTTTCGGCGATACTTTGCCATCTCCTCCGGGGGTACTTCCGTCATAAGAACCTGCGCCATTTCTTCTGGAGGTCCAAATGCCTCACGGAGTTGATTCAGGTTGGGTTCCGGTGTCTCTTCCAAAAACACCAATAAGGCACCACGAAACTTTTCCAAGAGCCGTTTCCTAACGGCAGTGGTGCACCGCAGCCGCTTTTTCAGCAGTTTTTCATACTGCAAACCTGTGTCTGTCATTTTTCTCGCTCTCCTCCTGCCAGTATGTCAGTAATTCCATTTGTAAAGCGGGCATAGGTTCTCAGCAACCGATCAAGATAGGCTTTTCCTTCGCGAGTAACCGTAAAATACTGCCGCCGTCTACCATCCGGTGCGCTGCGTTTCTCCTTTTCCGTAATGTACCCTGCCTGCTGCAGCCGATAGATTGCGCTATAGGGAAAGACTACCGTCAACGCCCCATTGCTTCGGTCATGTATGGCGGCAGAAAGCTCACCGATATAACAATCCTTTTCGGAAAGAAGCTTCAGCAACAACAGTTCTGTCAATGCTTTTTTTAGATTTTCTTCCAAGGCTACAGAGTACTGCTTGTCTGTTTCGCCGGAAGCCATTGGGTCCACCCCCTGCCACATAAGTGTGTACGCATATTTTAATCGACATTACAGCTGTTGTCAATTCTTTCAGGCACAAAAATTTTTCTTGCAAAATAATTTGTTATTGACAAAAAATATGCGCTATGAGATATTATAATCAGGATGTATCAAGAGGAGGTGAGTGGAATGGTTGTTTAACACCTAATAGGCCCTGTTTGAGATAACAAACGGTGTACACGTTATAGAACAGTGCTTATATGTACGTAGAGTCAAACACTGCCCGTTTGAAAATCTTTTAATGCAGAAAGGAGTATCTTGTTATGAAAAAGATAAGAATTGTTTTAACGTTGGCTTTGGTAATGATCCTCTCCCTCTCCATGACTTTTTCTGTTCATGCACAGGATCTCACTGAATTTTTGGAATCCTACAGTGTTATTGCCGAAGAAGAGCAGCGGCGCATTGATGAAATCACACAGTCAGAAAACAGTGACGAGTGGTTGGGCGTGGTTGTGGAGAACCTTCCGTTGGACACAGGTGTTTCGTTTTATCCCACGTGTACTAACTGTTATAATTTCTCTGTCTCTGTATGTGCGGGTGAGGCAACCCTATACGACGAAGGCTACCATAAGGGTGGTTTCTTAGGCCTTTTTGATACTGATTGTTATGCTTATTATTATGCTAGCCGTGGCGCAGAGATGTGTCCCGTTTGTTATTCTGTTCTCTGGATTTATGACGGACAACATTATTGTCGAGAAATCCATATGAAATGTTCAAAGGGTGACTATAGCACATGTCCGATGGATGTTTCATAATAAGCTTTTTTGAATCAGCGTGAGGTAAGAGAATATGAAAAAGAAGAATATAATAATCATTCTTGCTGTACTGATAGCAGTAGCCCTGTTGCTTTTGTTTACTGGCAACAATGTCGAAGACATTGACCTGTCGCTGGGGGATCTTAAGAGTAATGGGGAGTACCAGTATAGTGGAATAGCGTGGGGAGCATCTGTTGCCCAGGTTAACGAGGCATTGCCCTATGCTTTAGAACAAGACAGTTCCAGAACGCCACCGATATCCACTGGGTATACATTTTATAAATCCCAAAACGCCTATACATTGGACGGGCAAAGTACTGTTGCTTCGGTGCAGTTTCATGATGGAACACTTCAAGTTATTCAATTTGCTTTTCATGTGGGACAGAACTATCAGCAATGGTTTGAATCGCAGGTTGCTGAATTGAGTCGCTTGTATGGAGCGCATACCGATAAAGTGGAAAACGCATCCGATATATATGAGAGTACTGTATATACATGGTCAACCGACAATTCTATGTTGCAGATCGTTCTGTTGACCGGTAAATATATAAACCCTACTGTCACGATCTCCGTTGGCATGAAATAAACAGTCGTATCGGGGGCAAAAAAAGGATTCATGTTAGTGTGTGCCGTATAGCAGATGCTCTTGAAGAAGGCCGCCAAAATCGCAACGCCTCAATATAAGGAGTATTATTATGAAAAGAGTTGCCGTATTCGTTTTGTCAAGCCTGCTTATACTTTTTATATTTGGCTGTAAAGAACAAGCAACAGACCTTCCCGAAACAAACGAAAAGGCACACATAACCCAGGAACAGGCGGATAACTTGCGCCAAACGCTAATCCTTGTCGTAACAGTTTTAAAAGAAGATCAACCTTTTTATTCCGCCAGCAGCAAGGCAGACATGCGGATTTCCGACTATCATCGCAATATATGGCAATTTGCAAGTGTTGACCTTGATTCGGATGATAAAAACGAGATCGCTGTTATGTTTGAAGACGGAAGCATCCTGATCCTCACAAAAGAAGGTAATTCAGTAATAGGTTTTGACTTTGACCTTCACGCCATGTACCAAATAAACAGGGATGGCTCTTACATGTGGAACGCAAACGCAGGTAATACTTACGGATCTTCCACGCTGCGCTTTTCGGACAATGCGTACGAAACCGTTGAATTGTGGCGCGTGGAACACGACGATGCGGGCGCTGTTACCTATTATGTAGACGACAAAACCGTATCTCAAGAGGTGTTTCAAACCGCGTCTGCGAAAAATAGCCAGGAAAGTGTTACTTGGACCCTTTGGGCAGACTTTCAATAAGCGCCAAATGAGGAAAAGGGACTGTCCCCTTGTCCCCAGTGCTTGTACTGAATATAATGCAGGCAGCTACTCCTGCGAAACAATCTTTTGAAGAAAGGTAAAGTGATAAAAATACCCCCTTTCGAGACGGTTCTTATTACACGTGTATTAAAATGAAAAAACATGCTATTTCCGTTATTAACTGTTTATTGTCGGTGTTTGTTTTCCTCTGCGTTTTTGCAGATGCTTGTCATCCCGGAAAAGGCAGTCCTGATTTTGAGCAACAAGTAAATCTTTGTTGTTATTCTGCAATATTTATCGTGATCGCGATCTATTGCATTTGTGCCAAACCTTATTATTCAAACACATGCTTGTGGGTTGGTGCAATATTCTGTATGCTCCTTCCTGTTAATTTGTCCTGCCTTTGGATTCGCTACGGGATTTTCAGCTTGGTTACCGATATGCGACCGCATTACCCTGACTTGGTTGAGTGGATTTATACTATTGTTCCACCTATCATTAGTGGCTTGTATGTCTATGCAGCGTTGGTAAAAGAATAAATCCCCTTACGCAATACAGAAGACAGGGGAGGTTTCCGCAATTTCCGTGGACGGCGCGTTTCTGGCAGTGGGTCTGCAGCCGGAAAATGAGCCCTTTTCCCAGCTGGCAAAGCTGAACAACTGGGGCTATTTCGATTCTGCAGAGGACTGCTGCACCCAGACACCGGGTCTGTTTGTTGCCGGCGATTGCCGCAGCAAGTACATTCGCCAGGTGGTCACCGCCGCAGCCGACGGCGCAATCGCCGCCATGGCAGCCTGCCGATATTTGGATTAAGAAAAATTAGGACAATTATACAATACAGGCGCTATTGCAGATTATTGCAATAGCCCCTGTTCCGTCATATACGACAAAAAATACTAACGGGATTTGGTCATATATACAAAATTTGGAAAATGCGTAAAATATTGAGGGTTTCCCCCTTTCCCAACAGAAAATATCCGTGTATAATAAAAGAAAAAGCTTGTCGCAAGGGTACTGCCGATGGGAATTAAAAAGGACAAGAGAACCATCACTATGTCCCAGCATTTTCAAAAGTCGCCGCACAAGAAATTTATAATTTTCTCAATAAGAGCACATGGATTAATACAGCAACATCAATGATATTCCCAACCTTATAAAAATACGAACATTACAGGGAACGGAGGGGAGTCCAATGGTTTACAAAACCAATGAACTGACAAAAATTTAAAATATTATATATGGAGGGAATAAAATGATGAAACGTACCAGAGTAGCACTTTCGTTGCTGCTAGTCATATGCCTACTTATTTCAGGGACACCGGTTGCAAAATCGGCAGTTGCCGTTGCCACCGATAATCTGACGAATAAAGCCGCAACTGAAGCTCTGACCAGCGAGGTTGTCTCGGCTGATGAGACCGTAAAAAACGATAATATAACTATCGTCAAGGAAGATGTTGCCCTTCGGGGAATGTACGAAAAGCACTTCCTAATGTCAGACGGAAGCTATCAAGTTGCGCTTTATAACGAACCCGTACATAAAATAGAAGGCGGAGAATGGATTGAGATTGACAACACGCTCACCCTCCAAACAGCTTCAGACGGCACGGTCCAGTATGCCACGATAGATGGTCTGGCGGATGTGGGGTTCGCGAAGACATATGACGGCCAGCTTGTCACCATACAACAGGAGGATTATTCTGTGTCGTGGGGTGTTGAGGCTGTTTCTAACAATACGAGCATTATGGCGAGCGGTTCCGCAAAGCTGTCCACCAAATTAGAACAGCCAATTGTGATTGAACCAATTGAGGCAGAGTTGGTTGCAGACGACTTGTCTAAATTCAGCACAGAGGAACAGAAAACCTTGGCAGTGAAGTCCTCGTCTACTATTCAGTACAGTAATGCACTGGGACAGAATGTTGATCTGGAATATATTGTCCTGCCCAGTCGGGTCAAGGAGAACATCATCTTACAGAGTGCGCAGGAAATCTCCTACTATGTAGTGACGGTATACACGGAAAATCTTTCTGCACGTCTACTTGAAAACCGGGAGATTGAGTTTTATAATGACAGTGACAAAGTGATATTTACGATGACTTCTCCCTATATGTACGACAGTGCAGGAGAATTGTCCGAAGACATCGCTGTCACAATGGTGTCCAAGGGTAACGGCTGCTACCTTATTAAAATGACACCGGATGCCCAGTGGCTGGGTGACGAGGACCGGGTGTACCCAGTAGTCATCGATCCTCAGGTGAGCGTAGATACCGCCCGGACCAATATTATTGATAATTATGTTCTGGAGGGAGCCGGAGTCCAGAATAGAAATTTGGACAGATTGTACATCGGTAACCGTTCAGAAGGGCTGGCACGGACTTTCATCCGGTACGCGACTATGCCTACAGTGCCGCTTGGAGCGAATATTACCTCTGCTGTTATGACTCTGACCTTACTTAGCGGAACTAAAACAGCGGCAGAAGCCGCCGCCTACCAAGTCGATAGTGCGTGGCAGTCCGACACCATCCAGTGGTCGAATATGCCAACATCAGACACATCCCTGGAGATTAATATTAGCCACAACAATAAAACGAAATACCAGTTTTCTTGTTTGGAAGCGGTGAGGGATTGGTATGCGGGCAGTACCACCGGACAGAATCAGAACCACGGCATTATGCTTAAGTATTATGATGAGACTGTTGCGGATTACAATGCCGTCTATTCCGCTGATTATACCAATGCAAGCAAAAGACCCTCGCTTATTATTACCTACGGAGGATATGGTGGCGGTGCGAGCTTTGCATCTGCTGAAAACATTTACCTTGATGAAAGCGAATATGTCACTACAATTTACGAAAACGAGGAGAGATATTTTAAGTTTATTCCACCGGTCGACGGCGTATACTTATTTTACAGCAGCAATGCCGGTTTAGGTAGTGATCCGTATCTTCGTGTCTATAACGCCAGTCAGTCACAAATAGACAGCAATGATGATACGGGAGGAAACTATAACTTCAGTTTGTCAATAACATTAACAGGAGGCGCTACATATAACATTGGAGTTAAGCATGCCGGTATGGAAATCGGATCCTTTTATTTAAAGGTTTTAATAGCGGCAACAAATATCAGTGTTTCCGAAGGTCACTTGAAAAACGTGGGGTCATTGCGTTATGTTGACATACACGGGCCGGAAGAGCAAGAGCTGGTACACCAATCGAGATATCATGCAGAGGCACACGCCAGATGGACCATTGAAAAGCAATCGGATGGTTATTATACAATTCGGTCGGCATACGGAAACAGGTATTATGTGGGCATTTCGGACACAGAGTTAGGAACAAATAATGTTGTGCTTTGTCCTGCACTGTCGAACTATACATCCTGGAGAATTTATGCCAAGTCTACCGGAGAATTATTTATCGAGCCAAAGAGCGCGCCGGGAAAAGTCCTTTTTGTGCCGAATGATGCGGCTGGCTGTGAATTGCAATTGGCATATATCAGCTCCAGCGTTACAAACCATAACATTTGGAAAATTGAATTCCGATCCAACATATCCCCTGAAGGTCAACGCTGGACCAATTGGTGTTGGGCGGCATCTGCGCGAATGTTTGAGAATCATTACGCAATTGTTCCGGTTAGTCGCTCACAGAACGATGCGGTATATGCAGTTAAAGGTGGAATAATAAACGCAAAGGGAACACTTAGTGAGGCTGAGGAAGCTGCAGGCTATTATTCTACAGGCGATACTCAAACCAATCCGCACGTTTTGTCGAGGCAGTTTGGACAGATTTTTAGTGAGGCTGCGCTTAGAAGTATATTAGACCATGGAGATGTGCTTTATATTACACGTGGGTGGTATACTCCAAACAACCAAAAAATGGACGGGCATGCTTCTACGATTGTGGGGTATTCTACAGTATTTATAAATGGATCAATGAGTTATCGCTATATTGTATATGATCCAAATCCAAGACCTGAAGATAAACCTAATCCATGGGACGCGCCACAAATCACATTTGGGCAGTCTTATCTTGCATCGTATGCATGGATATGTAACGGCAGCAACGGTTTGCTCGGAGACCCTCCTCCTGATATAGGAATTTGGGACGGGTACATTGTTGTGGAGGAAGCACGTCCTAGTACGACAGTGAATCCTGTTTGGAATTCATAACGGTATGGGAAGCTTTGGGATATTGCAACAACATTTGGAATGGAGGCGTTTTTATGTTAAGGAAATTATTAATTGTTTTTCTGATGCTTGGCGTATTATTAAGCCTTTCGGGTGCGGTATGTGCCAAGGAGTCTGAGCGTACAACAGAAGATTCGAAAACAATAAGCGATGATTTACGGGCTGAGCTTAATGTGACGGATTCGGATGTGGTTTTGAAGCTTTATAATATCAGCCTTATCTTCGCTTTCGCAGAGTATCAAGATATTGATTCGATTTTAAAGAGTGAAGCGGTTCTTGAAGAGTTTTATGCAGTGAAGAAATATGAGGACACCTATATGTATCTTAGAGAGGAAGAAGGAGAGTTTGTTCGCACTAATCTTATTAGAGGGAATGACAGGGCCGTGAAGATGTGTGAAACAGGTGAGGTCACAGCATATATTGCTCCGGATGTAGTTGTATATAATACGTATTGTCTGTCCGGCGAGTCGTCTAACCAGGGAACCGCAATCTATTATGAAACCAACAAGGGAGATTATGTTTATTATAGCCATTATGCCGTCGGAGAACGCTTATTCCCGGTTGCGGCTTTTTGTGCGTACACAAAAGCAGTTATGGATGAAGCAGCAAAACTGCCTCCAGACGCTGTCGGAGGTGCTGATTATGGGGTTTGGGACCTTTCACCGTATGATTTTAAGGCAGACACCTTTAATCTCAATGCCAAAATACCAGTCCCAAATCAGGCAAACAGCGGGAATGCGGAGACTACCGGCTGGGTAATTGCAGCTGTGGGATCGTGTCTGCTTATCGCTGCGATTGCCGGTGGTTTTGTATACTGGCGAAAGAGAAGCAGCGTATTAGAATAACCGACACCAAAATTAAAGGACAAGGGGACGGATTTTCCGTCCCCTTGTTTTGTGGTGCAGGGACCGGTCTACGGACGGTCCCTGCATTGTGTTTGCCTTTTTGTTGACATTTATTACGTTTATCGGTAAAATGGGTCTTATCGACGGCAGGAAAGAGGGCGTTTTATGGAAAACAAGCTGCAAAGAAAATACGGCCTGTTCACCGCAATTTGTATGGTGGTGGGCATTGTTATTGGCTCCGGTATCTTTTTTAAGGCCCAGAATGTCCTGCAAAAAACCGGCGGCAATATGCCGTTGGGTATTTTGGCGTGGGCTATCGGCGGCGGGATTATGCTGGTTTGCCTGCTGACCTTTTCCTTTATGGGTCAGAAATATGAACGGGTGAACGGGCTTATGGACTATGCCGAGGCAACGGTGGGTCCAAAATACGGATATTATTTCGGCTGGTTTACCACAACCATTTATTTTCCCGGTATGACCTCTGCCCTGGCTTGGGTTTCCGCCCGGTATACTATGGAGTTTCTCACCTCTGCATTCCCCGATTTTCCCATGATTATTCCCGCAGCCGAGGGCGGCTGCATCATCGGTCCGGAGTGTATGGCACTGACGCTTTTTTATCTTTGCGCTGTTTTTGCGATGAATACACTTTCCCCCAAGCTGGCAGGCAAGTTTCAGGTCAGCACCACGGTGATTAAAATGATTCCCTTGGCGCTGATGGCGGTGGTGGGTCTGATTGTGGGTCTGACCAGCGGTCAGCTGCAAAGCAACTTTGTTACCTCCGGTCAGGTTGCCGCCACATCTTCCAGTCCCCTTTTTGCCGCGGTTTGCGCAACAGCCTTTGCCTATGAGGGCTGGATTATCGCCACCTCTGTCAATGCAGAAATCAAGGACTCCAAGAAGAACCTGCCCAAGGCGCTGATTATCGGCGGGTTGATTATTGCTGCTGTGTATGTTTTTTACTATATCGGTGTTGCCGGTGGCGCAAGCAACCAGGAGCTGATTGACAAGGGCGCAACCGTTGCCTTTACCAATATTTTTGGCGGCTTTTTGGGCAATGTATTGAATTTGTTTATCGTTTTGTCCTGTCTGGGTACGACCAACGGACTGATGCTGGGCTGCAGCCGGGGTATGTATGCGCTGGCGGCACGGGGAGACGGACCCAAGCCGGAGACCTTTAAGCAGGTGGATGAAACCACCAATATGCCGGTCAACTCCTCGGTATTTGCTCTGACGGTTATCGCCGGCTGGTTTTTGTACTTCTTCTGCGCCAATCTGGCGTGTATGTGGGAGGGCCCTTTCGCGTTTGACTCTACGGAGCTGCCTGTTATCTCTGTTTACCTGATGTATATGCCAATAATTATTCAGTGGATGCGCAGGGAAAAGGACCAGTCGGTGCTGCGCCGATTTGTAATGCCGTCTTTAGCACTGTGCGGCTGTGCGTTTATGGTGACGGCCTGCATTTTCAGCCACCGCTGGAGCTGCCTGTGGTATTTGATTGTTTTTGCTGTGATTATGGCAGTGGGTGGATTGGTTTACAGGAAGAAAGAAACGCAATAAAAAAGCACCCCCATCGGCTGCAGCCGATGGGGGTTTGGTCATTGTGTGGTGTGGTGACTGCAGCCGGAGCAGCAGCCGCTATTGGGGCAGCCGATACAGGGGTTGCCTTTTTTCTTGGATTTTCGGATTGCCCAAACTGCCAAAATCAGCACAGCTGCAATGGCAGTCACAAGGATGATGTTTTCTAAAGTCATAGCTTACTTCTTTCCGCTGAGGGCTTCTAATTTCAGCTTTTTATCTGCCCGGACACATAAATAAATCACAACGCCGACCATAGCAGTTACCGCAATCAGTCCGGGGATAAAGCCTGCACCGAAAGCGCCGGTGGTAATCAGTGTGCCGATTTGGAACACCAAAAAGCCCAAGGTATAGCCCACGCCCAGCTGCAAAGCAAGTCCGCTCCAGAGCCACTTTTTCTGGGAAAGCTCTGCATTCATAGCACCAATGGCTGCAAAGCAAGGTGGACTGAACAGATTAAACATCAGGTAAGCCAGCGCCGCCACGGCGGTCATCTGGGGTACAACACCGCTGCCGAAGATGATTTCGATGCCGGCAGCACCCTCAACCAATTCCAATGCGTCGGGATCAATAAGGTTGGAGATACCAAAGCACACCGCCAGCGTGCCGACCACATTTTCCTTTGCAATAAAGCCGGTGACAGCTGCCGCCGCCAGCTGCCAGCTGGCATAGCCAATAACGGGTACAAGAAGCAGGGCAATGGGATTGGCAATGGTTGCCAAAATAGAGGTATTGACGGCATCCTCTGCCACCAGCTGCAGTTGCCAGTTAAAGGACTGCATAATATACACCGTGGCATTGCACAAAAGAATGATGGTGCCGGCCTTTACGATATAGGACCAGCCCCGGGCGCACATAGAAGAAAATGCCCGGGAAAAGGAGGGGATTTTGTATTCCGGCAGCTCAATAATAAAGAAGGATTTGCGGTTGCGGTTGCCGGTAATCCAGTTAACCAGCAAAGCTCCCAGCAGAATAATCGCAATACCCACAAAGTACATTAAAGTGCCTACCCAAGCTGCGTTTTCAAAAAACACACCGGCAAACAAGGAGATAACCGGGAGCTTTGCGCCGCAGGGCATAAAGGGCGCGAGCATAACCGTAGCGTTGCGTTCCCGTTCGTTGCGGATGGTGCGGGCAGCCATAACACCGGGTACGGCGCAGCCGGTACCGATAACAAAGGGAATGACGGATTTTCCGGAAAGCCCCACCTTTTTAAAAATGGGGTCTAATACCACTGTGGCACGGGCCATATAACCGCAATCCTCCAAAAGGGCAATGAGAAAATACATCACCATTACCAAGGGCAAAAAGCCTACAACGGCGCTGACGCCGCCGATGATGCCCTCTGTCAGCAGGGCAACCAGAAAGGGATGGCCTGCTGAAAGCATATTGCCGACCCAATCCTTAAACAGGTCAATAAGGGTTACAAGACCGGGGATTACCGTTCCGTTTTCAAATTCGTGGCCCTCGGCAAGAAAAGGTCCGACCCAGGCTTGGGAAATTTGAAACACCAGAAACATGACAAGGGCGAAAATCGGAATACCCAGCCAGGGACTGGTGAGATATTCGTCGATTTTGTCCTGAAAATTTTTGTCTTTTGTAAAAACCTGCCGCTTTTCCACTTGGGAAACCAGCTTATTGACAAAGGCATACCGTTTTCGGTCTGCCGCTTCCACTGCCTTTTTGTCTGTCAGGTCTATGTCGCCTTGGGTAAAAGGGGCGGACTGCACCTTTCCGGCCCGGGATACCGCCGACTGAACCAGTGCGGCAAGACCCTCGGCGGAGGTGGAAACCGTTTCCACTACCGGACAGCCCAGCTTGTTAGATAAGGCAGCAACATCAATTTCGGTATGCTTTTTTTCATTAATATCGGCTTTGTTGAGGGCGACAACCATAGGAACGCCCAGCTCCAGCAGCTGAGTGGTGAAGAACAGACTGCGGCTGAGATTGGTAGCATCTACAATATTGATAATGACATCGGGATTTTCGTTTTTTATGTAGGTACTGGTAACGCTTTCCTCGGAGGTATAAGGAGACATAGAGTATGCGCCGGGCAAATCCACCGCCAACAGGTCAGCTGAGCCGGCGTACTGTTTTTTGATGGGTGCTTCTTTTTTGTCCACCGTGACACCCGCCCAGTTGCCTACCTTCTCATTTTTGCCGGTGAGGGCGTTGTACATAGTGGTTTTTCCGCTGTTGGGGTTTCCCGCAAATGCAATTCTCATAAAAAGCCTCCTGTGATTATGGTTACCCTCTGCTAACCAACCCCGATAATCAAATCAGCCGTGGTACGGCTGATTGTTTAGCCTGAGCGATATAATCCGAACTCGCCTAAGCGGGTGTCTGATTGGCTCAGACTTCGTTTTATTCATTGATGGGCGACAGCCCATCTGCTTCGTAAAAGCTCGCCTGAACCAACCATCCATCCCGCTTAGGTCGGAGATTTCTGAGCCGTGTGGTTGTTCCGAGGCAAGGCGGCGCTTTGCAGATGGGCTTTGTGCCCTTCAAAAAGCGGCAACGATGCTGCGGGGCAATCACACGGTTCAGAAACGGGTTCGGATTATATCGCTCAGGCTAAGCAACAATGATTGCTGCAGCAAGGGAAGTGTCGATGTTATATCTGCCGTCTTTAATGGAAACGGTGCAGCTGCTTTTCCGGCGGGAAACGACGGTAATCGGTTCGCCGCTGTAACAGCCTAAGGAAAACAAAAAGGCATTCAGCTCTTCGTCATTGGTGTCGATGTGGCTGATGATGTATTCCTTGCCTTCCTCTACGGTTGTTAAATTCATATGCGTCACCCGGTTCCTTTTTGACAGGGGGTTAATTAGCATAGGCTAACTAACCTGCCGTAAAATCAATTAGCATAGGCTAACTGCTCTGGTATTGTACCGCAGAACATAGGGTTTGTCAAGAGATTTTTTACACATTTTTCCGGTTTTTTAGCTTGGGGCGCTTTTTACATCCGTAAGCCTTCGTTGTCATTGTGAGCCTGCGTTATGCGCTCCCCAACCGCACTGAAACCTTGCGAGCACTTGCGGCGATGCGGCCGGGTGGGGTACATAGGGGAGGGCGGCTTGGATTGCGGGAGCAAGACACACAGCACCTCCCCTATGTCGGTTCTTTCGTGTCTTTCTTGCCGAAACAAGAAAGACACCCTCCGGAGGAACCCAGCCGATAATCCGGCAGAAAACCAATTATAAACAGATAATCTTGGATTTTCTTGCTGTATGCAGCCTGACAGCACAACGATACTTCCGGTGCCTGCCGGCGGCGGTACTTTCTTGTCCCGCCAAGAAAGTACCCAAAGAGGCGGCCCGGGGAGGCGTTGAGCTGGTAGCTCCCGCTCCCAAAGCCACCCTCCCCGGGTCCCCTCCCGGCGCGCTCTTTCGGTAGTACAAAGCAAGGTTTTGGTGCGGTGGAACCCGTCCGGGAGGTCGGTCCCTACATATCCTATCGGAGCGCAAGGCTCTTTTGTTGTCATTGCGAGGAAGCCTTTTGACAAATGCAAAAGGCCCTGCGGTAATTCCGCAGGGCCTTGAAAGGGATATTTTACTTCTTAGTACATACCGTTCTGGGCGGCAGCTGCCATAGCGGCAACATCAGCCTCAGGGTTGGGCTTGTCGGCAACCAAGCTCTCGGTGGTCAGCACGCAGGAAGCGATGGAGGCGGCATTTTCCAGAGAGGAACGGGTGACCTTGGTGGGGTCAACAATGCCGGCGGCAATCATGTCTGCATACTGCTCGGTGTAAGCATTGTAGCCGTAGCCAATCTTACGGGAGGAACGGATCTTCTCATACACAACACTGCCGTCTACACCGGCGTTCTGTGCAATCTGGCGGATGGGTGCCTGCAGGGCGGTGGCAATAATCTTGGCGCCGGTCTTTTCGTCGCCGGAGAGGGTGGCAATCAGCTTTTCCACAGCGGCGATGGCGTTGACCTGTGCGGTACCGCCGCCGGCAACAATGCCTTCTTCCACAGCGGCGCGGGTAGCATTCAAAGCGTCCTCAACACGAAGCTTCTGCTCCTTCATGGCAACCTCGGTCTGTGCGCCCACCTTGATGACGGCAACACCGCCGGAGAGCTTTGCCAGACGCTCCTGCAGCTTCTCCCGGTCATAGTCAGAGGTGGTGGTAGCAATGGAGGCGCGGATCTGGTGGGCGCGGGCCTTGATGGCCTCGGAATCGCCGGCGCCGTCAACGATGGTGGTGTTGTCCTTGGTAACAACAACCTGACGGGCGCGGCCCAGATCAGCCATGGTAGCCTCGGTCAGCTCCATATTCAGCTGGCTGGAAATTACAGTACCGCCGGTCAAGATGGCGATATCCTGCAGCATTTCCTTGCGGCGGTCGCCAAAGCCGGGGGCCTTGACACAGACGCAGTTGAAGTTACCGCGAAGACGGTTAACCAGCAGCGTTGCCAGAGCGTCACCCTCTACATCCTCGGCAATAATCATCATCTTCTTGCCGGCCTTAACAACAGGCTCCAGAATGGGCAGGATTTCCTGGATGGAGGAAATCTTCTTGTCGGTAATCAGAATGAGGGCATCGTCCAAAACGGCTTCCATCTTGTCGGTATCGGTGACCATGTAGGGGGAGATATAGCCCCGGTCAAACTGCATACCCTCTACGACCTCCAGACCGGTTTCGGCGGTCTTGGATTCTTCAATGGTGATGACACCCTCGGTGCCTACCTTTTCCATAGCCTCGGCAATCAACGCACCGATGGCAGCGTCACCGGAGGAGACGGTACCGACGCGGGCAATATCCTCAGAGCCGTTCACGGGGACGGAATGCTCCTTAATAGAAGCAACGGCAGCAGCAACAGCCTTTTCAATACCCTTGCGCATAACCATGGGGTTTGCACCGGCGGACAGGTTCTTCAGACCCTCACGGGTAATGGCCTGGGCCAGCAGGGTTGCGGTGGTAGTACCGTCACCGGCAACATCGTTGGTCTTGGTTGCGACCTCGCGAATGAGCTGTGCGCCCATATTCTCGAAGGCATCCTCCAGCTCGATTTCCTTGGCGATGGTGACACCGTCATTGGTAATCAGGGGCGCGCCGAACTTTTTGCCCAGCACTACGTTTCTGCCCTTAGGGCCAAGGGTAACCTTAACGGTATCTGCCAGCTGGTCGATGCCGGATTGCAGTTTTCTGCGGGCTTCTTCGCCGTAAACAATCATTTTTGCCATTGTAAAATTCCTCCTGCTTAGTCAGTTACGATTGCCAGAACATCTTCCAGCTTTACAAACTTGTAGTCAACGCCGTCAAGCTTAATGTCGCTGCCGATGTAGTTGCCAACAACAACCTTATTGCCGGCTGCGATTTCCTTAACCTCCGGACCTGCGGAGATGACCTCGTAAATTGCAGGCTTTTCCTTGGCGGATGCCAGGATAATGCCGGAAGCAGTGGTTTCCTGCGCCTCGGTTTGCTTCAGCAGCAGATTATCTGCCATGGGTTTGAGTTTCATAAATCGTTCCTCCATAACGGTTATTTAGATTGCAGCCCGGGCTGCAAATATCTACCAGTGTGTTAGCACTCATCTTGCCGGAGTGCTAACAGCAACAGTATAACACAGATGTATAAAAAAGCAAGCCCTTTTTGCGGTTTTTTCTTAAATATTTTGTAAATAGCCGCCCAGAGGGGAAATATAAGCCGGGCTTTTGGTTATATTGATGAAAAAAACAATGGATTCGCCTTGATTCGTGCTTGCTTTTTGTGGAAGATTCCTTTATAATAAGTAAAAAATTAGAGCAGGAGGCAGTCTGACATGGGCGAATTGATTGCGGTTCTGTCCGGTAAGGGCGGAACGGGAAAAACCTCGGTTTGCGCCGGAGTAGCCGTTGCGCTGGCCCAGATGGGACACAAGGTCCTGTGTGTGGACTGCGATGTGGGTCTGCGGAACTTGGATATTGCTCTGGGGATGTCCGATGTGGGGGCGATTTCCTTTTTGGATGTGTGCCGCGGAGAGTACAGCCTTTCTATGGCGGCGGAGCATCCTCTGTATCCCAATTTGCAATTTTTGACTGCGCCGCTGGACTGCTGTGCCGAGGCGGTAGATGGGCTAGCCTTTGCTCGGATGCTGGATGGGGCGCGGAAGCACTTTTCCTATGTGCTTTTGGATGCGCCGGCAGGTATTGACGCAGGCTTCCGGCTGGCCGCCAGAGCTGCCGACAGGGTGATTTTGGTTACCGGAGCCGATCCGGCCTCCATTCGGGATGCCCGTCAGGCGGCGGACGCTTTGGAACAGCTGGGGAAGAAGCGTGTTCGGCTGGTGGTAAACCGCATCAGTAAAAAAATGGCCTCCGCGCTGAAGCTGACGGTGGATGATATTATGGATCAGGCAGGCTTGCCCCTGTTGGGAATTGTGCCGGAGGACGGCAATGTGGTTTTGGCCGCTGCTTTTGGAAAGCCCCTTTTGAAGCAAACGAAAAAGGGCGCGGCTGCCGCCTGCAAGCGGATCGCCAAGCGGCTGCAGGGACTTTGTGTTCCTGTTACCGATGTGATTAAATAAAGGAGAAGGCGTCATGAATATTGCGTTTTTGGCACACGACAAGAAGAAAGAACTGATGGTACAGTTCTGCACCGCATATAAAAGCATTCTGGCAAAGCATAAGCTGTATGCTACCGCCACCACAGGGCGGCTGATTGCGGACAATATCGGGCTGCCGGTTACCCTTTTGCTTTCTCATAAACAGGGCGGCCATCAGCAGATTAACGCCCGCATTGCTTACAATGAAATTGATCTGGTGCTTTTGTTCAACGACCCCAACACGGCGGACGCTGTGGAGGACAGTCAGATGATGGATACCATTCGCCACTGCGATAGACAAAATGTGCCCATCGTCACCAACCTTGCCAGCGCGGAAATCGCGATTATGGGTCTGCAGCGGGGCGATTTGGACTGGCGTGAGATGTTCCACAAGCATTAAAAGGACGGTTATTATGGATATTATTAAGCCTCGCACACTCTCCGGCTTTATGGAGCTGCTTCCCGGCAAGCAGCAGAAGCTGGAGAAGATGATGGAGATTTTACGAAACACATATGCTCTCTACGGCTTTGCCCCGCTGGACACCCCGGCTATTGAGGATGCTCAGATTCTTTTGGCTAAGGGCGGCGGTGAAACGGAAAAGCAGATTTACCGCTTCCAAAAGGGCGACAGCGACTTGGCGCTGCGGTTTGATTTGACTGTGCCGCTGGCAAAGTATGTGGCGCTGCATTATAATGAACTGGCATTTCCCTTCCGCCGCTACCAAATCAGCAAGGTCTATCGGGGCGAACGGGCGCAGCGGGGCCGCTTCCGGGAGTTTTATCAGGCGGATATTGACATCATCGGCGACGGCAAGCTGGACATTCTGAACGAGGCGGAAATTCCTGCTATTATTTATCGGGTATTCCGGGGCTTTGGTCTGAAGCGCTTTCAAATTCGGGTGAACAACCGGAAAATCCTCAACGGCTTTTACGCCATGCAAAATCTGTCGGAGAAAAGCGGCGAGATTATGCGCACCGTGGACAAGCTGGACAAAATCGGGGCGGATAAGGTTTGCGCTATTTTGATTGACGACTGCGGTCTTTCTGAGCAGCAGGCCCAGGAGATTTTGAAGTTTATCGCCATCACCGGCACAAACGAGCAGGTTTTGGCAGCCTTGGAGGGCTATGCCGGACAAAATGAGCTGTTTGATATGGGTCTTGCGGAATTAAAGGCGGTTACCGCCAACCTAAATGCCTTCGGCGTGCCGGAGGAGAACTTTGCCGTGGATTTGACCATCGCAAGAGGTCTGGATTACTATACCGGAACGGTGTATGAAACCACCCTTTTAGACCACCCGCAAATCGGCTCTGTCTGCTCCGGCGGCCGGTACGACGATTTGGCAGGCTATTATATCGACAAGAAGCTGCCCGGCGTGGGTATTTCCATCGGACTGACCCGGCTGTTCTACGTGCTGGATGAGCAGGGGCTTTTAAATCCCAACCTTCCCAGCGCACCGGCAGACGCTCTGGTTCTGCCTATGACAGAAGCCGCTGCCCCTGCCATTTCCTTGGCAGAAGCCCTCCGGAGTGCGGGCCTGCGGGTACAGCTGTATGCAGAGCAGAAAAAGTTTAAGCAGAAAATGAGCTATTGCGACAAGCTGGGTGTTCCCTATGCGGTGCTTTTGGGTGAGGATGAGCTTGCCCAGGGCAAATGCTCCGTTAAGGATATGCGCTCCGGTGAGCAGGTGACCCTGTCTCCCCAGGAGGCGGCGGAGTATATCCGAGAGGGTCTGGCCGGCAGCAACGGGCCGTTGATTTTAGAGTAATATGGAAGAAAAATTTCTGGCGCAGCTTTCATTAAACCGTCAGAAGGCAGAAGAGCTGGGTGTACGCATCCGTCCGGTGACGGATATGGCATTTGCCCACAGGTGCTTGATGGGACATCGGGAAAGCGACGGGTTTTTCGCCTTGGCGGACAAGGGCAGGCTGGATTTATCCTTAGAGGCGCTGGCGGTGAACAAGGCCTTTACCGGTCTTTTTACCGACGACGAGGCGAATAACGCTCTGACCCGTCTTTTAAACGCAGGCTACTTTTTATAAATAAAACAACTCCCCAGAGAAAAAGAACTACCCCAGTTTGTGCCATTAGCACAAACTGGGGTAGTTTGTAAGTTCAAGGTTTTTAAGGATAGCCTGCCGCGAAGCAACGCGCCTGCCTGATTGGGTTTATACAGTGGGCAGGCCGGACAGACCCTTGGCGATTTCCTCGTCGGTGGGGGCGTAGTCCTCCATTTTGCCGTCATGGAATTTTTCGTAGGCGTACATATCAAAGTAGCCTGTACCGGTTAAGCCGAAGACAATGGTCTTTTCCTCACCGGTTTCCTTGCAGCGGATTGCTTCATCCAGCGCAACCTTAATGGCGTGGGAGCTTTCCGGAGCAGGGAGAATACCCTCAATCCGGGCAAAGTATTCTGCGGCTTCAAAAACCTCCGTCTGCTTGACGGATACCGCCTCCATCAGTCCGTCAGCGTAAAGCTGGGACAAGGTGGCGTTCATACCGTGGTACCGCAGACCGCCGGCATGGTTGGCGGCGGGAATAAAGCCGGAGCCTAAGGTGTACATCTTGGACAGCGGGCAGACCATACCGGTATCGCAGTAGTCGTAGGCATAAGTGCCCCGGGTAAAGCTGGGACAGGAGGCTGGCTCTACGGCAATGATGCGGTAATCCGCCTCGCCCCGGAGCTTTTGCCCCATAAAGGGGGCAATCAGACCGCCCAGGTTAGAGCCGCCGCCGGCACAGCCGATGATAATATCCGCCTTGACGTTGTATTTATCCAGCGCTGCCTTGGTTTCCAGGCCAATCACTGACTGGTGGAGCATAACCTGGTTTAACACACTGCCCAGCACATACCGGTAGCCGGGCTTGCAGGACGCAGCCTCCACCGCCTCGGAAATGGCACAGCCTAAGCTGCCGGTGGTACCGGGGTGGGCAGCAAGAATTTTTCTGCCCACCTGGGTATCCATGGAGGGAGAGGCGGTAACGGTTGCGCCGTAGGTGCGCATAACCTCCCGGCGGAAGGGCTTTTGCTCGTAGGAGCATTTCACCATATATACATTACAGTCCAAATCAAAGTAGGAGCAGGCCATAGACAGCGCCGTACCCCACTGACCGGCGCCGGTTTCCGTGGTAACACCGGTAAGCCCCTGTTTTTTGGCATAGTAGGCCTGAGCAATGGCGGAATTCAGCTTATGGCTGCCGGAGGTGTTGTTGCCCTCAAATTTATAGTAGATTTTGGCAGGTGTACCCAGCTTCTTTTCCAGACAGTAGGCGCGGATTAAAGGCGCGGGGCGATACATTTTATAAAAATCCCGAATTTCCTCCGGAATAGGGATAAAGGCATTGGTATCGTCCAGCTCCTGATCGATCAGCTCCCGGCAGAATACCGGCTCTAATTCCTGTGCCGTCATAGGCTGCAGGGTCTGGGGGTTCAGAAGGGGCGCAGGCTTGTTCTTCATATCCGCCCGAAGGTTATACCATGCTGTAGGCATCTCATTTTCATCTAAGTAAATTTTGTAAGGGATGGGCGTAGTAGACATTGTATATACTCCTTTCTTGGGACGAAAAAAACCCGCCCCAAAGCAAATCCTTTGCTGGGACAGGATACCATTCCTGCGGTGCCACCCGGCTTGACGCAAACGCGCCCTCTTAGTGCGTACTTCATACGCTGACGGTTTTTAACGGAGTGTCTGCTCCGGCGCACATACTGGGATTATCCGTTCTGATTGCCCTCGGAAGTCCATTCGGTCTTATTGCTTTCGCCTCGGTTCCACCCTCCGGGGCTCTCTGAAGAAAGACAGATAAAACTTACTTACTCTTCCTCATCGGTTTAACTCATTATATGCAAAGCGGAAAGCTCTGTCAAGAAAAATCGTATATTTTGCCACACTTTCGATACATTTTTGTAATTGTGTGGTATAATGCTTTCACAGGCATCTGTGTGGGTCATTATCATACAGATTCCGGATACTTTTCCGTTATCCTTTCTTGACTTTTGCCGTCGAATATGGTATTTTCTTATAGTAAGAGTTTGTGTTTTAGATGTTGATTCCGGTTAGCTAAAATACATTCTGTATAAAAATTAAGGAGGAACAACAAATGAAAAAATTTCTGGCATTGCTGCTGGCGGTTGTCATGGCTCTGGGCTTGGCTGCCTGCGGCAACAACAGCAGCACCGACGCGCTGACTGAGTCTCCCTTGGGCGTCAAGGAAATTACGAAGGATTTTGAAGTCAAGGCTGATTTCAAGATCGGCTTCATCTGCCTGCACGACGAGAAGTCCACCTACGATAAGAACTTCCTGGATGCAGCTGACGAGGTTATTAAGGCACTGGGTCTGACCAAGGACCAGTATATCATCAAGATCAATGTTCCCGAAGGCAACGAATGCTACGAAGCTGCTGCTGACCTGGTGGATCAGGGCTGTAAGGTTATCTTCGCAAACTCCTTCGGCCACGAAGACTTTATGCTGAAGGCCGCCAAGGATTTCCCCAATGTTGAGTTCTGCCACGCTACCGGCTACAAGGCTCACCTGGAGAACCAGCCCAACTATCACAATGCTTTTGCTTCCATCTACGAAGGCCGTTACCTTGCCGGTATCGCAGCAGGTATGAAGCTCAATGAGATGATCGCCAGCGGCAAGATTACCGCAGACCAGGCTAAGATGGGCTATGTCGGTGCTTTCACCTACGCTGAGGTTATCTCCGGCTACTCTTCCTTCTACCTGGGCGCCAAGTCCGTATGTCCTTCCGTCACTATGGAAGTTCAGTTCACCGGTTCCTGGTATGATGCTGTTGAAGAGCAGAATGCCGCCGAGGCTCTGATCGCAAGAAAGTGCGTCCTGATCAGCCAGCATGCTGACTCTATGGGAGCTCCCGGCGCTTGCGAAGCTGCAGGCGTTCCTAACGTTTCCTACAACGGCGCTACCGTTGAGGCTTGCCCCGAGACCTTCATCGTTTCTTCCCGTATCAACTGGGCTCCTTACTTTGCCTACATCATCAAGTGTGCCAACACCGGTGCCAAGATCGACACCGACTGGTGCGGCGGCATCGCTGAGGGATCTGTTGTGCTGACCGGCATCAACGAGAAGGCTGCTGCCAAGGATACTCTGAAGGCTCTGAAGGCTGCTGTTGAAGACCTGAAGTCCGGTAAGGTCAAGGTTTTCGACACCAAGAATTTCACTGTTGAGGGTAAGACTGTTACCGGCGACAATGTTATCAACGGTATTTTCGAGGAGTCCAAGACCCAGTCGGCTCCTTACTTTGATCTGAAGATCGACGGCATTACCCGTCTGAACGAAAAGTTCTAATCCCTGCAATTTTTGCCCGGGGCAGAGCTGTCCGGCTCTGTCCCGGGCTTGGTAATTTATGTCCGAAAGAGGCAAAATAACTTTGCCTTTATCGGATGTAAATTAGAGAAGCTGTGGAGGTATGATGATGGCAAAACCTATAGCGCTGGAATGCCGTGGCATTACCAAGACCTTTGGCCGTGTGGTGGCCAATAAAAACTGCGATTTAGAGGTTTACAAGGGCGAAATCCTGGCCATTTTGGGCGAAAACGGTTCCGGCAAAACCACCCTGATGAATATGGTGGCCGGAATCTATTACCCGGATGAGGGCCAGATATTTGTGGACGGGCAGGAAGTGACCATTGCTTCGCCCAAGGATGCTTTTGCCTATAAGATCGGTATGATCCATCAGCATTTTAAGCTGGTGGATGTGTTCACAGCCTGTGAAAATATCGCATTGGGCGTGGAGGACGAGGGCCGCTACCGTCTGGCAGATGTCCGCCGCAAGGTGATCGAGATTACCCAACGGTACGGTTTTGTGATCGACCCGGATAAGCGTGTGGCGGATATGTCTGTTTCCGAGAAGCAGACGGTGGAGATTATTAAGGTTCTCTACCGTGGCGCGGATGTTTTAATTCTGGATGAGCCTACTGCAGTATTGACCCCCCAGGAAACGGACAAGCTTTTTGCGGTTCTGCGCCGCATGCGTGAGGACAATAAGTCCGTTATTATCATTACCCATAAGCTCCACGAGGTGCTGTCCCTGTCTGACCGGGTGGCGGTATTGCGCCGGGGCGAGCATATCGGCACGGTGAATACTGCTGATGCCACGGAAGGTGTGCTTACCGAGATGATGATGGGTGTGAAGGTGGAGCTGAGCATTGAGCGCTCCGAGCCCAAGAACCCTCAGGAACGTCTGAAGGTAGAAGACCTGCATAGTGTCAATGAGGAAGGTCGCCCTATTCTGGACGGTGTTTCCTTCACGGCATATTCCGGTGAGATTTTGGGCATTGCCGGTATTGCCGGCTCCGGTCAGCGGGAATTGCTGGAATCCATTGCCGGTTTACATCAACTGACACAAGGCAATATCACTTATCAAGATCCCAAAACCGGAAAAACCGAGAACCTGCGGGACAAAAATCCTCTGCAGATCCGGGATCTGGGCGTGCGGCTGTCCTTCGTTCCTGAGGACCGGCTGGGAATGGGACTTGTGGGAAATATGGATATTGTGGACAATATGATGCTTCGCAGTTATCAAAAGGGCCGCGGCTTCTTCCTGCATCGGCGGGAACCCCGTGACCTTGCTCTGAACATTATTGAAGATTTACAGGTGGTTACCCCCAGCGCGGCCACCCCTGTGCGGCAGCTTTCCGGCGGCAATGTACAGAAGGTACTGGTGGGCCGTGAAATCGCAGCTGCACCCACTGTTCTGATGGCAGCTTATCCGGTTCGCGGTCTGGATGTGAACGCATCGTATACCATTTACAATCTGCTGAACCGGCAGAAGGAAAAAGGTGTAGCTGTTATTTTCGTGGGCGAGGATCTGGACGTGCTTATGGAGCTGTGTGACCGGATTTTGGTTATCAATGCCGGACGGGTTACCGGCATTGTGGATGGCCGTACCGCCCGTAAGGAAGAAATCGGTCTGCTGATGACCAAGTCTAAGGAGGAAGGGGTTGGAGAATATGGCGAAAAGTGAGAAAAAGAACACGCCCTTGCTGCACATTGTCAAGCGGGATCAGGGCACTGTCACCTGGTACTATAAACTTATAGTCCGGGCAGTTGCCATACTGGCTGCTATACTGGTATCCGGCATACTGATTACCATTCTGGCTAAAGCCAATCCCATCGAGGTTTACGGATCCATGGTGGACGGAGTGTTCGGCTCCTCCCGGCGTATTTGGAATATGCTGCAGGGCGTGGCAATGCTGCTGTGTGTTTCTTTGGCGGTAACCCCGGCGTTTAAAATGAAGTTTTGGAACATCGGCGCGGAGGGCCAGGTGCTGATCAGCGGACTTGCCTGTGTTGCAACGATGATGTTCCTGGGCGACACGATGCCTACGGCGCTGCTGCTGGTGGTTATGACCGTCGTCAGCGTATTGGCCGGTATGATCTGGGCGCTGCTTCCTGCGTTGTTCAAGGCTTATTGGAATACCAACGAAACCCTGTTTACTCTGATGATGAACTATGTGGCAACCCAGTTGGTTGCCTGGTTCCTGAAAGCCTTTGTTAAGAACGGCTCCGGTGTTCTGACCCCTATGCCTGAGTACGGTCTGCCTGTGATTGGCGGAAAGGCATATCTTTTGAATGTTCTGCTGGTGGCCGTATTGACCATTGCAGTGTATGTGTATTTAAGATACAGCAAGCACGGCTACGAGATCTCCGTTGTGGGCGAAAGTGAGAATACCGCCCGCTACATCGGCATCAATGTGAAAAAAGTCGTGGTGCGGACGATGCTCATCTCCGGCGCTATCTGTGGCATTGCCGGCCTGCTTTTGGTGGGCGGCACCAACCATACCATCAGCACTACCACCGTGGGCGGCCGCGGTTTTACGGCCATTATGGTATCCTGGCTGGCGAAATTCAATCCCCTTTATATGGTGCTGACTTCGTTTTTGTTGATTTTTCTGGAAATGGGTTCTCAGCAGATTTCTACAGATTTCCGTATTTCCAGTTCTATTGCCGATATTGTTACCGGCATCATTCTGCTGTTCATTATCGGCTGTGAGTTTTTCCTGCAGTACCGTGTTGTGGTAAGCAAAAACAGAAAGGAGAATGTAAAATGATAGCCTTTCTTGTTAGTGCGATCCGATTGGGTATGACCTTCCTGCTGGGCTCTACCGGCGAGACGATCACCGAAAAAGCAGGACACCTAAATCTGGGCATCCCAGGCGTTATGTGCGTAGGCGCAGCCTGCGGCTGCTATGCGGAGTATATGTACTTTACCGCCGTGGGCTCCAATGTGGTGCCGGTATTAGCTGTGCTGATCCCGCTGATTGCCGCACTGTTGGGCGGCGCTCTGATGGGACTGCTCTTCAGCTTTTTTACCGTTACGCTCCGTGTCAATCAGAATGTGACCGGTCTGGCCATCACCACCCTGGGTGTGGGCATGTCCGAGTATATTATCAGCGAGGCTTCTGTGATCTTCACCAAGGGCAGCAAGTACTTTACCGCAGCCCTTCCTTTTGCAGATGCGCTGGGATCCTTCGGCAAATTGGTTTTCGGTTACGGCATCTTTGTATATCTTGCATTGGCCATTGCGCTGACGACCACCTATGTACTCAACAAGACCCGTGTGGGTCTGCACCTGCGGGCGGTGGGCGAGAATCCTGCAACCGCCGATGCTGCCGGTATCAATGTGCCTCTTTACCGGTATGCTGCCACTTGCGTAGGCTGCGGTGTGGCCGGCCTGGGCGGTTTGTCCTTCATAATGGATTACCTCAACGGCAACTGGGAGTACTGCGTGGATGCCATCGGCTGGCTGGCCATTGCGCTGGTTATTTTCACCGTGTGGAAGCCCAATTGGGCCATCCTGGGCTCCATTGTGTTTGGCGCATTGTATGTGGCCAGCAGCTATATCCCCGGCGTCAGCTTTGCCGGCAAGGAGCTGTTCAAAATGCTTCCCTATGTGGTTACCATTCTGGTGCTGATCGTAACCAGTATGCGGCAAAAGCGAGAGCATCAGCCGCCTCAGAGTCTGGGCCTTTCCTACTTCCGGGAGGACCGGTAATATACAGTAAAAGAACACCGCGGATTTCTCCGCGGTGTTCTTTTACTGGATGTGGACTTGTGCGTTGCATTTGCTTTTCTATCTATGAATGCCCATTATCAAAACATCTGTATACTGTCCGTTATCAAAATGATGCTGTCTTAAAATGCCCTCTGTTTGAAAGCCCGCTTTTTCATAGCAATGAATTGCTCTTGCGTTGGTGGCAAAAACCTTCAGGTATATTTTGTGCATATTCAGATGGGAAAAGCTGTAGCGTACCAGGGTTTGTACAGCGTCTGCGCCGTATCCCCCGGGAGAATCCAAGCTGACAAACAACTCTGCGTTTCGATTTTTCTGGTCGAAATTTTTTAGACCAATGGTTCCGAGAAAGCTGTCTGCCTTCCTGTCGAAAACACCGAAAAGCTTCTGATCCGGGTTTGTGGCGGCGCGCTTAAGCCACTCTTCGTGTTCAAATTCTGATACAGGGTACAGCGTGCCTGTCAATTCACGAAATTCCTCTTTGTTGACGATATTATAAATTTGCGCCGAAACAGACCGCGACAACCCTTTAATTACCACACGCTCTCCAGTAATCACAGGTGCTTCCCCCCATCTTAGATAGTATTTGGCTGGTTGATCGAAAATATTCTAGCGAATTTTTCGCTAAATGTCAATAGCGAAAAAATTTCTAAGCTATAATAACGGCATCTGATAAACAGGTGGTGTGATTATGCCCTGTTACCGCAGAATCCGGGATCTGAGAGAAGATAAGGACTTATCTCAGGCAAAAATGGGAGAAATTCTGTCCTGCAGCCAACGAGTGTATAGCAATTATGAACGGGGCGATATTGATATACCGACCCAAACTCTTTGCAAAATTGCCGATTTTCACAAGGTTTCTGTTGACTATCTGTTGGGAAGAACAGACAATCCTAAAATGAACAGGTAAAAACCGGCAACAAAAGCTGTCGTCGTCACTATTTAGTTTCTTAATAAAAGGTATTTTTTCAATCCAAAAGTCAGTATACCCGAGATAGGTATACTGAAAAGGCACACAGCAATGCAATTGCAATGCGTGCAATTCTCTTAAAAAATAAATCTTTATAAGGATATCAAAAAGCGCAGCATGCCATCGGCGTGCTGCGCTTTTTGATGTCCTTCCCAAAAATGAAAATATCCCAGAATATAAAAACATAAAATAATAAAGACAAAACGAATTCAGCGATTAACAGAACCCGCCATACGGCGATAGGTGTGACGGATGCCCCGTATCGCAACAGAATACGCCTGAATATTTTCAGGCAGGGACATACCGCCGTATCCCGCATCTCCCAGGTGGTGAATGTCGGTGCCGGTCATTTTGCACATGAGGGCAAGCTGCCGGATTGTAGATACGTCTGCGCCCTCCTGAGAAGTTCCGATGGCAGTGATGGTCAGACAGCCAAGACTGTGGGCATAATCTACCAAATCCCGGATATATTCCACGGTAATTCCGGGAACCGTTCCCGGAGCAGGCAGAAGAACAATGTCTGCCCCGGCAGTGGCAAAGGCAGCAACATCGTTTCGGGTGATGATGTTTTGCGCGCCTTCTGTTAAGATACCGGAGGCATGCATTTTTCCTGCGGCCAGAATTAGCTTGTCGCCAAAAGCCTCTTTATACAGCCGCAGGGTCTGTTCAATGGCCTCGTTGGTGACGCCGATACCGGGATTTCCGGTGAGCAAAATCAGGTTGACTCCCATAGCTACGGCTTTTTTTGCATTTTCCAAAGTGGCTTTTCTGCCGCCGGTCATCGCCCACATGTTCTCGTTGGGGTCTTCAGAGGACAGCACCTGCTCCACCGGCTCCAGATTAATGCCGATGGGACGGCCGGTCAGCTCCTTCAGCTTCCGAATCACGTTCTCCGGCTGGGTTTTGGGAAGCCCCTGTATGTGGGGATTTTGTACGTCAAATAAATTTAGCAGCAGAATATCCGCACCCATTGCCGCAGCAAACTCGGCATTTGTGATATCCCCCAGCATAGGCATAATGGCACCGATTGTCTCACACATAACGGTGCGCCCCTCGCTGCCTGCAATGGCATCCAGCAATTCCTGACGGGACATATTCTTAAAATCAGAGCCTTGACAATCCAATATTCGCTTCATTTTCTCATCCTCCCTTGCTTTAGTATACCACAAAAAAACGAATATTCCACCACATTTTTCTCGTTTTTTTACTATGAAGATTTTGTCTAAAAATTGGATAAAATTGACAAAAAACATAATAAAAACCTGTATTTTTCTGTTGACATTGTTTGCGATTTTTGGTAAATTAGATTTGTAAAAATTATGAATGCAGGGTGTTTTTCGTACAAATACAAATGAACGCGAAGCATAGAAAGGAAGATAAGTCTCTATGGAATTTTTAAAAAAGCTTTTCAAAAAGAAAACCGACGATTTTTACGCTCCTATGGCGGGAAAAGCCGTCCCGATCACACAGGTGCCTGATCCCACTTTTGCAGAGGGCATGCTGGGCAACGGCATCGCCATAGAGCCGGCAGAGGGAAAGGTCTATGCGCCCTGTGATGCCACCGTGGATATGATGTTTACCACCGGTCACGCGGTAAGTCTGGTCGCGGACTGCGGCGCTGAGGTTCTAATCCATGTGGGCCTGGAGACCGTATCTCTGGAGGGAAAGCCCTTCACCGTGCATGTAGCCAACGGCGATAAGGTCAAGAAGGGTCAGCTGCTGCTGGAGGCGGATATTGAGGTAATCAAGGCCGCAGGCCTGCCCACCATTACCCCTATGCTGATTTGCAACACCGACGATTACCCCACCTTCAATACCTTTGTGGGTAAGGATGTCACCAACGAAGACGTGGTAATTGCACTGGCAAAGTAAGGAGCTACTTATGAAAAAAGGTATAGGTTTGCCCGTATTCTCCGGCGTGGCAATCGGCCCTGCCGTGGTCTACCGCAAGGCCCAGCGTACACTGCCGGTTTCCTCCGGAGACCCTTTGGTGGAAAAGGCAAAGTTTGAAGCAGCGCTGGAAACTGCACGTCAGCAGCTGACCGCGCTTTACGAAAAAGCAAAGGTGGAAATTGGCGAGGAACAGGCCGCCATTGTGGAAGTACAGCTTTTGATGCTGGAGGATCTTGACTATCTGGATGGCGTAAATATGGCCATTGAAGGCGGCGCGGCAGCAGCCATTGCCGCTTTGGACACCGGTGAAGAGTTTGCACAGGTGTTTGCGGCTATGGATGACGAGTACATGAATGCCAGAAGCGCCGATATCCGGGATATGTCCCATCGGCTTTATGATATTCTGTGCGGAAATACCGGCTTTCAGCTGCCGGAGGGATCGTTTCTGCTTGTTGCTGAGGACTTGGCACCCAGCGAAACCATTCAGCTGCCCAAAGAACGGATTTTAGCCTTTGTGACCCGTCAGGGATCTTCCTCCAGCCATACTGCAATTCTGGCGCGCACCTTGAATATTCCCTCCCTGGTGCAGTCGGACATTACCTTTGAGGCGGCAGAAAGCTGCAAAATTCTGGCAGTAGACGGCTTTACCGGCACTTGGTATGCCGACCCTGATGAACAGACGCTGGAAATGCTGAAGGCCAAGCAGAATGAAGCTGCCGCTGCCCGGGATGCGCTGGAAGCATATCGCGGTAAAGAAAGCATTACTCGTTCCGGCAAAAAGGTGCTGCTGGTTGCAAACATCGGTTGTCCCGAGGATGCCGAGGCGGCGGTTAAGGCCGATGCCGAAGGCGTGGGTCTGATGCGCAGTGAGTTTTTGTATCTTGGCAGAGATTCCCTGCCTACCGAGGAAGAGCTGTTTGAGGCCTATAAAAAGGTTGCCGAGATTATGGGACACAGACCTGTGGTAATCCGCACTCTGGATATCGGCGCAGATAAGCAGGTTAGCTATATGGGTCTTGAGAAGGAAGAAAACCCCGCCCTCGGCTTAAGAGGTCTGCGTATTTGTCTGACCAAGGAGGAAATTTTCCGTCCTCAGCTTCGGGCAATCTACCGGGCTTCCGCTTACGGCAATCTGAATGTAATGTTCCCTATGGTGGCGTCTGTTTGGGAATTGAAAGCAGCCAAAGCACTGTGCGCCAAGGTCCGAAAGGAGCTGGAGGAGGAGGGCGTCCCCACTAAGGATGTACCCATCGGCGTTATGGTGGAAACACCTGCCGCTGCGATTTTGGCAGACGAGCTGGCAAAGGAGGCCGCCTTCTTCTCTGTGGGTACCAACGACCTGACTCAGTACACTCTGGCGGTGGACCGTCAGAATGCCAAGCTGGGGCAGTTCTACGACCCCTATCACCCCGCGCTTCTGGCACTGATGGCGCACATTGCCAAGGCTGCCAAGGACAACGGTATTTGGGCAGGTATCTGCGGCGAGCTGGGTGCAGACCCGAAGCTGCAGGAAAAGTTCATCCAGATGGGCTTCACCGAGCTGAGTATGGCGGCCGGCCGTATTTTGGAATCCAGGAAACTGGTCTGCGAATCCCAAGTGTAATAACCACGAAAGTGAGGAAATAACCAATGAAAGAAATTAAATATGTTATCACCGACCCTCTGGGTATGCACGCCCGGCCTGCCGGAATGCTGGTTAAGGCGGTTGCTCCCTACGCATCGAAAATTACCGTAACAGCTCCCACCGGCACTGCCGACGCAAGACGCCTGATGGCGCTGATGAAGCTGGCTGCCAAGCAGGGTATGGAGCTGACCTTTACCGTGGAAGGCGACGACGAGGAAAAGGCCGCCACTGACCTGCAGGCATTTTTAACTGCAAATCTGTAAACCGATTTAGGCCCTAATGACCGTCGTGGGCCGACGGTCTTAATAAATAAGGCAAAGAGATTTTTAAGGAGGATTATTTCTATGATGAAACATTTGCAGAAACTGGGCAAAGCTATGATGCTGCCCGTCGCTGCACTTCCCATCTGCGGTATCCTGATGGGCTTGGGCTACGCTCTGGCTCCTGCTGCCATGGGCGCAGCCGGCGCAACTGAAGGCTTCGCATATGTCCTCGGCGTATTTTTGATCAAGGCAGGCGCTGCCCTGATCGACAACATGGCAATCCTGTTCGCAATTGGTGTCGGAGTTGGTCTGGCTAAGGACAACGACGGTACTGCCGGTCTGGCCGGTATGGTCTCCTACCTGATGATGACCACTCTGTTGGCTCCCGGCACTATTAAGGAGATTGCTCCTTTTATGCTGAACGACATCAACTCTGTTGCTTACTCTAAGGTTGCCGGCAATGCATTTATCGGCATTCTGGCCGGTATTATCGGCGGTATTTGCTACAACAAGTTTAAGGCTACCAAGCTGCCCGATGCTTTGGCATTCTTCAGCGGCAAGCGCTCCGTAGCAATTGTTACGGCTTTGGTCTCCATTGTTTCTTCCGCTATTTTGCTGTTCGTATGGCCCATTATCTTCAATGGCCTGTACAAGCTGGGACAGGCAATCATCAGCCTGGACGCTGTTGGCGCAGGTATCTATGCATTCCTGAACCGTCTGCTGATCCCCACCGGTCTGCATCACGCTTTGAACAACGTATTCTGGTTTGATGCGATTGGTTTGGGCGATTTGAACGCTTACTGGGCCGGCCTGGTTCAGGGCGATACCATGAAGAACGGCACCGAGATCACCTGGTCCGTCGGTACTTACATGGCAGGCTTCTTCCCTTGTATGATGTTCGGTATCCCCGGCGCTGCTCTGGCTATTATTCAGACTGCTAAGAAGAACAATCGCAAGATCGCTGCCGGTATCGTTGGCGCTGCTGCTATCTGTGCATTTATCTGCGGCGTTACCGAGCCCTTCGAGTTTGCATTTATGTTCCTGGCATTCCCCCTGTATGTGGTTTATGCTCTGCTGTATGGCATCTTCACCACCATCACAGTTGCTCTGGGCTTCCGCGCAGGCTTCTGTTTCTCCGCCGGTGCAACTGACCTGCTGTTCTCCGCTTCTCTGCCCGCAGCAGCCAACACCTGGCTGATTATCCCCCTGGGCATCGCTGCTTTTGTTGTCTTCTACCTGGTATTCCGTTTCGCCATCACCAAGTGGGATCTGAAGACCCCCGGCCGTGAAGACGATCAGGAAGGTGAGATGAAGATCGAGCTGGCTAACGACGACTACACCGCTATGGCTGAAGTTATTCTGGAAGGTCTGGGCGGCAAGGAGAACATTGTTTCCATCGACCACTGCATCACCCGTCTGAGACTGGAAGTTAAGGACCGTCTGCTGGTTGATGAAAAGAAGATTAAATCCTCCGGCGCCTCCGGCGTCATCCGTCCCGGTAAGACTGCTGTGCAGGTCATCATCGGACCCAAGGTTCAGTTCGTATACGAAGAGTTCAAGAAAATTGCTGAATAAGTTTTTTGCTGTAACAGCTGTGGCCCACGCAGCCAGGTAAACGGCGTTGCCTCGGAAAAGATAGTCGGGGCGGAGTAAAAAATCCTTTTGAGATTGTGCCGGAGCGTTTGCTCCGGCACGATTTTTATGTATTGCAAAATAAGCTGCCCCCTCTAAAATTATTAAAGTGTTTTAAGGCTTTGGTTTTGTTGCTGCAGCCTTCGATATTTTCTTTTTCATAGCTTACAGCTTTGATAAAGTAAACAATACTTATCTGCAGCTGGGGGAAGCAATTGCTATTTCCCCTTTTTTGTGATATGATACCCAAAAAGGAGGCCTTGGGATGCTGCAAAAAAATCAAATTTATGAAGCAACCGTCTGTGACTACACCGCAGAGGGTCAGGGCATCGCCAAAATTGAGGGCTGCGCTGTGTTTATCCCCAATGCCGTTGTGGGCGAGCGCGTCCGGGTGCGGATTGAAAAGGCGCAGAAAACCTGGGCAGCGGGCAAGCTGGTGGAAATTTTGGAAAAATCCCCCCACCGGGTCAATCGGGAATGTCCTGTGGCCAAGCTCTGCGGCGGTTGCGATTTTTGGCATATGGATTACGAAGAGGAAGCCTGGCTGAAATCAGACCGGGTCCGGCAAGCCCTTAACCGCATCGCAGGCGAAAGCTTAGACCGCGTACCCATTCTCGCTGCCCCCACATACAATGGCTATCGCAACAAGGCGCAGTACCCGGTAGCCCAGGAAAAGGGTCGGGCCTTTGCCGGCTTTTTCCGCGCGGGTACCCATCAGGTAGTGGAAAACAAGGGATGCCTCATTTTGCCCCCGGTGTTTGACCGGATTAAGAACATTGTTATAGATTATGTAAACCACTATAGAATTTCCGTATACGATGAAAGCCTCCACAAGGGACTTATGCGGCATATTTATATCCGCCGCGGCGAGGTTTCCGGCGAAATTCTGGTGTGCCTCTGCGTCAACGGCCGGAAGCTTCCCCATCCGGAGGACTTAATTGCCCGTCTGCAGGCCGTACCCGGTTTTGCCACCTTGGTGCTGTCTGTCAATACCAAGCCGGGGAACACAGTTTTGGGAGAGGAATGTATCCCCCTGTTCGGGCCGGGATATATTACCGACACCCTCTGCGACCTTACCTTCCGACTGTCCCCCCATTCTTTTTATCAGATAAATCACCACCAGGCCCAAAGGCTGTACCGCGCCGCCATTTCCCAGGCGGAAATCACAAAAGACGATTTGGTACTGGATTTGTACTGCGGCGTAGGCACCATCACCCTGGCTATGGCCAGTGCTGCCGGAAAGGTTATCGGCGTGGAGGTTGTGGAGCAGGCGGTGCAGGATGCCCGGGAAAACGCCCTGCGTAACGGTATAACAAACGCGGAGTTTTTCTGCGGAGATGCGGGACAAGCCGCCCTGGAGCTTCAGCGCAAAGGGATTATTCCCGACGTGGTAATAGTGGATCCTCCGAGAAAGGGGCTAAACGAAGATGCTATTGACGCACTGAGCCAAATGGCACCCCGACGGATTGTATATGTGTCCTGTGACCCAGCAACATTGGCCCGGGATGTTTCCCTCTTAAAGCAAAAGGGCTACTGCCTCCAGTCCGCCCAGGCGGCCGATTTGTTTCCCCGCTGCGCCCACGTTGAAAGCGTTGTTTGTTTAAGTAGGGAAAATGTAGAGTGGGATTTTAGAAACGCCCGGCGGGATGAGGCGCAGGCTGTGTTATCTCTTTATCAGCGTGCCCGAAACAACGAGTTCTGCACGTGGAACGACAGCTATCCCGGTATGGGAGAAATTGAGGCAGACATAGAGACGAACAATTTGTATGTATTGACCCATGAGCGCAAAATTGTCGGGGCTATCTCTATTGTGCCGGAAAACGAACTGGATGCGTTCGATTGCTGGACATGCAAAGAAGGCAAAGAAATTGCCAGAGTGGTAATTGATGAGGAATATCAGGGCAATGGCTTGTCATATGAAATGCTGGAAAAGATAATTCCCATCCTCTGTGAAAAGGGCTGTGTGTCTATTCACTTATCTGTGGTAAAAACCAACCTCCCGGCCTATAAAACCTATATAAAAGCGGGCTTTACAACGGTTGCAGAAGCGCAGATGTATGGCAACAGCTATTATCTCATGGAGAAAGTCCTTGATGCCAATTTCCACGCAGACGAATTAAACGACGAAACGAGCATTGATTAAGAAAGAGGGTCGTTTTCATCAGGCCAGAAAGCCCCACAGCTGTCAAGGGCATAGCACATACGATGGCATGTAGATCCTATGGCTACGCTGGGATGACATACTATTAAGCACAGCCGGAACTCTTTTACCAAAACAGATACCCCCGCGCTCTTGCGCGGGGGTATTTTGCAGATTATTCGGTTTTACCGGTTCTTATTAGCTTTTTAAAGGTGTTCTGTGCAGCATTAGCCTGCCTTCAGCTGGCGCAGCAAAGTAACAAATTCTTCTGCCAGGATTTCTGCCGAGCCTCTTACAAACGGGCAGCCATTGGCCTCATAGACAACGTGATACTCGCCAGCGCCGGTATTTCCATTAACTGTGAAGTTATAAACCTCATCGGTAGGAATGTAGTTGCTGGTACCCATGGAGCAGGTGGATATGAAGGTCGTTTCATAGGGAGAGTATTTCTTTATAAACAAGCCGCTGGAGTTAAACATTTCGTAGGGCGCAATAGCAAAGGCAACATCACCAACGCTAAAGCCGTAAATCGTCTGGTTGATCAAAGAGCCATTGTCCCTTGCCAAAAGGGAGACGGTCTTTGTCAGCACCTGCAGCTTGCCTGCGGACACCTCCTTAAAGGAGGCTGTCAAAGCCTTTTGCAGCAGTGCCGCATAATGCTTTTCATAGTCATTCTGTGTGGGAATTTCTCCGTCTATTCTGGAGGAGTTGTTCACGTTTCCGGAGGCACCCAGGAAGAATGCCAGCTGCATATTCCCATTCTCCTCCTTCAGAAGCTCTTGCCGCATAAGCTCCAGACCGGAGAGGATTGCTTTGTGATATTCATCCGTTTGCCCGGGTCTGTTGGGGTGACCCTGCCAGTTCATCAGAAGAATGTCACTGCCATCCCGGACGAACTTAATGAGCTGTATCTCGTTGTCTGCAGCCTCGGCATGCTGCACAATATCCAAGCTGTGATCGCCGAAATTATCGCCGGCATAGGTGCCGCCAGACATCAGATAATGGCGAACAGAGTTCATATTGGGAGCCTTTACACTGGCGGTGTACATTTTGGCTGCTCTTTGGTCAGCAATGGCTGTTTCGCCTGCTGCAATCATCTTCGCCTTAAGTCCAGTAATATAGGCGGCATTTTCAGGATACAGCGCACTTACAGGGTGGGGTGCAGAATGGCTGTGGGTTCCGTTAATGAGAATGTTGCTTTCCGGAACACCGGTTTCTGTGGCAATATCCGCTGCAAACTTTACAATTTCGTCAGACACATACAAAAGGTCCAGGGTGTACATCAAAACGGTCTGACCGTTTTCGTCGGTAAACGCAATGCAGGTGCCGGGGAGTTTCTCCTTTATTCCGGTAGCTGTGGTTGTGCTTCCGCGACCGCCCAAAATCAAGGATGTTACATCACCTGTGGGTGTCATATCAAAATACGCATAGCCTACCTTCAGCTCGTATTCCAACTCATTGGCGTCGGACAGCTTGTTAAAGCCAAAGTTCTCAATACGGCAATTGGCAGCGCCAATTCCCTCCCACGCATTGTAGAAGTTGTGGACGGTTGTTCTCTGGGTTTCGTTGTAGTTGCCCCAGCCGGTATCGATTGCACGGAGCACGTCATACAGGCTGTAGCTTCCGCCCTCAGAACTCAGGCAATCCAGAGTATTGGCACCGTCTATGTCCACGGTGAAATAAACCCGTGCGCCAATCGGCGTCTCGGCGCGGGCTTTGTTGTCAGCTTCTGCGCCGGTATTAAAAATACCAACCACTGCGCCGGAGTTTGTATTGACGCTGTGGGAAACGTCGGGTTCAAAGCCGGTGGTTAACTCGGAGTAGCCGACACCGGTTCCGCCCACTGCTTGGGGGATGCCGTCCTTGCTGACGGCAACACCGTATCGGGTAACTCTTGCCGCCAGGGTGTCGTCGCACTTGTACTCTGCCTTGAAATAAAGACCGGCGTTAAAGGTTCTTAAGGTAACGTGGGTCAGCTTCATTTCCAGACGGTGGGTAGTGTAAACATTGCCTTCCTTGATGGTCAGGTAGCGGTTAGAGCCACAGGTGACATCGTTGTCAAGGGTGCCGGTAAATTCGTCGAGATCCCAATGGCCGTAAGTCAGTGCATAAGTGACGTCGTTCAAGGTGTCAATGGGGTGCAGTGTGCCGGCACCTTTAACGGTAACATCGTTGCCGTTAGCGTTAACGTAATATTCGATACCGCTGACGAGAGGCAGCTCAGCGTCTGCAGAGAGCTTGATAATCTTGTTGTTTGCGTAAGCATCTGCACCGTAAGCTGCTACAGCAGCTGCTACTGTGGGATAGAAGGCATCAACGGTAGCATTGGCAGGTGGTCCACCCGCCGCTACAGTTGTGATGGCCACTACGCAAGCGAATGTAGTTCCGTTCCAAGCCAGATTACCAATAGTGCCGGAGATGGTGCCTAATACTGTCATATGGTTGCTGGAAATCGCACCAGTTGTTGCATTTATGCCATCGCCAGCTTTCGGTACATATTCCGTAATGGAGCCACGCCATCCGTCTGCCAAAACCACAGAGCCGGCAGCAGCGGAGAAGTCTATAGTATCCACGGTAGTGGAGCCGTAAAGGGTAGTCTTTGCGGTAACTGTTCCGCCGCCAAGCAGTGTGCCGTTTATTGTTGCATCATAAAGATTTAGGTTGCCACCTGACAATTTGCCAAGCGCCGCTGAAGTAGAGCCATCAACAATGCTTTCTGTATAGGTGCCTCCGTAGATGTTTAAGGTACCACCATAGTTGAAGAATGAGACCATACTCTTAGAGCCGGTGTAAATAACACGGCCATTATTGCCGGCAATAACATTTACGGTATAAGAAGCGGTATGCAATCTGGAACCGGTAGTCAACTGGTTGCCGTTTAAGTGCAGGCAAAAATTACTACCAAAAGTAATCAGATTTCCATACCATTTGCTGCCGTCGGCAGTAAAATCCTCTGATAAGTAATAGTGTGTTTCATGAGCGCCTGCAGATCCGCCTATCGTACCGGTAAGCTGGTTAAAATCATACCAGGTCTGTGAACTTCCGCAAACAGGACAGTTGGCAGTTTGTGTGCCTGTTGTGCCGGCCGGAAACAGATTTTGTGAGTGATTTACAGCAGTTGCCGCTTTGGCTTCTGTTGCAGGCTGACCTGCCATAAAGAAAATGCCCAAAGCTAGTACCACGGCAACCAGTATGCTAAGCAATTTTTTACTCATTTTTGATTTCCTCCTAAGTAACATATTTTAGGATGTATATTAAAACTGTTATCATAGTATGGTAGAAAACTGCCCCCGACTTTGCCGGGGGCAGTATCAATTATTTTTTACGGTGCGGTTTTTGGGAAAAGGTCTTTTTTACCTGTATGTAGATATAAACCCACATGCCTAACAAAGCCAGTATTTCAAAAGCAATGCAAAGCATAGCCGCTGTCATCATATCCATTGCCTTTTTACCGTTAAAAAACAGGCTGATAACAAGCATCAAAACGGTCAGACCGCCACCCAGGAATTGATATGCTACGATAGATAGCCTCCGGGCATACCACCAGGCCTCCTTGCTGCCAAAACCCCAATACCGAAACCAGGTAATGCGCTCTGACGGCTTTTTTGGGGGTGTGCAGTATCTCCACAGCCCCATACACAGAAGCACCAGCGGACCTGCCAGCACCAACAGCCGCACCCAACCCTCCAGAGAATTCATAAATTTATCCGGAGTGGGTAAAAACTTGCTGACATCAAAATCCTGCAGCAGGGATAAAATATCATCCATGATTATTTTTCTCCCAGAAACGAATTGATTTCATGAATAAAACCACTGACATCCTGGAACCGGCGGTAAACCGAGGCAAATCGGATATAGGCGACCTCGTCCAAAGGACGAATGCGCTCTAAAACCATCTCGCCGATGCGGTCAGTGCTGACCTCTCGCTCCAAAGAGTTTTGGATGGCCTGTTCAATTTCTGTAGTAATCCGGTCCAAATCACCGGCAGATACCTGCCGTTTATCAAAGGCACGAACCATGCTCTGCAGAATTTTATTCCTGTCAAAGCCTTGGCGGGAGCCATCCCGCTTAATGACCATAACGGGTAAGCTTTCCACAGTTTCATAGGTTGTAAATCTGCGCTGACAGGCGAGACATTCCCTCCGCCGTCGGATGCTTAAGCCATCCTCGGAGTGACGGGAATCTACAACCTTACTTTCCTGGTCGCCGCAAAAGGGACACTTCATAAGATCCCCGCTTTCTTTTTATTATTTTCCGCTTTTTACGTCCTTCAACAGGGCAATAAAGCCTTCGGTCAAGGTTTCGCAGGCACCCTTGCCGAACTGAGAGCCGTTGACCTCATAGCCGCCGTATTCAAAGGTGGCTTGATCGGGGATGTAGCCCACACTGCCCATAGCGCAAGTGGAAACGAAGGTCGTATCATAGGGCGAGCCTGCCTTAATGGCCAAGCCGCTGGAGTTAAACATTTCGTAAGGCGCAAACACAAAGGCGACATCACCCAGGGACAGAGCATAAATATTTACGCTGATCTTGTTTGTGCCTTTGCCTGCTGCCCCAACTACATTGCTCTTTAACAGCAGCTTGCCGGTTTTGACCTGCTTGAACTGCTGGGAAATTGCCTGCTGCGCTAAGTACTGATAATGGTCCTGATAGTTAACAAACTTCATATCTTTGCTGATACGGGATTGGTTGTTTACATTGCCGGAGGCACCCAGGAAGAAGGCAAGCAGGGTATTGTGTTCCTCTTTCAGCTGGACACGCATACGCTCTAAGCCGGAGATGGTAGCAGACTGGGTTGTGATACCGGTGCCGTTTCTTTTGGGGTGACCCTGCCAGTTCATCAAAAGGATATCCTCGCCGCCGGTGCGGGTAAATTTAATCAGCTGCATTTCCTTGTCGGATTCAGACACAGGCCGGTCAATGGGCGTACTCTGGCTGCCAAAGTTGTCGCCGGCAACAGTGCCGTCTATCAAAAGGTAGTGACGGACGGAGTTCATACCCTCCAGCTCTACGCTGGCGGTGTGCATTTTGGCTTCCTTTCTGTCTGCCAGAGCATCGTTGCCCGCCTTAATCATCAGTTGCTTCACCATATCCATATAGTTGGCGTTTGTTTTGTGAACAGTGGTGTCGGGGTGAGGCGCAGAGTGGCAGTGGGTTGTGCTGATTAAAATCTGGTTTTCAGGCACGCCGGTTGACTTGGAAATAGAACGAATAAATCCCATCAAGGTGCCGGTAGCGTACAGCAAATCCAAAGAGTAGATCAAAAAGGTATTGTCGTCGCTGTCAGTAAAGGCAAGACACATACCAGGCAACCGGTCGTAAACCACCTGGACGTCACGGGTACCGGTCAAGTCGCCGCCCAGGGTGACGCGCATGTTTTCGGTGGGGGTAATATCAAAATAGGCATAGCCCACTTTCAGACTGCTTCCACTGCAGCCGGAGAATACACCCAGAACCAAAATGGTGCAAAGTAGTAAAGAAATCAGCTTTTTCATAAGTACACTCCTTTTAAAAATTAAGATAAAAGTCTGGCGTCTCTGCTTAAAACAGTGTTGCTGCCGGGAAGTATTCCACGAACTTATGTAACCGTTTGGGAGCGACGCAAACCTTTTAGCATCTTTACCAAATTATAGCACGCATTTAGGTTAATGTCTAGTGTTTTTTCTTGTGTTTTCCTTTCGGTTGAGGTAAAATAGATGCATACTTTTGAAAGGGGTTATTTATGAAGAAACGGTTATTATACGCCATTTGGGCAGTAATGTACATTTTATGCGCCGGCTTGGGTCATATTACCAACCCATCGGATTTGCAGAGCATCGCGCTGACACTGCTGAGTCTTGTATTTTTTACTCCCGGCGTGGCGATCCTTGTAGACGCCCTGCGGTTTAAAGAAACCCCGGAGCTTAAGCGGCTGATTTGGATTTGCTGTATCAGCCTGGGGCTGACGATGGCGCTTTTGGTTGCCAACGTGTTTTCCGTGTTCGGATCTGCACTTTTGGGGGACGTGCTGTTTGAGTTTTTGATTTTGTTCTCTGTGCCGATGCTGTGCAGTCAGCACTGGGTATTGAGTATATTTCTGTGGGCCTGCCTGCTGTTTGCCGCCCTGGCAGGTAAAAAGAAAGTTAACCGTTAAATGTAGTTGAAAGTTATGGTGTTTCCTGCGGAAAGGATTTAAATAAGCAGGCTTTGCCTTAAGTTTCCGCTTTCTACCATCAGCTGTCAGCTTCTCTACTGCCGGTAGAGAGGGGATTTCTACCCATAAGAGGCAAAAAATCGGTGCTTCTCCAAATTGAGCCTAGCCCTTTCACCCCCTTCGGGTTATAATTGTGAAAAACCGTCTAAGGAGTGTATTTTCTATGAATTACACCGTTATCACCGATACCTGCTGTGATATGCCCAACGAAATGTATCAATCCCTTAAACTGAAGGTTGTTACATTGTCTTTATTATATAAGGGTGGCTGCTACAACGAATTTACGGATAAGTTCTTGAAAAAGCTCTATGCCGGTCTGCGGGCCGGTGAAGCCGCCACCACCTCCGCCGTCAATCCCGAGGGCTGGGCAGCTGCGATAGAGCCGGAGCTTGCTCAGGGTAAGGATGTTTTGGTGCTTGCCTTCTCATCCGGGCTGAGTACAACCTATCAGTCTGCGGTAATTGCCGCAAATGACCTGCAGGAAAAATATCCCCAGCGGAAAATCCGGGTAATCGACACCCTCTGTGCTTCTATGGGTCAGGGCCTTTTGGTGTGGCACGCCTGCCGCAAGCGGGATGAGGGTATGACCTTGGACGCTCTGGCCGCTTGGTGCGAGGTTGCCAAAATGCAGCTGTGCCATTGGTTTACCGTGGACGATTTGGCGTTTTTGAAGCGGGGCGGCAGAATCAGCACCACTACCGCCCTGCTTGGCACGATGCTGCAAATCAAGCCGGTTTTACATATGGATAATGAGGGACACTTAATCAGTATGGCAAAATCCCGGGGCCGCAAGGCTTCCATCGAGGCCTTGGCGAAAAAATTTGCCGAAACCCAGCTGTCAGGAGAAAACGATACGGTTTTCATCTCCCATGGTGACTGCCTGGAGGATGCCCAATATCTCAGTAAAATTATGAAGGAAACCTACGGTGTCAAGGAGGTTGTTATCAGCTACGTAGGCGCTGTTATCGGCTCTCACTCCGGACCCGGCACACTGGCGCTGTTTTTCCTTGGCAAACAGCGGTAAATGCCTACTATAATATAATGCGGCAGGAGCTTGCCCATAGTAAATCCCCCTGATGTTATTATCTTACATCAGGGGGGATTTTATCTATTGTTCGATTTTACCGGTTCTCACAGTCATCGGGGGCTTTAATCAAATTATTGCTGGCCTTCCATTTCCTTCAGAGCGTCCTTGCGGCTAAAGTTTGCGCGGCCCTTCTCATCGAAGCCCATGAACTTGACCCAAGTCATATCGCCCAGGTTCAGAACATCCTCAACCTTTTCTACCCGGCGGTTTTCCAGCTTGGAAATATGCACCATGCCGTCATGACCGGGGGCGATTTCCACAAATGCGCCGATGGGCAGAATTCTCACAACCTTGCCGTAGTACAGCTTGCCAACCTCGGGAACGAAGCAAATATCGTCCACCATCTTCTTGGCTGCGTAGGCTGCTTCGGAGTCCACAGCGGAAATAAATACGCTGCCGTCGTCCTCAATGTCTACCTTTGCACCGGTATCAGCGCAGATTTTCTGGATGGTCTTGCCGCCGGAGTCGATGACCTCGCGGATCTTATCCACGGGGATGGTCATAGAAATCATCTTGGGAGCATACTCGGAAACCTCAGCGCGAGGCTCGGGGATACAGGGCAGCATCACCTCGTCCAGAATGACCAGACGAGCCTTGCGGCAGCGCTCCAGAGCATCGGCAATAATTTCCATAGTCAGACCCTTGTTCTTCAGGTCCATCTGAATTGCGGTAATACCCTCGGTTGTACCGGCAACCTTAAAGTCCATTTCGCCGTGGAAGTCCTCAACACCCTGAATGTCGGTGAAGGTTCTCCATTCGCCGGTCTCCTGGTCGGAAATCAAGCCGCAGGAAATACCTGCAACGGGGCGCTTAATGGGCACACCGGCATCCATCAGAGCCAGGGTAGAGCCGCAGATAGAGCCCTGAGAGGTAGAGCCGTTAGAGGAAAGCACCTCGGAAACCACGCGGATTGCGTAGGGGAACTCTTCCACAGAGGGGATAACCGGCAACAAAGCCTTTTCTGCCAAAGCACCGTGACCGATTTCACGGCGGGAGGTGCTGCGGGCAGCTCTTGCCTCACCGGTGGAGAAGGAGGGGAAGTTGTAGTGGTGGATATAGCGCTTGTTCTCCTCGGGGTAAATGGTGTCCATTTTCTGAGCTGCGGACAGGGTGTTCAAAGTGCAGATAGACAGCACCTGTGTCTGACCGCGGGAGAACAGGCCGGAGCCGTGTACCCGGGGCAGCAGACCAACCTGGGCATCCAGAGGACGGATATCGTCCATGCCACGGCCGTCCACGCGCTTGCCCTCCAGCAGCCACTTCTTGACAACCTTCTTCTGCATCTTGTACAGGCAGACCTCGATATGGGTCTCAAAATCCTCGTATTTCTCGCCGAACTTCTCCTGGAAATCCAGACGGGCAGCAGTCAAACGCTCCTCACGGACATTCTTGTCATCGGTATCCAGAGCATTTTCAATCTGGGGCAGACCGTAGGCAATCAAATCGTCCAGCAGGTCGTGGTTTACAGCGGCCTTTTCGAAGGTAAACTTGGGCTTGCCGATTTCAGCAACAATGCCGTTGATGAACTTTACGATTTCCATGTTGGTCTCATGGGCAACGCGGATAGCCTCCAGCACAACAGCTTCGGGAGCTTCGTTGGCCTCGGTTTCAATCATAACAACCTTTTCAAAGGTGGAGGCGATGCACACAAAGCAGTCGCAGGCGTCACGCTCATCGGCAGAGGGGTTGATGATATATCTGTCACCGACGTGGGCAACATTGGTGGTAGCAACCGGTCCGTTCCAAGGCACATCGGAAGAAGCGATGGCAATGGAAGCGCCCAGAGAGGCTACGATTTCCACAGGATTTTCGTGGTCGTTGGCAAGGACGGTGCAGGTAACGACAGTATCGTTACGCAGCTCCTCGTCGAACAAAGGACGCATGGGGCGGTCGATGATACGGCTGTTCAGGATGCCCCGGTCGGAGGGCTTGCCCTCACGGCGGTTAAAGGAGCCGGGGATACGGCCCACGGCGTACATTCTTTCCTCAAACTCAATGGTCAGAGGGAAATAGTCAATGCCGGACTTGGGGATGGGGTTGCAGGTGCAGGTGGTCAGCACCACGGTATCACCGTAGCGGCAGATACACTCTGCGTTGGCAAGCTCAGCCACCTTGCCAGTTTCTACGGTAAAGGGACGGCCGCCGATTTCCATCTCATATACATGATGGTTGGGATACTGTTTGCGAGTAATCATTTGTTTACCTCCTAAATTTTTGTGTTCGGGAGGTTTAGCATTTGAAGCTGGTGTCACTCTCTGACAGCACCTTCAACTGCTAAAGCTTCTCCCGATTGTGAAGACTGAATTATTTTTCCGGACGGCGGAAAAGATCCGCTGAAAAAAGCAGGCGACGGGGGAATCCGTCGCCTTGCCTTTTGTTCATTACTTACGGATGCCCAGCTTGGCAATCAAAGCACGGTAACGGTTGATGTCCTTCTTTGCCAGATAGTCCAGCATGTTGCGGCGCTTACCAACCATCATCAGCAAACCACGACGGGAGTGGTTGTCGTGCTTGTGTACACGCAGGTGCTCAGTCAGCTCGTTGATCCGTGCGGTCAGGATAGCAACCTGAACCTCGGGAGAACCGGTGTCGCCCTCGTGGGTAGCGTTTTCCAGGATAACCTGGGTCTTCTTGTCCTTCAAAATCATGGTATTTTCCACCTTTCAAAATATTTCCCGGCAGCCAAGTATGGGTTAGTGGAATGCGTTTTTCGCCTTCTCCCGAAACTGAGCCGTGGGCATCAAAATGCACTGACCATAGCCAGCCCGACTATCTTATCATAAGTTTTCCCAATTGTAAAGAAAATTTTTCACGTTTTTTCAAAGAATTCCCTTGTTTTTTGGGCATCTTTTTGAATTTGCAGGCTTAACTGCTCCAAATCCGGGAATTTTTTCTCCGGGCGGAGGAATTTAAAAAACTCCACCGTTACGGTTTTTCCGTACAAATCCCCGTTAAAATCCAGCAGCCATGGCTCTACGGTTATGTGATGACCGTCAACCGTGGGACGGTTACCCACATTGGTAACCGCCAAATACTGTCTTCCCTCTGCCGTCACTTTGCAGGCGTATACTCCCAATCGGGGCTGTACCAGCGCTTCCGGCAATTCCAAATTGGCTGTTGGTACACCTACAGTTCTGCCTAGCTGCCGTCCGGGAACAACCTTTCCCGTCAGCCGGTAAGGATGTCCCAAGAATATATTGGCTTTTTCCAGCTCACCCTGCTCCAACAGCTGACGAATATAGGTAGAGGAAACCGTAATTCCCTCCAGCTTCTGCTCCGGTACAATTAGGCAGGGCATACCCTTTTCCTGGCACGCCTGCTGCAGCAGCGCTCCATTGCCCTGTCCTTTGTCGCCAAACCGGAAATCATAGCCGCAGACCAGACCTGCCGCCTGGTAAGCTTCCACCAAAAGACGGAAAAATTCCTGCCAGGGCATTTGCATCAGCTGCTTGTCAAAGGGCAGCTCCACAACACAGTCTATACCGTAGGCGGTAAGCAGAGCCCTTCTGTCTGCGGCAGTATTAATTAGCTTCGGCGCTGCGCCGGAAACCAAAGCGTCCGGATGAGAAGAAAAGGTCACCACGCCGGCTTTGCAGCTCAGCTTGTTCGCCAAATCCCGGCAAGCGGAAAGCAGCGCCTGATGGCCGATATGCACCCCGTCAAAAAACCCGACGGCAAATACGATTTTATCTTTGCTCATAGCTTCCTCTTTCGTTTTCCAAGGATTTATGTATCCACCTCAAAAAAGCTTTTGACGGTTGACATAACTCCGCCTTCAATCCTGCTCAGAGCAAGAAACTCCCCCGTTTGACTGTATACGCGGTATGTACCCGCCTGACCCGGATAGGTAAAGCTGTTTCCGTTGCGGCAGCGCTTTTCCTGGGCCGCCGTTAAGGTAATTGCCGGATACGCCGCGAACATACTGTCCACCGGGCGCAAAAACGTTTCCGGATTCTCGCTTTCAATCAACCTCGACAGGGGTATCGCCTGGTCAATGGTATATTCTCCTGCCTGCACCCGGCGCAGCGCCTGCATACAACCACCGCAGCCCAGCGCCTGTCCGATGTCCTTGCACAAGGTGCGAATATACGTTCCTTTTGAGCAGGTCACCCGAAGCTTTGCCAAAGCACCGTCAAAATCAAGGCAGGTAAGCTCAGAAATTGTAACTGTCCTGCTTTGACGCTCCACCTCTTTGCCCCGCCTTGCCAGATTGCACAGCTTTTGTCCGTTTATTTTCAGGGCAGAATACATAGGCGGAATTTGCTGAATATCCCCCCGAAAGTGAGAAAGGACTTCTTCCAATTCCTCTTTGGTAACAAAAACCTCACTTTGGGTCAGAATATTTCCGGTAACATCCTCGGTATCGGTGGTAAAACCCAACCGCAAAACCGTTTCGTAGGTTTTCTCCGCATGCTCAAAAAACTCCACCGCCCGGGTGCCTCTGCCCACAAATACCGGCAAAACACCGGTTGCCATAGGGTCTAATGTTCCACCGTGTCCGATGCGCTTGGTATGCAGCACGCCCCGCAGCTTGCTCACCACATCCTGACTTGTCCAGCCGGAGGGCTTGTCTACAATGACAATTCCGTTCATTGGATGCACTCCTTTAACGCCTTTGCCATAGCCTCCGCCGCTTGTTCCAGGGACATATCCACCGTTGCCCCGGCTGCGCCCCGGTGACCGCCGCCACCGAATTTGGCGCAGACCTTTCCCGCATCATAGCCGGGTACGGCACGAACAGAAATTTTTATAAGTCCGTCGGCAGTTTCCCGAAGGGTTGCCGCTATTTTTACCCCCTCGATGCTCCGGGGGAAGCCGGAGATATTTTCCAGATCGTCCTCCGTTGCGCCACAGGAGCGCTCCACCTCCGCCGGCAGGGGACAAACTGCCACCTGACCGTCTGATAAAAACTGCATATTCTGCAAAAGCCAGCTTTCCACCTTCAGTCGCGGCAAAGAGGTGGTGCCGAACAGGGACTGATTGATTTCAAAAATATCCGGCGTTACCTCGGCGCAGGCCGCTGCCACCCGGAAGGTATGAGGCTTGGTGTTGGCAAACCGGAAACAGCCGGTATCCGTAGAAATTGCGGTGTATAACGCATTTGCCATTGCTACATCCAGCTGCGCCCCCATTTGTACCAAAATATCGTAAACCAGTTCCCCGCAGGAGGCAGAATCCGGGTCTACCAGCTCTTTTTCCGTGAAGGCTTCCGAGGTTCTGTGGTGGTCAATCCGCAGCCAAATCCGGTCTGCAAGGCAGGTAACCGCTTCCGGCAGCATGCCCGCAGACGCCACATCTGTAGAAATAAGCACATCTGCCGCTTCCACCGTCTGCTTGGTCAGCCCTTGATGCAAATGGATATACTTGGGGGTAATTTCCGGATTTTCCAGAATATGTGCGGTTTTTCCCAGCTGCCGCAAGCCCCGGCACAGCAGCGCCGAGGAGCCTAAGGTATCCCCGTCGGGGCGGCGGTGGGTCAAAATCACATAATTATCCCCCTTCAGAAGGGCATTGGCTGTTTCAGCAATCGTCAACCCGGTCATCTTTTTCAACCTCCAGGGAGTTAATCAGCTTCAGCATTTTTGCGCCGTAGGTAATAGAATCGTCCAGCGCCCACACAAGCTCCGGTGTATAGCGCAAATTCAACGCCCGACCCAGCTCCCGGCGAAGATAGCCGCCGGCGGATTTAAGACCCTTCATTGCATCCGCTGCCTTTTCTTCCTGCAAAAAGCTTACATAGACCTTTGCATAGCGCAAATCCGGTGTGGTTTCCACATGGGTAACGGAAATCATGGTTTCCGCCACCCGAGGATCCTTGACGGTACGCAGCTGAGAAGCCAGCTCTTTTTGAATCTCCTCATTAATTCGTCCGATTCGATTGGATGCCATAGTTTCATCCTCCTAAAAATCTTCTGCCGCACCGCAGTCGCGGTGCGGCAGAATAAAATCATCTTTTAATTTCCTGCATAGTAAAGCACTCGAAGATGTCGCCTTCCTTCAGGTCGTTGAACTTCAAAATGCTCATACCGCACTCATAGCCGGCGGTAACCTCCTTGGCAGCATCCTTAAACCGCTGCAAGGAGCCAACTTCGCCCTCATGGATAACAATATTGTCACGAAGCACCCGGACCTGGGCATCCCGGGTAACCTTGCCGTCTTTTACCATACAGCCGGCAATGGTACCCACGGCGGAAACCTTATAGGTCATACGCACCTCGGCGTGACCGATGACAACCTCCTCAAAGGTAGGTGCCAGCATACCCTTCATAGCCGCTTCAATCTCGTCAATGGCGTCATAGATAACCCGGTAGAACCGCATATCCACAGCCGTTCTTTGGGCGCTGGCCTGTGCGCCGGCATCGGGACGGACATTGAAGCCGACAATAATCGCGCCGGCGGTGGAAGCAAGGAGAATATCGCTTTCGTTGATAGCGCCCACGCCGGTGTGAATAACCCGGACGCGAACCTCCTCGTTGGAAATCTTCTCCAAGGATGCCTTCACCGCTTCTGCAGAGCCCTGCACATCCGCCTTGACAATCAGCGGCAGCTCCTTCATTTCGCCCTCTTGCATCTTGGCAAACAGATTATCCAGCGTAACCTTCTGCATTGCGTTGGCTGCTGCATCCTTGGCCGCCTGCTTCCGCTGCTCAACCAGCTCGCGGGCCATACGCTCGTCGGTAACGGCATTAAACTCGTCACCGGGAGCCGGTACTTCTGCCAAACCGGTAATCTCCACAGGCACAGAGGGACCTGCGGTTTTTACGGTACGACCCTTATCATTGGTCATCACACGGACACGACCCACGGCAGTACCGGCGATGACGATATCGCCCTGATTCAATGTGCCGTTTTGCACCAGCAGGGTAGCGATAGGTCCGCGGTTTTTATCCAGCCGCGCCTCGATAACCGTACCTTTTGCCCGACGGTTGGGATTGGCCTTCAGTTCCTGCACCTCAGCTGTGAGGATAACCATCTCCAGCAAATCGTCCAGACCCATACCGGTCTTTGCGGAAATAGGAACAATTACCGTTTCACCGCCCCACTCCTCGGGAATCAGCTCATATTCTGTCAGCTGCTGCTTAATCTTGTCGGGGTTGGCCTCGGGCTTATCCATTTTGTTGATGGCAACAATAATGGGCACACCTGCCGCCTTGGCGTGGTTGATGGATTCCACCGTCTGGGGCATAATGCCGTCATCGGCGGCAACCACCAGAATGGCAATGTCCGTAGACTTTGCGCCGCGGGCGCGCATAGAGGTAAATGCGGCGTGACCCGGGGTATCCAGGAAGGTGACCATTTTTCCGTTTACATCGACAGTATATGCGCCAATGTGCTGGGTAATACCGCCGGCCTCACCTGCGGTAACAGAGGTCTTCCGGATGGCGTCCAGAGTGGAGGTCTTACCGTGGTCAACGTGACCCATAACCACCACAACCGGAGCGCGGGTGACCAGATCCTCCTCTGCGTCCACGTGATCGTCAATAATGCGCTCCTCAATGGTAACGGTAATTTCCCGTTCCACCTTGCAGCCCAGCTCCACCGCCACAAATTCTGCGGTGTCAAAATCAATTTCCTGATTGATACCGGCCATTACGCCGTTTTTCATCAGGCACTTAATGACCTCACCGGCAGTCTTTTTCATCCGGGAAGCCAGCTCACCGACGGTAATTTCGTCGGGAATTTTAACGGTAACCGGCGCCTTGCGGGCAACCTCCATTTGCAGCCGGCGCAGCTTCTCCTGCTCCTCGTTCCGGGACTTGTTGCCTTTAAACTTGTTTTCCTTCTTGTTCTGCTGCTGGCCCTTGCGGTTAAACTTCTGCTTGCCGCCCTGGTAATCCTGAACCCGCTGGTCCACCAGATTATCTACATCAGCAAAGCGGTTGGCATTGACCTGCACTGCAGAGGTATCCACTACCCGGCGCTCCCGTCTGCGTTCCGGCTCAGCAGGTCTTGCAGGCTTTTCTTCCTTCTTCACCGGTGCTGCCTTAGGCGCAGGAACTTTTCTTTCCTCCTGCTTTGCCGGGGCTTCCTTCTTTTCTTCCTTCTTCGGTTCTGCCTTGGGCGCAGGCTGCACCGCAAAAACAACCTCCAAAGATTCAATTTGATTGGTCTGGGTCATGTAATCAAAAACAACATTCAGCTCTTCTTCCGTCAGAACTTGTGTGTTGGATTTGGGCTTTTCAAAAAACTTTTCCATGACCTGTGCGATTTCCTTGGTTGCCACGCCAAAATCCGCCGCAACCTCTTTTAACCGATATTTCACTAAACTCATATTCGCACCTCCTGTATACTACTTCTTCCCGCGCTGCTTGTTGCGCAGGTGCGCCTTTTTTTCTGCCTGACGCTTCTGAAGCCGCTGGGTGAGCACCTCCAGATTTTCCAGCGCCTCCCGGTATTTTTCCGGCTGTTCCAGCGCTTTTACAAAGGCAAGCGCCATAGCCGGGTCGGTAAGCGCCCCAATAGCGAGGCTGCTGCGACCTACCGCCTGTCCCATTTCATCCTTGGTAAAGTCCAGACGGATACACATTTGCTGTGTACCGGCAACAAAGCTTTTGGCTCTGCGCCAGGTGTGGTCGGAGGCATCCAGCGCCACCACCACCAGCCGGGCGTGATGGGAACGGGCAGCTGCGCCCACCGGCTCTTCTCCCAGCTCAATTAAGCCGGCTTTTCGGGCAAGGGCCAGATAATTCAACGCCTTATCCATTTATCCCCGACCCCATTTCTTTTTCTAAGCGTCCGTAAACCTCCTCCGGAATGGGAACCTCCAGGCTCCGTTCCAGAGCTTTGGTTTTTTGCGCCTTTTTTAAACAATCGGGATTTGGGCAAAGGTATGCGCCTCTGCCGTTTAGCTTTCCGCTAAAGTCCAGACTGACCACACCGTCAGTTCCCCGGACAACGCGGATCAGCTCCCGCTTGGCTTTTCGCTCCCGGCAGCCCATACACTGACGCTGAGGGATTTTCTTCTGCATAGTGCTTCCCTCCCGATTTGTATTTATTCCGCCTCGTCTGCTTCCGGAGCCTGGCTGACGGGCTTAATGTCGATTTTATAGCCGGTTAAGCGGGCACTCAGGCGGGCGTTTTGGCCCTCCTTGCCGATGGCAAGGCTCAGCTGGCTGTCCGGCACAACCACACAGCAGGCCTTCTGTCCGGGAACCAGCTTGACGCTGACAACCTCCGCAGGACTTAAGGCTGCGCGAACATATTCGCAGGGATCTTCATTCCAGACAACAATGTCGATTTTCTCGCCGTGAAGCTCCTCTACAACCGCATTGACACGACCGCCGCGAGGACCAACACAAGCGCCCACAGGGTCAATGCCTTCTACAGCTGCCCGCACGGCAATCTTGCTGCGGCTGCCCGGCTCACGGGCAATATTGCGAATCTCCACCTGTCCGTCGGCAATTTCCGGTGTCTCCAGCTCAAAGAGCCGCCGCACCAGATTGGGATGGGTACGGGAAACCTGAACCAACGGTCCCCGGGTGGCACGATGTACTTCCAAAACATAAACACGAATCAAATCACCGGGGGCATAGCTCTCGCCGGGAATTTGCTCGCCGGTACGCAGTACCGCGTCGCTTTGCTCGTTGCCTTGACCGATCCGAACGAAAATGTCACCGGCGGGGTCAACCCGCAGCACGGTACCGGTAAGCATTTCCTGGGCCTTAGAGGAATAGCTCTCAAAAATAGCGCCGCGCTCTGCCTCGCGGATGCCCTGAATCACCACCTGCTTGGCAGTCTGGGCGGCAATGCGGCCGAATTTTTGAATATCCACAGCCAGCTTAACGCTCTGGCCGGGCTGTACGTTGGGGTCAATGTTCCGGGCGGCGTCTATGTGAATTTCGGTAGCGGTATCCTCTACCTCCTCCACGGCGGTCTTAATCAAATACATAAAAAGACCCTTTTCGCTCAGGTCTACCTCTACATTTTCTGCAGGGATGTCCCGATTGTCCTCCCGATCCTTACGGTATGCATTGGTCAGCGCCTGCTTTAAGCGCTCTACCATATACTCCACAGGGATGCCCTTCAGGCTCTCTAAGTCCCGCAGGGAAGCGAAGATTTCTGCGCCGATATCCACCTGAGGCGCTGCCTGCTTTTTGGCTTTTGTATTTCTTGCCATGATTTCCTTCCTCCTGTTAAAATTCTACCCGGAGGCGCACCAGGGCAACCTCGGATTTTTCAAAGGTAATGGTTTCTTTTCCTGCTTCCACGGTTATGCGGCCATCCTCATAGCCCCGTAAAACAGCAGGGATTTCCTTCAGTCCGTTTCTGGAACGGTACAGCTTTACCAGCACCGGGCTTCCCATAAACTGCTGAAAGTCTCCGGGGCGCTTCAGCGACCGTTCCAGGCCTGCGGAGCAGACCTCGAAATGGTAACTTTCGCTGATGGGGTCCTTTTCGTCCAGAATGGGATCGACAGCCCGATGGATTTTTTCGCAGTCCTCAATATCCACGCCGCCGTCCTTATCAATATAAAGACGCAAAAAGCGCTCTGAGCCTTCCCGGACGTACTCCACATCCCAAAGCTTACAGCCGTTATCCTCCACAATGGGTTGTGCAAACTGGGCAACCTGCTCTGTAATTTTCAAGTATTTCGCCTCTTTCTTCAAAAAAAGGAGAGGGGCTGAACCCCTCTCTTTCATAAGATATATGCTAGAATGTGTGTATTATAGCACCTTTATTCCGGTTTTGCAAGAGCTTTTTGAAAGAAAGCAGATTCTTTTTTCAAACTATTTGTCAATGGGCGGGTTTTCCCTGCACATATTTCTGGTCCCAGCTGTCGTCAAACACGCGCTGAACCTGCCGCACCTGTGTAAAGTCCTCCGCAAGCTCGCCCAAAACTGCCGCCGTTTCCAGAGATTCCAAATAAAATTCCGGCAAGGCCTCCACTCCCAAACGCGCTCCCAGCAATGCGCCGGTAAGGGCGCCTACCGCGGCGCTGCGTCCGGAATGGTTTACGGACACAATCATCGCCTCGTCAAAATTGGCAGGGTGAATTAAGCAGGCATATACCGCGCCGGCAACACATTCTGCGGCGGTGGAACAGCGCAATAAGGACATAGCCGCCAAGGAGGTCAGCTCCGCATCCTTTGTCAGAGCGATAGCCTTATGTATTCCGGCTGTCACATCGGTAACCTGAGGGTAGCGCTGCCCAAACTGCTCCTCAAGCATCTGCGCTCCCTGGGTAAACAACTCCGGCAGAGGTCTTTTCCCGTCCTGTAGAATTGCGGCTGTGCTGTAGGCAACAAACGCGCCGGACAAAAAAGCCTCCGGCTCTCCGTGGGTAAAAGCAACCGCCTCTGCTCCAAGCTCCATTACCCGGTCCATTTTCAGATTACCCTGTCCCCCTGCCAGACCCACAGCCACCGCCGTGGTAAGTGCGCCTGCAGAGGTAGAAGTAAATACAGGCTTTTCCGGTGTTCCCAGCACCTCACGACTGATTGCATCCAGCATTCTGGTATCCATACAGTGCCGCCTGCGCATTTCAGGCACCTGTGCCAGCCAGCAGAAGGTTTTTTCTGTGTTGGCACCCCGAAACTGCTGGCTTTTCTGCCACTCCCGCAGACCCAGCGCCATATATTTATCATATTTATCCGGGTTTCCCCGCATAGCGCCCAGCAAAAGCCCGTTGGTAACAAAAGCCGCCAGCTGAGTGTAAGAGGTGATGTCTGCACAGCCGTTTACCAAATCGTAGCCCAAAAGACCGTTGGGACCGTAATCCTCGCAAATTTCGTTCCAGCTCTTTTTGTCAATGGGATAGCCCAAGGCATCCCCCACAGCCAGACCCAAAAGACACCCCCGATAGGATGCTGCCGTTGCGTCCATATAAACACCTCCTATTTTTTATCATTATAAAAGGAAAATTCGCAGATAGCAATCTTTTTTGTAAAAATTACCCACTTTTTAGTATATTTTCCAGGGTATGTAAGCCTTCTTCGGACAAGCCGGAGTAATTCACAACAAGGCAGTGGGCCTTTTCCGGCGGTGCCGGTCTGTGATAATAGCTGCTCAGGCTGCGGATATGAATACCGGCTTCCGCAAATCGGGCAACCAGCTGTTCGTCCGGCAAGTCCGTATCCACCTGTAAAAGAAAATGCAGGCCTGCATTTTCCTCCTGCACGGTAAGCTTATGGGCATAGGGGCTTTGCTGTACCGCCGCCAGCACCCGGTTGCGCCGGGTTTTGTAGAATTTTCGCATTCGGTTAATGTGTTTTTCAAAATACCCCTGGGATAAAAACCGTGCCAGAGTATACTGCTCAAAGCTGGGTACCGTGCAGCTGTAAAAGCCCAGCTTTTTCTGAAACTGCTCCATAAGCGGCATCGGCAAAATCATATAGCTGATACGGATAGACGGCGCTAAGGTTTTGGAAAAGGTATTCATATAAATCACCCGTCCGGCACTGTCCATAGATTGCAGTGCCGGCATAGGCCGGGCGTTAAAGCGGAACTCGCTGTCGTAGTCATCTTCAATAATCCACCGGTCCTGTCCGGCCTTAACCCACTCCAAAAGTGCCTGTCGGCGGGAAACTGGCATAATGATACCGGTAGGAAAATGGTGGGAGGGGCTGATGTGCAGCACCTGCGCCTGCCAAAGCGTTTGGGGAAGCACCCCTTCTGTATCCATAGATGCGCTGATGCACGTTACGCCGCCGGCGGCATAGATTTTCCGGATTTTATCGTAACCCGGCTCCTCTACTGCGTAGCGCTTGTCCCTACCTAAAAGCTGGATAAGAAGATTGTACAAAAAGTCCGTTCCCGCACCTACCAGAATTTGCTGAGCAGACACCTGCATTCCCCGAAACTGGGCGAGGTGGGCGGCAATTGCCTGCCGCAGCTCCCACAAGCCCTGATTGGGTAATGGCTGTAGCAAACGCTTCCCCAAGTCCAGCATAACCTCACGCTGAAGCCTGCTCCAAACAGAAAAGGGAAAGCTCGCCGGGTTATTGGCAATCAGATCAATTCCCTGAAGGGCCTTTGCCTGAGGAGGTGCTTCCGGAGCTGCTTGCGAAAACCGTTGCTCCACCTGCTCCACAAAATAGCCAACTTTTTCCCGGGCACAGATGTAGCCCTCTTCCAAAAGCTGGTTATATGCGCCTTCCACGGTGATTTTGCTTACCTCCAGATTGGCTGCAAGGGCCCGTTTGGAGGGCAGCTTTTCCCCACAGGACAGCTTGCCGGTGAGAATGTCCTCCCGGATACAGCGGTAAAGCGCTTCATAAAGGGGCATTCCCGGCTGCTTCTTCAGTTCATAGGTCAGCACATTCTCACCTGCCTTTTACTTTTTTGCAAATTTCACTTTTATTTTGTCATAGATGTGATTGCCCCAATCAAATATACGCTGCATAATATAAAAAACCGTCGGGGTCATCATCAAAAGCGTCACCAGTACCAGCACCGCCTCCGGCGTACGGATATACAGCTCAAACAGGTCGCCAAGGAAGATAAAGCAGCCTAAAAGCAGCACGCCTACCGCCGCCACAACCAGCTTGCGGAACTTGTCAAAGGGCTTGCAAACCTGTACCAGCACCAGCATTCCCACCGCCGACAAAACGGCGGTGCTTATGGTGCTGATCTGCTCCAGGGGCAAGGAAAACGCCGCCATAAAAGCCTGTGCCGCCAAAATCACCAGAATATTGGTTAGGCCGCCGGGGAACGCCCGGCGAAGCACCCCTGTTAAGAAACGTCCGCGGACACGCTCATAATTCGGCTCCATAGCCAAGAAGAAGGACGGCAGACCGATGGTCAGTCCGGAAATAATGCTCATATGCTGAGGCTCAAGGGGATACGCCCAGCCGGTAATCATACACAAAAGCGCTGTACCCAGAGAGAAAATATTTTTCACCAAAAACAGCGTGGCAGCTCTTTGGATATTGTTGATAACCCGGCGGCCTTCTCCCACAATGCCGGGCATAGCGGCAAAGTCGGAGTTAAGCAGCACCAGCCGCGCCACCTGGCAGGCTGCCTGGGCGCCGCTTGCCATAGCAATGCCGCAGTCTGCCTCCTTCATGGCAAGCACATCGTTAACGCCGTCGCCGGTCATGGCAACGGTGTGCCGTTGCTCCTTCAGCGCCCGGATCAGCTCCCGCTTTTTATCCGGCGTCACTCTGCCGAAGACGGTATATTTCTCCACTGCCTCCAGAAAAGCTTCCTTGGTTTCCAATTCCGTAGCATCGACACAGCGATCTGCATTTGCAATACCCGCCCGGGCAGCTACTGCGGAAACCGTATCCGGATTGTCTCCGGAAATAACCTTAATCGTTACGCCCTGCTGGGCAAAATATGTAAAGGTCTCTCTTGCGGAATTTCGGATTCGATTGGTCAGCAAAATCAGCGCAAGGGGTCTTACCTTGTCGCTGTCCAATTGTCCTGCCTTAGGCATCCCGTCATAAGCTGCCGCCAGCAAAACCCGATAGCCGGAGGCAGACCACTGCTGCACCTGCGGCTTCAGCTCTGCATAGCGGATTCCCATAATAATTTCCGGCGCGCCGGCCAGGAACGCACCCTGACCCTCATAGACGCCGGCGCACCATTTTGTCTGGGAGGTAAAGGGAATATAATCGGTGCAAACCCAATCCGACTTACCGTGAAACAGCTCCCGAAGGGCCCTGCCGGTGTCGTTTTCCGGCTCGGAGCCGCCGTACAGTGCCGTCATCGCCGCCTCCAGCAGCTCCGGCGGGTCATTGGTTAAGGGCAGAACATTTTCCACCTCCATAGACGGCTCGGTAATGGTGCCGGTTTTGTCCACGCACAGAACATCTACCCGGGCGAGGGTTTCGATGCAGTTCATATCCTGTACAAGCACTTTTTGCCGGGACAGCTTAATGGCAGAGACCGCTAAGGCGATGCTGGTCAGAAGATACAGCCCCTCGGGAATCATACCAACCAGCGCCGCCACCGTTGCCTCGGCGCTGGTCTGCAGCCCCAATTTCAGTATGAGAAGCTCCTGGAAAAATAAAAGCAGTCCCATGGGAATCAGGGCGATGCCGATCACTTTAATCAGTTTGTCCAGGGAACGCATCATTTCAGACTTTGCCACATTGGGATTTTTCTTTGCCTCCGCCGCCAACCGGGCAGCAAAAGCCGCATCTCCCACATCGGTAAGCTGAACGCGACCTCTACCGGCAACCACAAAGCTTCCGGACTTTAACGCATCTCCCGGTTTTTTGGAAACTGCATCCGCTTCACCGGTAACCAGCGATTCGTTAACCTGTAAATAGCCGGTGCGCAGGACACCGTCGGCGCAGATTTGGTCACCGGAGGAAAACTCCACGATGTCATCCCGCACCACCTCCTGGGAGGGCAGCGGCAAAAAGCTTCCGTTCCGGAGGGTTTTTACGGTTTGCGCCGCCACCAGCGTCAGCTTATCCACTGCACGCTTTGCCCGAATCTCCTGAATACAGCCAATGATGGCGTTGATAAACACCACTACCAAAAAGGTAAGCTTAATTGCCGACGAGCCGACTAAAATCAGCAAAAACGCCAGCACCAGAAACACAAGGTTGAAAAAGGTCAGGCAGTTGTGCAGAATGATTTGTCCTTCGGTGCGGTTTTGGATATTGGAAACACGGTTTCCTAGACCGCAGTCAAGGCGCTGTTGTGCCTGCTTATGGGTCAGGCCCTGCTCCGGGTCAGGACAGCAGGTTTTAATTTCTTCGGTTGCTTCCTTGTTCTCTGTCAGGTTCATCGCAGCACCTCCCCAAGCCCGTTTGCTTTGTCCCACAAAATCAAAAGGCTGCCATCTTTAACGGAAATTTCTGCCGCCTTTCCCGTAAATCCGTTGCTCACACCAAGAGGAAACCCGGTTGAAAGACTACCGTTTTCCATAGTATATTCCAGCCCCCGCAGGGTAACTCCCCGGGCCGGCGTTCCCATACAAAAAACCGACACAATGCCCTGTGCCGCCGTCCCGAAACGCAGTGTGCCGTTTTTCACCACCGTCACAAGATAATCTTTTCCTACAAGATACCCCCGGGCGTTTCGGTCTGCCAAAAACTGCAGGGTCTGGAAATTGGCAAGGGTATGGTCGAGCCTTGGACCGTCCAAGCCTCCGTAAAGCAAAAACCGGTCACACCCGGCCTTCAGACCCTTTCGCACAGCCAGCATCGCATCGGTATCGTCCTTTTCCTTAGGAAAACGCTCCGCCCCTGACGGCACATAGCCAAGAGAATCGAAATCCCCTAAAATCCCGTGGGGTGTCAGACCTAACGCCTGCACATAGCGCAGACCACCGTCTGCCGCCAGAATATAGTCGCTTTCCCGAATGGGCTGAACAAGTCCGTCGAACCCTCCGGCGCAAAATATCACACAGGTTTTCATTTTTGTCCACCTTGCTGTCTTTTTTTGTTATTTTACCATATGAGGCAAAAAAACAAAAGACTTTATCCTTTATTTTTAGAAAAAAATGACCATAGTTATTCTTTAAAAAAGAATATGCTGCTGCCATAATAGGCAAAGAAAACCTTGCCGGAAAAGGGCATTTACGGTGCTTATTGCCAAATTACAGGAAGGATGCTATAATAATCCGGTAACCTGAGCAATACAGGAGGTACGCTATGGATATTATCATTGCAGGCGGCGGCAAGATCGGCATTACTCTGTGCCGGCAGCTGGCAGCAGAAGGACACAACCTGACAATCATCGACCAAAACGACAGGGTTTTGGAAACTGCCGTGGAGCGCTATGACGCCATTGCCGTTCGGGGTAACTGCGCTTCAAAGGAGACGCTGGAGCGAGCAGGCATCGATGAGGCAGAGCTGGTAATCGCTGCAACCGGCGCGGACGAACTGAATCTTCTGTGCTGTATGACCGCCCACGGCATGAACCCCAAGGTGCATACCATTGCCCGGATCCGCAACCCGGAATATGCCGAGCAGGTGGCAACCATGCCAGAAATCTTCCCGCTTTCTCTGACTGTAAACCCGGAAAAGCAGGCCGCTTTGGAAATTGAGCATTTGCTGAAATTCCCCGGCTTTCTGGGGCGTGACACCTTTGCCAAGGGCCGCGCGGAAATCGTCGAGCTACGTGTGGACGCAGGTAGCAGGCTGTGTAACGTCTCTTTGATGGAAATGAGCAATGTAGTCAAGTGCCGGGTGCTGGTGTGCGCGGTTCTGCGTGCCGGAAAAGCCATTGCACCCCGGGGCAATTTCGTTCTGCAGGAGGGCGACCGGGTCTTTGTTACCGCCTCTACGGCAGATTTGACAACCCTGCTGAAAAACCTGGGCATAATCACCCGCCGCGTCCGAAATGTGCTGATCTGCGGCGGAGGCAGAATATCCTATTATCTGGCAAAGCTTTTGGAGCACGATAAAATCTCCGTGCAAATTCTGGAGAAGGATTATAACCAATGTGTTGCTCTTGCCGCCCAGCTGCCCCAGGCCTCTGTAATACACGGAGATTGCAGCAGCCACGCCACCTTAGAGGCGCAAGGCATCGGCAGCTGTGACGCCGTAATCACCCTCACCGGCACCGATGAAACGAATATGGTCGTTTCCCTGTATGCTGGCAGCCAGAGCGTTCCCCAAATTGTTACCAAGCTGAGCCGCGGTGAAAATATCAGCATCGCCGACGCGATGTCTCTGGGCTCCATCGTGGTTCCCAGAGAGCTGTGCAGCAACAACATTGTCCGCTATGTCCGGGCTATGGAAAATCAGGTAGGCGCGGCGGTTTCCGTCCACGCCATCGCCGACGGGCAGGCAGAAGCGGTGGAATTTCTGGTGGACAGCGCAACAAAATTCCGCAACACGCCCTTGAAGCAGATTAAGCTGAAGCCAAATGTACTTATCGCCAGTATAACCCGGGGTATAACCACCCACATTCCCAACGGTGACTCCGTATTTACCGAGGGTGACACTGTTGTGGTGGTCACCAGCGGCGGCGTGCTGCACCGGATTAACGATATCTTTGCTTGAATTTTTCAAAAAAGTGGAGTCGTTTTATGAACTTTAAGATGATCGGGCGATTTTTGTCACAAATTATCGCCATAGAAGCATTTTTTATGCTCCCTGCACTGGGCATCAGCTTCTTCAGCGGAGAGACAACTGCTGCACTGGGGTTTGGCTACACAATCCTTATTTGTGGGACGTTGGCGGGGACTATGTATTTAATCTGCCGAAAAGCAGGCAGGCTGTTTGCTGCCCGGGAGGGCTTTGTCTGCGTGGGCTTTTCCTGGATTATGCTGAGCCTTTTGGGGGCGCTGCCCTTTGTTTTTTCCGGAGAGATTCCCCACTATATTGACGCTGTTTTTGAAATTGTCTCCGGCTTCACCACCACCGGCGCATCGGTGGTGGGCAATGTGGAGGCGCTGCCTAAGGGCATCCTCTATTGGCGCAGCTTTAGTCACTGGCTGGGCGGTATGGGCGTGCTGGTATTTTTACTGGCGATTGTCCCTGGGGGCGAACGGGATACAGGCTTTACTATGCATCTTCTGCGGGCGGAAAGCCCCGGCCCGGATGTGGGTAAGCTGGTGCCGAAAATGAAGAACACCGCTATGATCCTGTACATCATTTACGTGGTTTTGACGATTATCAATTTCATTTTCCTGCTGTTTGGCAATATGCCGGTATTGGATGCGTTGTGTACCGCCTTCGGCACCGCAGGCACCGGCGGCTTCGGTGTTTACAACGATTCTATGGGCAGCTGCAGTCCCTATGTGCTTTGGGTAACCACCGTGTTTATGTTTTTGTTCGGTATTAATTTCAGCTGCTATTATCTGCTGCTCCTGCGGCAATTCAAGGCTGTGCTGAAGGACGAGGAGCTGCGGCTGTACATCGGCATAGCTGCCGTCAGTGTGCTTCTAATTGCCGTAAACATCTTCTCAAAGGTCAACACCCTTTACGATACCCCGGGCGAGGTCCTTACTCACGCTGCATTTCAGGTCAGCTCTATTATGACCACCACCGGCTTCTCCTCTGTCGATTTCGGTCAGTGGCCCGCCTTCAGCAAGGGAATTTTGCTGATGCTGATGCTGATCGGTGCCTGCGCCGGCTCTACCGGTGGCGGCTTCAAGGTGGCCCGGCTTATGCTGATATTTAAAATTCTGCGGCGAAACATCCGGCAGGTTCTGAATCCCAAGAAGGTACAGCTTGTCCGCAACAACGGTAGCGCCGTCAGCGAAACGGTGCTGGCAAATACCAATGCATATCTGGCAGCCTATATAATCATTATAGTAATCAGCTATCTTGTAATCAGTCTGGACGGAAACTCCGTCGGAACCAATCTTTCTGCGGTGCTGGCCTGCTTCAACAACATCGGCCCCGGATTGGAGGGGGTAGGGCCGATGTGCAACTACGCCCATTTCAGTAGCCTTTCCAAGATTATGCTGAGCTTGGATATGCTGGCAGGCAGACTGGAAATCTTCCCAATTCTGGTTTTGCTGTCCCGCAGCACCTGGAAAAGAAAATAACACAAAAAGGCTGTAAAGAAACGTATATTTACTCAAAGTTTATGCGCAAAATCTTGCCCTCTCAAAGAGGGAGGCAAGCTTTTCAATGCATATTCTGAATAAATATCAGGGTTTCTTTACAGCCTTTTTGCGTGCTTCAATCATTCCTGAAAATCCTCTAAATAAACCTGAACGGAACGGGTCATCTCCTGAGAAAAATCGGAATTGTATTTTCTGTTGCAAAACGCCTGTATCCAATTCTCAAAATCCCGGGCGCCTGCTTTTGCGGAAAGCATCTGCTTCAGCTCCCCGGCATCCATATCCCGATAGCTGTTTTCGTGGACGATATGGTGCATTTGCGAACGGGGCGGCTTGGGCCGTTCCAGCTGCTGGGCGGTGGGATACCCAAAAACAAGCATTGCCGCAGGGAATACATAGGGCGGCAGGGACAAAAGCTTTCGCTGCTGCTCCGCGTTTTCCATAATATCGCCGATGTAGCAGGAGCCGATACCCAGACTTTGCGCCGCCACCACTGCATTTTGCGCAGCGATATTGGTGTCGCTGACAGCCAGCATCAAATCCCCAACCCCCGGCTTTCTGGGGTCGCAGCCGTATTCCTGAAAGGCGCGATACCACTTGCGGCAGTCGGCGCAGAATACCATCACCAGCGGCGCGGTTGCAATAAACGGCTGGTGGTCACAGGTTTCTGCCAGCTGCGCCTTCAGCTGGGGATCGGTTACATGGATAATTGTGTAAAGCTGCTGATTGCCTGCTGTGGGAGCATTCACCGCCGCCTCCAAAATAGCAGACACTTCCTCAGGTTGGATAGGTCTGTCTGTAAAAACCCGCACGGATTTTCTTTCCATGAGCTGCCTAATTGTCTGGTTCATCGTTTATTCCCCTTCATTATGCGGAATTACACCTCTGTGCCGTGGCACAAGAGGGCGTGCTATCTTCTGCAGAATTTGTTATTCCTTAATATTTTTGTATATGTACCCTGCATAGACAAGCGGCACTATCGTCAAAAACACAGGCGCAACATACAACGAAAGGGCATTGTTAACATTAAATATAGAAAGAGAATTGATTACACAATGGGTTATGATGCAGGGAATAAGCGATTTGCTTTTATAAAACACAATGACAAACAAATACCCGATTGCTATGGCGTAACAAATCTGCATTAAGGTCGGAAGCAAATCAGCTCCGTTCAGCAAATTAACAATATGCCCTATGCCAAAGGTGATTGCAGATACGTGAATGGCGCTTTTGACATTCTGCTTTTCCATCATTTTAAACAGAAAGCCTCTAAAAATGATTTCCTCGATAAATCCGATATTTATCATAGTCAAAATATGGAAGATTATTTCCGTCTTTGTGTTTTTAATGTTAATGCCGTTCCACAAATTAACTGTTGCAATCATAATAAGCGGGACAAAATAGAAATACTTTTTAGCGTCTTTAACCCTTGTCAGCCCATAATAGGCTGTACCCTTTAGCGCCAATACGATTGCGATTAAAAATAAAGAAAATATTGTATTGACAACAAACCCTACGCAGCTTGTATATCCAAAATTCTGAACACAAAAAGAATTCAATACAACATACAAGACTATCAGCAAAATGCAGAATAAGGTTTCGTGCTTTTCAAATATCTTATTCATAAAATCACCACACGATATTGAATTACAGTGAAATTATACCACTATCGTTGCGAAACTGCAAGAAAAATCCCCACGGATTGCTCCGAGGGGATAGTTTTGCTTTATAAACCTAATTACTTAGATTCTTTGATAGCAGCCTGTAATGCTATCTGCAAAAGAGGGAAAAGAAAAACAAACTTGGTCCAGTAGGTGCAACGAATAACCTTCGTGGCCTTGCTGCAAAAACCAAGTTTGCTTTATCTTTTTACCATAAAGGAAACAATTTGTCAAGAAAATCCTCCCGACGAATCGGGAGGATTTTGTTCGGTTAATTAGCCCTTGATGGCTGCCTGTGCAGTATAGCATCAAGGGATGACTTTTTACCACACTTACCAACGGTTGTGATTATACCATTCTGATTTTCGTTTTTCAATAGGTTCGGTAAATATTGTTGTAATTCAGTCAAACCGATTACATCCCCGATATGTAGAGGAGGTTCATCCTCCTCGTCGTCATTGAAACTGATAACGGCATTGTTT
>JAFVZT010000023.1 GCA_017508045.1 Oscillospiraceae bacterium | reverse complement strand
GTTTCCAAGGATGATGTGCTCAGTTTCTGTTATATGCAGGAGCTGGAGGTTCTGCTGTCTAACATTGACAAAAAGCTGGAGGGTCTGCCGCTGCCGGAGCAGCTTGTGACGCTGCACACCGAGGTGTTGAAGATCAACAGTCGATTCGGCCCTGCCAGCGTATATATGTTTCTCAACCGGAAAACAGAATCCACCTCCGGCAGCTGGCAGATGCGGGATATGCTGAAAGCAAAAAATACCGAGTTGATCGAAAAGGCGGTGGCAGCAGGCTTTACACTCAGCCCCGGACGAGACCCGGACAATATCTACTATGACATCAGCACCATATCCAAAGGCTGCATGGCAGACTGGTACATGACCGGATTTGAAGATATTGCAGACCACGCAAAGAACATCCTGTCCCGGCTGGTGTTTTATCTTCTCTAGAATAACAAAGGCATACTTTACACAATGCAAATTATATGCTAGAATAGTTAGTGATAACTAACTACAAAAGAGGTATTTTATGAATCAATTTGAAGGCGTGGCCAATACATTATTTGTGCCTTTGGTGGCAAGAATCAATATTTCAAAGAGATTTCCAGAGTATTTTTATGATGAAAAAGCATTGGAATTGGAGCAGTATTTACCGGCGGATGCCAGCAAAGGTGCTTCTGAGTACAGCAATATGGCTTCGGTTGCGCGTTATTACAACATGGACAAAACTGTTGTGGAATTCGCAAAGAAACATACGGAAAGCAATGTCGTATATCTTGGGGCCGGATTGGAAACCGCTTATGACCGGCTGAATAAGAAACTGGGGAGCAGCACTGTACATTGGTATGCAGCAGATTTGCCCGAGGTAATTGAAACCAGAGAGCAGGTATTCGGCCAGCGTGAAAACGAAACCCTTATCGCCGGAGATATGTTTCAGATGGAATGGGTCAATAAGGTAGACACAGCACTTCCCACCCTGCTGATCGTATCAGGCGTATTTCAGTATTTTCACGAAGAAGAAATCATCACATTTATCAAGGCTTGCGGAAAAGCATTCCCGCAAGGTGAATTGCTGTTTGACGCAACAAGCGAAAGCGGCTTGAAATTTACCAACTGGTTTATCAAGCGCACAGGAAATGCAGCCGCGACAATGTATTTTGGCATCAATGACAGCAAGGTTTTTGCAGAGAAATGCGGTATGCTTCTTTTAGAAGAAAAGACTTTCTTCCCGGACGCATTGCAAATGTTGGGAAAGAAGCTCGGCTTTGTAACGAAGGTATCTATGAAAATCGCAGAGAAGAAAAAACAGGTGATGATCCTGCATTTGAAATTAAACTAAGAAGTTGTACTTTCAGTTTGCCTGGCTGATCGACCGCATTACAATTTCATTACCACCGCTTTTATACGGTACAACAAAGCAGGAAACCCCAAAAAGGTTTCCTGCTTTTTTACACCCGAAATAGGAGAAAGAATGACAATGCCAGTAACGCTTTCTGAACATAGGGACCATTCAGAGAACAGGATTACATTGGCATTTTTTTTAATATTGATAGCGGTAGGATCGTCCGTCCTCCGAACGGTTAAGGGCTATGCCAAAAATCTGTTTTACCGCATTTTCCTCACAGACCTTTTCCGGAAGGCCGTCACAAACAACTTCTCCTTCGTTGATGAGAAGGATCCTGT
>JAFVZT010000022.1 GCA_017508045.1 Oscillospiraceae bacterium | reverse complement strand
CGCAATCATTTCACGGATCTCAGGCAGTAACACCTGTACTTGTGTGTATGTTCTTTTGGACATAGCAATACCCCCTCGTGTAGTTATTATCCTACATAAGGGGGTATTTTGTCTATTGTCCGTTTTTACTGGTTCTGTTCAGATTGCAGCAGGTCTTTTTATAGCTTAATGTACAGTGTGCAGGAGCTTGGCACAATAGATTTATCTACATATGCCGCCGTCTCCCCTATTCGTTCAAAACCGCAAGCTCTATGGACTGCCAAGGATATTGTGTTCTTCTTATCTACGTGTGAATAAATTTTATGGATGCCGATGTTACCGCAGTGTTGTACAGTTGTGCGAACAAGGTTGGTAGCATATCCGTTGCCTCGCGCCGCAGGCTTGGTTTCCAGGCCCGCAAATATAACGCCATCGTCATACGGTTCTACGCGTAATGCAGCCATATACTCCCCCTCTACGTCCCATATCGCATAAAATGATTGTGGCTGCTTGAAGAACAACTTCAAATATGCATACATATCCTGTTCAGCATACAGAATTTGCAGATTGCTCGAAAAATTTGGATAATTTAATGCTCCGCTTTCAATATTACTTTGCTCATAAACTGCTACCAGCTTTCCAATATCAGCATCCTGAAAAGAATGGAATATTTTTAGCAAATCTAACACCTCCGGAGCATAAATATAGTTGCAAATAACTGAAATTAATCACTGTATGCAATAACTTATACACACAATCCACAGGGTTTTCAACAGGTTCAACATTCTATTTTTCCCGTAATTGTTTGTATGTTACAACAAAAATATGAAATTTCTGAACAATTTTATAGTAATTCAAATATGTAGTGCGGTTAACATAAACAATATCTATGAAAGACTAAATGTATATAATAACTGCCGAAAAAATGGTGCAGGAGACAGTGCAAATCTCCTGCACATTTTTTAAATAATTTCTCCTAAAATAGATTTTGTAGCATAAGCATTGAGTGACATATCGGCAAGATTTCCGGACAAGTATTCGTAGTAGGCCTGTGCACCGATCATCGCAGCATTATCGCCACAAAGTGATAACGGAGGTAAATAAACCTGTATGCCTAAGGCGCTCGCCGCATCCATAAGCTCTTTTCGGATTTTAGAGTTTGCCGCAACTCCGCCCGCAACAGCAAGCTTATGGTATCCGGTTTGCTTTAATGCAGCAATTGTCTTAGGAATCAGACTTTCAGAAACAGCCGCCGAGAAGGAAGCACACAGACTGTTCACATCCAGCTCCTCATTGACCTGCTGGGCATGGTGAATGAGATTTAATGCAGCGGTTTTTAGACCTGAAAAGCTCATATCATACGGATTATCACCGGCCTTTGCTCTGGGTAACGGATACTTGGTTTCGTCACCAAGTTGAGCCGCCTTATCCAACGCTGCACCACCGGGATACGGCATATCCAGCACCCGTGCAACCTTATCAAAACTTTCACCGGCAGCATCATCCAGAGTGCTTCCTAATATTTGCATTTTTGTATATTCCTGAACATCTACAATGAGTGTATGACCGCCGGAAACAACCAGACACAAAAACGGTGGCTTAAGCTCAGGAAATGCAAGATAATTTGCAGCGATATGCCCGCGGATATGGTGTACAGGTATCAATGGCTTTCCCATAGCAAGGGCCGCAGCCTTGGAAAAATTTACACCAACAAGTACCGCACCAATCAAACCCGGTGCATAGGTTACAGCAACTGCGTCAATATCCTTCCGCGTTATATTAGCCTGAGACAGAGCCTTATCTGCCAGAGCGTAAATTGCCTCAATATGCTTTCTGGAGGCAATTTCCGGAACAACTCCCCCATAAATTCGATGCAAATCAACTTGGGAAGCAATGCAGTCAGTTAGAACTTTTCTACCATCGGCAACTATGGCAACTGCAGTTTCATCGCAAGAGGATTCTACAGCAAGAATATTCAAAGCTTCCACTCCTTTCTGAGTATCCACGCATCTTCAATGGGTTTTGTATAGTACCGGGGTCTGCAGCCAACTTTTGTAAATCCAAGATTTTCATAGAGTGATAATGCAGCTGCATTGGATGCGCGTACCTCCAATGTCAAGGAACACACACCCTGCAACGCCAATTTTTCAATAAGCGTTTTCACCAGACAACGGGCTACACCCTGTCTTCTATACTCCGGCAGCACCGCAAGGTTCATCATATCCGCCTCACCCATTACAGTTTGAGAGCCGACATAGCCTACCACTTTATCTTCCTCCAGAGCAACCAGCCAGTAGGATAACGGATTGGTGAGCTCTCCTAAAATAGCTTTTTCACTCCAGGGCGCGCTAAAGCATTGCGCTTCCAAGGCGGCAACCTGCAAAATATGATCATCGGACATTTGGACAAGTTCAATCATTTCGCCTCAAACCAACTCTTTCCTATCTTTGCCTCTGCAAGAAGTGGCACCGTCAATTTTGCAACCTGCTGCATCTGTCCGCTGACAACATCTGCGACCTCGTCAGCAAGGGCTTGGGGACATTCAACAATCAGCTCATCGTGTACCTGCAGTATCAGCTTGGCCTCAGGATATTTCTCAGCTAAAACATTATCTACCGATATCATAGCCATCTTTATAAGGTCGGCAGCCGTACCTTGAATAGGGGTATTCAGCGCCATTCGCTCTGCGCCCTGTCGGATATTAAAATTGGTGCTTTTCAGCTCCGGAATATACCGGCGGCGCCCGTACATAGTTTGGGTAAAGCCTTTGTCTCTGGCATCAGATACCACGCGCTTCATATAGTCCCGCACGCCGTGGTAATTGGATAGGTAGTTATCAATATAGGCCTTTGCCTCATACCGACTAACCCCAAGATCCTCCGAAAGAGAAAACTCAGAGATACCATACACAATTCCAAAGTTGACCGCCTTGGCGTGTCTGCGCTGTAAGGCTGTAACTGCCTCCGGTTCAACCCCAAAAACCTGTGCAGCAGTTGCTGTATGAATGTCCATTCCGTCTAGAAAGGCTTTTTGCATCGTTTTATCATCTGCAATATGGGCAAGCACACGCAATTCAATCTGGCTGTAGTCCGCGTCAATAAAAACGAAGCCGGGTTTGGCAATAAACATTTTTCTGATTTCTGCACCTAAATCCGTCCGCACAGGTATGTTTTGCAAATTTGGCTCTGTAGAAGATAACCTTCCCGTGGCAGTAACCAAGTTCTGGAAGGTTGTGCGAATACGCCCGTCACTGTTAACAACCCGAATCAGACCGTCTGCATAGGTTGACTTTAGCTTTGTCAGCATACGATAATCCATAATAGCCGGAATAATCGGGTGCTTATTCTGAAGCTTTTCCAAAACATCCGCATTGGTTGAATATCCGGTCTTTGTCTTTTTCACCGGCGGAAGACCCAGCTGTTCAAACAAAAGCTCTCCCAATTGTTTTGTTGAGTTGATATTAAAGGGTTGCCCGGAATAGGAAAATATCAACGCTTCACAATCAGAAACTCTTTGTGAAAGCATAGTCGCAAACTTCTCAAGCTGTTTGCGATCAATTAAAACACCGGCCTTCTCCATTCGGTACAATACGGAACACAGGGGAAGCTCCATATCAAAATACAGACCGTTCAGTTTCCGCTCGGAAAGCTCATTCTTAAGCACGGGATATAACTGCCAGAGCGCCTCTGCAGCAGTTTCAGCATTGGAATCGTCTACAGTCGTTCCCAAGAAATTGGTAGCTAATTTGGATACGGGGTAATCCGATTGCGAGGGATTCAAATCATAGGCAGCAAGGGCAGTGTCAAAGACAAAATTACCGTGAGGCAGCCCCATTTCATCAAGACGGTGTAAAGTTACTTTTAGGTCGTGACAAATCGCCTTTGCATCGCTTGAAAGAATCTCCTCCAGATACTGCACTTCCATAGGTGTAACAACACAGACGCCATTTTGCCATGCAAGACCAACAGAGCCATCCTGAGCAAAATACAGCGCATAGGAATCACAGGCTTTCGGCAACTGAGAAGCACGTGGTAACGCGACAGTTTTTCTTTCTTTTCTGGGCAGAACTGTATCTGCTCCACGCAATCCGTAGCGGTCAATCAGACGGACAAACTCAAGATGCGTAAATAATTGAAAAAGCTCTGCTTTGTTTGGCTCACGTACAACAGCATCCTTGGGCATAAAATCTATGGGCGCATTTGTGCGAATGGTTGCCAAATCGTAAGATAAATAAGCGCTGCTTCTTCCTTCCTCCAGCTTCTCCCGGAGCTTTGGCCGAATGGAGGCATCCTCCAAATTTTGATACACACCATCCAATGAGCCAAACTTAACCAACAGCTCAGTAGCGGTCTTCGGCCCCACACCGGCAACGCCCGGAATGTTGTCTGAGCTGTCGCCCATAAGTGCTTTTAAATCCACCATTCTTTTCGGTGCAAAGCCGTATTCTTCCTGAAATTTTGCGACATCAAAAAGCGTTGTGATAGTCTGACCAGCCTTTGAAATAACAAGCTTAACCCTGACATGGTCATCAATCAGCTGCAAACTATCCCGGTCGCCGGTAACAATAATGCAATCCCAACCATTCTCACCGCACAGCCGACCCACCGTTCCGATTACATCGTCAGCCTCCCAACCCTGACATGCATAGATTGGGATATTCATAGCAGAAAGCACCTGCTTCATTACAGGCATTTGCTGCGCAAGCTCCTCCGGCATAGCATGACGCGTCGCTTTGTAGCCCTCATACTGCAGATGACGGAACGTAGGACCGTGCAAATCGAATGCAACACATACAGCATCCGGTTTCTCCTCTTTTTCCATACGCTCAAGAATGTTGAGAAAGCCATAAATTGCATGGGTATACAAACCATCCCGGGTGGTAAGGGGTCTAACGCCGTAATATGCACGATTAATAACACTGTTACCATCCAGAATTAATAGCTTCATACTCTTCTCCATTTCGCACCCTGCGGGGTGTCGATAATTTCAATTCCTTTTGCCTTAAGCTCATCGCGAATACGGTCAGCCTCAGCATAATTTTTTGCCTTCTTTGCATCTGACCGAGCCTGAACGAGAACATCAATTTCCGGATCAGAAGATACTGCTGATTCCTCTTCCTGCTTTATCTGCAGTGCTTCAGCTGCCTGAATTAAATTAAGACTTAATACCGTATCAAAATCCTTGAGTGCTGCCAGTTTTGTTGCGTCTGACGTCTTCGCTTTCAAAACATCATAAACAGCAGTAATTGCTAAAGAGGTATTCAAATCGCCGTTTAATGCGCCTATAAAACGCTCTCTAAGTGCAGAGAAAACCTCTGCATCCACATTGCCACCGTCTTTTAATATGGCAATTTTGGAAATTAACTTCTCATAAGCAACCACAGCATTATCCAAATTTTCCCAACTAAAAACCAAATTCCTGCGGTAATGGCTCTGCAAACAGAAAAACCGATAGGCCATTGGGTCATAGCCCTTTTCCTGCAGCAGACTGACAGTCAAAAATTCACCCTTGGACTTAGACATCTTTCCGTCATCGGTATTCAAGTGATGCACATGGAACCAATAATTGCACCACTTATGACCAAGAAAGCTTTCAGACTGGGCAATTTCATTGGTATGGTGCGGGAAGGCATTGTCAATACCACCGCAATGAATGTCCAAATCCTCACCCAGGTATTTCATGGAAATACCGGAGCACTCAATATGCCAGCCGGGATAGCCGACACCCCAGGGGGAATCCCATTTAAGCGCCTGATCCTCAAATTTTGATTTGGTAAACCACAGAACAAAGTCGTTCTTATTGCGCTTATTTGTGTCTTCTTCAACACCCTCTCGAACACCAATTGCCAGATTTTCTTCATCGTGGTCGTTAAAAACATAGTATTTATCCAGCTTGGATGTATCAAAGTACACATTTCCGCCTGCAAAATAAGCATAGCCTTTTTCCAGCAACCCTTCAACAATTCGAATAAATTCCGGAATGCAGCCTGTAGCCGGCTGTATGATATCGGGTTTTTTAATATTCAGCTTCTCACAATCGGCAAAAAATGCATCGGTATAGTACTGCGCAATTTCCATAACGGACTTATTTTCCCGCTTTGCGCCCTTAAGCATTTTATCTTCACCGGTATCTGCATCGGATGCAAGATGACCAACATCGGTAATGTTCATAACACGCATAACATTATAGCCTAAATACCGCAGCGATTTTTCCAGAACATCTTCCATAATATAGGTGCGCAAATTGCCAATATGGGCATAGTGATACACTGTGGGTCCACAGGTGTACATTTTTACCACATCCGGAGAATTGGGCTGAAATAGTTCTTTCTTGTGGGATAAAGAATTATATAAATACATATTGTTTCCTCCAATACATTCTTTAAAATAAAAACACCTCTTGCGCAATCAGCACAAGAGGCGGGTTAGTTAACTCGCGGTTCCACTCTTATTTTTCACTTAATTTATGATTCGCTCCCGAATGCACGTTCACATTCCGACACCGCCCGTGCTTTCAGCCAATGGCACCGACTCTCTAAAGGATAAAGAATGATACTCTTTTCGATCATAGCAAATTTTTTATTATTTTACCATTTTTATCTTAGCTTTGTCAAGGTTTGTCAACTTGAAAATCTCAAATTTACACCCTTCTAGCTGATAATACTATGGTATTGTGTGACTAAGTGACGCAACTGAGGACTCAATACAGCCAGAGCAATTAAATTCGGTATTGCCATCATACCGTTAACAATCTCAGAAAGCATCCAAACCGTTCCCGTTCCAAGAACCGACCCCAGAATAACAGTGGCAGACTGTATATATACAAAGGGCTTCCACGCTTTATCACCAAACAGATATTGTGCGCTCCTTGCACCGTATAATCCCCATCCTAAAATCGTTGCCAGTGCAAAACAGCAAAGCGCAAAAGCAATTACGACACGCACCCAATCGCCCAGAACGTTGCTAAATGCCTGTGTTGTTAATAATATACCTGTATCGGTACCGTAGAAAATGGGTATACCGCTGCACAAGATTACTAAAGCGGTCATAGTACATATAACAATTGTGTCCAAAAAAACTTCCATAATACCCATAAGGCCTTGCTCTACCGGATGACTTACCATTGCGGATGCATGAGCGATGGAGGCAGTACCCATTCCGGCCTCGTTGGTAAATACACCGCGGGATGCACCGACGCGCAACGCCACAAATGCAGACCCTATCGCACCGCCAGTAGCTGCCTTGGGGGAAAATGCACCATGAATAATAGAGGCAAATGCATTGGGAATAGCCTGAATGCGACCAATCAAAACTACTGTACCAAGCAAAAGATAAGCTAAAGACGCCAAAGGGACCAATTTCTGTGCAATATCTCCTATGCGCCTTGCCCCTCCCAAAAGCAAAACTGTAATGAGTACTGCAAGTCCAACACCAAAAAGAAAATTCATTTGAACAGTTTCCTGTCCGCCAAAAGCAGAAACTACACTGTTAATTCCTCCGATTACGGCATTAATCTGGGTGGCATTTCCAACACCAAAGGAGGCGACCACTGCAAAAAAACAATATATTGTAGCCAACCATTCCCACCTTGCACCCATACCGCTTCGTATCATATACATTGGTCCGCCCACATATTCCCCGTTCGCATTCGTTGTTCGGTAACGGACAGCCAGAGTCGCCTCTGCAAACTTTGTAGCCATTCCAAGAAAACCACAAACCCACATCCAGAAAATAGCGCCCGGTCCCCCAATTGCAATTGCCCCGGCAACGCCTGCTAAATTGCCCGTACCTACTGTAGCAGCCAATGCAGTACATAATGCACGGTACGGAGAATCTGTATCCGTATTGTTGTCCTTTTTACGAAATTGCTTTATAAAATTAGAAACAGCTCTCGGTAGCATCGTAAACTGTGCAAATCTGGTTGAAATGGTCAAATATATCCCCACACCTAAAATCAAAATCAGCGCAGGAACACCCCAGATAAATTGATTTAGCTTTTCCAACAAATTAACCATATACCCTCCGAAACAAAAAGCAGCCCCACAATAAGTGGAACTGCTTTCGTAATTATTCCCAATTAGCCCAAATTTCAGGGCAATAACCAACAGTGGCTTGTCTTCCGTTTCTAACAATCGGTGTTTTCATAAGTGCCGGATTGTCAAATACCTTATCCTCCTTAGTACGCGTGTCTTCCATATACTTCATAATGGTAATATCCTCTGACCTTGCGTTCCAATTAATCAGTTTATCGATGCCACCAACACCTTTGAGTACCGAATCAAACTCTTTTCCGGACAAACCAAAGCGAGAAAGATCAACATACTGATACTTTATGCGTCGTTCTTTAAAATATCGCTCCGCTTTCTTGGTATCAAAGCACTTACCGGTACCAAAAATCTGAATATTCAATAGGATACCTCCATTAAGCACAGACCACACGCCGGTACGGCAAAGCCCGCATCAGCACGCATACCGCCAAATAAACCCGGTATACCATCAGCAGGACGCTCTCCCCTTCCGATCTCCAAAAGCGTTCCAACCATAATGCGTACCATATGCTGTAAAAAACCGTCGCCTGTCACAGTAAACTGAATTTCATAACCACATTGGGCAATTGAAAAATCATATATTGTGCGAACAGTGGATTTCTTCATATTCCTATTTCCGCAAAAAGCTGAGAAATCATGTGTTCCGACAAAATCCTGTGCTGCCTGCTGCATTAGCTCTAAATTCAGCTCAGAAACGTCAATATATACATACTTCCTGTCAAATACACAAGGCATTTCACTGTTCCACAACCGATAGCGGTATGTTTTTCTTCTTGCATTTAATCGAGCATGAAACCGTACAGAAGTGTCTCTGCAAGAGTATACGCCGATATCCTCCGGTAAATACATCCTAAGGCCCGATAAAATATCTTCACAGGACATTGTGCTTTGACAATGAAAATTTGCAATCTGCTTAACTGCGTGAGTGCCGGCATCAGTACGCCCACTTCCGGTTAATTCAATGGGCTCATTTAGCAGTCTGGAAAGAGTATGTTCCAGCTTTCCCTGAATTGTATTATCAGTACCGGATTGCCTCTGCCAACCCTTATATCTTGTGCCATCATAACAAATCTCAAGCCGCAGATTCCTCATAAGTCTTCAGTTCCTCTCTGACCTCCCGTTCACTGTCGGCAGAAAACAGGAAGTTACCATTGTAATCATAAACCTGAATGTGTCCCCGTACATTTTTCATTGTAAACATTGCCATCACCCTTATTTGTTGTTATGGCAACATTATATTTATAAATCAGTACAATAACACGGACTTATTCTTTCACTTCATAACCAGCATCTGTAATCGTCTTTTTAATCATATCCAAGGGTGCATCACCGGTTACGGTTACCTGCTTTTTCTGTAGATCAACTACTGCGTCATTAACGCCGGGAACAGCCTTGCATACTGCCTCAACACGGGCCTTGCAGTGACTGCACATCATACCTTCAACGTGAATTATTTTTTCCATTTTACTTTTCTCCTTAACAACAATATGCTTGTAACCTAAATTATCTGGCTTAAAAAATCGCAGCCGAAGCGCATTGGAAACGACAAAAACTGAGCTTGCGCTCATAGCCGCCGCACCGATCATAGGACTAAGCAGGATGCCAAAGGCAGGATACAAAGCACCGGCTGCAACAGGGATTCCGAGACAGTTGTAAAAGAATGCCCAGAACAAATTCTGACGAATATTCTTTATCGTTGCGCGGCTCAACTGTATAGCCCTTGCAACTGCACTTAATGAACTGTCCATAAGAACAACGCCTGCAGACTCTATGGCAATATCCGTACCAGATCCGATGGCTATACCGATGTCTGCTGTTGCCAAGGCCGGCGCATCGTTTATTCCGTCCCCAACCATCAGTACTTTCTTTCCCTTGCTACGCAAATCTTCAATAATTTCTGCCTTATTACCCGGCAGCACATCTGAAACACACCGGTTAATTCCAACCTTATCTGCAATTGCTCCCGCAGTTGTATTGTTATCACCGGTAACCATAATAACCTCAAGACCGAGCATTTTCATAGCCGCTACAGCATCAGCAGAATCCTCCCTGCATACGTCGGCAGCCGCAATCGCACCAAGATAGTCCTTATTCTCCGATGCAAAATACAACATCGTTTTCCCCTGCTGTGCAAGCGTCTCAAAAGACGGCACAGAGATACAATGCAGCTCCATAAGCTTTTTGTTTCCGCCAAAATACTTTACACCTGAAATGATTCCGGAAACTCCTTTTCCAGGTAACGTTTCAAATTCCGTAACGTCTAACAAAGCAATATTCTCTGCTTTTGTAAGGATTGCTTTGGCAAAAGGATGCTCCGATTTGGCCTCCAAGGAAGCGGCAATCAAAAGCAGCTTTTCTTCATCCGCATCAGCCGGCAGTACATCCGTTACAACCGGTTTTCCTAACGTAATGGTTCCGGTTTTATCCAAGACAACCGTATTTACGTGGTGCAGATTCTCCAAGGCCTCCGCATTTTTAAATAAAATACCAAGCTCTGCGCCCCTGCCGGTTCCTACCATAATGGCAACCGGTGTAGCCAGGCCCAAAGCGCAGGGGCAGGATATCACTAAAACTGAAATGGCACAGTTTAAGGCAAACGATAATGTCTGACCAGCCAACATCCATATAACAAAAACAGCACCGGATATCCCCATAACAACGGGAACAAATACACCTGCAACCTTGTCTGCCAATCGGGCGATAGGAGCCTTGGAGCCGCCTGCCTCTTCAACCAATCGGATAACCTGAGACAGCGTAGTATCCTGACCGATTTTGTCGATGCGAATTTCCAAGAAGCCCTCCGTGTTTATTGTTCCTGCCGAAACTAAATCCCCTTGAGCCTTCTCAACAGGCACACTTTCTCCTGTTAATGCACTTTGGTCGATTGAGGCCCGACCGGAAATTATCGTTCCATCCGCCGGAATACTGCCACCGGAACGCACATGAACGATATCGCCCACGCGAATATCCTCTATAGGTACTTCTTTTTCTGTTTCATCCACAAAGATAACAGCTGTTTTGGGACTTAAATCCATCAACTTTCGTATCGCATCGCCCGTTTTTCCCTTTGCCCTGTTTTCAAGAAATTTACCTAATGTAATCAACGTTAGGATCATTGCAGCAGATTCAAAATACAGATTCCTGCTGTACTGCACAACTGTATCCATATCGCCGTGGCCGGATGCATAAGCTATATAAAACAGAGCAACAACCCCGTAAATCAGTGCAGCGCCGGAGCCTACAGCAATTAGTGTATCCATATTGGGTGCTTTATGCCAAAGGGATTTTAGCCCTCTAATGTAGTATGAATGATTTATCAGTACAATGGGAATTGTCAAGAAAAACTGTAGTAAAGCAGCAACCCCGGCATTTTCAGCACCATGATACCAATTCGGTACAGGAAGTCCAACCATATGGCCCATTGTAAAATACATAAGAACGATTAAAAATGCAAATGAGGCAACGATTCTGCGCTTCATTTCCCGCAAGTCCGGAGAACTTTGTTTAATCTTCACCGGTTTCTCACCAACAAGAGACGACCCATAGCCTGCATTTTGTACCGCTGAAATAACCATAGGTACTATTTCTCTATTCTCAGCTTCTATCGTCATAGTGCCGGCCAAGAGATTAACCTCTGCCTTTTGAACGCCTAAGACCTGCGCGGAAACCTTTTCCACTCGTGCAGAGCATGCCGCGCATGTCATTCCGGTAATGTTAAACTGAAGCTTCATACCATCTCTCCAAAACCTGTGAATTGACATAAAATATAAATTATGCTATAATTTTAGCACTCTTGACAAAAAAGTTCAAGTAAATACTAATGTTTATTCTTAAACAACGGGAGCAGAAATATGAATATTAAAATTTTATCCGACAGTACCTGTGACCTATCTGAAGAGCTTCTTGCCAAACACAATATTACCTTGGTCCCCCTTACTGTTATAAAGGACGGCAAGGCATATTCCGACGGCATCTCAATCACACCTGATGTGATTTTTGCCCATGTAGCGGCTGGCGGCAGCCTTTGCTCTACCACCGCTCTGAATGTGGGCGAATATTGTGACTATTTTTCCAGATATACACAGGAATATGACGGAATTCTTCATATAAATATCGGTTCTAATTTTTCCTCCTGTTACCAAAACGCATGCCTTGCTGCTGAGGATTTTGAGAATGTCCGTGTTGTTGATTCCAAGAATCTGTCAACCGGTCAGGGTCTTGTTGTCCTTAAGGCATGCGAGCTTGCAACTCAATGTCAAAGTCTGGATGAGCTTCAGGAAAAAGTACAGGAATTCACCTCGAAGGTTGAGGCAAGCTTCCTGCTGGACCAATTGGGCTATATGGTAAAGGGCGGCCGCTGTTCTTCTGTGGCTGCATTGGGCGCAAATCTGCTTAATTTAAAGCCCTGTATTGAGGTCCGGGACGGCAAAATGTCTGTAGTTAAAAAATACCGCGGCAATTACGCTAAAAGTCTTGCAAATTATGTAAAAGACCGTTTAAGTAATCGGAATGATTTGGATCGCGGTATACTGTTTGTCACTCGAACGCCTGTAAGCGACGAGTGCCTAGATGCGGTTAAGGAAGCAGTGGATATGTATGCTGATTTTAATTGCATATATTGGACAGAGGCCGGTTGCACCGTATCTTGTCACTGTGGACCCGGCACATTGGGCGTTTTGTTTGTTAGAAAGTAAAATATGACCTGCCAAAGCTTTGACTTTGGCAGTGTTTCTGAGCAACACACCCCTCAATGCAGGATAATACGAGGTCATATATGAATTATAACGCCATATTGGATGCAACCATTGAGTTAGGCTATCATCTGGCTATTAACGGCGCGGAAACATACCGCGTTGAAGAGAGTATAAATAGAATAATGGCAAGCTACAAAATCGCTGCTGAGGTCTTTGCCATTCCAAACTGCCTAATTGTTACAATCGTGCCACCGGACGGATCCCCAATTACTCGTATGCGAAGAATTGGTCACCACGGAAATGATTTAGATGCTGTGGAACAGCTGAGTAATTTAAGCCGCAAAATTTGCGCCGAAACACCTGATCCGGAAATCGTCATCACACTTTTACAGCAAACCGTTCAAAACCAGAAACGGTATCCTCTTATGCTGTATCTGCTTGGAAATTTCTTTGTTGCATCCGGATTCTCGTTGATTTTTGGAAGCAGTTATGCCGACAGTATATGGGCGGGTGTTTGTGGTATAGTGGTAGGTCTTATCTCCAAGCTTATGGACAGATGGCACACAAACCCTTTCTTTAAAACCATTTCAGCTTCCTTTGTAATGGCGCTGCTTGTGTATTTCTCCAGATATATAAATATATCCGGAAACTCGGACACCATAATAATCGGAGCATTAATGCTGCTTGTTCCGGGTCTATTATTTACCAATGCAATGCGTGACATTATATACGGTGATACAAATTCCGGTGTTAATCGGATCGTCCAAGTGTTCCTGACTGCGGCAGCACTTGCATTGGGTACCGGTGCCGCCTATACGCTTTCCGGTTCGCTTTGGAGCATCACAACCAATGCCGAGGTTCTTAAGCACGGCTTAGTTGTTGAATGCATAGCTTGTTTTTTGGGATCCCTGGGCTTTGCTATTTCATTTAATATTCACGGAAAAGGGAGCGTTCTGTGCGCCATTGGCGGCGTTATTACTTGGCTGACATATTATCTACTAATCACTCTGAATACAGGCGATATTGCCGCCTATTTCCTAGCAACCTGCGTTGCAGCGCTATACTCTGAGATTATGGCACGCGTTCGGAAATGTCCGGCTATTTCCTATTTGGTGATCTCGTTATTCCCGTTAATTCCGGGCGCAGGCGTATATTACGCCACAAGCTATGCTGTTAAAGGAAATATGACCGGTTTTGCAAACCAAGGTATGCTTACACTTTCAATTGCAGGTATAATGGCCGTTGGCATTATTTTAATTTCCACAGTATTTAGACTTATTAGTGTACGTCAAATCTTAAAAACAAAATCTTTAAAAAAAGGCTCCCATTAGGGAGCCTTTTTAAAGGTCAATATTCTTCTTTGCTTTTTGAGTTGCTCTTGCCTTCGCCTTTGCTTCAGCGGCCTTAGCTGCTTCTTCTTTTGCTTTGGCGGTTGCTGTCTCATTAGTAGAAAGCGCCCACTTCTGGAACTCGATGCGAACCTGGTCTGCGCCGGTTTCCATAACGAACTTATCGTCCTTAATGTTCACAACTGTACCAACGATGCCGCCGATAGTTGTAACCACATCACCAACCTTCATGTTGGAACGAAGCTGCTCTGCTTCCTTCTTCCGTTTGTTCTCCGGACGGATCAGCATAAAATAGAACACAGCGACCATGGCAACAAGCATAAGAATTGTGGAGAAAAGCTGTCCGCTGTTTGCAGTATCAGCTGTCTCGGTTAGAAAATACAACATGTATATAGCTCCTTTGTTTATAATTTCTTGAATATTATACCATTGATTACATAAATTGCAAGGGTATTTTATATTCTGCGGCTTAACTTTTCAGAATATTCATTTCTGAATGCCGCGAACGTTCCGTTATCCAATGCAGAGCGTATTTTCTCCATAAGCTTATTGTAGAAATACAGATTATGCATAACAGAAAGGCGCATAGCGAGCATTTCCTCTGCCACAAACAAGTGCCTGATATATGCACGGGAATAACGGCGACACACAGGGCAATCGCATTGCGGATCAATGGGTTTTAAATCATCCTGATACTTTGCATTCTTTAGATTAATTGCACCCTCCCAGGTGAAGAGTCTTGCGTGGCGGGCATTTCGGGCAGGCATAACGCAATCAAAGAAATCGACACCCCGGGCAACACCCTCAATAATATTGGTCGGTGTACCGACACCCATAAGGTATCGGGTTTTTTCAGCAGGCATAAACGGTTCAACCGCCTCAATAATATCATACATCTCTTCAGCTGTTTCGCCAACCGCAAGACCACCGATGGCATAACCCGGCAAATCCAACTCTGCAATGCGCTTCATATGATCCTGACGAATATCCGCGTAGGTACCTCCTTGATTGATGCCCCAAAGCATTTGGTTCGGATTTACCGTATCAGGCAATGCATTGAGTCTGGCGTTTTCCGCTTTGCAGCGTTTGAGCCAGCGGTATGTGCGATCAACGCTTTCAAGCACATATTTTCTTGGTGCCGGATTTTCAACACACTCATCAAACGCCATACAGATATCCGAGCCTAAATTGGACTGTATTTGCATGCTCTCCTCTGGACCCATAAAGATTTTGCGTCCGTCAATATGAGAAGCAAAGGTCACGCCCTCTTCTTTAATTTTCCGTAGAGATGCCAGTGAAAAAACCTGAAATCCGCCGGAATCTGTCAGAATAGGCTTGTCCCAAGTCATAAATTTATGTAGGCCACCACACTGTTTAACAAGCGTATCGCCCGGGCGCAGGTGCAAATGGTAGGTGTTGGAAAGCTCAACCTGACAACCGATATCCGCCAAGTCCTTTGCGCTCAAGCCGCCTTTGATGGCACCTTGCGTTCCAACATTCATAAACACCGGAGTTTGTACAGTACCGTGAGCGCAGGTGAATTCCCCTCTTCGCGCCTTGCCTTCCGTCTTTAATACTTTAAACATATTTGTTAACTCCTTTGCTGATAAGCGACTAATCGTCGCCCTTACACTTAATCTTTATCCTATAAACATCGCATCGCCAAAGGAAAAAAAGCGATAGCGCTCCCTTACTGCCTCATCGTAAGCATCCAGAACGTGCTTTCGCCCTGCAAAGGCTGAAACCAGCATCACCAAGGTGCTTTCCGGTAAATGAAAATTGGTTATTAGCGCATCCATAGCCTTAAACTTATATCCAGGATAGATAAAAATATCCGTCCAACGGCTTTTTGCTTCAAAAAAGCCGTTGTCACAAACAAGAGATTCCAATGTCCGGCAAGACGTTGTGCCAACACATATTATCCGACCGCCATTCTCTTTTGTTCTGTTTAAAATACTTGCAGTTTCTTCGTTAATCATACAAAGCTCACTGTGCATATGGTGCTCAGAAATGTCCTCAGCCTTTACAGGCCGAAATGTACCAAGTCCAACATGCAGGGTTACAAATGCAGTATTTACACCTTTCTGCCGAATTCTCTCAAGCAATTCCTCAGTAAAATGCAGTCCGGCTGTAGGTGCTGCGGCAGATCCAATCTCTCTGGAATATACGGTTTGGTAACGTTCCTTATCTTGAAGCTCCGCCTTTATGTATGGCGGCAACGGCATTTTGCCCAAACGCTCCAGCACTTCCAAAAAAATCCCCTCATAGGAGAAGCGGACAATTCGATTCCCGTCTTCGCAAACCTTCACAACTGTAGCCGATAATTCACCGTTTCCAAATAGTACGGTTTGCCCTTCCGGCAGCTTTCTGCCGGGTTTTGCAAGACATTCCCACTGCTTATTGCCTAAGTCCCGTAGCAGCAACAGCTCCACCGCACCGCCGGTAGGACGCTGTCCCAGAAGCCGAGCAGGCAGAACTCGGGAATCGTTCATTACCAGAGTATCTCCGGGACGCAAAAAGTCGATAATATCGTAAAAATGACGGTGCTGACACTCACCGCTGATTTTATCCAAAACCAGAAGTCGGGAGGTATCTCTCTTTTCCAGCGGTGTCTGTGCAATTAATTCCTCAGGAAGTTCATACCAAAAATCATGGGTTTTCAATCAAATACCCTCCAATAAACACATTAACCTCACATAGTATAGTCTATTTTCGGGTTTTTTGCAATAAGCAAAACATAATCTAACTGCATAGACTGCCATGGAGGTATCTTATTATGAGTGATTCTGTATTTAAAGGTGTATGTACCGCCCTTGTTACACCCTTTCTGGACGATAAAATTAACTATCCGCTGATGGAGCAGCTAATATGCAGACAGATTGATGCCGGCGTGCCTGCAGTTGTTCTGTCCGGCACAACCGGAGAATCCCCTACACTGTCTGATTATGAGAAAACCGAGCTGTTCCGTCGGGCAAAGGCCTACGCAGGAAGCCACTGTAAAATTATTGCCGGAACTGGAACGAACTCCACTGCCCACGCAGTTACCTTAAGCCAAGCAGCAGAGAAGGCAGGTGTTGATGCACTGCTGGTTGTTTCGCCATATTACAACAAGGGTAATGCCGACGGATTATATCAACACTATGAGGCAATTGCCCAGTCAGTCAGTTTGCCGATTATTATGTACAATGTGCCGACTCGGACAGGTATTGATATTCCTATCAGCGTTTATAAGAAACTAAGTAAATACCCGAATATTGTCGGTGTAAAAGAAGCCTGTCCGGATATCACGAAAATACCAAGAATATTAAATTCATGCGGAAAGGATTTTAATATATGGACCGGAAACGATGACCAGATAGTTCCTGTAACTGCCCTAGGCGGTATCGGTGTAGTATCTGTCATATCGAACATCCTTCCGGAAGAAACAATTGCCATGACGCAGGCAACGCTAAATGGAGACCTAAAAACAGCAGCAATGCTGCAGTCACAACTAATGCCGCTAATTGAACTGTTGTTCTGCGAGGTAAATCCGATACCTGTAAAATATGCTATGCGCCATATCGGATTTGATTGCGGAAGCTGCAGGCTTCCGTTGGGTCAGCTCAGCGATGAACACAAAAAGCAAATTGACCGTTTTTTCTCATAAGTAAATCTATCCATAAACTATAAGGCTCTGTTTTCAATGTAAGAAAACAGAGCCTTATACAGGCCTTAGAGCGAAAATTTATTTTCCTGTAGAGCCAAATCCACCGCCGGCGCGGGTGGTATCAGATAAATCCTCTACCTCGGCGTAATGCGGCGTCAAAACCGGCGTAATAACCAATTGAGCAATTCTTTCCCCATGAGAAATTATTTGTTCTTCATATCCGTGGTTATGCAAAACAACAATAAACTCGCCACGGTAATCACTGTCAATCACACCAACCTTATTCGCCGGTGCAAGTCCACGTTTGCAGGCCAGACCGCTGCGCGCATAGATCAATCCGGCATACCCCTTTGGAATTTCCATAGACAATCCTGTAGGGATAAAAGCCGATTTTCCTGGCGGAATAACAACATCCTCACTAACACAGGCATACAGATCCGCACCGGCTGCCTCGACCGAGCCGTAAGTCGGCAATTTTGCGGCGTCATTTAATCGTTTTACACGGATTGTGTCCATATCTATTCCTCACTAATTCTATTTATTTTGCTTACCAATATGGGTATCCAGAAGCTCTGTAATCAGTCTTGTATAGCCCTGTGCATCATGCAAAAAGCTTAAGCCGTGGCCTGCACCTTCAACAAGAAATAATGTTTTCGGTCCAGAACAGGCATCGTATCCTTGGCGCGTCATTTCACACGGTACAAATTTGTCCGCTGTTCCGTGAACCATAATTATCGGCAGCTTATTATTTGCTAATATTTTCCGGGTGTCACATTCATTAAAGCTAAAGCCGGCAAATAATCGGGCAAGTATATCCGCCACCCAAATGGATGGGGCTGCCGGTAAACGGAGCACTCTCTTAAATACTGATCTTACAATCTCCTTAGGCGAGGTAAAGCCACAGTCCGCAATAATGCCTTTTACATTGTTGGGAAGCTCCTTATCCGCCAGGTTCATCATCGTGGATGCACCCATAGAAAGACCGTCAAGAATTACAGGAAACTCGCCGAAGGTCCGGTTGTGAAATTCCAGCCATCTTAGCATATCGCCGCTTTCCTTTACACCAAAGGTAATATACCGCCCCTGGCTCAATCCGTGCGCACGCTGATATGGCACTAAAATATTCATTCCCAAACCGTGATAATATGCAAATGCCGGCCCAAAATCTACCAAGAAAGTGCTTCTGTAGCCGTGAGCAAACAAAATCGTTCCTCGGGGTTGTTCCGCAGGAATCCAAAGACCTTGCAGATTTAGTCCATCATCACTTGTAATGCCAACATTTTGGGCATTATGTTCCTTTAGCCAACGGTCAGAGGTCAAAATGATATCATAATATTTCCCGTAGGGTGTTTTTTTCATTACCTCTTCATCAAGCCAAGGCATATCCTTTTTGCGAACACAAGCAAATATAAATAGAAATATTCCGCTTATCAACATCCAAGATAGAAGCACTGCAATAAAAAACAAAATTAATTCCAAATTTAACGCCCCTTGGTTCCGAATTTTGCAAACCATCGAAAGGTCAGCGGCCACACAATACCGGCAACAAGCACAATTAAAAAATAGCGTACCAATCTGCCCGGCAATTCACCAAACAACACATTCAGCGGGGTTTTCAATCCGCTTTTTACAACAAGCACAGCAATAAGCCCAAATAAAACTTTTAGCATCTGCGCCCACCAAATGGCCTGTGTTTTGAAATTTAGCCATTTTTCATCCACACTATACACAACCAGCAGTCCAAGAAGTGCACCGAGCAGTGTGTAGGCATTTTTAACACCGGATTCGAGGTTGTGGGCATCTACATCTGCTGGGAAGGGATAAAATGTAACATAGCACAAAAAAGATATTGCCAAGACAAGCATAACCGCAAATAGGTATTTAATATGGTTTCCGTTACAGCCCAGCACTACAGGTCTCAGTACAAGAATTAATGCGATTGCCATAGCAGCTGCAACCAAAACATCCAAAGGCGTATGTACACCGATGTACATTCTGGAAAACGGCACCAATACGGCAATTAAAATTGAGCCAATCCGTACTGCGCGATTTTTCGTGGTGTAGGCAATGCTTCCGAATGTGCCTACAGCACTCTGGGTGTGACCACTGGGGAAGCTGTAGCCGGAGGCAGCTTCTCTGGCTTGTTCTAAAATTGTAAAATTCTTGTCCAGAACCCACGGTCTCGGCACACGAAACAACAGCTTCATAAATTGATTAGCCAATGTCCCCACAAAACCGACAGAAAGGATATAATATCCCTTGTATTTATCCACACACCAGAAAAGAATTAATGCTACAACCAGAAAGGCTGTTTCTTCACCAAACTGGGTAACAAGCAGCATAAACTCATTCAAAACAGGAACACGAATTTTTTCCAGTAAATATAAAAAATCCATAATTTACCTCCTTTATACCAATTATACACATACACATAAAAATTGTAAAGAAATTAAATATAAGTCAGTTTCTGACTTGTGTTTTCCCGGAAAGCGGATATAATAATAAAAAAACTATTTCGAAAGGGATGCAGTATGTTAAATTATTTGCCGTTTTATTACCATTTTGACTGGACATATGTCGTTCTTGTTTTGCCGTGCCTAATTCTATCTATGTGGGCCAGCGCGCGGGTAAATTCAACCTTTCAAAAATACTCCGGACAAATTTCTGTCAGAAGAATTACAGGCGCACAGGCCGCACAGAAGGTTCTGTCACAAAACGGTGTTTCCGGCGTTCGGATTGAACGGGTCAGCGGCAATCTAACAGATCATTACGATCCCAAAACAAATGTTATTCGCTTATCCGAAAATGTGTATGACAATCCGTCCACCGCGGCAATCGGCGTTGCTTGCCATGAGGCAGGCCATGCCGTACAGTACGCCAATAACTACTTTCCTATTAAGATACGTTCTGCAATTATTCCCATTACGAACTTCGGCTCAAAGCTGGCAATGCCGCTGATTTTAATCGGAATTCTGTTTTCTGCCTTTGGCAGCTTTTCAAATACTATAGTCTATATCGGTATCGCCTGTTTTGCTCTGTCTCTTGTTTTTCAGCTTGTGACTCTTCCGGTTGAGTTTAACGCCAGCCGGCGCGCAATAGAATCAATTGAACATGGTAATATTTTAACAGATGAAGAACAAAAAGGTGCTAAAAAAACTCTTAGTGCTGCTGCAATGACCTATGTTGCCGCAACCGCAGTTGCGCTGGCTCAGCTTATCCGTTTGATTTCCATTTTTGGTAACAATCGCCGCAGAAACAATTGACCTTTTTCCGCTTTGGTATTGACAACCAAAGCGGAAATGTTTATACTCTTCTAGGTATGAAAAGTATGAATTGTATGAAAGAAGGGATGCTATGGCTGGCGGCAAGCACATTCTTGGTAAGAGCAATACCCGTAGAGTATTCGGCACTGCTAAAGTAGGCGAACGAGGGCAAATTGTGATTCCAAAGGAAGCGCGAAAGCTATTCAACATTCACCCAGGTGATACGCTGCTACTGCTTGGTGATGAAGATACGGGTCTTATCGTATCAAAACCGGAGGTTCTCAGTGATATTGCCAATAAAATTCTTAGTACTGTTAGAATAGAGGAAGAAAGCAATGAATGAAATGACGAATTTGTACAGCCAAATGGGAGTATCTCAGGCTGTATATCAATACGGTGAAAAAGCGATAGAGAAGCTTGGAATGCGCTTTGCAGAAATTGATCAAATTGCGGAATATAATCAGGCTAAGGTTCTGTTTGCCATGCAAAAAAACCGTGTTTCCGCGGCCTGCTTTGCCGCAACAACAGGTTATGGCTATGATGATGTGGGCAGAGATAATTTAGAGCGCGTGTATGCGGATGTATTCCATACGGAAGCAGCTCTGGTGCGCCCTCAAATCACCTGCGGCACGCATGCACTGACTATTGCGTTATCTGCGAATCTTCTGCCCGGTGATGAACTGCTCTCCCCTGTCGGTCTGCCCTATGACACGCTGCAGGAAGTTATCGGCATACGTCAAAGCCCTTGTTCGCTAAAAGAATACGGTGTCAGCTATCGACAGGTTAATTTGTTGGATGATGGTACCTTTGATTACGATGGAATTAAAAATGCCATTAATAATAAAACAAAGCTTGTAACCATTCAGCGTTCAAAGGGCTATGCAACCCGTCCTACGTTTTCTGTGGAGCAAATCGGTGCGCTAATTGCCTTTGTTAAAAATATCAAACCGGACATTATCTGTATGGTGGATAATTGCTATGGAGAGTTTGTCGAAACCGTCGAACCGTCTGATGTAGGCGCGGATATGGTAGTGGGCTCGCTTATTAAAAACCCCGGTGGCGGTCTTGCTCCCATTGGCGGTTATATTTGTGGCACAAAAGAGTGTGTAAATCGCTGCGCTTATCGACTTTCTGCGCCCGGGTTAGGTCAGGAGGTTGGCGCGAACCTTGGACTGATGCCGGCTTTGTATCAGGGATTTTTCCTTGCTCCGACCGTTGTGGCCGGCGCTGAAAAGGGTGCAATTTTTGCCGCAAATCTCTACGAACCTCTCGGTTTCCGCTGTGTTCCCAATGCAACAGAAAGTCGCCATGATATTATACAAGCGGTTGAACTGAAAAGTGAGGAGGCAATGATTGCCTTCTGTAAAGGTATCCAGACGGCAGCGCCTGTGGATTCCTTTGCAACACCTATGCCCTGGGACATGCCCGGTTATAACGACAAGGTAATTATGGCAGCAGGCGCATTTGTACAGGGCTCCTCCATTGAGCTTTCCGCTGACGGCCCCATCCGTCCGCCGTATGCCGTATATTTCCAGGGCGGACTTACATGGCAGCACGCAAAATTAGGAATCCTTATGAGCTTGCAAAAGCTTGTGGAAGCGGGTCTTGTTGACCTGTAATAAAAGAAAGAAAGTGATTTTATGAATTGGTTCTGGTTTGCAATTATCGCGCTTTTATGTTGGTCGGGATCTGATTTCTTTTCAAAAATCGGATGTCGTGACGCTTCAGACAAATACAGCCACCTGAAAATGATTTTGGCTGTTGGTGTGGTTATGGGTTTGCATGCTGCCTATGAAATTTTTATCGGCGGCGTTGAAATTAATCTGCAGGTTATCTGGACATATCTGCCCGTGTCCTTGCTGTACATTCTATCTATGGCTATGGGCTACATTGGTTTGCGCTACATTGAACTGTCCATTTCCTCCCCCATCTGCAATGCATCCGGCGCATTGGTTGCCATTGCCACCATTGTTATGGCGATGATTGGCGGCGAAGTGCTGGATATGGTTCCTATGCAATACGCTGCAGTGGGTCTTGCTGCCGTTGGTGTCATCGGACTTGGCTTTGTAGAAGCAAATGAGGACGAACAGCTGCGTACCGCCCGTCAATCCGCATCCAATTTTAAATACGCTAAGAGCTGGCTGGCTCTTGCATTGCCTGTGGCTTATTGCCTATTGGATGCAGCCGGAACTTTTGCCGACAGCATTGTGCTGGAAAGCTTGAATGAGGATTCTGCTAATGTTGCATATGAATTAACCTTCCTTGCTACCGGCATCGTAAGCCTGGTGTTCCTGCTGATTAAAAAGCAGAAATTTCTGCCGAAAATGGAGGGCCCGAAATATATCGGCGCAATTTTTGAAACTGTCGGACAGTTTGCCTACATATATGCGCTGGCAGACGAAGAACACGTTGCTATGTCTGCCCCGATCATCTCAGCCTACTGTGCTGTTTCCGTCCTATGGAGCCGTCTATTCTTAAAAGAAAAGCTCAGTTGGAAGCACTACGCCTGTATTGCTACCACCATTGCGGGTATCATCATTATGGGTGTTTATGATATGTAATTAGAATAAAAATACCGCCCGATGGGCGGTATTCTTTAATTCATTATTACTACAGTATGGATGCGGGGTCTGTATACTCCAAATTTTGTGCATCTGCAACAGCTTTGAAGGTAACGCAGCCGTTATAGGTATTTAAACCCTTCATAAGTGCTGCATCCGATTTGCAGGCCTCAACAACACCCTTATTTGCTAATTTTAATGCGAAGGGCAATGTTGCACCGGTTAATGCCAACGTAGAGGTACGAGGCACAGCACCCGGCATATTGGCAACAGAATAGTGGATTACGCCATGCTTTACAAAATAGGGGTCGTGATGCGTTGTAATGCGGTCAATCGTTTCAATCGATCCTCCCTGGTCAATCGCAACATCCACCAATACACTGCCGGGACGCATAGCCATTACCATTTCCTCAGTAACCAGCTTCGGTGTTCTTGCGCCGGGAATCAGAACACATCCTACAACCAAGTCTGCATCCTTTACAGAGCGTGCAATGTTATACGGATTGGACAACAGCGTCTGTACACGACCGCCAAAAATATCATCCAGATAAGCAAGGCGCTTGATATTCAGGTCCAAAATTGTAACATTTGCGCCGAAACCTGAGGCTGCGCGTGCTGCATTCAAGCCGACATTGCCACCGCCCACAATTACCACATTGGCACGTTCAACGCCTGTAACTCCGCCTAGTAAAATGCCACGGCCGCCGCAGTTAGATTCTAACAGGTGCGCACCAATCTGTACGGACAACCGGCCTGCAACCTCACTCATAGGCGCCAACAGTGGTAAAGTGCCATCTGCTAACTGAACTGTTTCATAGGCAATAGCGGTTACTTTTTTACGCAGTAACGCCTGAGTTTGTGCCGGATCGGGAGCTAAATGAAGATAGGTAAACAGGGTTTGACCTTCACGAAGCATATCATACTCAGGTGCCAAGGGTTCTTTGACCTTAATTATCATTTCTGAAGCTTCATAAACATCTGCCGGATTGCTTAAGATTTCAGCGCCAACAGATAAATATTCCTCATCTGTAAAACCGCTTTCTAAACCGGCGTTATGCTCTAAAAAAACTTTATGTCCGGCTCGAACCAAAGCATCTACACCAGCGGGAGTCAAGCCGACACGTCCCTCCTGGGGTTTAATTTCTTTCGGGCATCCAATACGCATAGTCATCACTCCTAGTATAAATTTCGTTTAAGTTATTTTAGCACAATTTATACAATTTGCAAGAAAAAAATATGTCTCATATTCATGTCTTTTTGCAGTAATAAAAAACAACACCCATCATCGAAGATGGGTGTCTTTTTATGTGAAAGGGCTACGAAAAGGATACAAAATTGAAAGCGGATGAATTAAGCAAAAGTGGATGATTTTTTTGAAAACGGTTTCAATTTTAACGATAGGATGAATTAGTCGATTTTATTCTTCAATTAAGGCGCTACCCTCTTTGCCGTTTTCAATTATATAAATGAAACATTCTTCAAACAAGTTGGAATATTCACCATTTTCTTTGAATTGTTTAATCCAATAATTATATTTGATAACTACTTCAAATTCATCTTTCTCTATTTTAGGTATAACAAAAGGTATAAAATCATGGGATTCTTCTTGCGTTTTTGCATTTGTTCCGTCAATCATGGAATTGTATACATCTATAATTTCACCACAACATACGCATTTGGCACGTAATATTAGTTGCTTATTTTTCCTAATTATATACGGAGCCAGAATTCCTTTGGTTTGCCTGCCTGTATGGAAAAATTCAAACTGATGATTACCGCAGGTACAACGGAGTTTACCGGAAATTGCCTCTCCATTAAATTCTTTAATATCATCCAAATAATCCAATATTCTTAATTTCATATTTTCATTCCATAATCTGTTACGTTCAAGTCTGCGTGTACATAGT
>JAFVZT010000021.1 GCA_017508045.1 Oscillospiraceae bacterium | reverse complement strand
CGTTACGGCGGCGAGGGTGCTGCTGAGCTGGCCCGCGTGGTTGTTGAGGCTTGTGAGGATCCCGTAGAGGTTAAGTTCCTGTACGATCTGGAGATGCCCCTGCGTGAGCGCGTTGAGCGTATCGCTAAGGAAGTTTACGGCGCTGACGGTGTTACCTGGCTGCCCCTGGCAGTGGAGAAGGCTCAGCGCTTCGAGAACGATCCCAAGTACGCCGACTACTGCACCATGATGGTTAAGACCCACCTGTCGCTGTCCGATGATCCCACAAAGAAGGGTGTACCCACCGGCTGGAAGCTCACCATCCGCGACATTCTGGAGTACGGCGGCGCCAAGTTCCTGTGCCCCATGGCCGGTACGATCTCCATGATGCCCGGTACTGCAGCCGACCCCGCATACCGCCGTGTTGACGTTGACGTCGAGACCGGCAAGGTTAGCGGTCTGTTCTAATTGTTTTTGGTAAACTCCGAAAACATTTATGTCTGTGGAGCAGCGGTTCTTTTCCCTCATAGCTGCACAAGGCAGCCTTGAATACACAAAGTATTCCTGCGGCTTTCTTGCTTGCTCTGATGAAAAACTCCTCGCTGTCCACAGGACAACATATTTCCGGAGCTTACCGGTCGCTTCTTTGGAAGTGTTTTTGAATCCTATAAGCACAGGCGGTTCTCCGCCTGTGCTTTTGGGGTATAATGTAGGGCGGGGGCTTGCTCCCACCGCAAGAAAGAAAACAAAAAAGCGGCGGGAGCAAGCCCCCGCCCTACAATATTTGTATTTAGGAGATAAGCTATGGATATGACTATGGAAACCTGCCGCAAGTTTGTGAAGGTTCTGGCATCTGACGCACCCGCCCCCGGCGGCGGCGGCGCAGCGGCTCTGGTGGGCGCGATCGGCACAGCCCTGGGCAATATGGTTGGATCTTTAACCGTGGGCAAGAAAAAGTATGCCGATGTGGAGGCAGAAATCATCGAGCTGAAGGCAAAGTGCGATGCTTTGCAAACCGAGCTTCTTAATCAGGTAGAGGCGGACGAAATCAATTTCCTGCCCCTTGCCAAGGCTTACGGCATTCCCAAGGATGACCCCAACCGCGACGCGGTTATGGAAGAGGCTACCATTATTGCCTGCTCCACTCCTATGAAGATTATGGAGCTGTGCTGCCAGGCAATTGAGTACATCGCTGTTTTTGCCGCAAAGGGAAGCCGTCTGGCTGTTTCTGATGCCGGCTGCGGCGCAGTGTGCTGCAAGGCTGCCCTGCAGGCTGCATCTTTAAATGTGTTTATCAACACCAAGTCCTTGAAAAACCGTGAGGTTGCCGAGAAAATGAACGCCAAGGCTAACGGCATGCTGGCTAAGTACGGTGCTATGGCTGACGAGATTTTCACCACCGTGAAAGCCGGCTTCGGTCAATAAAAATAAGGAGAATACATATTATGGCAAAATTACTTTTGGGCAAGGAAGTTACCGATGCCCTGAATGCAAACCTGCAGGAGCGCACCGCCGCGCTGCAGGCAAAGGGCGTGACCCCCACCTTGGCAATTGTCCGTGTGGGCGAAAACCCCTCTGACCTTTCCTACGAAAAGGGCGCAACCAAGCGGGCTGAGCTGGTGGGCGTTGCAGTTAAAAACTACATTCTGCCCGGCGATGCTACCAAGGAAGCTGTTCTGGCTGTTATTGATGAAATCAATGCCGACGACACCATTCACGGCGTTTTGATGTTCCGTCCTCTGCCCAAGCATTTGAAGGCAGACCAGAACGAAATCTGCAACCGCTTAGACCCCAAGAAGGACGTTGACTGCATGACCCATATGAGCAACGCCGGTGTTTTTGAGGGCTTGAACGATTTGGGCTATGCCCCCTGTACCCCCGCCGCCTGTATGGAAATTCTGGACTTCTACGGCATTGACTGCAAGGGCAAAAACGCCGTTGTTATCGGCCGCAGCCTGGTGGTCGGCAAGCCTGCCGGCATGATGCTCATGGGCAAAAACGCCACGGTTACCACCTGCCACACCAAGACCATCAATACTGCCGAAATCTGCAAAAATGCGGACATCATCGTATCCGCAGCCGGCGTGCTGAACTCCCTGACAGCTGACTATGTCCGCCCGGGACAGGTGGTTATCGACGTTTCCATTAACTGGGACGAGAACAAGATTAACGCAAAGGGCGGCAAGGGCGGTATCGCCGGTGACGCCAAGTTTGACGAGGTTGAGCCTATTGTTGAGGCGATTACCCCCGTTCCCGGCGGTGTTGGCAGCGTGACCACCTCCGTTTTGATGAAGCACGTGGTAGAGGCAGCCGAGAAGGTCTAATTTGATACCCCGCCCGCATAACTGACAGTTCCGGGGATTACCCCGAGGGAGGGGTAACCACTGATTAAATCGTCTGCGATTGACAGTGGATCTTTTGCCCCAACTTTTCAGCTTGAAAAACTTAAAATACATCCAGTATTTCATCGTTTTCCAATCTTTAATTTGAGCCAAAATCTCTTACTGTCAATACTTGTCGCTTTAATCAGTGGTTACTTGCGGGCGCGTAATGCCGACTGTCTGGGCGATTCAATTCCACAGGGGGTTGAATCGCCCTCTTTGCCCCGTATACAGCATTGGCGAAAAAGAAGTAAAATGAGGTGTCTTCATGAAGAAACTTAGAAATATTCCCGAAGGCAGTTTCCCATAAGGAAGAATTTAATCTGATGCAGATCAACATTCTGCTGACCCAATCGGGTCAGTATTTTTTTGCGCTTTTCGGCATGAATAGGGAATGCGTACGCAACAGAAATTCTTAAGTACATCTTTGCTAAATAACATCGTATTATGTGCGCCTTATTGAAACAACCCCTTGCATTTTGAAGCCAAAGTGCTAAAATTATACTGGCGAATTTTGGCGAACTTTATTTGGATAGGAGTATCAACATGCTGCTGCTGTTTTTTATAGTTCATAATGAAGTCAGCATTTTTCATTTATTTTCTTAAGGCCTTTCTTAGTTCCTGACGTTCCAGCTTTGTTTTAAATAGCCGCTCCAAGCCTGGAACCATCAGCAGGCATACCAACGCGGCAGTGAAGCCACCGTTGTACAGACACATATCACCGTGGAGCAACGGAATCGTAGTAACCATAAAATAGTGCAAGATTGCTGCTACCAAACCGTAACGCCAACCGTAATGATCGCTGATGGGACTTAAACCATTTGCATAACAGATACCAACGATAATGTTTTGCGCATTGAGCGTCTGCGCAAAGGGAACACCCACAAAAGCAGAGATTAACCGGGTTCCGTAGGAAGCCAGCACATAACCCAGTATAATGGACCAAGTATTGGCCGGGTGGGAACCGGAATTGCAGGTGGCGAGCATACAGAAAACAACACCAAAGGTAATGCCGTTAAAGGGTGCACCGATGATATTATAATATGCCAAAATGAACAAGCCGAACAGACCCACATTCATCAGCATTGTAGCATTTCCGTAGGTGGCAGAGAAGTTCCGCACAAACTCCGGATCGGACATCAGCTTCCAATAATCCTTTGGCCTGCAACCCATTGAAAAAGCAAGCACAATGCAAGCAGAGAACAGACAAGCACAGAAAGTGTTGACAATGGTAGATGAGGCCACCGTGATATCTGCAACAGCCAAAGGAACCGGCACACCAACCGCTTTGTAAAGAAATCCCTGGAGCAGCAGCGCGGTCATTCCCACCGGCAGCGCCGCAGAGTATATATCAAAACCTTTGTGGACCTTGGGAGAATTATCCAGACCGGCAGGAAGGAATAAGCCGCATACGATGCCTACACCTGCCGCCAGCAGAAAACCGCCCAGTCGAAAACCTACAACCTCAGGATTGGGGTAACGAACCAAAAACTCGGAAAAGAATGGTGCCAGACCGGTGGTAAAAAGCATGGCGTTGGTGTGATTCCCAAGCTTTTCTTTTTTGATGATGCAGTACAGCACCACTCCCAAAACACCAAACCACATATTTAAAATATGGATGCCCCAAGAACCGAAACCGGTTGTCAGAATCGTAACCAATGTAGCTGTGCTGTTGTCCTTATCTCCCGGCAGGCAGTACAGCCCGGTACAACACAGGCCTACCAATCCCATGTTTAGGAAAGTAGCAGAAAAGCCACCTACCGCAAAGAAGTTGGTATGTGCTTTGGTGGGCTGGCTCAAAATCCGCACCAACCCCGACAGCATGTCAGACCGATCCGGCATGAAAACAGCGGCGATCACAAAGCTGCTGCTGAAAAACAAAAGGAACAGCTTTAAAAAGGAACGTTCGGAAAGTTGGTCCAGCTTTCTCATAGCAACACCTCGATCCCATGATAATACACAAATGACAAATTTTTCAAAGGGAATAAAAAAACAGGGCCGCACAGCAAAACTGTGCGGCCCTTACGAATGAAATATCTTACTTCTTTACGATAGCCTTCAGCTTGCAGGTAGCAATACATGCGCCGCACTTGACACACTTCTGAGCATCGATCTGATAAGAAGGCAGCTTCTTACCGGGAGCAATATAATCGGTCTTTTCGATTGCGCCGGCGGGGCAAGCCTTGGCACAGCGACCGCAGCCGACACAATTATCCTGCTCGATGACGTAGCTCATCAGGTTCTTACAAACCTTGGCAGGGCAGGTCTTATCCACCACGTGTGCAATGTACTCATCCCGGAAGTGCTTCATAGTAGACACGACGGGGTTGGAAGCAGTCTGGCCCAGCGCGCAGAGGGAACCGGTCTTGATCAGGTTGCTGATCTCTTCCAGCTTGTCCAGGTCTTCCAGAGTGCCCTTGCCCTCGGTGATCTTGGTGAGGATCTCCAGCATACGGCGGGTACCGATACGGCAGGGAGTACACTTACCGCAGGACTCATCGCAGATGAATTCCATATAGAACTTGGCAACGTCAACCATGCAGTTGTCTTCGTCCATGACGATAGCGCCACCAGAGCCCATCATAGAACCCTTAGCAACCAGGTTGTCAAAATCGATAGGCTCATCCAGGTTTTCTGCTGTCAGACAGCCGCCGGAGGGGCCGCCGGTCTGGATCGCCTTAAACTTCTTGCCGTCGGGAATGCCGCCGCCAATGTCGTAGATCAGCTCACGCAGCGTGGTACCCATAGGAATCTCCACCAGGCCAACATTATTGACCTTGCCACCCAGAGCGAAGACCTTGGTGCCCTTGGACTTCTCGGTACCGCAGGAGGCAAACTCCTCAGCACCCTCGCGGAGAATGTAGGGAACACAAGCCAGAGTCTCAACGTTGTTAACGATGGTGGGCTCTGCCCACAGACCCTTTACAGCGGGGAAAGGAGGACGGGGGCGAGGCATACCGCGCTTGCCCTCAATAGAGTTCAGCAAAGCAGTTTCTTCGCCGCAGACGAATGCGCCTGCACCAAGACGGATGTGTGCCTGGAAGCTGAAGCCGGTGCCAAGAATATTTTCGCCCAGAACACCGATCTCGTTCATCTGCTTAATTGCGTTGCGCAGACGGTTCACGGCGATGGGGTACTCCGCACGGACATAGAAATAACCTTCGGTAGCGCCAATAGCATAACCGGCGATCATCATGCCTTCGATAACGGCATAGGGGTTACCCTCCAGAATGGAGCGGTCCATGAAAGCACCGGGGTCGCCCTCGTCACCGTTGCAGACCACATATTTCTGGTCGCTCTGGGAGCCGTAAGCAAACATCCACTTTCTGCCGGTGGGGAAGCCGCCGCCGCCACGGCCGCGCAGGCCGGAAGCCAGCACTTCATCGATAACTGCCTTGCGGTCCATGCTCAGTGCCCGCTTCAGGCCCTGGAATGCACCATAGCCCATAGCTTCTTCAATGTTTTCGGGGTTGATAACACCGCCGCCGTGAAGAGCAACGCGCTTCTGCTTCTTATAGAAATTGATATCGTCCTGTTTAGCAACCTTCTCACCGGTATTGGGCTCGATGTACAGCAGGCGCTCAATAATTTCGCCGCCCTTGATGTCTTTTTCGAAGATTTCTTCCACATCTTCCACCTTGACCAGACGGTAAAGGGTGTCTTCGGGCAGAATCTTAACGAAAGGACCCTGAGAACAGAAACCGAAGCAGCCAACAGTATTGACGGTAACCTTATCTTCCATGTGATTTTCGGCAACCAGTGCATCAAACTTGCCCTTGATGTCCATGGAATTGGAGGACAGACAGCCGGTACCGCCACACAGCAGAATGGCACGCTTGCCATTAGAGCCGTCCAGCTTGGCCTTCAGCGCGTCGGTGCAGGAACAGATCTTGGAATCCAGCTCAGCAAAATTCTTCATTTAGTTAGCCTCCTTTGCCCGGTATTCTTCCACAACGCCGGCTACGGCATCCACAGACATCTTGGGATAGACCTTGCCGTTGATAGTAACAGCAGGAGCAATACCACAGGCACCGATGCAGCGCAGCGCGTCGATGGTGAACATGCCGTCTGCGGTAGTCTCACCGGGCTTGATGCCCAGAATTTCGGAGAATTTGTCGATGATCTGCTGTGCACCCTTGACATAGCAGGCAGTGCCCAGACAGCAGCCGATGATGTACTTGCCCTTCGGCTCCAGAGAGAAGAAGGAGTAGAAAGTGACAACGCCGTAGATCTCTGCTACGGGGATGCCGGTCTTTTCAGAAACGAGCTGCTGTACATCCAGAGGAATGTAACCGTATTCGTTCTGGATATCGCTGAGGATCATCATCAGCGGTGTCTTTTCATTTACATATCTGTCGCAGATCTCACAGATCTTCTTGACACCAGCTTCACTGATATGAGCCATAGTTTACCTCCTGTTAATTCACAATTACAAAATTCGCCCAAAGGGAATCGTCCGTTTTGCGGATACCGGCGCATACCAACGCCAGTTTAATTTTGTTTACTATAAGATAATACCACTTACAGCGACTAAAAGCAATAAGTTATCCGCGATTTCTGCAAAAAATTTTTTCTGTAGAAATATGTGAAATTCTATTGCTTTTTTGCCTTCTAGCCCGTATAATATTGAATTGGTATAAGAGATTAATTTGGCGGTTTATCCCATCTTGTGATGGCGTTGCCGTGTCCATCTATTTTAGGAGGAAGCTATGCTGAATGTAACTATCGACGGCATTAAAGTGCAAGCCAAGGAAGGCAGTACCATTTTGGAGGCTGCTCAGAGTGTAGGTATCGAGATTCCTACCCTTTGCTACCTGAAGGACCTGACCCCTGAGGCATCCTGCCGGATCTGCCTGGTGGAGATTGAGGGTATCCCCAAGCTGTTCACCGCCTGCTCCACGCCTGTAGCTGAGGGCAATGTGATCTACACCAAGAGCGAAAAGGTCATTGCTGCCAGAAGATCTGTTCTGGATTTGATGCTGTCTACCCACAATGCAGACTGCTTCAGCTGCGCCAAGAACGGTGATTGCCAGCTGCAGAATCTGTGCTATGAGTACGGTGTAGAAAAGACCAGCTTTGCCGGTGTGAAGAACGATTACCCTATCGACGACTCCAACGAATTCTTTACTTACAATCCCCAGCAGTGCATCCTCTGTCAGCGCTGCGTCCAGACTTGCCAGAAGCTCCACGGTGAAGCTGCCATCGGCATCGCAAACCGCGGCTTCAAGGCCAAGATCTCTACACCCTTCGATCAGCTGATCCGCGGCACTAACTGCGTATCCTGCGGTAACTGTGTCAGCGTTTGCCCCGTAGGCGCTCTGTTGCCCAAGTCTAAGGTTCGTTACCGCGCTTTTGAAACCAAGAAGGTCCCCACCACCTGTACCTATTGCGGCGTAGGCTGTCAGCTGGAGCTGTTGGTGAAGGACAACACCGTTGTCGGCGCACAGCCTCTGTACGGCAAGGCCAACAAGGGCCTGCTCTGCGTCAAGGGCAAGTTTGGTTACAACTTTATCAACCACAAGGACCGTCTGACCACTCCCTTGATCCGCAAGGACGGTGTGCTACAGGAAGCCTCTTGGGATGAGGCCATTACCTATGTGGCAACTAAGATTAATACTATCAAGGCAGAATCCGGCCCCGATGCTCTGGCCGGCCTCAGCAGCGCCCGCTGCTCCAACGAAGATAACTATGTCTTCCAGAAGATGATGCGTGCTGCCATCGGCACCAACAATGTGGACCACTGCGCACGTCTGTGCCACGCCTCCACTGTTGCCGGTCTGGCTACCACCCTGGGTTCCGGCGCTATGACCAACTCTATTGCGGAAGCCGCTGATCAGGATGTGGTCTTCGTCACCGGCTCCAACACCACCGAGACCCACCCCGTTATCGGCTCTCTGATCCGTCAGGCAAAAAAGAAGGGTGCAAAGATTATCGTTGCTGAGCCTCGGCGTATCCCCTTGTGCCGTGAGGCTGATGTGTTCCTGCAGATCAAGCCCGGTACCAATGTTGCGCTGTTTAACGGTATGATGAATGTCATCATTTCCGAAGGCCTGCAGGACCAGAAGTACATTGATGAGCGTACCGAAGGCTATGAAGAGCTTAAGGAAGTCGTTAAGGACTACACCCCCGAGGTGGTTGCTGAAATTTGCCAGATCGATGCAGAAGAACTCAAGAAGGCCGCCCGCCTGTATGCCAAGGCTGACAAGGCCGGCATCTACTATGCTATGGGTGTTACCCAGCATTCCACCGGTACTGAGGGCGTTATGGGCACCTCTAACCTGGCTCTGCTGTGCGGCAAAATCGGCAAGTACGGCTGCGGTGTCAACCCCCTGCGCGGTCAGAACAATGTTCAGGGCGCTTGCGATATGGGTTGTCTGCCCGGCGATATGCCCGGCTACCAGAAGATTTTCAACGATGCCGTTCGTGAAAAGTTTGAAAAGGCTTGGGGTGTCAGCCTGTCCGGCAAGCCCGGTCTAACCGTGACCGAGATCATGAATGCTGTGGAAGAAGGCAAGATCCGTGGCCTGTACATTATGGGCGAGAACCCCATGATGTCCGATCCCGACCTGAACCATGTGGAAAAGGCGCTGAAGGCTTGTGAATTGCTGGTTGTTCAGGACATCTTCCTGACCGAGACCGCTGCTTTGGCAGATGTAGTTCTGCCCGGCTGCACCTTTGCAGAAAAGGACGGCACCTTTACCAACACCGAGCGCCGTGTACAGCGGATTCGCAAGGCTATCAACCCCATCGGTCAGAGCCACGCAGACTTTGAGATCCTCTCTGATGTGATGGCTGCTTTGGGTTACGGCAACAGCTTCCGTACCGCTGAAGAAGTCTTTGCTGAAATCGCATCTGTCACTCCCTCCTACGGTGGCATGAGCTATGAGCGCCTGGAAAAGGAAGGCTTGCAGTGGCCCTGCCCCACCGCCGATCATCCCGGCACTCCCATTCTGCATGTGGGTAAGTTCAGCCGCGGTGAGCGCGCGCTGTTCAAACCCGCTCCCTACCGTCCCTCCGCAGAAACTCCCGACAGTGAATATCCCATGATCTTCACCACAGGCCGTATTCTGTATCATTATCACACCAGCACCATGACCGGCCGCGTCGAAGGCCTGAAGAATATCGCTGGCCGCTCCTATGTGGAAGTGAACCCTGCCGACGCTGCCAAGCTGGGCATCGCTCCAGGAGATGATGTGAAGGTCTCCTCCCGCCGTGGCGGAGTTGTCGTGGAAGCAAGAGTTACTGACATCGTACCGGAAGGCGTGCTGTTTATGCCCTTCCACTTTGCAGACGGCCCTGCCAACCTGCTGACCAACACTGTCACCGATCCCACCGCAAAGATCCCCGAGCTGAAGGTCTGCGCCGCCCGGATCGAGAAGGCGTAACCGTGAATACTACAAGCGAAAATCCCGGAGCGGAAACGCTCCGGGAGGCTCTTCCTATGTTTGGAACCGCTGCCATCCTGGCAGGAGGAAAATCCTCCCGGATGGGTTTTGATAAACAGCTCCTAATGGCAGATGACCGCCGAATTCTGGAAAACATCATTCGAACCCTGAAGGAAGAATTCTCTGACATCCTGATTGTCACCGCCAAGCCTCAGCTGTATGAAGGTATTGATGTCCGGCTTTGCAGCGATATCTATCTGGGTAAAGGTCCTTTGGCCGGTGTCCATTCGGCACTAAACCACGCCCGCAGTCAATATGTGTATCTGCTGGCTTGCGATATGCCGGTAGTAAATTTGGATTTCGTTCGCCATCTGAAAAATAATCTTTTGAATTCCGGAGCAGATATCTGTGCCGGCAAATTTCAAGATCGGCTTGAGCCATTCAACGCCTTTTATTCCCGCGCACTGTTGGACGAGGTGGTTTACCGGCTGGAAACCGGAAACAGTTCTCTGTTCCGCTTTATTTACGCAAGCCGGGCCTGCGTGATCTCCCAGGATGAGGCTGCCAGTTTTGATAAGGAGCTTCAAATGTTTACCAACATCAATACCCGCAGCGAATACGAAAAGTACTTAGGCACCACCACAGAAGAACCGGAAGGGGAAGCCAGAGCCCTGGTGGATAAGCTGGAAATCGTTCGCTACATCCGGGGAGAATATGTTCCCATGCGGGATTTGATGGTCCACGAAACCGCTTTGCAGGTAGAGATTTCCGGAAAAACGGACAGGACACTATACTGTTCTCCCAGTGAGCGAAAAGAACTACTGATAGGATATCTGTACACACAAGGTTATATCCGTTCTCTGGATGACATTATATCCCTGGAGCTGGATGAAGACGCAGGAAGAGCTTCTGCCCAGCTTGCACAGTTCGAGCCTCAGTCCCGGACGCCTCTGTGTGACAGTGCCGTATTTGACCCAGAGATCCTGCTTGACAATCAGCAGCGGTTCTACGATAATTCTACGCTGCAAAAAGCTACTGCAGGAACCCACTGCTGTGCGCTTTGTGACGACAGCGGCACTTACTTCTCCTGCGTGGATATCAGCCGTCACAATGCCATGGATAAACTGGCAGGAAAGGCACTGCTCAGTGGAGTTTCGCTGAACGATAAGTATATCCTTACCAGCGGCCGGATCCCCATGGATATGATCCAAAAGGTGGCCGCCATCGGTGTTCCTATGATCGTATCCCGTTCCACGCCCACTATCGCGGCTGTGGAAACTGCCCGCAGTGCCAATATTACGCTTCTGGGTTTTTCCCGGGAGAGCCGTTTTAATATCTACAGCGCTCCCAACAGATTAAAAGGCTGTAATTTCGCAATCACCTCAACTGATGCAAACCGGGAATGATGAACGCAAAATATTCTATAGTTAATACCTATAGATCGTTTTTTGCAAAGTACTGGTGCATCACTTTACATTGTTTATAACACACCTGCGCACTCCCCCTTGTCACAGGCGTGTTATCCTTCCTTCGGGGCCCCCGATTTGCCCAATCCTCGGGGCCCCTTCCTTAATAGAATATCACTTTACGGTGATTTTTAAAAGTGCGGTGTGGAATCCACTTCGCACTTTCCTTTATTTGAACATTTAGAACATTACAGCGAATCTTACCGTTATCGAAAATTAGTCTTTCCTTTTTCTCTAAATTCCTATATACAATCAAGGAGAATACGGAGGGGGTAGCTATGCGTATGCGTTCAGATCAGCAGACAGATCTTCAACCAAAAAATCAAGATGCCCGATGCGCTCAATCAAAAGGGGGTTCTGCCAAATTCTCCGCTTTATAAAACTGATATTTGCTGCGGTAACAATGACCGTTCTTGTAGCCGCACTGGCGATAGAGATCTTCCGTATGTTCACGGTAGAAGGGTATCTGTTTGATACAAACAACCACCTTCGCAACGTGTTAACCTTTACTGTGGTACTGAAGTTTATAAGAATGCTCATAAATACTTCCCTTGGAAGTATTTTGGAATTGTTTATCATAGCCATTACCTGCCAAGTTATTTGGGCTCACGACAAATTATGGATCACTCTGACCGGAGTTCTTTGTATAGCTGGATTATTTGCCATTCGACGCTTCGCGCCTAACCGAGGTGTGCAGAAAAAATCGTAAGACAAAGCGGGCGTGCTGCTTTTTGCAGCACGCCCACCGTATTTGCCTGAAACCGCAATCCGATTAATATTAGCAGATTTATTTATATATATGACAGAATAGGAAGTTAGAATCCATAGAACTCTAAAAAGCGTTTTGTTTCATCCTTTTCAGGAGAGGTTAGCATCTGCTGGGCAGTACCAACTTCTAAAAGCCTTCCCTCATGGAAAAACAGTACTTCATCCGCGATCCGCCGCGCCTGCTGCAAACTATGCGTAACCAGCACCAAAGCGCAGCCGGTCTTTTTTACATATTCCACGATTATTTTTTCAGCCAGCAAAGATGTTTCCATATCCATAGCTGCAGTCGGTTCATCCAGAATGACCAGGTCATATTGTTTCATCATGAGCCGTGCCAGAGCCATCCGGGCGGTTTCACCGCCTGAGAGACGATCCGCACGTTTGTTAGCAAGATGCCTGATATGGACTGCATCCATCAAGGCATTGGCGCGAGCCATGTCATTACCGTTCAATAAAAGATTGGCTTTTGTGCTCATACGGAAGGCGTAATTTTTTTGGGGCATATATCCGATTGCACCGCCGCTGAACAGCCGGTCTCTCTTGTCCGGGCGCAAGATCCCTGCAAGGATCTTGGCGAAGGTGGATTTTCCGCTGCCATTTGCTCCGACGATGGCATAGATCCTTCCATGCTGCAATTCAATTCCGGGAAAATCCAGAACGCATCGACCTTCATAGGTCTTGGAAAAAGGAGAAATCTTCATCGACTCAGCCTCCTTTGCAGCAGGGAAATTACAATATTGACAATCAGTGAAAGGCTCAGCAGAATAATCCCTAACGCCACGCCCAAGGAGAAATTGCCACGGTTCGTATACTGCATAATAGCCGTGGTCATGACATTGGTTTTCCAGCTGATTGCCCCGCCAACCATGGATACCGCTCCCACCTCAGCAATAGAACGGGAGAAAGCCAGCAAATAAGCGGAGATGATCTGGTAGATACATTCGCTGCACAGAAGCAGGAAGGTTTTTGTGCCGCTTAGCCCAAGGCCTTTTGCCGTTTCCCGAACAGCCGGAGCAACGCCGGCCACATAGGTTTCCATATTGCCTACCACAATCGGTGTGATCAGCACGACCTGCGCCATAATCATGATATCTACCGTAAACAATAGCCGCAGATGCCGGAATGGTCCGACACCGGAAAACAGCATATAGAATAGCAAACCGCAAACAACCGGCGGCATACCCATCAGAGTCCGGTTGGCAACCAGCAGCACATTTCTTCCGGGGAATCTGCAAGCTCCCAACCATATGCCGATGGGCAGACCGATCAAAAGGGCAATAATAGAGCTTTGAAGACTCATTTGCGCAGTGACACTTAAGATGTCCAGCAATTCCGCATCCATGGACGCAATCAGCTCAATTGCTTTCATCAAGGATGTTTTCATGTATGCTGCCCCTTTCTTTAGAAAATCCCGTAGGAGAGAACTCCCACGGGATTATTTTACTTTATAATTGTTGAGAAATCAATCCATAACGCCTTTGTTTGCTACAAAGGTCAGGAAGGTAGCCTTATCGGTCAGGATATAGGCATCCATTTCTTCAGCCATAACCAGGCATGCGCCCATGCCGGTGTTGGCGGAAACGTACCACTCGGTATAATTCTTGAAAGAATCAGCTTCCTTGGTGATGCCCAGGGACTCGGGCCACAGAGCCAGTTCCTTGGTGTGGGTGCCGGAGCCGTCACCCCGGGAAATAAACTTATGCTTGCCGTCAGCAATCGCCTTGAAAGCATCCAGAACGGAATCGGCAGCCTTGGCACCGGCGGGGTCAGCAGAAGGACCGCACAGGACGAAGTAGTTGTAGATAAAGGAAACGCGCTCAGCGCTGAAACCTTCCACCACACGGCCAAAACCGTCGTTTACAAAGGTCTCTTCCTGGCTCTTGGAGTGGACCAGGATCAGGTCGGCATTACCTGCCTTAGCGGCAGCAATGGCCTTACCGGTACCTGCAGACTGGACCTCTACCTTGTAGCCGTAAGCAGTCTCGAAAGCGGGCAGCAGGTAGCCCAGCAGGCCGGAGTCCTTCACGGAAGTAGTGGTAGACAGACGGATTGTCTTGGTTTCTTCAGTAGCCTTGGCAATCTCGCCGGTATACTTGGGAGCATTCTCCAGCACATAGAACAGGTACTCGCCGTACTCCTTGTAGCCGTATTCGCCGGCCATCTTCAGAGCCTCTTCACTCAGCAGCCACTGAATCAAAGCATTGGCACCGGCGGTGTTCACATAGACGCCGGATACTGCGTTGCCGTCAGCATCCACAAAGGGAGCTTCGGGATTGACAGCGATGGCAGAATAGGTGTTGAGCATCTTGTCGTCGGATTCCTTCAGGATCACGGTGTCAACGGCAGGAGTCTCATCCTTCGGTTTGGTTGTGCACGCGGTCAGACCCATAATCATAACCAGTGCGAGCAGCAAGGAAATCAGTTTTTTCATATTGTTCCTCCAAAAAAGATAATAAAAAAACGAACCATCCCAAATGCAAAAGGATATACTTTCCGTATTACCATTTTGCTTTCGGGAAGAGGCTCGTCCACCGCTCCACAAAGGCTATGTACCCTCACAATTTGGGGGTTCATTTTTACCAAAAGATTATAGCACAAAAGAAAAGAAAAATCAACAGTTTTTCTTTTCTTTTTTGAAAATATGCGGTATAATAACTGCATAGCAGTTATTATACCAATTTATCGCCATTTTCATCCCCGGCTTCGCCGGAAACCGGAAAATATGGCTATTATACCATTTCGCTTGCGCTACATGGTATAATAAAGAAAAGGCACAGTCAGGTGCCGATCTATTTTTCAAGTTGGAGGTTTTCATAATGAAAAAAGAAATTCCTTCCATTGATGCATGGCTGGCAGAAGCCAAAGCCCATGAATCTGCGCCGAAAATCGGCATGTATCTGACCCATAACGGCACTGTCCGCCAGACTGCCAAGGCAAAAGTCCGTTACGGTGCAGAGGACACCAAGGAAGTAACCGGCATGGTCTTTTCCTATGACCAGGAAAAGGTTGATTCCGTCATTTCCGACACCTACAAAATGGGGGGTATTTACTATATCAAGGTCTGGCTGAACGAAGGTCAACTCAAAACGGGCGACGACATTATGTATGTACTCATTGGTGGTGATATTCGTCCCAGAGTTGTGGATGCGCTGCAATATTTGGTGGGCCGAATCAAGAACGAGTGCGTTACAGAAACAGAACTAAACTGAAACAAAACTGGACCTGTTGCAAAATACGCAACAGGTCCATATTTTTATTTGGCGCAGTCTGCGCTGCCTTCAGAGTAAAGCATATCCAGTCCGTGAGAAACAGGATCGATAACCGCCAGAATGTTTTCCTGGCTTGCCTTTTTGCTGCCGGGAAGGTTGATGATCAGGCTGCGGCCGCGGATACCTGCGCTAGATCTGGACAGGCAACCCTTCGGCGTGATCCGCATAGACTCTACCCGCATCGCTTCGGGGATACCGGGCGTGGGGCGTTCCACTACCTCCATAGTAGCTTCCGGTGTAATATCCCGGGGCGAAAAGCCTGTGCCGCCTGTGGTCAACACCAGTGCAATATGCATTTCGTCGGCACATTTGATAAGCTCGGACTTAATCATCTCCCGGTCATCGGGAATGATTTGAGTATAAGTGACATCGAAGCCTTTACCCTTCAAAATCTCCACCAGATTCGGACCGCTGGTATCTACACGCTCACCACGGTATCCCTTGTCACTGATGGTAATGACAGCAGCAGTATACATATTAGTACTCCTTCCTGAAATAATCTCCATGGACGCCACCGGTTTTGCTGAGTAGCCGGATGTTGGAGATTACAATATCTTTTTGGACCGCCTTACACATATCATAAACTGTGAGAGCAGCGGTGGATACCGCCGTCAGCGCCTCCATCTCTACGCCCGTACGGCCATCGCAGGAAACGGTGGCGCGGATCTCCACAGATTTGCGGTTTTTATCCAGTGTCAGCTCCAAATTAATGCCATCCATCAAGATGGGATGACACATTGGGATGATATCCGGGGTGCGCTTGGCGCCCATAACACCGGCAATTTGCGCAACCGTCAACACATCTCCCTTCATCATACCGCCGCTTTGAATCAGAGAAAAGGTTTTTTCATTTACAAGCACGCGGCCCGCTGCCACTGCGGTGCGTTGCGAAATGGGTTTTTCTCCCACATCCACCATCTTGGCGCGACCCTGTTCATTAAAGTGGGTAAAGTCGGACATCGTTCAGCCTCCTATTTGATTCATGTTTCGTCCTGCCTGGCTTCTGTGCAGCGCATCCAAATCCCCATGCCAAGTGGGTTTGTTCCAAACGGCTTCCTTTAGCACACGCTGCATTCCGGAAAAGTCCAAACCCTTCAGGGAATACTCGTCGCTGCTGTGCAGGCACGGCTTCACCTTGCCATCGGCTGTCAGACGAATCCGATTGCAGCAGCCGCAGAAATGGGCACTAACCGGGCTGATAAGACCTATATTTCCTTTGGCGTCCGGCAAGCGGTACAGCTTGGCGACGCCGTCATCTTCTCCTACAGGGACAGCATCCGGCAGATAATCAAGAACACGGGTGCAGGGAATGAAGGCCTTTTCATCAAAATCACCGCTGTCATACATGGGCATCATCTCAATGAAGCGCATATCCACAGGATACTGCCTGGTCAATTCCGCCAACTGCGGAATGTCCTCCTCGTTAAAGCCGCCGATTAACACGGAATTGATTTTTATTTTCTCAAAACCCGCCTTCAGCGCGGCATCCAAACCCGCCCGGAATGCTTCCAGCTTGCCCACACGGGTGATGTAAGCATACTTTTCTTCATTCAATGTATCCAAGCTTAGATTCAGCCGCTTCACACCGGCTTCCTTCAGCGGTCCGGCCAGCTCCGGCAGGCGTATGCCGTTGGTGGTAAGGCAAATCTCCCGGATGCCATTTGCCGCAGCAGCTCTGCGGCAGATGGAAACGATATTCTTTTTTACCAGAGGTTCGCCGCCGGTAAACCGCAGCTTGGTGATGCCCAAAGACGCAGCAGCTTCCACAGCTGTGATGATCTCGTCCTCTGTCAGCATTTCGGAATGACTCTTTTTGCAAACACCTTCTTCCGGCATACAGTACCGGCAACGCAGATTGCACTTATCTGTAACAGAAATGCGAAGATAAGTAATATCACGGCCCAGCCGATCAACCATAAACTCACCTCGTTATTTTAGGGTTATCAATCCAACGGAATGATTTCACCGCAACCGTCTACGGTATAACCGCCCAAGGAGAGGATTTTCTCTTTGAAAGCATCGCTCTTCATGGTAGCAATCATCTGCTGGACCTGAGGCGTAGCCCACGCATGGTCAGGAATCAACAGATCATATTCCTCAATGCAGATGGGAATGAAGTCCAGTCCGTACAGATTTGCAGCAGAGTAGATACCCATGCCGGCATCAGCGCTGCCGCTGACAATCTGCGCTGCCACGGAGGTATGGGTCAGTTCTTCCCGGTCATAGCCGTAAATAGCGGCGGTATCCAGATTCTCCTGGCTGCACAGATAATCTGTCAGAATCCGGGTACCGGAACCCTTCTGACGGTTGACATAGCGGATACCCTCCCGTGCAATGTCAGAAAACTTTTGGATATTCAAAGGATTATCTTTCGCCACCATCATGCCCTGCTGACGGCCCACGCAGCGGATCAGCTTCACGCCGCCGTTGGGGAAATACTTGTGGATAAAGGAGAGATTGTATTCACCGGTGGCGGTATCCAGTAAATGACAGCCCGCAGCGTGCGCTTCCCCACGGCGAATAGCCATGATACCACCCATCGAGCCAACATGAGAGGACGCCATATAAACACCGGAATCGGCAACATGCAGCATATCGCCCAGTTCATCCAGCAAGGGGTCATGGCTGCCGATGACAACAACCGTATTTTTCAGCTTTTCTTGGGAGCAGAGCAGCCGGACAGTCGCTTCACTGCCTGCTTCATAGCCCTCCAGACCTTGGGGTACTTCCAGAATGCCATCGGCTTTCATGAAAGAAGAAACCACACCGCTGCCGCGGCTCAGAGGGGATGCCATCAATCTGCCACCCACATAGCCCAGGCGCACACGAACAAATTCTTGGTATTTCAGACCCGATACAACCGGGCGGGTGAGAATTGCCTTGGCATATATACTGGGTGCAGCAGGCACTTTCAGCCAATGGTCAATCAAGGGCTTCAGCAGCTGCTCGATGACGATAATACCGGAAACGGGATAACCGGGTACACCCAAAATTGGTGTAGCACCCTGACAGCCTAAAATTGCAGGTTTTCCGGGTTTCATAGCAATGCCGTGATACAGTACTTCACCCAGCTGGCGGATGACCTGCACAGAGAAATCTTCCCGGCCGGCAGAGGAACCGGCATTCAGAATCACAAGATCACATTCCCCGGCTGCTTGCGCCACAGCATTTTTAATCAGCTGAAATTTGTCGGGAACAATGGGGTACACTTTTGCTTCAGCACCCCACTGGCGTACCATAGAGGAGAAGATGGATCCGTTGAACTCCAAAATATCGCCGGGTTTCGGATCCGTACAAGGCGGAATGATCTCATCGCCGGTAGGGATAATACCAACGATCGGCTTTCGGATCACTTCCACCTCCAGCACACCACCGGCAATCATTGCACCAATGGCAGCAGGTGAAACCGGCATATGAGAAGAAAGGATCATTTCTCCGGCACAAATGTCTTCACCGATTTGGCGGATATGCTGCCATGGAGCTGCAGCGTCGTGGATAGTAATGGAGCCGTCTTCGTTTTTGACAATATCTTCCACCATGATCACGGCATCACAGTTTTCGGGGATGGGATCACCGGTATCCAGCACGATATATTGATAGGGCTGCAGCTGGATCGGGGTTGTTTCCGTTGCGCCAAAGGTGTCTCTGGCGTTTACCGCAACACCGTCCATAGCGCTGGCAGCGTAGTGGGGCGCGCAAATGTGGGCATAGACCGCATGGGCGGTGACCCGTCCACAGGCATCCCACACAGGAATTACTTCCGTCTTAGGGCCATAGCCATGGCTTTTCATCAACTCGATATAGTCTTCCCTTGCTTTTTCCAAAGGAATATTGGTTAAATACGCAAATCCCATAGAATCAATCTCCTTGTGTGATCGTAACTTGAATTTCTGCAAATTGGGGTAAGCCTTCACAATCTCTGTCGATACAGAAATAGCCATCGGTACCGGCCAGTGTGGTGATCAATCCGGATTTTCCCCGGATTGGGTATGCATAAAGCTCCTCACCTTTGCGCTCCAAACGGCAACAGTGATACTGAGCTCTGCCGTGGTTAGCACTTATATTTTCCGTAATCTTTGCTGTAGTCGTGTAAACCGCTTCCGTTCTTCCCATAAGTTGTGATAACAAGGGCAAAACAAACAGCTTTGTGATAAAATACGCCGCAACCGGATGGCCGGGCAGACCGACCAGCGGTTTATTCCCCGTCTTACCTAAAATAGTAGGCTTACCTGGTTTGATGGCAATACCATGCAGCAAAAGGCTACCCATAGACTCAATAATTCGGCAAGCAGCGTCCTTTACGCCTACGCTGCTTCCACCGGACAGCAGCACAGCATCACACTGGGCGATGGCTTTTTCTACGGTTTCCCGCAGTAGGGCTTCATCGTCAATTACAATACCGTAGTTGATTACATTCACGCCAAAACTTGCCAATAAAGCGTCCAGCATAGGGCTGTTCACATCCCGGATCTGCCCGGGACCGGGTTTAACATTCGGCGGAACAAGCTCGTCCCCAGTAGAAATCACACCGACAGTCAGTTTTTTGACGATCGGTACTTGCACCCGGCCAATGGCAGCCAGAGCACCGATGTCTTTGGAGGAGAGGACCCTGCCCTTTTGCAGGATCACCTTGCCGGGATAAACATCATCACCGCGAAAGATCATATTTTGACCGGGCGCAGCAGATTTCAGCACGCCGATTGTACTGTCACCGTAATCCTCGGTGTATTCCAGCATAACCACACTGTCAGCGCCTTCCGGCACTGCACCTCCGGTGGGGACCGCCACACAGCACCCGCCGCCCAAAACAAATGCCGCACCCTGACCCATTAACACCTCGCCCTGTAAAGGGAGAATAGCAGGTATCGCATCTGTACAACCAAAGGTATCACTGGCCCGCACAGCATATCCATCCACTGTGGATCTGTTAAAATCCGGCACATATTCCGATGCTGTGATATCTTCTGCCAGTGTTCTGCCCATGGCAGAAGACAGAGAAACGGTCTCCATTTCTGCCATGGGAGAAAATTCGTTTTTTATCAGAGCCAGAACCTCTTCCGGCGTTTTTACACTGAGCATAGTAACCCTCCAAGATAACCTGATTACAACTGCAAAAAACAAAAAACGACTGCAAAAGTGCAGTCGTACCAGGGGCGGTCGCAAAGGCAAAACCGTCCCTATCATGTATCCATCACATTCTTACCGCACTGGGAGGCCAAGCTGTTTCCGGCTTGACCCTAACGCCTGGCATTTCATAGATTTCTCCTTAGAAAAAGCAGGTCGAATGTTATTCATTTGTCAGTTAAATAATACTGCATTTTGGGTTCAGTGTCAACAAGTCTTTCGCCTATCATACCGCTTTCGAATAATGATTGCAAAAACCGATCCCCGGAATTATAATATCCGTAGTAAATAGCGGGAGGTGGTAACTTGTCTACAGCATGCGCAGGATATACCGGAAGGGTAATGCTGGTTAATCTATCGGATGAAACCGTCCAGGATTATCCTTGGAGCGACGCCGAACGGAAACAATACCTTGGTGGAAAACCCATGGCCTATAAGCTCCTTTACGATCATCTGACAGGAAAAGAACATGCTTTTTCGGAAGAGAACTGGATAATAATCTCAACCGGTCCGCTAACTCTCACCGGCACTCCCAGTTCTTCCCGTTATGACATAACGACCATATCACCTCTTACCAACACACCGGTATCCTCCAACTGCGGCGGCGAGTTCGGTCTTTGGCTCAAGCGGGCAGGTTTCGATGCGCTGATCCTTGCCGGCCGGTGCAGCACTCCCCACTGGCTTGAGATTCGGGATGACCAATTTATTTTCCATGATGCAGCCGGCCTTTGGGGTACTTACTGCGATGACTGCCGTCAGCAGCTGGGCTGCTTTATGGGCGACGGTCAACACGGAAGTCTGTATATTGGGCCTGCCGGAGAAAACGGTGTCCGGTTTGCATCCATCATGGATGGAACACATACATCCGGACGAACGGGTATCGGTGCCGTTTTCGGGTGGAAAAACCTAAAAGCTATCACGGTTACAGGAACAAAGGCTCTACCGATCCGCAACCCGAATAAAGCTTCCTTACTGAACAAGAAATACTTCCAAATGCTGCACGCACACCCTTTGACCGGCAAAAACAGCCGCAGTGGAACACCTACCTCAAAACCCTGTTCCGGATGCCCCATTTTATGCCGGCGGCAGTTCACCAAAGGAGCAGATCGTCAAACAGATCTGTTCAACCGGCTGGGTATGGATTCCGGTTCCTCACTAGATGCCGCCAATTGGGCATATGCAGCCTCCGCGCAGGGCGTTTTTGATTGGAATCTTCCGACCCGGGAACAGCTATATGAGGATATTGCTTTTCGCCGTGGCGCAGGCAAAGAACTGGCTGAAGGCGCAAAATATCTCTCCGGGAAATACGACTTCAAATTACCAAAGGAAAAAGGATCGGCCCATGACAGCCACAACCGAGATGACAGCTATCTCGCACTGTTACGGGGCTGGGGCTTTGATCCGGATGCTATGTCAGACGAAATCCGTCTGAATTGCATGCTACTGTATTTAGATCTGTGCGAGGCGCTCTCCGCATCCGGCCTGTGTATGTTCACCGTCAACGCATTCTGCTCTGGAATACTGCTGACAAAACCGGTTTCCTTACGCAGCAAGCTTATCCGCCGTATCGTATCGCTCCGCGCTGACCGGTTCCTGCATCGGATTGTCCGCAAACCGGAAACTCTGAGTATTCCGCTGCCTCTTTTCTGGCAGACGAAGATTTTACATGCTGTTTCTGGGTTGAAACTGACACCGGGACAGTTAATCCGGGTAGGTGAGCGGTGTTTTGCGCTGGAACAGTTGCTGTCGCTCCGCTTTGGCGGTGATGCAGAAAAGCTGCCAAAGATGCTTGCTAAAGAAAGAATCTGTACCCCCAGCGAATATTTCGCAGCCCGTGGTTGGTCTGCCCAAGGTATTCCCCCTGAACTATAAATCACTTAAGATGAATCCCCACAGCCAGCTCCCTATGAGATAGCTGTGGGGATTCTTCTGTTTCTGTATGCTTTGCTGCTGTAACTCTGGCTCCCGTCCCACCAATGTCTGGCCCATTATGGCAGGCTATGTGGCAGCAGCCTTTGTGTTCGGCAAGCTGTCGGCATTGGCAGGGGGTACGTTCTCTATGGCAATCAACGCCCAGGCCATCGTTGTGGGTCTGTGCTATGCCAACGGATTTTCTCCTATTTGCGACAAGTACGGCTGGCAGTACGGTTTCGTGGCAGCTGTGATGCATTACTGTATGGTCACTCTTGTACCCGGCCTGCACGGCGGCTTCTGCCTGTATAACGGCGGCTTTACCGCAATCTTTGTGTGCATCCTGCTGATACCCATTCTGGAAAAATTCTGCAAGACCAAGGAAGAAAAGCTTCTTGCCAAGGCGCAAAAATAATTTACAAAAGCCACGCGTTTCTTGAACGCGTGGCTTGCTTTTTGCCTGTTGCCCGGTAATGGTGCGTTTTGTCATTCTGAGGGCTGCTGCCGTTAGGCAGCAAAGTCGGAGAATCCGCTAGCTTCATGGGATCCGAATCCTTCAGTCTCCTTCGTCAGGCTCCGGGCTCTCGGGAAATGGCGTTGCCTATAGGCGCGCCTTTTATACATTTACAGCGCAGGGGCGGTCACCGCTTTTCAGAAATTCTACAGCCGGTAGAGAGAAGAAACCCTTCCCAACGAGGGTAGAGAAGATTTACAAACTGTAGATAGGAAATTTAATCTGCATATGCTATAGTGCAATAGATAAATTACAATGAGGAATGGTGACTATGAAGCAAAGAATTATAGCAGACTCGTCCTGCGATATTTTTGAAATGGAGGGCATCGATTTTATTTCCGTGCCATTAACGATTTCTACGGACGAGAGAAGCTTTGTTGATGATAAAGCCCTGGATGTAGACGGAATGCTCACCTATCTGGCAGGCTATGAGGGACGCTCCTATACAGCCTGTCCCAATATGGAGGCCTGGCTGCAGGCCTACCGAGGGGCGGACGAGATTTTTGTGGTAACCCTCAGCAGCAATGTTTCCGGCACATACGCAGCCGCGGTGTCCGCAGCCGCCCTTTACACGGAAGAAAACCCCAATGCAAAAATTCACGTGTTTGATACCCTCAGCGCAGGTCCGGAGGTACAAATGCTGGCGCAAAAGCTGAGGCAGTATGTGCTTCAGGAAAAATCCTTTGAAGAGATTTGCCAATTGGCAGAAGCTTATATGAAAAAAACCGCGATCTATTTTTGCCTGCAATCCTTCCATAATTTTGCTGAAAACGGCAGAGTGAATAAAGCGGTGGCAAAAATCGGCGGTATGCTGGGCATCCGCATTATGGCAACGGCATCAGACGGCGGCACAATCGAAATTACAGATAAATGTCGGGGCGATAAGGGTACGCTGAAGCTCTTCCTGGAGAAGCTGAAAAAAGCCGGCTATCGGGGCGGTGAGATTTACCTCGCCCATTGCCACAACGAAAGCTTTGCCCAATTGATTTCCGATGCGGTACGCAAGCTTTACGAAAATGCAAAAGTAAAAATTTACGAAACCCGGGGCCTTTGCAGCTTCTATGCCGAAAAGGGCGGCATTTTGTTGGGCTTTGAACGGGCATAAAGTTTAATAAAAACTTAAGGTATATTTTGTCGAAAAATTGAAGTATATATAGTATAATCACGAAAGACTGAGGAAAAATTTAGAAAGGTTTTGTTTCTTATGTCTTTTTGGCAGAGTGTTCTTTCTGTTTTGGACACCTCTATGGAAAAGCCCTTACCTTACGGCTGGTTCCATATTGCTTGGGTGATTGTGTCCTTGCTGGCGATTATCCCTTTGTGGCGGTTTGCTAAAAATCCCCGGCGGGTTGTTTTTGTGACGGCGGTAATTGTCTTTATTCTGGAGATTTACAAGCAGATTAACTACAGCTTCTCCTACACCGACTCAATTACCTTTGATTTTCAGTGGTATGCCTTTCCGTTTCAGTTTTGCTCCACACCGATGTATGTGGGCCTGCTGGCCGGCATCATTAAAAAGGGAAAGGTCCACGAAAGCCTGTGCGCCTATCTTGCTACCTATGCCTTGTTTGCCGGCATCAGCGTGATGGTATATCCCAATGATGTGTTTATTTCCACCATCGGCATCAATGTGCAGACTATGATTTGCCACGGCTCTATGATTACTGTGGGTATTTATCTTATGTGCAGCGGCTATGTGCCGTTAAAGCACAAGACGATTTTAAAGGCTATGCCGGTATTTGCCGTCAATGTTCTTGTCGCTATGGTGATGAACGAGATTGCCTACCGCAGCGGTCTTTTGGAGACGGAAACCTTTAATATGTTCTTCATCAGTCCTTACTGCGCGCCCAGCCTGCCGGTGTATTCTTTGGTGCAGGGTGCTGTGCCGTTTCCGCTGTGTTTGGTGCTGTACATCTTGGGCTTCACCGCCGCCGGATATATCCTTTTGCTCCTTGGTATGCTTATAAAAAAGCTTTTCCATAAGCGCGGCGCGAAGGAAAAAGCAACGGTGGCTTAAAAAAGAAATCCAGCTTTAAAAGAGGTCGCGTTTGCGACCTCTTTTTGCACCCTGCCCCCGTTGTCATTCTGAGCGAAGCTATGCAATACCCTCTCCCGGGGAGAGGGTGCCCAGAAGGGGCGGGTGTGGAATGGCGAGGCTGGCAATATGCAACTATGAATGTAGGGGCTGGCGCTCACGACAGCCCGTTGCACATTGCTGGAAATATTCTTGCGGGGCGTCGAGGCACCACCCCCTACCCGCCCCCCTGCAGGCAAACCTTGGCCCCCACTTTGAGGGAGCTGTCAGCGAAGCTGACAGGGGGAGTGTCCTGCTGATTGATGCGCCACTCCCTCCGTCACAGCTTGCGCTGTGCCACCTCCCTCAAAGAGGGAGGCAAGGACACGTTTTGTCATTCTGAGCGAAGCTGCCCACAGGCAGCGAAGTCGAAGAATCCGCTACCTTCCAAACCTTCTCAAAGAAAGCGGATCCTACGGCTTTCCTCCGCCAGGCTCCGGGCCACTCAGGATGACAACCTAACTAAAAGACCTTGCCTCCAGGGGAGCCTTGGGTGCCGCCCCCCTCTGCAGGGGAATTATGTAATTAAACAAATTGGCGCTCTTTATTGCCGTTCTTTGGAGCTTTTTGGCAAAAATTAAAAACTTTTTAATGAAATTCTATAAAATTATACTTGATTTTTTAAAAAGATAGTGATATAAATAGTATGAGATTATTTCACGATGGGGGTAGTGCCCCCTTTTGCAGACAATCTCAAGCAGTACATATGGAGCAAAAACCTGTCAGGTCTTTGCCAAAAGGGCATTTGTGCAACCCTCAGCCGGTACAGAACGAAAGGTCAAAACCTTTTGTAAAATCCAGTAGGGTAGGGGCTTGCTCCTGCCGAGATCCAATTTGCAAAAATCTGTGCGGCGGGAGCAAGCCCCCGCCCTACGGTGTAAATCGGAGGGAAGCATCATATGCTTTTTGGGAAAGCGCCTGTGGGCATAAAGCTCTAAAAGGGGAAATCCCCAAAAATTATATTTTAGGAGGAAACCAAAAAATGAGCAAAAAACTACTTAGCGTTTTAGTTGTT
>JAFVZT010000020.1 GCA_017508045.1 Oscillospiraceae bacterium | reverse complement strand
CCGGCGGCGGTACTTTCTTGTCCCGCCAAGAAAGTACCCAAAGAGGCGGCCCGGGGAGGCGTTGAGTTGTTAGCTCCCGCTCCCAAAGCCACCCTCCCCGGGTCCCCTCCCGGCGCGCTTTTTCGGTAGCAAATATCAAAGCTTCTGTGCGGTTTTTGGTGCAAATATCAGCCTTCGTTGTCATTGCTTTTGCAGCTCCAGCTTTTTGTGCTGTAGCGTGTAGAGCTTGTAATAGCGCCCGTGGAGCTTTAAAAGCTCCTGATGGCTGCCCTGCTCTTTGATTTCACCCTTGGAAAGCAGAATAATGTTATCTGCGTGCTGAATGGTGCTCAGACGGTGAGCGACCACCAGCATAGTGCCGATATTTTTCATCTTTTCCAGGGAATCCTGAATTAAAAGCTCCGTTTCCGTATCAATATTTGCAGTGGCCTCGTCCATAATCATAACGCTTGGCTTGTGCAAAATTGTCCGGGCAAAGCTTATCAGCTGACGCTGACCGGCAGAGAAATTGTTGCCCCGTTCCCGCACCTGCTCATCCAGTCCTTTATCCAGCTGGCGGATAAAGCCGTCCGCGTTTACAAGCTTCGCCGCCTGCCACACCTGCTCATCGGAAACCTCCAGGCCCAAAGTAATATTGCTTCGGATTGTTCCGGAAAACAAAAACACGTCCTGCAGCATCTGTCCGAAATGCATCCGCAGGGAGGCGCTTTTAAACTTTTTGATGGGCATTCCATCGATGAGAATTTGCCCTTTTTGGATATCATAATTTCGGCAAATCAGATTTAATATTGTGGTTTTTCCCGAGCCGGTAGCGCCGACAAAGGCCACCGTCTGTCCCGGCTGAACGTGGAAGGACACACCCTTTAACACCCACAAATCCGGGTCATAGGCAAACCACACATCCCGGAACTCAATTTCGCCCCGGATGTGCTCCACCTCGATGGCATCCGGCTCGTCCGCCAGCTCCGGCTCCATATCCAGCACGGTAAAGATTTTCTCCGCAGAGGCGAAGGCTCTTTGCAGAGTATCAAACTGCTCTGACAGCGATTGGATAGGGCCAAAAAACTTGGAGATGTACATATAAAACGACACCACAATATCGGCTGTAATAACCTGACCCAAAAAGGCCGTATTTTGGATATAACCCTTTCCGCTTAGAAACAGCAGGCACATAATCGCGCAGACATTGGTCATCTGCACAATGGGACGAAACACGCTGAACACAAGCACTCTGCCGGTTCTGGCCTTTCCCGCAGCCCGGGAGTGCTGACGGAACTCCTCCATTTTGGTGTCCTCCCGATTGAAAATCTGGGTGATTTTCATACCGGAAAGGTTTTCCGACAAAAACGCGTTCATCTCCGTATTGGCATCGGTAACCGCCCGATGGGCTGCGCGGGAGAATTTCCGAAAAACCAACGTAGCCAAAACCAAAAACGGCACAAGGCTCAAAAGCATCAGTGTTAATGCATAATTAAGCGCCAGCATTGCTCCCAGGACCGCCACCACAACAAATGTGTCTTTAACCAGTGTCACCAAAATATTGGTAAACAGCATAGAAACGCCGCCGGGGTCGTGAACGGCTCTTGTCACCAGCTTGCCCACGGGAATACGGTTGAGCTGATTGTGGGAAAGCTTCTGGATATGTTCAAACACATCCTGCCGCAGGGCAGACAGAATTTTTTGTCCCACATGCTGCAAGATCAGAGCCTGCAGATAGGTGCAAACCACACTTACCAGCAAAATTCCCACATAAACTGCCACAATGCGAAACAGGTAGGAAAGTTCAAATTCTCCCACGATCAGCTTTTGGATATGCCCCACCAGAAGAGGAGAAATCACATCATAGGCAACAGACAAAAGCATAATAAAAAGCGCAAGTATAAAGTGCGGCCAATAGCCCTTTGCATATCGCATAAGGCGAAAAAACAGTTCACCGTCCTTCATATGGCGCTGAAATTCCGCAGGCTTTTTCCGCTTGAAAACCCCATAGGCAACCAGCAAAAACACAGAAAGAACACCAAAGATACCGCCTAAAATAAGAAGTGGCAAATAATCACGCATCCTCTTCGCCTCCTTCTTCCTCCAGCTTTTGCAGCCGAACCAACAGCCGATAATCCGGGCAGCTTTCCAGAAGCTCCTCGTGGCTGCCCTGAGCAATCAGCTCGCCGTTGTCCACAAAAAGGATTTTATCCATTCCCTCTACGGTGCTGATTCGGTGGGCAATCAAAATCGTTGTTTTGTTCTGCCGTACCAAGTGCATATTTTCCAAAATGATTTTTTCCGTCTTGGTGTCCACTGCGGAAACGGAATCGTCCATAATCAGCACCGGCGCATCCTTCATCAGCGCCCGGGCAATGGAAATTCTCTGCTTCTGACCGCCGGAAACGGTAACGCCCCGTTCCCCAAGCACGGTTTTATAGCCCTTGGAAAATTCCCGGATGTTTGCATCCACATCCGCGAGTATAGCGACTCGGTGTACCTCAGCGTCCTCCACCGTCTCCACGCCAAAGGCAATGTTGCTTTCAATGGTATCGGAAAACAAAAAATTGTCCTGAGGTACATAGGCAAAATTTTGCCGCAAATCGTGAATTTTTAAGGTGTTTATATCCTGTCCGTCCACAAAAACCGTTCCGTCGGGAACATTATATGTACGCAGCAGAAGGTCCACAACAGTAGTTTTGCCGCAGCCGCTTCTGCCCACAATGCCCACCTTTTGTCCGGCTTCAATGGTAAAGGAAATGTTTTTCAGTACATCCCGGTCGCTACCGGGATACCGGAAGGTAAGCTCTTTAAACTGTATTTCTCCCTTTATTTCCTCCACCGGCTTGGCATCCGACGCATCTATCACATCCTGCCTGGCATCCAGCAGCTCTTCAATTCGCTGCAAAGACGACTTGCCCTGGCTGGACAGGTTAATCAGCTCGCTGACGGACATAACAGGAAACACAACTGACGTAAAATATCCGATGAACTCCACCAGCTGACCGGCATCAAATTCCCCGCGATAAACCAGATATCCGCCGTAGCCTAAAATAACACTGACGATGCTTTGGACAAACAGCGTTACCAAAACCCGCATAAGCACAGAAGCCTTCGTATGCTTTACATTGGCTGTTTCATTTTCCATATTCAGCTTTTTAAAGGACATCATCTCCACGGTCTCTTTGACAAAGGCCTTTATGACGCTGATGCCGGAAAAACGTTCCTGGGTAAAGTCGGACAGTCTGGAAAAGGCCTCCTGACGGACACGCCATTTTTCCGACATATATCGCCCCACCCAAACAGCCGTTATCAGCAAAACCCCCATGGGAATCATACAGTATACCGTAAGCACGGGGTTCATATTCCACATTTTGCTAACCGCCAATGCGCCCATAATCGTAGCATCTGCCGTTAAAACCATACCGTATCCTATACACTCATTGACGGTATCCAAATCGTTGGTGAACAGGCTCATCACACCGCCTATTTTATTGTCGCTGTAATACTGGACGCTTAAATATCTGGCCCGGTCAAACATCCGATTGCGTAAATCCTCCTCTGCCCGAATGGATACACCGAAAAACATAATACGCCAAAAAAACCGGCCCACCGCCATCAAAAGGATAAATACAATCAAAGGAAAGCAAATCTTATAAAACAGAAAATCCATATCAAAGGCATAGGTTGCACCGCCCTCTGTCACAAAGCCCGTGGTCAAGCCGTTAACGGCCATGCGGTACATCCGGGGTGCCTGCAGCATAAGGTAGTCCTCTACCACCAAAGCGAAAACACCCAGAATGATAAAGACAATGTTTTTCAGATAATAGCGGTTAATGGATTTTCCGAATATCACACTTAAGCACCTGCCTTCCTGGTTATCTGCTTTTATTATAGCAAGGGCCACTGAAGATTTCTTTCAATATCTTGGCTTTTTTTATCAAAATCTTGGTTTTTTAAAGCAGTAAGGGGCTGCCGCTGATACCGCAACAACCCCCTTTTATCTTCCTGTCATACTACGCAGCATCCCCAGTGCTTTTTCAAAAGGCAGGTGTGCTGCCCGGGCATTCATCCTCCGCGCCACATCCTCCAAAACCTCGCTCCACTGGGAAGCCGTCATTGGCATTTGGCTTTCCGTGACCAGATATGGACAGCTCTCCAGCCGTTCCTTCCCAAAGCCCCGGGCAAAAGCCTTGTTCACACCCAACGCCATAGCATAAGGCGCAAGGCGGAAATAGTAGCCCGGATCCATATCGCTTAAGCGCTGCAGCTGTTTTTTGTCTGCACTGCGCAGATACCGCTTTAGACCCAGACATTGGGCAACGGTCTGCCGTCCAAAGGCTGTTCTGCGCCCGCCCCAGGCAAGCAAAATCCCTGCTGCCCACAATCCGGCCATCATCCCAAGTCCGATTTTCCATACCCCGGCAAACAGGCTCAAAAGCCACCAGCCGGCACTGATAATTGCGGAATTTCGAATCAGTCTTGCGTCACTTAAGAAAATTCCGTAACCAACCTTTTGGACAGTCCAGCCACTAAGCCCACCGGCAATACCCATTACTATAAGCAAAATACCCTGCAAGGCAGCTCCACCGGCTACCGCTACCGCCAATGCTGCGCCGCCGAACAGACCGATTCCTGTGGAAAGTATCCGAAATACCAATGCATTTCCGGAAAAACGTCCCACAAGCTCCTGTATCCCCTCGGGATTTTTTGCTGCCATACAGCATAGCTGGGCATAGCGATAAGAGGTTGTGTCCACCCGGTTGGCTTTTCCAAACAGCTTTTTAAAATACCGCTGCTCCGACTCGCTGCGCTCATTGCCCATATCCATACGCTTGTGCAGCCAAACCCGGTTCTTTTTATCCACCTGTATCAGAATGTACCCCAGCTGCGCCCAGGACAGCACCGTCATCGTCAAATCCATACCGCGGTTGGTCAGGATGCTCCCCAACTGTCCGGCGTGAAAGCCTTGAGGGGGTTCCGTACACGCCTTGGGATGCAATGGCAGATTCCACATAGCAATCAGCCAGTATCCCATAGCAAGTATGGCGCAAATCGCCATTGCCCAAATGCCCCAGCCATAGTTCTGGGACTGCACAATAGACTGCGGGAACATCTCCTCAGACACCGCCAAAGACATCAGAAGGGTTTCGTGGTCCTTCATAGCCTTTAATGAATTTCCGGAAATGGTGGCACCGGACACGGTGTAGGCCAAATCCTCTTCAATTCTTGCCTGATGATAGCCGCTGACAAAGGACGGCAAAACCTGAATTTCTCCGGGCAGCGTTGCGGAAAATTCCAATGCCTCTATAGGATAGGCAAAGCCCGACAGCAAGGGAAGCTGAAGCTGGAGGGTTCCTGCTTCGGTGCTGTGGATAACATCCCGGATACTGTAGTGGACGCTGAAGGTAACATCTCCCACCACATTGCGGACAAGCTTGGAAAGGTTAATCTGCCGCACATCGCCGCTTTTGAATGCGCTGACCCGGCTGCCGTTTAAGGTTACGCCGGTGGCCTCCTTGGGAATTGGGAAGGTCAGCTTGTCCACAGCCTCCTCTAAATGCAGGGCAACCGACAGGGTCACCTGACAGCTGCCGTCTGCCGCCACGGTGGCGTAGCTGCTGAGCTTGGACGCATCCGTTGCCGCATTTGCGCCCATTGCCATTGTAAGCAACAGTATTAAACTTGTCAAAATACCGGCAATTCGACGCATCGCCAAGCTCCTTTCTTTATGTACTGTCAGACCTCAGCCCAGGCTTTGGTCTTTTGCCAAACAAGTCCCTTTGGATAGAAAAACCGCAGCCTTTCCTCCGCAATCCGAAACTGCACCTTCTGTGCCATACGCAGCTCCCCGTCCAAATTCACCGGCGTAGCGCGGTCGCACAGGATATCCACCTGCTTTGTGCGAAAATGCCGGATTAAATCGGGATACTGCTTATATTTTCCGTCCTTATATTTTCCAACAACTGCAGCTACCTTCAACCGGGATACCTTGGTCACCAGCAGCACATCCATCAGCCCGTCAGCCGGATCGGCATCGGGAACAGGGTTAAAGCCGCCGCCGTAGAATCTGCCGTTGCAGGCGCAAATCATGGTCTGTTCGCCGTCAATGCGCTCCCCGTCAATCTCCACCAAATAATGCTCGGAAACACCGCGGATGGTGTTCACCACTGCCGACACCGCATAGGCGCGAAAGCCGCTTAAAAAGGGCAGGCGCTTGTAATTTGAAACATCCGTTCCGATTCTGGCATCCAATCCCACCGAGCAGATATTCAGGGCATAGTCATCGTTGCACCGCAGTAAATCAAATTGGGCTTCCTCGCAATCCAGCAGCCGCTCCAAGTCGAAAAAGGCCTTCGGCTCATTAAAAAGCTTAACAAAGTCATTGCCGCTTCCCCCGGAAAACACCGTCACCGCCGCGTTATCAAAGCCCGCCGCGCCGGCAGCCACCTCATTCAGCGTGCCGTCACCGCCGCAGGCATACAGCCGCAGGGGTTTTCCGGTTTGGGCATATTCCTTGGCAATCCGAGTGGCGTCACCGGGGGCGACAGTCACATGAATGCGGTAGTCCAAGCCCCGGCTGCCGCAGCTTTTTTCAATGGCGGCGGTATATTCTTTTGTCCTGTCACGGCTTCCGGCTACCGGATTGATGATAAACACATGGGTCATAAATCAGCCCTTCTTTGTTTTCCTTTGATTATCCGTAAACATATAGTAATCACACTTGATTTTGCCGTTGTAGAATTTCCGCTTCTTGTCCGCCCGTTTGCCAAACCAATGCTCAAACTCCGGCTCGGAGGTAATGATGAATTTCTTCCAGCCGTCGGCATATTTTAAGTGGCGACCCAATGCGCCATAGAGCCGCTGGGCGGACTGCTGCTCCATCATTCGCTCGCCGTAGGGGGGATTGCAGATCAAAATACCGCTGTCGGAGGGCAGGCTCATTTTGGTGGCATCGCCGTCTTTAAAGGTAACGCAGTCGGAAACACCGGCTTTTTTTGCGTTGGCAAAGCTCAAGGAAACACAGGAGGGGTCATTGTCCGAGCCCATAATCCGGTACTGTCCCTTAAACTCCTTATCTCGGCTTTCCTCCTTTGCCTGCTGCCACACCTGCTTGGGAACCCAGGGGTATTGCTCCGCGTCAAAGTGTCGGTTCAGACCCGGAGCGCGGTTTTTGGCGATAAGTGCCGCCTCAATGGCAATAGTGCCTGAGCCGCAGAAGGGATCCCAGAAAAATTCCCGGCCCCGATACCGGGACAGCTGCACCATGCCGGCGGCCAGGGTTTCGTGCAGGGGAGCATCGTTTCCCACCGCCCGGTAGCCCCGTTTGTGCAGACCCGGTCCGGAGGTATCCAGACATAAGGTTACCTTGTCATTTAAAATGGTAAAATGCAGCTGAAACTTAATGCCGGTCTCCGGCAGCCAGCTGACACCGTATTTTTCTCCCAGACGACGGGATGCCGCTTTTTTAATAATGGCCTGACAGTCCGACACGCTCATAAGCTGGCTGTTGAGACAGTGACCCTTTACGGGAAACTGACCGTCCCTGGGGATAAAGTCCTCCAGATTGGTGTGCAGAACGCCTTGAAACAGCTCTTCAAAGCTTTTGGCGGTAAACTGGGACAGCACAACCATCACACGCTCACCGGTGCGCAGGCAGATATTTGCCCGAGCCAAATCGTTTTCGTCACCGGAAAAAAGCACCCGGCGGTCCTCCACCTGAACATCTTCCATACCCAGTCTTCTCAATTCGTCTCCTGCCAGTCCTTCCAAGCCAAACAGGCAGGGTACAGCAAAGGTCCATTTCTTCATATCAAGTCCTCTTTAAGGGATAATTTGACTGGCTTTTCTGTACCGCTCCTCCTCGGAGAACACACAGCCGCAGTATTTTTGCATATAAAAGCCTTCTTGACGGGCCTTTTCCTGCCCTGCCTTAAAATAGGGGCGAAAATCCCGATACAAAAACTCCACGCCGTATTCCGCCCCGGCCCGCAGGGCAACCTCTTTCATCAGCTCGTGGTTTTGGTAGGGGCTAATGAACAGGCTGGAGGTAAAGCTGTCAAAGCCGCCTTCTTTTGCCTGCCTTGCCGTTTCAAACAGCCGCAGCTCATAGCATTTGACGCATCGGTTTTCGATATCCTCCGCTACCGCCCGAACAAAGGGACGCAGAGCATACCGGTCCAGCTCCAAAAGAGGCAGCCGGATGGACTCGGCGTATTCCCGCAGACAGTTCCGGCGGGCGCGGTACTCGGTAAAGGGGTGAATGTTGGGGTTGTACCAAAAGCCGGTAACCTCTACACCGTCTGCTCGCAGTACCTCAACACATTGGTTGGCGCAGGGAGCGCAGCAAATATGCAAAAGGGTTTTCATAGGTTTCTCTCCTGTATACTGTAATGCCTAAAATGTTACATTCCGAATATTATAAATTCCGGTTTCAGCATAACGCTGGCCAAAACCCGAAACCTTATGAGCATTCCCTTACGATGCGGCCGGGTGGGGTACATAGGGGAGGGCGGCTTTGGGTGCTAGCCTACAGAATATTTTTAATATTGTATCATTAAAACAGGACGATTGCAAGATTTCCATACGGACTTTTCTTTAGATGGAAATATTCACAAAAATGTCTATTATTTTTGTGTCATCTGTGCTATAATGGTTGAAACTATAGCCATATGACAAAGGAGTCGTATTAATGGGACTGTTTACAAAGCTTTTTGGCACCCGTTCTGAGCGTGAAATTAAGAAAATCCAACCGCAGGTAGATAAAATTCTGGCGTTGGAGGAGCAGTACAAAGCCTTGTCCGAGGAGGAGCTGCGGGGCAAAACCGCCGAGTTTAAAAGCCGCCTTGCCCAAGGGGAAACCTTGGACGACATTTTGCCGGAGGCCTTTGCAGCCGTTCGGGAAGCAGCAGATCGGGTGCTGGGTATGCGTCCCTACCCCGTTCAGCTTATGGGTGGCATTGTTTTGCATCAGGGCCGCATTGCGGAGATGAAAACCGGCGAAGGCAAAACCCTGGTTGCTATTTTGCCCTGCTATCTCAACGCCTTAACCGGCTGTGGCGTCCACGTGGTTACCGTCAACGATTACCTTGCCAAGCGCGACTCGGAATGGATGGGTAAGGTGCATCGGTATATGGGCTTAACCGTGGGCCTTGTCATTCCCGGCATGGACAGTCAGCAGCGCCGGACTGCCTATGCCGCAGATATCACCTACTGCACCAATAACGAATTGGGCTTTGACTACCTGCGGGACAATATGGCAATCTACAAATCCGAGCTTGTTCAGCGGGGACACGCCTTTGCCATTGTGGATGAGGTGGACTCCATTTTAATCGATGAGGCAAGAACGCCATTGATTATCTCCGGCAAGGGTGAGGATTCCTCCAAGCTTTACGAAATGGCGGACAGCTTTGTTGCCACCCTTCGGAAAAAGGTCTTTGCCAAGACCGATGAAAAGGAAGTCCACGACGATTATGACTGTGACTATTTCGTGGATGAGAAATCCCGGAGTGTTTCCCTCACCGCCTCCGGTATTGCTAAGGCTGAGAAGTTCTTCGGTGTGGAAAACTTAGCAGACCCGGAAAACGCCACCTTATCCCACCACATCAATCAGGCTATGAAGGCCCGGGGTCTGATGAAAAAGGATATTGACTATGTCATTAAGGACGGAGAAATCATCATTGTTGATGAGTTCACCGGACGTCTGATGTACGGCAGACGCTACAATGAGGGTCTGCATCAGGCAATTGAGGCCAAGGAACGGGTCACTGTTGCCGGCGAAAGCAAAACCCTTGCCACCATCACCTTCCAGAATTTCTTCCGTCTGTACAATAAGCTCTCCGGTATGACCGGTACAGCGCTGACGGAGGAAGAGGAATTTTCTTCCATTTACCTTTTGGATGTGGTGGAGATTCCCACCAACAAGCCTGTTGTGCGTATCGACCACCCGGATGTGGTTTACAAAACCGAGGCCGGTAAGTTCCGGGCAATTATCCGTCAGGTGCAGGCCTGTCACGAAAAGGGACAGCCCGTTCTGGTGGGTACGGTTTCCATTGAAAAAAGTGAGATTCTCAGCAAGCTTTTAAAGCGTACCGGCATCCCCCACAATGTGCTGAATGCAAAATACCACGAGCAGGAGGCACAAATTGTTGCCCAGGCAGGCAAGCTGGGGGCGGTAACCATCGCTACCAATATGGCAGGCCGCGGTACGGATATTGTTTTGGGCGGTAATGCAGAGTATTTGGCAATGTCCGAGCTGCGGAAGCAGGATTTGCCGGAGGCGCTTTTGGCAGAGGCCAACTCCTATGCTGAAACCGACGACCCTGAAATTTTGCAGGTGCGCAAAACCTATGAAGCCCTTCTTGCCAAATATAAGGCGGAAATTTCCCGGGAGGCACAGCAGGTTAAGGATGCCGGCGGTTTGTTTATTATCGGTACGGAGCGCCACGAAACCAGGCGTATTGATAACCAGCTCCGTGGTCGAAGCGGCCGTCAGGGCGACCCGGGTGAAAGCCGTTTCTATCTCAGCCTGCAGGACGATCTTATGCGTCTTTTCTCCTCTGACCGGATTATGGGGATGATGGATGCACTGGGTCTGGATGAGGATACCCCCATTGATGCCAAAATCCTCTCCGGCGCTGTAGAAAACGCCCAGAAAAGTGTAGAAAGCCGCCATTTCCAGGTCAGAAAGACGGTTTTGGAATACGATAATGTTATGAATACCCAGCGTCAGGTTATCTATGCCCAGCGGCAAAAGGTGCTGGACGGTGAGGAGCTGCGGGATAATATGCTCAGTATGCTCCGGGGTGTTGTGGAGAACGGTGTTGCCGATGCCCTGAGTGAAAACGGCGGCATTGCTGACGAAGCAGCCCTTAATAACCTGCGTGGAAAATTTGAGGGCATCTATTTTGCCAAGGGTGAACTGAAGGCAGAGCCGGGAATGACCGCAAATGAGCTTTGCGAGATGGTTTATGACCTTGCCCAGCAGACCTATGACAAAAAAGAGGCTGCCTATACCCCCACAATGATGCGGGAGCTGGAGCGCGTTGTAATGCTCCGGGTGGTTGACGAATACTGGATGGACAATATCGACGCCATGGATGAACTAAAGCAGGGTATCGGCCTGCGGGCCTACGGTCAGCACGACCCGGTAATTGCTTACAAAGAGGAAGGCTATGAGATGTTCGAGGCTATGATTTCTGCCATTCGGGAAGAGACTATCCGCCGGATTTTCCTGGTACAGCTTCGCCCCGCCCAGGAGGTAAAACGGCAGAAGGTAGCAAAGGAGCTTTCCGCCACCGGTACAGCCGACGGCACTGTGAAAAAGCAGCCGGTACGGGCAACCAATAAGGTAGGCCCCAACGACCCCTGTCCCTGCGGCAGCGGCAAGAAGTATAAAAAGTGCTGTATGCAGAAGGATAAATCCAACGGCTAACGCAACACGAATTAGGAGCATGAGGTGCTTATGGCATTACAAACTGTGCAGAAAAATGCGCTGACCTATCAGGTTGCGCCCCATATTGCCGCGCCCCATTGCTTTACTACCCGCTTAGGCGGTGTCAGTTGCGGACATTTATCCTCCATGAACATCGGCACGCACCGAGGCGATAACCCGGAAAAAGTACGAAAAAACTATCAAATTTTGGCAGATGCCCTGCAATTTGATATTAATAAATTGGTTTTAACCAAGCAAACCCATACGAATACTGTCCGACAGGTGGGACAAAACGAATGGGGTGCAGGACTGTTTCAGCCGGAGCTTTCCCCTTGCGATGCCCTGATTACCAACATCCCGGGAACTGCCCTTGTGGTCTTTACCGCCGACTGCACCCCAATTTTGCTCCACGACCCGGTCACCGGAGCTGTGGGCGCTGTTCATGCCGGCTGGCGGGGTACTGCCGCCGACATTGCCGGAAAAACCGTCCGTGCCATGACCGCTGCCTACGGCTGCCGTCCGGAAACTATTTGCGCTGCCATTGGCCCGAACATCGGTCAATGCTGCTTTGCAACGGATGCGGATGTTCCCCAAGCCATGCTCTCAGCCTTTGGTGATGAGGTGCAAGGCTGTATAAAAATCCATGGCAACAAATATTATGTAAACCTAAAAGAAATTAACGCCCACGCCCTTCGTCGGGCAGGCGTTACCAAAATTGCGGTATCGGAGCATTGTACCGCCTGCGCCCAAGACCTATTTTGGTCTCACCGGATAAACGGTCCGCTTCGCGGCTCACAGGGCGCGATCATTGTTTGTAAGGAGGAAAGCCTGTGAAACGAATACTTGCCCTTTTCCTTGTCGCAGGCTTGAGCCTTTGTCTGTTTGCCGGCTGCGAGGATGACCCCGGCGTATATGTCCCCACCGGCGACGGCTTAACCTGGGATGATGACTACACCGGACAGCCTGACGACGTACTCAACTCCGACCAATCCCTTAAGCTGACTTATTATCCCGACCGTTCCATGAATCCCTTTATTTGCACGGATTTTACCAATCGGGCACTGTTTACCCTGCTGTACCAAAGTCTTTTTATTATAGACCGGCAGTATAATATTGAGCCGCTTTTGTGTAAAAGCTATTCCGTATCCAAGGATATGAAAACCTATGTATTTTATCTGGAGGATGCCAAGTTTACCGACAACACCCCCTTAACCGGAGCAGATGTTGTTGCCAGTCTGCAGGCGGCAAAAAGCAGCGACTATTACAGCGGCAGATTTACCCATATCAAAAGCTTTGCCTTACAGGAAGACGGGGGCGTGCAGATACGCCTGAATATCCCCTTTGAGAATTTGCCCCTTTTGCTGGACATTCCCATTGTGAAGGAGTCTGATGTAAAGCTGGATACCCCTATGGGCACAGGTCCTTATTATCTGGACACCAATACCCAAAATCCCCTTCTGCGCCGAAATACAAACTGGTGGTGCCGGTCTAACCTGGTGGTCACCGCCCCTGCCATTACCCTGATGCCCGCCCAATCCATTACCGGCATCCGGGATGATTTTGAATTTAACGGCTTAGATCTGGTATGCGCCGACCCGGGGTCAGACCGCTACGCAGACTATCGCTGCGACTATGAGCTTTGGGATTGTGAAAATAATATTTTTGTATATTTGGCCTGCAATATGGAAAGCGCGGTATTTTCCAATGAGGAGGTGCGGGCTGCCTTAACCCGTGCCATAAACCGGGACAGCCTTGCCGAAAGCTTCTACCGGGGCTTTGCCAGAAGCACCACTCTGCCCGTTTCGCCCCTGTCCCCTTACCACAGTCAGACCCTAGCGGCGAAATATACCTACGACCAAGGACAAGCCCTTACCCAAGCCGTGAAAAACAATGCCATGTCCGGCGCTTCCGTTACCCTTTTGGTCAACAGTGATGACAGCCTGCGCCTACGGGTTGCCCGAGAAATCGGCAAAATGCTCACCGCCTGCGGTCTTACGGTGCAGATGTCAGAACTTGGCGGAACTGCCTATACCCAGGCTCTGCGCTACAGAAGGTACGATTTATATCTGGGCCAGACCAAGCTCTCTGCCAATATGGATTTAACACCCTTTTTCTCTACAAAGGGCAGCTTAAATTACGGAAAATTTGACGATGTTGGAATGTATACGCTGTGCGTAGAATCCCTTGCCAACCACGGCAACTACTATACCCTCCACAAAAATATTATGGATGACGGAAGACTTGTGCCTATTTTGTTCCGCAGCTACGCCATCTACGCCACCCGCGGCCTGCTTACCGGACTGACTCCGGCAAGAGACAGTGTATTTTACTACTCTTTGGGAAAGACTATGGACAAAGCCCTTATCTCCCAATAATATAGATAGAGAGGATGCCCCAATGAAACGACTTGCAGCTTATTTCCTAATTCTTTGCCTTCTGCTGGGTGGTTGTGCTCCCATAGATAACACCTTGCAAAATACCACGGAGAATAACAGCAGCACCACCGAAAGCACAGACGATTCCACCGAAAGCACCGGCGATTCTACCGAAAGCACCGAGGAGATCGTGCCGCCCACAGAGCCGCCTGTGCTGTTCCGCCACCCTCTTACCGGCGAAGCGCTGGATGCGCCTTATATTGCGCGTCCCACCGCCGTGGTTGTCAACAACATTAAAAAATGCCTGCCCCAGCACGGCATTGCCGACGCAGATATGATATATGAAATCGAAACCGAAGGCGGTATCACCCGGCTTTTGGCTATTTTCTCCGACTTTGACGGCGTAGGCAAGGTAGGTCCGATCCGCAGCGCCCGCACCTATTTTAACAACATCTCCACCGCCTATGACAGTCCGTTGATCCATTGCGGCGGCAGTGTAAATGCCCTGAAGGGTATGTATGACGACAAAAATGCCCTTACTAAGTGGGTGCATATCAATCAGTTTAGCAACGGTGCTTATTTCTATCGGGATGCCGAACGCAAGAAAAACGGCTATGCCCATGAACACACCCTGTTTACCACAGGCGAGCTGCTCACCCAGGTTTTGGCAAAGAAGAAAATGAACATCACCTATGAAAACGGCAATGAGTTTGGCTTGCAGTTTGCAGATGTACCCGACCTTGCGGGAAGCCGTGCTTTCGATATAACCGTCACCTTCCGGGGAAAGAAAACCACCGACTTGACCTACAGCACCGTAACCGGACAGTATGAAGCCTCCCAATACGGGAGCAATCAAATTGACGGAAATACCGGTGCGATTATGACCTACCGCAATGTTTTGGTTTTGCAAACCGAGCAATGGCGGATAAAGGAAGGCAGCTACACCCGTTCCTACTACGATTTAATCGGAGAAGGCACCGGATACTTTGCCTGTGACGGCAAAATCGTTCCCATCAAATGGAGCCGCCCCAGCGTAAAGGAACACTTTGCCTACACCTTTGAGGACGGCACACCCATTACCCTTGGCGTTGGCAAAAGCTATATCGGCGTCATCGCCACCACCGGCAAGGTGGAAGCACAATAATGTTTTAAACCTCCGCAGCTTTTTTAAGGCTGTGGAGGTTTACGCATCTCAACAAATGCTTCCTTGTCACTCCCAAGAAGCCGCACTTACTTAGAACGTCATCCTGAGCGACCCGGAGCTTGGCGGAGGGGAGTCGAAGGATCCGCTTCCCGTTAGAAGATAGGTAAAGTAACGGATTCTTCGACTCCGCTGCCTACCGGCAGCTTCGCTCAGAATGACAACCATGCGTTCGCAATGACACGGGTTTTTGACAGGCCGAATCCGCCATGGCTTTTCAAAAGTTCCGGCGGTTTTTTGCCAATTTCCCAACATTATCCACCCAAAAAACCATTTGTTGAAAATTCATAAATTTTTGTCTGCGGGGTAGAACTCCCGTTTATTTTGTGTTATAATGTGAATTAAGTATTACTATGGAGAGAACGCCTATGTTGGAACTTTTAGCACCGGCCGGGTCTATGGAGGCTCTGCAGGCCGCGGTACAAAACGGGGCCAATGCCGTATACTTGGGCTGCGGACAATTTAATGCCCGGCAAAGCGCCAAAAACTTTACCCCCCAAGCCCTGACAGAGGCCATAAAATACTGTCACGTTCGGGGCGTAGCGGTACATCTGGCGGTGAATACCCTGGTTTCCGACAAGGAGACCGGTGATGCGGCAGAGCTGATTCGCCATGCTGCTGTCAGCGGTGTGGATGCTTTTATTGTGCAGGATTTGGGCGTTGTGCAGCTGTGTCGGCAAATTGCCCCCCAAATTCCCATTCACGGCTCTACCCAGATGACCGTTCACAATCTGCCCGGGGTGCTGCTGTGCGCCGCATGGGGTATGAAGCGTGTTGTTTTAAGTCGGGAATTAAGCCGGGAGGAGATCCGCTATATTACGGAAAATTCTCCCATTGAAATTGAAGTGTTTGCCCACGGCGCGCTGTGTATGGGCTATTCCGGTCAGTGCTATCTGTCTGCCGCCATTGGCGGTCGCTCCGGAAACCGGGGTCGCTGCGCCCAGCCCTGCCGTCAAAGCTACGGCTATGGCCGGTGGAGCAGCGCTCATCCCCTGAGCCTGAAGGACAACTGCCTTGTACAGTATGTGCAGCAGCTGGAGGAAATGGGTGTAACCTCCTTAAAGCTGGAGGGGCGGATGAAGCGACCTGAATATGTGGCTGCCGTTACCTCAGTTTATCGCAAGGCAATCGACAGCGGCTGTATAACCCGTCAAATGATGGACACCCTGCATACTGCTTTTAACCGCCAAGGCTTTACCGACGGCTATTATACCGGAAGAATCGGTAAGGATATGTTTGGCATTCGGGAGGATACCGCTGAGGACCCCCGCTGGTGCAAGGAAATCCGCCAAAGCTATGAATCTACGGAAAACGGCTTGGTGCCTATTGAATTTCACGCCGTTGTCAATCCCGGGCGTTTTACACTGACGGTAACTGACCCGGATGGCAGATGCTGTACCTTAGAGGGTATCCCTCCCGAGCCTGCCCGGGTATCGGAGCTGACGGGAGAGCTGCTCAGCACCCGTCTTGCCAAAACCGGCGGCACGCCCTATTTCTGCACTCAGGTGCACACCACCATCACCCCGGGTCTGACCCTGTCAGCGGCGGCTATCAATGCTCTGCGCCGGGATGTTTTGAATATGCTTACCGCCCAGCGGGCAAGGCGGGCCGCCCTTCGCCCCGGCCGTATGGAAAAAATTACCGTGTACCCCGGAAACAGGCAGCACCCTGCCCTGACGGTGCAGGTCACCTCCAGGGAACAGATTACCGGAAAGCTCCTAAAAATGATGCCCCAGGTGCTATACATACCCCTGCATCTGCTGACAGAGGATTTATCATTTAGCCAGCAGCTGGCACAAAGGGTCTGTGTTTGCGCGGTTTTGCCCCGGATTGTCCACGACGCAGAGCTGCCTGCCCTGCGGGAAAGCCTCCAATCTCTTCGGGTGTTGGGTGTTCGGGAGGTGCTGGTAGGCAATTTTGGACTTTTACCTGTAGCCCGGGAATGTCATATGAAAATTCGGGGAGATTTCTCCTTAAATCTATACAGCTCCGCAGCGGTTAACGCCGCCCGGGAGTTGGAACTGACCTCCGCCACTTTAAGTATAGAAATGACCCTGCCCCAGATTCGGGATGTAAGCAAGGCCGTACCCTGCGAGCTTTTGTGCTACGGCAGAATGCCCCTGATGGTGACGGAAAACTGCCTCATCAAAGGGCGTACCGGCGCCTGTACCTGCCACTTGGGCAACACAAAGCTGACGGATAAAACCGGCGCGGAATTCCCAATTATAAAAGACGGCAGCTCCTGCCGCAGCATTTTGCTCAACGGCAAGAAGCTGAACCTCTTGGACCGCCAGCAGGATTTGTCCAAGCTGGGTCTGTGGGCAACCCGTCTGTACTTTACCACAGAAAACCCCAAAGAGGTGGATATGGTGCTAAACAGCTATCGGGAGCCTGTAAAATTTGACCCCGGCTCCTGCACCAGAGGCTTATACCTACGAGGTGTGGAATAACAGAAAGGATGCAACTATGGAAGTAATCTTAGCCTCCCAGTCCCCCCGTCGCCGGGAATTGATGGGACTTTTGCGTATTCCCTTTACGGTCCGGGTGGCGGATATTGATGAAACCATGGACTTTAACCGCCCCGTCTTTGACGAGGTGGCGCGGATCAGCCGCAAAAAGGCGGAGGCCGTAGCCAGAAAGCCGGAGGACGTGGTCATTGCCGCAGATACTGTTGTGGTCTGCCAGGGACAAGTCTTAGGTAAGCCCAAGGATGAGCAGGATGCCCGGCGGATGCTGGAGCTGCTCTCCGGCAGAGCGCATCAGGTTATTACCGGCTTGACGGTTTTAAAAGGCAACAAGTGTGTAGTCTGCACCGAGGTAACGGACATTCTTTTCAGAGACCTATCCCAAGCGGAAATCCAGGCATATATTGATACCAAAGAGCCTATGGACAAGGCAGGTGCTTACGGAATCCAAGGCGGCGGTGCGGTATTTGCCCAGCGGCTTGTGGGAGATTATTTCAATGTTGTGGGCCTTCCGGTGTGCAGGCTCAGTCAAATACTCAAACAAATCACGGAGGATGCGTAATGAAGCATTTTTTCTCTACCCGTGTACGGGTGGTCTTAATACTTGCTGTTTTATTGGCCGCTACCTTGGCGGTTGTCAGCAATCTCACCGGTATGAGCCTTCCGGATATGGCTGTGAAAGGTGTCTTAACCCCCATTCGCGCCGGCTTCAGCCAGCTCACCGACGGTGCAGAGCAAATTTACAATTATATCTTCCAATACGAATCTGTGCTGGCCGAAAATGCCGCCTTAAAAGAAGAGTTGGCCCAACTGGAGGAGGATGCCCGACTGGTGGATTCTCTGAAACGGGAAAATGATAATTTAAGAAAGCTTCTGGGACTTTCCCAAGACCGGGAGGACTTTAAGCTGGTGGACAGCTATGTAATTTCCCGAAGCTCCCAGGAGTGGTCCAGCAACTTTACCATCAACCGGGGTGCCAACGCAGGAATTGCCCCGGGTATGTGCGCCATCACCGCCAACGGCGAGGTCGTGGGCTTGGTCAGTGAGGTGGGTCCCAATTATGCCGTTGTCAAATCAGTTTTGGACTCCTCCGTGGAAATCAGCGCCACCATCTCCTCCTCCGGCTATAACGGAATGGTCCAGGGTGGCTACGCCACCGGCTTGCGTGGTCTTCTGCGGATGGACTACCTGCCCAGCTCCTCGGTTATCCGCAACAATGACCAGGTGGTGACCTCCGGCTCTACGGTTTACCCCCGAAACCTGATTATCGGCTATGTGGTGGATGCAGACTTCGACGATACCGGCGTTGCCAAATATGCGCTTTTAAAGCCGGCTGTCAATGTGGGCAGTCTGGAGCAGGTGTTTATTATCACCGAATACAGCGTTGGGTGATTGCGTATGGCAAAAAAGTATGAATTCAAACCGGACAGACAGACCCCGGCTGTTTTAAGCAAGCTGTTTTTAACCCCCACCCAGCGCAAATCCGTTTTGAAATGGGGCTTATACAGCCTTGTGCTTTTGGTGCTTTCCGTTCTGCAGGATGTTCTTTTGTGCAAATTCCGGATCAACGGTGCTACCACGGAGCTTGTCCCCTGCGGCATTTTCCTTATCTGTCTGATGGAGGATTTGGAGCGCAGCAGTATTTTTAGTCTGTGCGCCGCCTGTATCTACTTGTTTTCCGGCTCTGCCGCCGGATACCACAGCATCGTTCTCATCACCGTCCTGTGCGTAGGTATCTGCATTTTTCGGCAGAACTATCTGCGTAAGGGCTTTAGCGCCAGTATGCTGTGTACCGTTTTTGCGGTATTTGTTTATGAGCTGTCCGTTTTTGTCGTTGCCGTCTTTTTGGGACAAACCGCATTGCCCCGTATCGGCTCTATCTGCATCACCGCGCTGCTGACTCTGCTTTCAGCACCGATTTTGTATCCCATTGTCAATCTTATCAGCACCATTGGAGGCCAGGCATGGAAAGAATAACCCGTTTTCGCATTGGGATTGTGGTCGTACTGTTTATCGCTTTGATTTCGTTTTTTATTCTGAAGCTGTACGATTTGCAAATCATCCAAACAGGCGGCAGCACAAATAACATTACAACCTTTACTACCCGTACCCGGGTAAAGGCCGGGCGGGGCGACATTCTGGACACCAACGGTAACGTCCTGGTAAGAAACCGCGCCAGCTATGACTTAGTCATCAACCACTATGTGCTTTTGACCGCAAAAGGAACAAATGATTTTTTGTATCAGCTTGTTCAAAGCTGTCAGGAAAACAACATCACCTACAACGAAAACCTCCCCATCACTATGGAGCGTCCTTTTGTCTATACTTTGGACCAGTACAACTCCGCGTGGCAGAACTATTTTCAGATATACCTCAACGACAAGGAATTAGACTCGGATATCACCGCGCCGCTGCTCATTAAACGGCTGCGGGATCTGTACAAAATCCCTGCCCATTGGTCGGAAGAGGATGCCCGGCGAGTCATCGGTCTGCGGTATGAGATGGACTTAAGAGGCTGTGTAGGCACCCTGTCCAACCACGTGTTCCTAAGCGACGTCAGCGACGCCCATCTGTCTACCTTGGTGGAAATGAATATTCCCGGCCTGATGGTAGAAAAAACCACCGTCCGGGAATACTGCACCGTGTATGCCTCTCATATTTTAGGCTTTGTCGGTCCTATGAACAAGGAGCAATGGGAGCAGTACAAAAACATTGACGGTTACTCTATGGATACGGAAATCGGACAAAGCGGTCTGGAGGCTGCCTTCGAGCAGTATCTCCACGGTGTTGACGGTATCCGCGAGGATACGGTTACCGTCTCCGGCGAGCTGGTTTCCTCCCGATACATCGTCGAGCCGAAAGCCGGCTCCAACGTGGAAATTGCTATCGACATTAACCTCCAGCGTGCCGCGGAAGAGGGTCTGGCCCGTGTCATTACCGGCCTGCGCAACCAGGCAGAGGGTAAGGACGGACACGATGCCGGCGGTGGTGCAGTGGTGGCAATGGATGTAAAGACCGGTCAGGTACTGGTCTGCGCCAGCTACCCCACCTATGACCTGTCTAAATATTTTGAAAACTACAACGAGATTCTGCAAGACCCCTATGACCCCCTGTATAACCGGGCGCTACAGGGTGCGTATCCCCCCGGCTCTACCTATAAGATGTCTATGGTGGTAGCCGGTATCAACTCCGGCACAATCAAATCCGATACCGAGATTTATGATAAGGGCGTTTATGATGAATATGCGCCGGATTTCGTGGTTAAATGCCTGCGATATACCAACTACGGAAAAGTCCACGCTTACCTGACCGCGGCTGAGGCTCTGCAGGTTTCCTGTAACTATTTCTTCTATGACCTGGGCGATAAAATTGCCCTGAGTGCTATGGACTCCACCGCTAAGGCGCTGGGTTTGGGCGAGCCTACCGGCATTGAGCTTCCGGAAAATACCGGACGCCGCGCCAACGCAGAAACGAAAAAGCTTCTGTACTCCGGTGACAAATCCGGCTGGTATCAGGCTGACCAGATTACCGCCGCCATCGGTCAGTCCGATAACCGCTTTACCCCTATGCAGCTGTGCAGCTACACCGCCGCCTTGGCAAACAGAGGCACCCGCTATAAGGCAACTTTTTTAAACCGGGTGGTCTCCTCAGACTACCGGCAGCTGCTCCTTAGCAGCGAACGGCAGGTGCTCAGCACCTTAAAAATTACCGACGATGCCTACCTCGCCTACTCCTCCGGTATGCAGCTGGTTACCCAGAAAACAGCGGAATGGACCGGTACTGCCTACAATACCTTTAAAAACTATCCCATTTCCGTTGCCGCCAAAACCGGCACTGCCCAGGACATTAGCGGCGCATCGGATAACGGCGCGTTTGTGTGCTACGCCCCGGCAGATAACCCCCAGATTGCCATCGCCATCTATGGCGAGAAGGCCGGACACGGCTCTCAGCTGGCATCCATTGCCCGGGACATTTTGGATATCTACTTTGAAGTAGGTCAAATCGGCGATGTTCCCACCTTTGAAAACAAGGTAAGCTAATTTAAGTGAATAACCCCCCTCATAAGAGGGGGGTTGTTTGTCGTAGGAGCGAAATGCAAAAAGGCTCCCATTGTAGGCAACGCCATTATATTAGTATGTCATCCTGAGCGACCCGGAGCTTGGCGGAGGGGAGTCGAAGGATCCGTTTCCTATGAAGATAGCGGATTCTTCGACTTCGCTGCCTGCCGGCAGCTTCGCTCAGAATGACAACGGGGACGAAAGATAGCGCTCCTAATTTCCCCCTCCCGGGGAGGGGGTGTCAGCGCAGCTTAAGGGGGGTGGAACGCGAGCAACAACCTAACAACTGGTACGATGTAAATACTTCCATCCGTCCGTCACATTTCGCCATTCCACACCCGCCCCTTCGGGGCACCCTCTCCCCGGGAGAGGGTATTGCGCTGCTTTCCGAGCAATACCGGGGGTTACAGAGGAACACACCCCACCGCCCAGTACGTACACCGGGCGGTGGGGTGATCCTTATCCCTGCTTGATAAACATCGGTGTAAATTTTTCCTTTTGGAAAAACTTCATAAACCGTTCGCACTTGACCAAAAAGGCATAATAAATATTGTAAGGACTTCCCCAGAGGGATTCCGTATTTCCCATACCCTTTGCCACAATGACATCCGCTTCGGCCATTGCTTTTTTCAAATCCTCGCCTACAAACTTAAGTACCGTACCGCCAATGGCGGTGCCGTTGTCGATGATGGGAAAGGTAATACCGGCAGCTGCCGCATCCTGTCGTGTGGCATCGTTGGTAACCGGCTTGCCCCGGACGCAGAAGGTGATTTCCAAGTGGGGAAAGCGTTTTTGAATTTCCTCGGCAAGCAGCCGGTCAAAGACAATTTCTCCGGCATTGTCCGTTAAGTACAAAAGCCTTTTGCCCTTGCGCAAATCCTCACAAAAGCTTTCATAATGGGCCTTGTCCAGCGCAAGCTTCTGGGCGGACAAAAGCATATCCTCCAGCGTCTGAAAGCTCACCTCTCCCTGCAGGGCGGAAAAATCCAGATAATTTCCCAGCACCGCAAACTGCAGGGCGGCATACACAGGGTCATCCGCCCCATCGATCCGCCCTTGAATCTGGGGCAGACGGTCTAGTACAAAGCGGTTGGAAAAGTCCTTTTCTTCCCGCAGCCGGTTCGGGTCCAGACCGTAAATGCGCTGCATCATACCGTCGCTGATAGAACCAAGCCAGGTAGAATCCATATCCTCCGGTGCATGAGCAATGACCTCTAAAATTTCCTTGGCATAAGCGGTAGCCTGGTTATCATCACCCAGCTCCCGTGCCAATGCCAATCGCTTTTTTAAGTGACATTCTATACATACACTGTTAATGGGAATGCTCATAATTTTGCCTCCAAAAGGGTCATACAAAGCTGTAAAATACGGCTGTCAGAGGCGCTGTTTTCCAGCTGCAGCTCTCCCGGTCCGTCATATAATAGGTTTTGTTCAGCCAGTCGGCGCTGGGTTTCCCGGGCAGTACCCTCGCCTCCGTCTAAAACGGCTGTACCCTCTCCCAGCAGCTTGCGGATAATTCCGGCGGCAAAGGGATAGTGCGTGCAGCCCAGAACCACCGCATCCAGCTTGCCCCGATAGGGCGCAAGTGCCGGCTCCAGCAGCGCCTGTGCCGGGGCATCCCCCCAATGCCCGTTTTCCACAAGCCCTACCAAATCCGGAACGGAAATGGTACTTAGACGGATTCCCGGGAAACGCTCCACCTGCTGATGAAATTTTTCCTCACGCAGGGTAACTTCGGTGGCCATTACGCCGATATGTCCACTGGGGAAGCGGTCTGCCGCAAGCTTCAGCGCCGGCTCAATGCCGATAATAATGGTGTCGGGATAGGTTTGACGCAAAAGGGTAATGGCCGCTGCCGTGGCGGTGTTGCAAGCCACAACCAGGGCCTTAACTCCACGCTTTAGGAGCATATCCGCCGCAGCCATTGTCAGGTCCTGTACCTGCTGAGTGCTGCGGCTGCCATAGGGGGCATTGGCGGAATCCCCAAAGTACAAATACCGTTCCTTGGGCATAAGCTTTATAAGTTCTTTTAAAACGCTGATGCCGCCCACTCCGGAATCAAATACGGCAATATATTCTTTTGGTGTATGCACTGTATCACCAGCTTTTTCTTTTTTTATAATTGTATCAAAAATCCTGTACAGGGTCAAGACCCGCCGGTAATCCGAAATTTCCCCTCCGCACCTCCGCTAACCCCGTAGGGGCGTGGCGCTCCGCGCAGCGAATTTAAAATCTCAATGCTTGCCGCGGTGGCAAGCATACATAAATTCACATCGACAGCCCGCAAAACCACCCTCTGATGCATAATATCATTACATTAGAATGTCATCCTGAGCGACCCGGAGCTTGGCGAAGGGGAGTCGAAGGATCCGTTTCCCATGAAAATAGCGGATTCTTCGACTTCGCTGCCTATCGGCAGCTTCGCTCAGAATGACAAGGAGGACGGAAAACTGCCAGCCCCCCCTAATTCCCCCTCCCGGGGAGTTGTTTGCACCCCTTTATACCCCCTCCCGGGGAGTTTTTTGCACCCCTTTATACCCCCTCCCGGGGAGGGGGTGTCAGCGCAGCTGACGGGGGCGGAACGCAAGCAACAACCTAACAACTGGTACGATGTAAATACTTCCATCCGTCCGTTACATTTCGCCATTCCACACCCGCCCCTTCGGGGCACCCTCTCCCCGGGAGAGGGTATTGCGCAGCTTCGCTCAGAATGACAAGGAGGACCGAAAACTGCCAGCCCCATAATTTCCCCTCCCGGGGAGTTTTTGCACCCCTTTATACCCCCTCCCGGGGAGGGGGTGTCAGCGCAGCTGACGGGGGTGGAACGCAAGCAACAACCTAACAACTGGTACGATGTAAATACTTCCATCCGTCCATTACATTTCGCCGTTCCACACCCGCCCCTTCGGGTCACCCTCTCCCCGGGGAGAGGGTATTGCACAGCTTCGCTCAGAATGACACCGGGGACCGGGGTGTATAAAAAAAGACCTGCGGAAATTCCGCAGGTCCTTTTGCTGTTATCTTAAGAGAAGAAAGATGCATTCACATCGACATCGTACACACTGCTGTTAGCTACAGACATTAAACCACCAAGGGAAATGTCAAAGCTGTGTCCGAGAGCTGCAATACCCTCAGCGGGAGCCAGTGCAATCAGCTCTACTTCGGGAGAAACATATACATTTTTCATAACTTTTCCTCCTTATTCCTTAATTACCAATGTTGGTCAAACCAAGGGCAGCAGCAGTAACAGTTGCATCCTTCATTGACCAGTCTGCGAGGAAGGTTTCAACCTTATCCTGCTTGTCGGCAAATGCAGTCCAGTTGGTGTCGATTGCCTGCAGAACAGTCTTCAGGCTGCAGCCAATGTTCTCTGTACCCATGTAGACATCGTCGCCAATCTTGATGTAGGACTTTGCATAAATGGCTGTTGCAGCACGACCCAGGTTGTCGTCAGCACCTACCTTCAGAATGTCAACAACTGCACCGGAGTTGCCGGTAACGGTGTTATTGGTCATATTGGCTGCGAAGCCTTCCAGTGCGGAGTAGCCTGCATTGCTCATAT
>JAFVZT010000019.1 GCA_017508045.1 Oscillospiraceae bacterium | reverse complement strand
GGGGTTGTAAGTGAAGGTTGCGCCGGTGTTTTCCATGAAGGCCTCACCGAGGGCGCCAATCTTCTTTTCCATGGAGGTAGAACCATCGGTTGCAACCTTTTTCGTTTCGTTGCTGCCGCAAGCGGCCAGGGTTGCTGCGATCATCACTACAGCCAAAATCATACAAATATACTTTTTCATAAAAACATCATCCTTCCTCGTTTTCATTTTTTAATGGACTTCAGGTTACATCCACATCATAACAATTCCGTGTAAAGTCCGAAACCAAGGCAATGTAAAATAGTTGTCAAGTTTCAAATGCATTTTCCGAAGAGGTCCGCAATTTCTATAAGATAATCCAGCTCTCTCCTCTAGTACAGGCTTACTGCCTGGAAGAAAAACTCTCACCTGGGGTGTATGGAAATATTTACTGCTTGATAAATAGTTACAAATCGGTTACAATCCATATTGTCTTCGCGAGACAAATTCTGAAAAGGAGGTCGCACGATGTTTTTCTTCTCTTGCAATACCAGTTGTAACACCGATTGCAACTCCATCTGGCAGATTCTCAGCCAGATTTGTGGCTTCGGCTGCTAATAGGATATGTGCGGCCCTGCGTAACAGCAGGGCCGTTTTTTGTAAAAATTTTTTAAAACCGATTGACAAGGTAGGTTTTTTAGTGCTATTCTTTATTCACCTACCAGTTAGGTGAGTATTTAGACAAGGGGTGTTCTTATGAAGAACTACTTTGAGGCTCTGGTCAGAGCCAATTTCCGTTTCGGTCGAATGTGGGGATAAGTCTGTCCAATCATCCACATTTTACAATCAGAAAGGAAAATAACTATGTCTAATTACAAATTTGAAACTTTACAGCTTCATGTAGGTCAGGAAACCGCTGACCCCGCTACTGATTCCCGGGCTGTTCCCATTTATGCCACCACATCTTATGTGTTCCATGACTGCGCCCATGCCGCTGCCCGGTTTGGTCTTGCCGATGCAGGTAATATCTACGGACGGCTTACCAACTCCACCCAAGAGGTCTTTGAAAAGCGAATCGCCGCTTTGGAAGGCGGTGTGGCAGCGCTGGCTGTTTCCTCCGGCGCAGCCGCCATTTCCTATGTTTTACAGGCTCTGGGACAGAACGGCGGCCATTTTGTTGCCCAAAAGACCATCTACGGCGGCAGCTATAATCTGCTGGAGCATACCCTTCCTAATTTTGGAATTACAGCTACCTTTGTGAACATCCACGATCTTAACGAGGTGGAGGCAGCCATTCAAGAAAACACCCGGGCGATCTACATTGAGACTCTGGGCAATCCTAACAGCGATATTCCCGATATCGACGAACTGGCAAAGCTTGCCCATAAGCACGGTCTGCCTCTGGTGGTGGATAACACATTTGGTACTCCTTATCTTATTCGTCCCATTGAACACGGTGCGGATATCGTAGTCCACTCCGCGACCAAGTTTATCGGCGGTCATGGCACCGCCTTGGGCGGTGTCATCGTGGACTCCGGAAAATTCGACTGGGCAGCATCGGGGAAGTACCCGGCGATTGCTGACCCCAACCCCAGCTATCACGGTGTTTCCTTTGTAAAAGCTGTAGGCCCTGCTGCCTTTGTTACCTATATCCGGGCAGTGCTGCTGCGGGATACCGGTGCCTGCATCTCTCCCTTTGCCGCATTTTTGCTGCTGCAAGGTACAGAAACCTTGTCTCTGCGACTGGAACGCCATGCGGAGAATACGAAAAAGGTCGTTGATTTCCTGGCTTCCCATCCCCAGGTGGAAACCGTCAACCACCCCAGTCTGCCCGACCACCCCGACCATGCCCTGTATGAAAAATATTTCCCGGGTGGCGGCGGCTCGATCTTTACCTTTGAGATCAAGGGCGGCGTGAAGGAAGCCCATAAGTTTATCGACAGCCTGCAGATCTTCTCCCTCCTTGCCAATGTGGCGGATGTAAAGAGTTTGGTGATCCATCCGGCTACCACCACCCACAGCCAGCTGAGCTCGGAAGAACTGCTGGATCAGGGCATCAAGCCCAATACAATCCGTCTGTCCATCGGCACGGAACATATCGATGACATCCTTGCCGATCTGCAGCGCGGATTTGACGCAGTAAAGGAGGCATAACTATGGCTAACATTTACACTTCTGCAGATCAACTGATTGGAAAGACACCCCTTTTGGAGCTGACCCATATTGAAAAAGAATTAAACCTGCAGGCAAAGATACTTGCCAAGCTGGAGTATTTCAATCCGGCAGGCTCTGTCAAGGATCGGATCGCAAAGGCGATGATCGACGATGCGGAAGCCACCGGAAAGCTGAAGCCCGGTTCTGTGATTATCGAGCCTACCTCCGGCAATACGGGCATCGGCTTGGCTTCCGTTGCCGCTGCAAGAGGTTACCGGATCATTCTGGTGATGCCGGAGACTATGAGTGTGGAGCGCCGCCAGCTGATGCAGGCTTACGGTGCGGAACTGGTGCTGACCGAAGGCTCTAAGGGTATGAAAGGTGCGATTGCCAAAGCTGAGGAACTGGCAAACGAGATCCCGGACAGCTTTATCCCCGGACAGTTCGTAAATCCTGCCAACCCGGCTGTCCATAGAGCCACAACCGGCCCGGAAATCTGGGCGGATACCGACGG
>JAFVZT010000018.1 GCA_017508045.1 Oscillospiraceae bacterium | reverse complement strand
TTTTTGGTTTTGGCCGATAAGGACTCGAACAGGGCGGCGGTCGCCAGAGCGCAAAAAAGTGTCCGGGGGACACTTTTTTAGCCCGCGGAAGAGTCCTATTGATTTACGGATGCAGGCGGATGCCTGTAGACGAAAATCAATTAACAGCACTATACACCACCCAACGGGTGGTGTCCTATTTTCCACAAAGCGGAAGAAGCAACTCGAGTCCTATATCGTCCACAATGAAAAAGCACCCTTCGGGGTGCTTTTTCAGCTATATTCGCCTTTGACGAGCTAAATTTGCGACCCAAGCTAAATTGGCATACGCCAGCTAAATTGCCTGCGGGCAGCTGGGACGAATATAATTTAGCTCTGTGCATTTTTGTATTTACAAATGTAGAAATACGCACTATAATAATCATACCAAACTACAACATATATTGGGTAACAGCGAAGAAGGTCGGAGTATTCCGCATATGACCTTTGGATGCCGCACTGGCGGTCACCATTGAGACCCCTTATTCCGGAAACAGGGAGTATGGGCATCTTTATGAATGGGGCGAAAATATTGCCAAAACACTTGCGGATGTATGTGTAGACGAATGTATTTAACAAACATAAATAACCTGTCAGCATGCATATAAACAGCTATTATCAGGAGGGATCATTCATGGCTTTTTACAGAAAGAAACCTGACATCATTATCCGAAACGGCACCATCGTGGATGGTACCGGCAAGCTTCCCTACTATGCGGATATTGCTATCATCGGCGATAAGATCGATTACATCGGCAATCTCAAGGGTGTGTCTGCGCCTTTGGAGATCGATGCCCACCACAAGTATGTGACCCCCGGCTTTATCGATTCCCATTCCCATTCCGACACAAATCTGTTTAAGTATCCCGAGTGTCAAAACGCTATCCGACAGGGTATTACCACCCAAATCGTTGCAAACTGCGGTCTGATGAATCTAAACCGCCCTGTCCCTGCTGACGGCAAGTATCCCAAGGGCTGCGTTGCCTCTGTGCTCGAGCAGGTAGACAAAATGGGTACCACCATAAATACCGCATGGCTCTGCGGACACAACCAGCTGCGGAAAATGGCAAATCTCTACACCACGGACTACACACAAGAGCAATTCCAAATCATGGAGGATTTCCTGCGTGAAGCTATGGAAGCCGGCTTTATCGGCCTTTCTACCGGACTGGAATTTGTTCCCGGAATTCTGTGCCGTCCGGAGGAAGTGGAACGGCTGGCTCAGATCGTAGCCGAATATGATGGTAACTACTCCACCCACATGCGTGACGAAGGTTACTATGTACTGGAATCGGTGAACGAATTCCTCAATGTGATCCGCAAGACCGGTCTGCGGGGTACAGTATCCCATCTTAACATCAAAGATGACAACGGTGTTCCCGACGAGTATTTGTTCAAAGGCATGCAGATGCTGAAGGATGCACGGGAAATCGAGCATTTGAATGTGTACTGCGATATGCTTCCCAACTGCTTTGCACCCGGTGCTGCCCTGGCTATGCTGCCTCCCTGGCTGTATGCGGAGGGCTGGGATAAGGCAAAAGAAATATTGGCTGACCCGGCTGGCCGGGAAAAGGTAAAGAACGATCTGGATCGCTACTGGCGCTTCCTGGCTCACGGCCAGTGGGACCGCCTGCTGTACATCAACTGCCCTTATAATCCGGAGCTTTCCAGCATTCCTTTCGCGGATATGGTCAAGCAATCCGGCAAGGAGCCTGTGGACGTATTCCTGGATATCATGATGGGCGCGCCTACTCTGGCAGATGCCAATGTGGTCGGCCTGCGCGCGATCGTCTTCAAAGAGCAGATATTGATCGATTCCGTGGTCACCGATCCCATCTATATGTGGCAGACCGATTCCGGTGTTTTTGACGATTCTCCCGAGAGCGCAGGACCTATCTACGCGTATATGTCTATGACCCAGTTCTTTGCCCGGTACGTCCGGGATCTGGGCGTCATCTCTATTCAGGATGCAGTGAAGAAGGTGGGTATGATACCCGCTCAGCACTTTGCCTTAGAGGGCCGTGGCGTGCTGGAAGCAGGCAAGTATGCGGATATCAATATTTTCAACATCCACGATTTGAAGATCAATGCCACCTTCCCGGAGCCGCAGAAATACTCTGAAGGTATGGACTATGTCATCATCAACGGTGTACCTGTTATTGCAAAGGGTGAATATACCGGTGAGCGCAGCGGTAGGGTTTTGCGCCATTTAGCCAAGGAGTAAGCCAAAGGAGAACAAGCGCGATAAAAGAGACGGCTTCCATAGTATTTACCGGTGATCTTGCTTTGGACACACACTCTGAAAAAGTGCAAGGCTTTGCCTTGCACTTTTTGCTATATGGCGGTATAATGTTTCCAGAATAGGAAAGTCAGCGCCGGAATTTGAGAAGTTGACAGAAAGGAGGCAGCTTTATGGTAAAAAACCTAACCAAACAATTTAAATGGGAGCTGTTTCCTGTGATATTGACCCTGGCGTGGCCCACTATGCTGGAGCAGCTTATGCAAACGGCGGTGCAGTACATCGATACTGCTATGGTGGGCTCTCTGGGGACGACCGCTACCGCCGCAGTGGGCGCTACCGGCACACTGAATTGGCTCATTAGCGGTACAATTTCTGCGCTGGGTGTGGGTTTTTTGGCGATGATCGCCCAGGCAATCGGCGCAAAGGACAGGGTTGCTGCCTCCAAGGCAGCAGCGCAGGCTGTGCTGGCGGTGCTGGTAACCGGCGTGTTTTTTACTGCGCTGACCCTTTCTTTAAGCGGTGCAATACCGGTTTGGATGCAGACAGAGCCGCATATCCGGGCGCTTGCATCCCAATATTTCTTTATTTTGTACATTCCCATGCTGCCCCGCACCGCGACCATTATTTTCGGAACAGCCCTTCGGGCGGCAGGAGATACCAAAACCCCGATGCTTACGGGACTTGCCGTTAATTTTGTCAACGTAATACTTAATTTCTTTATGATTTACCCCACTCGCCGGGTAGAGCTTTTGGGAAATCCGTGGGTAATCCCCGGTTTTGGCTGGGGCGTTGCCGGCGCGGCGGTTGCCAGTGCCATTGCCTTTACCTTAGGCGGAATTTTGATTACACTGGCGTTTTGGAAGCATCCGGTGCTAAGTCCCGGCAGACAGAGGATAAAACCCGACTGGTCAGTTTTAAAGCCCTGCTTAAAAATTGCCTGTCCCAATATGCTCCAGCGGTTTGGAACATCCTTGGGTTATGTATTTTTTGCTGCTATGATTAACGCCTTGGGAGAGGTGGCAGCTGCCGCCCACACCATTGCCAATACAGTGGAATCTGCCTTTTACATTCCCGGCTACGGAATGCAGACGGCAGCGGCAACCCTCACCGGAAATGCCTACGGCGCCCGGGACAAGGAAAAAATGAGGGATTTGTCCAGGCTGCTGATGCTCATTGAAGTCATTCTTATGGTAGTATCCGGCGGTTTGCTCTTTATCGCAGCGCCTTCTATGATGGGACTGTTTTCGGAGAATTCTCAGGTAATTGCTTTGGGAAGCACGGTGCTGCGAATGGTAGCGCTGTCTGAGCCGTTTTTCGGTGTGAGCATTATCATTCAAGGCATGCTGCAGGGAGTGGGGGATACCAAGACCGCATTTTGGTACGATATTATCAGTATGTGGGGTGTACGAATTTTAGGTACGCTTATCTGTACAAGCCTTTTGCATTTGGGACTGATTTCTGCCTGGGCCTGTATGATCGGTCATAACCTGCTGCTGTTTACCTTACTTACAATTTATTATACCCGAGGGCGGTGGAATCCCTTGGAGCGTATAAAATGAGCCGATGCAAAGTTGCATCGGCTCATTTTGGAAATAGCTTACTGATACATGGGGAACTTTTCGCAGATTTCGGCGACGGTTGCCTTGACCTCGGCGGCAGTGCCCTCGAAATCCTTGGCAGTCAATGCGATGCAGTGGGCAATCTGCTTCATTTCCTCTGCGCCCAGACCCCGGGTGGTGACAGCTGCAGTACCCACACGGACGCCGCTGGTGACGGAGGGCTTTTGGGGGTCACCGGGGATTGCGTTCTTGTTCAGAGTGATGTGGTTGGCATCGCAGCGCACCTGCAGCTCCTTGCCGGTGATGTTCATAGGCCGCAAATCAGCCAGCATCAGGTGATTATCGGTACCGCCGGTAACAAGGTCAAAGCCTTCTGCCAGCATAGCCTCTGCCAGCACCTGTGCGTTTTTGACGATGTTGTGGGCGTAGGCTTTAAAGCTGTCGTCCATAGCCTCTTTAAAGCAGACAGCCTTGGCGGCAATGATGTGCTCCAAAGGACCGCCCTGTGTGCCGGGGAATACGGCGGAGTTCAGCTTTTTGGCAAACTCTTCCTTTGCCAGAATCAAGCCGCCGCGAGGACCGCGGAGGGTCTTGTGGGTGGTGGTGGTAACGATGTCGGCATAAGGCACAGGGCTCATGTGAGCGCCGCCGGCAACCAGACCGGCAATGTGTGCCATATCCACCATCAACAGTGCGCCGACCTCGTGAGCGATTTCAGCAAAGAGCTTAAAGTCAATGGCGCGAGGGTAGGCGGAAGCTCCGGCAATAATCAGCTTGGGCTGATTTTTCTTTGCCAAGTCGCGGATTTCGTCGTAGTCAATCAGACCGGTTTCGTGGTTAACATCGTAGGAAACCACGTTATAATATTTGCCGGACAGGTTGGCAGGGCTGCCGTGGGTCAGGTGACCGCCGTTGGCAAGGCTCATACCCATCAGGGTGTCTCCGGGCTGCAAAAATGCCAGCTCAACAGCCATATTTGCCTGTGCGCCGGAGTGGGGCTGCACATTGGCAAATTCTGCTCCGAACAAATCCTTTGCACGCTGAATACACAAGGACTCCAGCTCGTCAACATGCTGGCAGCCGCCGTAGTAACGCATGCCGGGCAGACCCTCGGCATACTTATTGGTAAGCACAGAGCCCATGGCGGCAATGACTGCGGGGGAGGCAAAGTTTTCTGAGGCAATCAGCTCCAGACCGTCCTTCTGCCGGGTAAATTCCCGGTCCATCATTGCGGCAACCTCCGGGTCAAAGTTGGCAACAAAGCCAATGGAATCAATGGGTTTGGTAAGCATAAAAACGTCCTTCTTTCTTTTATTTTCTAATAAAAATAGCAGTCCTTATGAGGACTGCTCCGACGCGGCTTATTGCCGCACGCCTATCTCTGTCCGTTTGCCTGAGAGATTCGGGTTGCCCCTTGCACCTTCGGCACACAACTCAATGTGTTCTCCAGAGAGTCCTCCGCTTCCGGTTGCAAACAATTCTCCCGGCAAGCGTCATAGGTCTATTTCATTATACGACTAGTATACACCATATTCTACAAAAGTCAACCCTTATAAAGAAGAATAACCCCCGGTCAGCGCATTGGTTTGCTGACCGGGGTGTTTCATTATATCTGTTCTTCGGTTTCCGGTGCGGGGGCTTCCTGCGTCTGTTCCTCAGCAGGGCGGATAAACGCCATCAGCTCGTCGCCGGTAATGGTTTCCTTGGAAAGCAGGTACAGGGCAATTTCATCCAGAAGCGCCCGATTGTCCGTCAAAAGCTTCTTGGCATCTTCGTAGCAGGTATTCAGAAGAGCCTGAATTTCCTTATCCACCAAAGCGGCGGTATCCTGGGAGCAGTCCAGATAGGCGTTACCCTCCAAATACTGATGCTGTACCGTAGCCGGGGCCATTAGGCCCAGCTCCTTGCTCATGCCGTACTGGGCAATCATGTTCCGGGCAAGGGCTGTGGCACGCTGAATATCATTGGCAGCGCCGGTGGTTTTCACACCAAACACCACCTCTTCCGCGGCTCTGCCGCCTACCAGGGTACGCAGCTCCGTTAAAAGCTCCTGGGTTGTCTGAAGATATTTTTCCTCCTCGGGCATCTGCATGGTATAGCCCAGAGCGCCGGAGGTGTGGGGGACAATGGTAATTTTGGAAACAGGCTGGGCGTGCTTTTCCAAAGCGGCAACCAGGGCGTGCCCTACCTCGTGATAAGCCACCATACGCTTTTCCGTATCCGTTAAAACGGTATTTTTCTTTTCTGTGCCGGCAATAACGGTTTCAAAGGAAACAAGTAAATCCTCCTGATTGACAGTCTGTCTGCCATGGCGGACAGCCCGCAGGGCGGCTTCGTTTACCAGATTGGCAAGGTCTGCGCCTACAGCGCCGGCGGTAGCCTGGGCAAGCTTTTTCAAATCCACATCCTCGGCAAGCTTAATCTTCCGGGTGTGTACCTTTAATGTATCCAGTCTGCCCTGGAGGTTGGGTCTGTCTACAACAATACGGCGGTCAAAACGACCGGGGCGGAGCAGCGCCTTGTCCAGAATTTCCGGGCGGTTGGTGGCGGCAAGACAAACAATACCCTTGGAGGAATCAAAGCCGTCAATTTCACCCAGAAGCTGATTGAGGGTCTGCTCCTGCTCGGTGTTACCGCCGTACCGGGCATCCCGGGAGCGGCCTACCGCATCAATTTCGTCGATGAAAATAATACAGGGAGCGACCTTTGCCGCCTGCTGGAACAAATTCCGAACGCGGCTTGCGCCAACGCCTACAAACATTTCCACAAAGTCCGAGCCGGATATGGAGAAGAAGGGGACATTGGCTTCGCCGGCGACTGCCTTGGCAAGGAGGGTTTTTCCTGTACCGGGAGAGCCTACCAAAAGCGCGCCCTTAGGCAGCTTTGCACCGATGTCGGTGTATTTTTGAGGGTTGTGGAGAAAATCGATAATCTCCTGTAAGGATTCCTTTGCCTCGTCCTGTCCGGCAACATCCTTAAAGGTGATACCGGTTTGCTTTTCCATGTAGACCTTGGCCTTGCTGGCGCCGATAGAGCCCATAATGCCATCGCCGCCCATCCGGCGGGTCAGCAGGCTCATACCGGCAAAGAGTAAACCAAACATAATTACATAGGTCAGTATCATGGTGACGACGGAGTTATCCTCTACAATAGGCCAGTTAACCGTGACTCCTGCGTCCCGCAGCTCTACTGCCAGGGCATAGGTATCGCTGCCGGAGGGAAGACCCGTATAAAATGCCTTTTGCTCCGCGGCAGGCTTTGCTGCCTCCTCCTTGGTCATATACACAATGCGGTCAAACCGAATTTCCACCTCGGTTAATTGCCCATTTTCCTTGGCATCCAGAAAATGGGAGAGGTTGGTTTGGTTATACTGACTGTTTCGGACAAAGTTGAAAACAGTATTAATCAGTAATATCAGCACTACGGTAATCAGCAGCGCTACAAAAAAATTGCCCTTGGGCTTTTTCCCGTTGTTGGGATTTTTGTTTTGGTCGTTACGATTGGAATCCAAAAATCCTCGCCTCCCGAAATTGTTTTGCCCATAATACCATATTTTTAGCTTAAGTGCAATGAAAGATACAGGAGTTTTCAGTAAAATTTCTGTGAATTTACAAATTCTTCCTTAAAATAGCAGTTGTAGCCGGATAAAAAATCTGTTACAATAAAGCAAATGTTATTATACGCGAGAAAGGGGAGGGGCTTATGGCAGAATACCGTCGTCGGGAAGCAAAGCAGCCCGTAGAAGAAGTTGAGGGTCAGCTGGAGGGCAGAAATGCGCTGACAGAGGCTCTGCGCAGCGGCAGAACCATCGACAAGGTCTTTATTGCCGCCGGTGAAACGGACAAGGGTCTGCAGCGGCTGGCTGCCCAGGCGAAGGACGCCGGCGCGGTGGTCGTTCCGGTGGACAGAAGAAAACTGGATGTTATGTCAACTACCCATGCCCACCAGGGTGTGATAGCCCTGGCAGCAGCCCGGGAATATTTTTCCATAGATGATTTGCTGCAGGAGGCGGCGGACCGGGGAGAGCCGGCACTGCTGGTGATTTGCGATGAGCTGTCCGACCCCCATAATTTAGGCGCCATTATCCGCAGTGCGGAATGTGCCGGCGCCCACGGTGTAATCATTCCCAAGCGCCGCAGTGTGGGGTTGACGGCTACGGTTTCCAAAGCCTCTGCCGGTGCGGTGGAGTATATGAAGGTGGCCCGGGTGACCAATATCAATGCCGCCATCGAGGAGCTGAAAAAGAAGGGTGTCTGGATTTTCGGAACAGCCGCGGAGGGGTCAATCCCCATGTATCAGGCGGATTTGACCGTTCCTGCAGCCATTGTGATCGGCTCTGAGGGCGAGGGGATGAGCCGCCTTGTTCAAAAAAATTGTGATGTTACCGTGCATATCCCTATGAAGGGACGAATTTCTTCTCTGAACGCATCTGCCGCCGCGTCGATCTTGCTGTACGAAGCGGTGCGCCAAAGGAGGTAAGGTATGGACGAGCAGGAAAAAGACCAGAAGGACCTGGAATTTAGTCTGGAGGATATTCTAAAAGAATTTGGCTCCGAGTCTGCGCCGGAGGCGGAAGAAGAAACAGCTCAGGAGCAGAAGGAGGAGCCGACGGTTACCTCCACGGTTACCGGAGATACTGTTCGTTTGGAAAAGCTTCCCCAAATGCAGGGAAAGGTACACAATGCCAAGCCCATTTTAGAAGAGGAAGACGATGCCCAGCTGCCTGTGCCGGAGGAACACAGAACCGAGCCGTATTCTGCCCAGTGGGAGCCGGAGTATGAGCAGCCCATTGCCGAGTATGTTCCTCCCCAGCCCATTGCCTTCCGTCCCCGTTCCCGCCTGCGGGAATTAAAAAAGCAGCTGGTAGCTGGACCGGAAAAGCAGTATTATGCTCTGGTGGAAAAAGGTCTGGTGAAAATTCAGCTTGCGATTTTTGCCAGTATTCTGGTGGTGCTTGCATCAACCTTGATGACAGCCATGTACGCTTTTGGGGTTGTGCCGGAGAGCCGTCTGCGGCTGATGGTGTTTGTCCAGTTTATATCCATGCTTTTGTCCGCATTACTGGGCAGCTTCCAGCTTCTTGAGGGTGCGGCGGATTTGCTCCGGAAGCGGTTTTCTTTGAATACGCTGCTGCTGTTTACCTTTTTCCTGTGCTGCGTTGACGGCGTTTTGTGCTTGAAGGAGCAGGCAATTCCCTGCTGCGCTGCCTTTAGCCTGCAGGTAACCATGTCCTTGTGGAGCACTTACCAGCGCAGAAACGCCCGTATGGGACAGCTGGATACCATGCGCAAAGCAACCCGGTTGGACAGTATTACCGCAGAAAAGGAGTATTACCGCGGAACAAAGGGCTTTCTCCGGGGTGAGGGACAGGTGGAGCATTTTATGGACACCTATGAAAAACCCTCCCGGCAGGAAAGAATTTTGAACATTTATGCACTGGTTGCCTTGTGCGTCAGTGTGGCGCTGGGCGTTGCGGCGGGAATACTCCATAGCCCTCGCTTTGGCATTCAGGTTGCAGCGGTGACTACCCTTGCTGCTATGCCGGCATCCATGTTTATTACCATATCCCGTCCTATGGCGATTTTGGAGCGTCGGCTGCATGCTTTGGGTACGGTTCTGTGCGGCTGGCAGGGCGTGGAGGGTCTGTGCGGCAAGGCGGTATTTCCGCTAAAACACGAAGACCTGTTCCCCTCCGGAACGGTGCAGATGAACGGTGTCAAATTCTTTGGGGATCGTCAGCCGGATCAGATTATCGCCTATGCATCAGCTCTGATTTCCGCAGACCAAAGCAGTCTGGAGCCGCTGTTTACCCATTTGCTGGACAGCCGAAACGGCATGCACTATACAGTGGAAAACCTTACCGTCTATGACGGCGGAATCGGCGGCGAGGTAAACGGTGAGCCGGTGCTGGTGGGCACGCTGCGTTTTCTAAAGGATATGGGCGTAGTGCTGCCGGAGGGTGTTCGGGTTAATCAGGCAGTATGTCTGGCTGTGAATACCGAGCTGTGCGGTTTGTTTGCCATTACCTATGAAAAGGATAAGTCCTCTGTGGCAGGACTTTCCACATTGACTGCCTGCCGTGGACTAAAGTCTGTGCTGATTGCCAACGATTTTATTTTGAATCTCGGCTTTATCCAATCTGTTTTCGGAGCAAAAACAAAGCGCTTGGAAATTCCGGAATCGGAAGAACGCGCTGCTTTGCGTGAGGTGACACAGGATTCGGAAGCGCCGGCGCTTGCCTTAATTACCGGACAGGGCTTTGCTCCTGTTGCTTACGCAGTAACCGGCGCAAGAAGCGTCAAAACGGCGGCAAAGCTGGGTACGATTGTGCATATGACCGGCGGAATTTTGGGCATCGTGATGATGGCGGTGCTGGCTGTTTTAGGCGCGGCAGAGCTGTTAACACCGGTAAACATGTTCCTGTATGAGCTGGTGTGGATGGTTCCCGGACTGCTGATTACCGAATGGACCCGTTCCATTTAAATAGGAAGACGAAGAAGCTGCGCACGAAAGCGGGATTGAGATGCTTTCGGGTTAATCAAATTGTGAGACAGCACAAAAGGTTTTCCCATATTGGCAATATTCTTTTTATACGGAGTGGCACAGGGTTTGCTGTGCCACTCCCATTTCTTTTTAGATATACCTAAGACTTGACATCGGCAATGTAATGCCGTAAGATTAAAGTATGTTACATTTTGTCCTATTATTCAGTAGAAAATATGCTCTAATTGCGAATGGAATGTGAATTATGCACTATTTAAACTATAAAGAACTAAGGCAGCACGGCTCCGATACTTTTCCGTTGGAATTCTATGCTGTGGACCCACAGCATCCCCGGTATACTATGCCGTATCACTGGCACAGCGAGACGGAACTGTTGTATATCCGCAAAGGGGAGTTTAAGCTCTCTCTGAACGGCAAGGAGATACTTCTGCAGGAGGGTGAGCTGTGTTATATTCCCGGAGGAACACTCCACGGCGGAGAACCTGTAAGCTGCGCTTATGAATGTATCGATTTCAATATCTCCTCCTTGCTGCATCAAACACCCATCGTTCGAAAATACTTAAGCGTTTTGGAGAAGGACGGCTGTCAAATCCAAAACGTCTTTACCAAGGAGCAACCGGGTATTTTAAAATGCGCATCCCGACTGTTTGCAGCGGCCAGATATAAAAAGCAGGGCTGGGAGCTGCTTGTGCTTTCCGGCTTGTATGACTTTTACGGAACGGCGCTGCAGAAGGAATACCGAAGCCGGACTGAAAGAAAAAAAGAAGGTCATGGCCGGATTTCCCAGATAAAAACGGCTATTGAATTTATTTCCTGCAATTATCAGGAGCAAATCTCTCTGGATGACCTGGCCCGGATAGCCGGCTTGTCAGCGAAATATTTCTGCAAATATTTCCGTGTTGTAACCGGAAGAACGCCCATTGACTATGTAAATTTTTACAGAATTGATGTGGCTTGCTATTTGCTGGAGCAGAGAAGATTTACCATCACGGAGGTTGCAAACCAATGTGGTTTTAACGACATCAGTTATTTTATTCGCTGCTTTAAAAAGTATAAGGATTGTACACCGTACCAATACGCCAAGCAGCAACAGCCACTTGGCATCGAAAAGTGAATATTGTCCTATTTTATGCCAATATCAGCCAAGATTTTTCACTTGTGAGGGGTTATTATATAATTAAGTTAGGGGGTGTGTGCAGTGAAAAAGGTTTGCTTCGGACAGGTTGGACGTTTAAAGCCTGAGAAAATTCAAGATTACTGTGCGCTTCATGCAAATCCGTGGCCTGAGGTTTTGAAAACGATTACCGATTGCAATTTGCAGAACTACTCCATTTTCCGCAATGGCGATTTGGTCTTTGCCTATTTTGAATATGTGGGCGAGGACTATGAGGCGGATATGGAAAAAATGGCACAGGACCCGGTGACGCAGCAATGGTGGACGCATACAAAGCCCTGTTTTGAAAAGTTCGCGTTTTCCCCTGACAGCGAGTTTTACCACGATATGCAGCAAATTTTCTACTATAGGTAAGGAGGTATTTTGTGGATTACGGAAAGAAGGTTTGGATATTCCCGGATGCGGAGCTTCCCCCTGTAGGGGTAAACGCCATTCCCGGGCACGAATCTGTGATTATCACCAATGTGACGGATACAGATGCAGTGATTAAAATTACACTTTTGTATGCGGACAAGGATCCGGTCAGCTTTACTACCACGGTAAATGCGAAGCGTGTTCGGTGTTTGCGCACCAACCGCGAGGAGGATTTTGGCGTTTATACTGCGGAGTTTGAACAGCAGTATGCCATTATGCTGGAAAGCTCTGTGCCGGTAGTTGCCCAATACGGCAGAGCAGAACCCCGGACGGTGAATTTTTACACCACACCCGGCTATTGTGAATAATTATTTTTAGGAGGAAATACATATGTCTAGAATTTGCATTCCTGATTACGAATACAAGGAAAGAGTACAGCGTGCGGCAGCTATTTTGCGCCGTGAGGGACTGGATGTTCTGATCGTCAACGGCAACGAGGCTGACTATGCCAACCCCCGTTATTTTTCCGGCTTCTGGCCTCTGTTTGAGCGCGCCGGCGTGGCTATTGCCGCAAACGGTGATGCCGCTTTGATGGTAGGCCCTGAGTCTGCTGTGTTTGGTGCAGACCGCAACAAGCTGGACAAGACCTTTGTTCTGACAGCTTACCGTGAGGGTGCAGACCCTGCTTATCCGGAGCTGAAGCCCGATACCTTCCACGATGTTTTCAAGGCCATCGGTGTGTCCGGTGAGCATTTGCGTATTGGCGTGGCATCCTTCCTGGATACCTCCGTCACCATCTACAATGCCATCCGTGAGGCATTCCCCAAGGCAGAGCTGATTGATGCCGGTAAGATTATGGTGGAGCTTCGTTCCATTAAATCCGAAAATGAGCTGGCTTGCCTGCGTGAGGGCTACCGGATTGCTGAACTGGCTACCCAGCAGGTGATGAAGGAAATTCGGCCCGGTATGACCGAGCTGCAGATGGTAGGCGTTGCACAGCGTGTGGTTTACGAAAACGGTGCAGAGTATGAAGGCCTGCCTATGTACGTATTTTCTGAGGCATCTACCCGCCATGCCATTTCCCGTTCTTCCTATCGGCAGTTCCAGAAGAATGATATTGTGCAGCTGAACCTGTCTGCGAAAATTGACGGCTATTCTGCCGCCATCGGCTACCCCCTCTGCCTGGGTAAGCTGGAGGGCCGCCGCCGCGAGATTGTACAGTTCTGCCGCGAAATGCACGATTGGTCTGCCAAGCAGGTGAAGGCCGGTGTGTTTGCTGCTGACATTGCAAAGGGCTTCTATCAGAAGTTTGTGGACAACGGCTTTGCTGAGAACTACGTTTACGGACCTCTGCACGGCACCGGTATTATCGAGGTGGAAGCACCCTGGTGTGAAACTAGCTCTGATTATTACCTGAAGCCCAATATGTGCTTCCAGGTGGACACCTACATTTCCGGCGACACCTTCGGTGTCCGTTGGGAGAAGGGTATCGCCGTTGCCGAAAACGGCTTCCAGCTGCTCAGCCCGGAAATTCCCGAGCTGTGTCCGGAGCTTTATTTCTAAATAGAATATCTCAGATAGGACAATCAAGCCCCACATTTTTGTGGGGCTTGTCTGGAAAGGAGCAAAAATTATGCAGCTAGTGGATATGTTTTACGATGATATTCAAGACGCAGTTAACAGAAATGTACCCTTTATTATTCCCATAGGAACCTTGGAATACCATGCCCACCACGCATCCTGCGGCACAGACACAATGGTGGTTACCGGCTGCTTGCGTGAGCTGGAAAAGGAAAAGGAAATTGTGATCTGTCCGCCTGTGTGGTACGGTGTGGCATCCTATGCGGTCTGTGAGCCGAAGCCCAGCCACTTCCACGTTGACGAGGATACCTATGCCCAATACCTGTACTGCATTCTCAAGTCGATGATTGACGCAGGGCATAAAAATATCTACCTGATCCCCCATCATCAAACTGAGGGCGCAGGTCTGATGCCTATGACCATTGCCTGCCATAAAGCGGCCAAAAAGGTCACTATGGAATATATGGAAGAAAAGCTGGGCAAGGGCTGGTGGGGCAGCGACAGCTATGCCTCTTATTACGAAAATCTCGGCGGCGGAGAAGATCCCTTCTCCTACATTAAGGTTGTTCCCCTGATTGGTGCCGAGGCACAAATCAAATGCGGCGGCTTTGATCACGCAGGCAAGTGGGAAACCAGCCTGATGATGGGTACCTGGCCTGAAAATGTAGACCTGTCCCGGTGCGAAAGAAATACCGAGTGGTTTGCCGAAAGCGCCAAGGAAGCCAGCGCAGAGACCGGAAAGCATATGGTACAATGCACCTTGGAGTGGCTTAGAAGCGTAATTGTGTAACGAGGAAGAAAAATGGAAGATATTATTCTGGAAACCGGCCAATTTAGGCTGACTGTTGGCAGCAATGCCATTGTCAAAAGCTTAATTCATAAAGGAAGCGGACAGGAATGCCTGGATTTATATGAGCCGGTTCCGCTGTGTACAGTAACTCAGGACCGCCCGTATCATAACGAAATTAAGCTGTCCTATTTATGTGCGAAAACTACCTTTCGGGCAAATTCTATCACCCGGGAGGGAAACCGCCTGCTTGTGGGGTTTGAAGTCGTTCCTTATAAAGCAGTTTTGGAGATCAAGGAACAGCCGCAGTATTTGGCGGTCACCTTCGTGGATTTCTGGGTGGACAAAACCCAGTATAATTATGAAGGACTGAATATGGATTTGCCACCGGTACGGGAAATCCGCTTTTTGCAGTTGCCTGTGAAGAACCGGAAAAATTTCGGTGACTGGCTGAATGTTTTCTGGGATGATACGGTGGCGGTTAATGTGCAGGGTGCCATGCCCCATACGTTCATTGGCGCGGAACCCTTCCAAAACTACCGGGTTTTCTATGCCGAAGCCCATCGGGATGTGAAGCTGCAAGGCTGCACAGCTGTTTTGCTGGCTTCAAATTCTGAAAGCTTTTTGGACGATGTGGATAAGGTTGAACAGGATTTTTCGCTGCCTCGTGGCGTGAAGAGCCGACGCAGCAAGGAAATTCACTATTCTATATACCGTTCTGCGCAAATTACACCGGAAAACATTGATACCCATATTCGCTATGCGAAAATGGGCGGCTTCCGGCTGATGCTTTTCTCCACGCCCAGTATATTTAAGGCAGGAGAGATGTTCTCTTATTTCAGCGATTATACCTACCGTCCGGAATACCCAAACGGTGCCGAGGATGTGGTAGCAATGCTGCAAAAGGTAAAAGCGGCGGGCATTGTTCCGGGATTTCATTTCCTGCACACCCACGTGGGATTAAAGACAAAATATGTTACGCCTGTGGCAGATCATCGTTTGCACCTGAAGCAGAAATTTATGCTGGCAAAAGCATTGAACGAAACAGATGATACGGTTTTTGTCTGCCAAAATCCGGCAGGCTGCCCTCGTGCAGAGGGGACAAGACTTCTGCAGTTCGGTGGAGAGCTGATTTCCTATGAGGACTATACTACCGAGGCGCCCTATGCTTTTACCGGATGTGTCCGGGGTGCATGGGAAACTCAGGTAAAGGCGCACGATTTTGCCTGCTGGGGAGGCATTTTGGATGTTTCGGAATTCGGCGCTACCTCCTGTTATCCGGATCAGGATACGGATTTGCCGGAGGAGCTTGCCGAAAAAGTTGCACAGATCTATAAATTAGGCTTTGAATTTACCTATTTTGATGGCTCTGAGGGAACAAACCTGCCCTTTGCATTCCATATTCCCAATGCGCAGCTGCGTGTGTATAATAAGCTCGATCCGGCGCCGCTGTTTTCCGAAGGTGCTGCCCGGAGCCACTTCAGCTGGCATATGATTACCGGCGGCAATGCCTTTGACGTATTTCCAATGAATGAGTTCAAAATGCGTATTGACCAGTATCCGGCAATGGAAGCGCCTTGTATGGCTCGGAATTTTACCCGTGTAAACTTTGGCTGGTGGGCATACAGAATGGATACGCAACCGGATCACTATGAGTACGGCTCTATGCGTGCCGCGGCTTGGGATTGTCCCATTACAATGCTGGGAACATTGGAAAATTTGAACCAAACAGCCCGCACTGCCGATACCTTAGAGGTCTTGCGCCGCTGGGAGGATGTCCGCAATTCCAATTGGTTGACACCGGCGCAAAAGGATATGCTCAGGACCACCGAGAAGGAGCATATCCTGCTTATCAACGAGCAGGGGAATTATGAATTAGTTCCTTACACCCAGGTGCAGACCGGCGATGACAAAATCCGTGCCTTCACCTTTAGCCGCAAGGATAGAAGCTATGCGGTTATCTGGCACACAGAGGGAAGCGGTATGCTTCGTATCTCCGATGCTCCCGAGGACCTTGTTTATGAAAAGGAGCTGGGCGGTGAACAGCTTGCAGTAGTTACCCAAGACGGGAGCGCAGAGCTTATGCTTGCAGGACGGAGCTATCTTTCTACCGCCAAGAGCATGAAAGTATTGGAAACCCTGCTGAAGCTTGCAGAGCTGAGATAGGCAGGGAAATGCTTATAAAAAGAGGGATAGGTGACAGTTCTGCCGCCTCCTTGCCCGGTCTGCTGATTACCCAGTGAACCCGGTCTGTTTAAATAGGAAAATGCGATGCGGATTTTCTGCATCGCATTTTTTAAAACACAAGCTGTACAAGCACCATATAAAAAACAGTGCCCACACCGATAGATAAAAGGCTGCTTCGCTTCCACAGCTGCAAAGCCGCCACCACAACGCAGCCCAGAAGCTCCGGGATGCCGTAGGGGTAAGCTAGAAAGGCGACATCCTTCATGCAATACACCACCAGCATACCCATGATGGCATAAGGCAGCACCTTACCTAAGTATAGAATAATATCCGGCGTTTTTTTGCCTCTGCCAAAAATAATGAAGGGAAGAAACCGGGTAGCCATAGTGACAAGGGCCGCCACCACAACAATCCATACATTATGCATGTAGATCCCTCCTTGCTGTTTTTCTGGAGACGGTGAGCAAAACGGCAATCAGCGCCATAGAGGGGATTAAAAAGATTTGGCTGCCGAAAATCATCAGACACAGTACGGTAGAGCATACACCGATAACTGCGGGGCGGTGGTTGGTATTGCTGATCCATTGCTCCACAAACATGGTGACAAACAGCGCAGTCAGAACAAACTCCACGCCGTCAAAACGCATTGGCAGGGTGCTGCCCAGGATATTGCCCAGCACACAGCCACAGACCCAGTAGATGTGGTCAAGAAGGGATACCCAGAAGCAGTAGCTTTGTCGCCCCATACCCTCCGGCGGCTGATTTTGAGTTACCAGAGAATAGGTTTCGTCGGTGAGGGCAAATATCATATAAGGCTTTTTCCTGCCGGCATCCCGATAGGTGTCCACAAGGGAAATGCCGTAAAATAAATGCCGCGCGTTAACCAAAAGGGTGGCAATGGCTGTGCTGATTAACGAGGCCTGACTTGCCAGCAGGCTTACCGCCAAGTATTGACCGGAGCCGGCAAACATAAATAGGCCCATAAAAAAGGCCCAGAAAATGCCGTAGCCTTTTTCGCTGAGCAAAATTCCAAAGCCTCCGCCGAGGAACAAATAGCCGGTGAGTACCGGCAGGGTGTCCCGAAAAACGGTTTTTAACGCTTGTTTTTTCACAGTTTTACACGCCTTTCTTTTGCTGAGGAAGGTGTATTTTTGTATTTTTATGACGTTTCGATTATATGCCCTTGGGTAAGAATTGTCAACTTAATTTGCTCTTGAAATTGATTAAGAAAACCGATATAATGGAGTAAATATTTGCATAATTTCTATGGGGGTATGCCTTATGAATAAGCAGATTGATGTATGGGATTACGCAGGTCATATTATGAAGAATATCGGTAGCGGTATTCTGCTGACAACCTGCAAGGATGGAAAGGTCAATTCTATGACCATCGGCTGGGGTCAGCTGGGCGTGATTTGGTCTAAGCCTGTTTTTACCGTTTTGGTGCGGGAAAGCCGGTACACCAAGTCTTTTTTGGATGAAACCGGCGTGTTTACCGTCAATGTACCTCTGGGACAGGTGGACAAGACGATTTTGGCTGTTTGCGGAACGAAGTCCGGCAGAGATATGGATAAGCTGGCGCAATTGGGGCTGAACACTGTACCCGGACAGAAGATTCCTGTTCCGGCAATCCGGGAGCTTCCCCTGACCTTGGAGTGCAGGGTGATTTACCGTCAGGAGCAGGACCCGTCCGCCATTGACAAAGCTTGCTTTGACCGGTTTTATACTATGGGGACCCGAAACGAGGGAGATTATCACACCGTATATTACGGTGAAATCATAAATGCCTATATTGTAGAGGAAGCAAACCAATGAAAAAAATCGGAGTATTAGGCGCAGGCACATGGGGCATGGCTCTTGCCCGGATGCTTGCCAACAGCGGACACAGCGTAACCGTCTGGTCTGCCATAGAAAAAGAAATTGATGAATTTTCCGCTACCCGTCGTCACCCCAATCTGCCGGGGATGGAGATTCCTGAGCAGGTGGCGTTTACCAAGGATATAAAAGGCGTTTGCGAGGGCATGGACATTTTGCTGTTTGCAGTGCCTTCACCTTTTGTGCGCAGTACCGCCCGGAAGGCTGCGCCTTATGTTCGGGGCGGGCAGATTGTTGTGGATGTTGCTAAGGGCATGGAGGCAGATACGCTGTGTACCATGACCCAGATTATTGCCCAGGAGCTGCAAAATTCCGAGGTGAAGCTTGTGGCGCTCTCCGGACCTACCCATGCCGAAGAGGTGGCAAGGGATTTGCCTACCACCATCGTATCTTCCTGTGAGGATCTTGCGGTGGCGGAGCTGGTGCAGGAGGTATTTACCAGCAGCTGTATGCGGGTGTATACCAATGACGATGTGCTGGGCGTGGAGCTGTGCGGCGCTATGAAAAATGTAATTGCTCTGGCTGCCGGTATTGCTGCGGGCTTAGGCTACGGAGATAATGCCAAGGCAGCCTTGATTACCCGGGGCATTGCGGAAATCGCCCGTTTGGGTACAGCCATGGGCTGCAAGGAGCAGACCTTTGGCGGCCTTGCCGGCGTAGGCGATTTAATTGTTACCGCTACCAGCGTCCATAGCCGGAACAACCGCTGCGGCATACTGTTGGGACAGGGAGTTTCCCCTGAGGAGGCAGTCAAACAGGTCGGAATGGTGGTTGAGGGCATTAACGCACTGCCGGCAGCTATGCATCTGAAGAGACAGTATGGCGTGGAAATGCCCATTGTGGAAACGGTGGATGCTGTGGTCAACGGCAAAATGCCGGTGTCTCAGGCGGTGAACATCCTGATGGCTCGGGATTATAAACCGGAGCTGCCTGTTTCTGCACTGGAAAACCGTTATTAAGTGTTGCTACGGAAGCGAACATATAAATGGAGGGAAAATGGGTTTAGCTGAGCTTTTGTTGTTGGCGGTGGGCCTTAGTATGGATGCTTTTGCGGTGTCTGTGTGCAAGGGCCTGTCTATAAAAAAAGCAACGGTGAAGGCCGGTGTACTGTGCGGTGCTTGGTTTGGCGGCTTTCAGGCATTAATGCCGCTGATCGGCTTTTTTTTGGGGACTATGTTTGCCGATGCCATCAAAGCGGTGGACCATTGGGTTGCTTTTGGGCTGCTGGCGCTTATTGGTATCAATATGCTTAAGGAAGCCTTTGAAAGCGACTGTGATTGCTGTAAGGATGAGGATGCGGATTTGTCCGCAAAATCTATGTTCGTTATGGCGGTTGCCACCAGTATTGATGCTTTAGCGGTGGGCATCTCTCTTGCAATGGTGGGGGATGTCAATATTGTTACCGCAGTTTTACTTATCGGTGTGATTACATTTGTACTGTCCGCCGCCGGTGTCAAAATCGGAAATGTATTCGGTAGCCGTTTTGAAAAGAAGGCGCAAATGGCAGGCGGTATTATTTTGCTGGTGCTTGGTATTAAGATTCTTTTGGAGCATTTAGGAATTCTTGGATAATGTTTGGAAAAAGCGGGTATAATGTCCATTAACCAATTTATATTTGGAGGAAATGTACCGTGAGAAAAATCATGACAGTTTTTTTGACACTGGCTCTGGTAATGGGTATGGCTGCCTGCACCAGAGGGTCAACCGGGGACGAAAACGGGAAAGCCCCGGAAAGCGCGCTGGAAATTTTGGAAACGGTGTGGGGCCGTTACGATGCTTCGGAAAAGGAATTTATGCCCATGGGCGGCGACGCTGCCAATGCAGTTACAGACGGGCCGGGAAATCACGATTTGCAGGATGAGGGCTTGGTTTCCAATTTGCTTGTGCCGGCGGAACAGGTTGCCAACTTAGACAGCGCCGCGTCGCTGGTAAACGGACAGATGCTGAACTATCTGGTCATCGGCGCATACAGGGTAAAAACGGACGCAAAGGCCTTTGCCAAGGCGATGCAAACGTCTATCTCCGAGGCAAGGTGGATCTGCGCGCCTCCGGAAAAAATGCTGATTGCCGTGATTTCGGATAACTATGTGGTTGCCTGCTTCGGCATTGAGAACTTTACCGGACCTTTTGAAAAACACTTCAAGGCCGCCTATCCGCAGGCAGAAATTTTATACAGCGAGTATCTTTGATTTCACAAAAGCAAAGGGATAAAGAGCAGTATCTTACTGCTCTTTTGTCTTTTAAACCTTTTATGGGAGGATAAAATTATGCTTTTTTCCGGCATCCCGTTTCTCTTTTATTTTCTGCCGGTGGTACTGATAGCATACTTTCTTGTTCCGCAGCGGTTTAAAAATACGGTTTTGCTGGTGTTTAGTCTTATATTTTACGCTTGGGGCGAGCCGGTTTACGTATTTTTAATGGTGGCAACCATTGGCCTGTTTTACGGCTGCGGCATTGCCATTGGCAAAAGCACAGACATTACAAAAAAGAAATTTTGGCTGACGGTGTCTGTGGTTACCAGTCTGGCACTGCTGGCTGTTTTTAAATATGCAGACTTTTTACTGGAAAACATTAACAGATTTACCGGCGCGGAAATTCCTCTTTTGGGATTGGCGCTGCCCATCGGCATCAGCTTTTACACCTTCCAGTGCTTAAGCTATACCATTGATGTTTACAGGGGGGACGCCCAGATCCAAAAAAATATTGTCAGCTTTGGTGCGTATGTATCTTTGTTTCCTCAGCTGATTGCCGGCCCTATCGTCCGATATGTGGATGTTGCCCGGCAGCTGGAAAACCGAAGCCACAGCTGGGAGAATGTTACCCTTGGCCTGCGGCGGTTTTTGGTGGGACTTGCCAAGAAGGTGATTGTCGCCAATCAGCTGGGCGAGCTGACGGAGCTGTTTCGTTCAGCACAGGAAAAATCTGTTTTGTTTTACTGGATTTACGCCATTGCCTTTGCTCTGCATATCTATTTTGATTTTTCCGGCTACAGTGATATGGCAATCGGTTTGGGTCGGGTGTTCGGCTTCCGGTTTGTGGAGAATTTTAACTATCCCTATATTTCCAAATCCGTTTCTGAATTTTGGCGGCGGTGGCATATTAGCCTGGGAAGCTGGTTTCGGGACTATGTTTATATCCCCCTGGGCGGCAACCGGGTAAGCAAGGGGCGCTGGGTATTTAATATTCTGGTGGTGTGGATGCTTACGGGACTGTGGCATGGCGCGGCGTGGAATTTCGTGCTGTGGGGTCTGCTTTACGCAGTGTTTTTGCTTCTGGAAAAATGGGTGCCGGCGCTGCAAAAAATGCCTACGGTGCTTCGAAGGACGTATGTGCTTTTGGTTGTGGTTTTGGGCTTTGTTCTGTTCAATGCCGCAGACCTAAATCAGGCGGTTTCAGATATTGGCGGTATGTTCGGTATGAGCGGTGTTCCCTTGGTTACCGGAACGACCCTGTACTATTTAAAAAGCTACAGCATTATTTTGCTTGCAGCTCTGGTTGGGTCTACGCCCATCGTGCGTACTGCGGCGCAAAAATTGGAAAACAGGCCGGTAGGCGCAGTGCTGGAAATTGTTATGATGGCTGCCTTTTTGCTGGTTTGTACGGCGTATCTGGTGGACGGCTCCTTTAATCCGTTCCTGTATTTTCGTTTTTGAGGAGGGCGTGGAGTATGACGAAGAAAATACGCGCCCTTGGCATAGGCGCTGTGGTGGTGCTTTGGGCAGCGCTGGCGGCTTTTGCGTGGATAAAGCAGCCGGATGCCTTTTCCGATGCGGAGCGCCGCAAGTTGGCGCAATTCCCGGAGCTTTCAACGAAGGAATTGCTGTCCGGGGAATTTGTTTCGGATTTTGAAGAATATACTCTGGACCAGTTTCCGGGTCGGGACTTGTTTCGGCGACTGAAAGCTATGGTACACTACAATGTGCTTCAGCAGCAGGACAACAACGGAATTTATATTGAAAACGGCTATGCCGCCAAGCTGGAGTATCCTCTGGATACTGAGGCGTTAAATTACGCAATAGGCCGATTGAATAATGTGTACAAAACCTATCTGGAGCAAAGCGGCAGCAAGGTCTATGTATCGGTTGTTCCCGACAAGGGATACTATCTGACCCAGGAAAACGGCTATCCGGCCATGGACTATGAAAAAATGTTTTCCGCGGTGAAGCAGGGGCTGCCCTTTGCTACCTATGTGGATATCACCCATACCCTAGGCTACGGAAATTACTATTTTACGGACACCCATTGGCGGCAGGAGGAGCTGTTTTTGACCGCAAAGACAATCAGTCAGGCCTTGGGAGCAACCCCGCCAAATCCGTCGGAGTTTACCAAAACCGCCCTTTCCCGGCCCTTTTACGGTGTATACTACGGACAGGCGGCGTTAGATTTAGAGCCGGAAACGATCTATATCATGGAAAGCGACTTGCTAAAAGAATGTAAGGTTTACGGATACGACCCCAGTAAGCCCACATCGGTTTATGATATGAATAAGCTTACCGGTAAGGATTTGTATGAGGTATTTCTCTCCGGGGCCCAGTCGCTTCTGCGGATTGAAAACCCCAATGCAAAAACTGACAAGGAGTTGATTGTATTTCGGGACTCCTTCGGAAGCTCTCTTGTGCCGCTGATCGTGCAGGACTATAAGACCGTAACCTTGGTGGATATCCGGTATATGGACAGCCGGATGCTGGGTCAGTTTGTGGAATTTAAAGGTCAGGATGTGCTGATGCTTTACAGCACCTTGGTGCTCAACAGCGGAAAGACTTTGAAATAAGAAAAGGGCGTGTTGCAGCAATTTGCAACACGCCCAAATTTTTATTTAACGGTAAGATTTTGTATCCAGTCGCCTTTTTTTATCATACGGTAACCGATGAAGCATTTAAGAATATCCACACATTGACAAAGAGAAAAGATTACCGTAATATGCAGACCGGTTAATCGAGTAAGAATAAAGGCTGCCGGGATGCTTAAGGCCCAAATGGAGCCGCAGTCAAACAAGAAGGTTTCCACAGTTCTGCCGCCTGCACGGAGGGTAAAATAAACCGGGAAAATATAGGCCTGCAGGGGCATAGTTATGGCAGAAATCAGAATAAGTTGAGTGGAAAGCAGCCGCACAGAGTCGGTGGTGTTGTAAATAGCGGGAAACGCCACAGATAATGCAGCGGCTATTCCTGCAAACACAACACCCGAGGCAATACACAAAACCGTCATCTTGGTGTTGTCACTTCGGATTTCCTCGTTGGAGTGCTTCGCCCCCAGCATCTGTCCGGTAATGATGCCTACCGTGTTACCTAAAGACCGGAATACTACAGCGGAAAGATTGTAAATCGTGGTGGAAATACTCAGTGCCGGAACAACATCCAGACTGTAAAAAGAGTAGCACTGATTAAGCAGCGCCATGCCTAACGACCACAAACCCTCGTTAATCAGAAGGGGAAGCCCCCGGACGGCAATGGATTTAAGAAGCGACTTTGGGATATAAAAGCTGCGATAAAGGCCCGGAACATAGGGGTTTTTATCCACGTTTTTGTGTGTCCAAAAAAATACGAAAAGAAATTCCACATACCGGGCAATTACCGTGGCAGTGGCGGCACCGGTAACGCCCATGGCGGGAGCGCCAAGCTTTCCGAAAATCAGGATATAGTTAAAGAACATATTAACCGCTGTTGCCACCAGACCGGCTACCATAGGCACGGTGGGGTGACCGCATTCCCGAAGGGTGCTGGCGTAGACATTGGTCATGGCAAAAGGCAGCATACCAAGTAACATAATAAATATGTACTGCCGGCCGTATTCCAGTGTTTCGGCAGCCTGAACCGGATCGCCTTCGCCTTGCAAATACAGGGAAATCAGAGGCTCACTGAAGCCAAGGAAAATTCCGCAGCCCAGCAAGGTTATACCTAGACAAATCAGAATTTTAAACCGGAAGGCGTGACGGATGCCTTCCGTATTACCTGAGCCGTGAAACTGGGCGGTAAAAATTCCCGCACCGGCCGCACCGCCAAAAAGGCACAGGGTAAAAATGAACAACAGGTTATTATTGGCGATGCTAACGGCGCTGATTTGAGCGTCGCTGAGCTGACCGACCATAATGTTATCCAGCAGTGATACGAAATTGGTAATGAGATTTTGCACAATAATGGGCAGAGCAATGGCACTGACTCTGCCGTAAAATGCTTTATCTCCGATATATTTTTGCAGCATGACAAACTCCTTAAAGTGAAAAAGCAGGTTTCAACGCGCAACAATACCCCGGATTCTCCGGGGTATTGCAGTTAAATTTCTTTTCCGCCGAGAAAAACACGCTTTTGACTATAACCACAAGCGCAAACCACAAAGTCTGCCAGCTTGCCGTTTTCAATGGAGCCAATTTTTGCTTCGGCACCGATAGCACAGGCAGGGTTGTAGGTGGCAGCACGAATGGCATCTGTTTCGGAAATGCCGTAAGCCATGGCGTTTTTCATAGCATCGAACAGGTTTGTGGCAGCACCGGCAATGGTGCCGTCTGCCAATTTGGCGATACCCCCGGAAAGACGAACCGTTTGCCCGCCCAGCTCATATTCGCCGTCAGCTAAGCCGCAGCACCGCAGAGCGTCGGACACCAGAACAATTCGGCTACCGCCAAAAATGGAGAACGCCAGCCGTACGCAGGAGGGGTGGGCGTGCAGCCCGTCACAAATCAACTCTGCCCGGACGTTGGGATTTTCCGCCGCCGCCGGAATGACACCGGGATTGCGGTGGTGGATGCCGGGCATAGCGTTATACAGGTGCGTTAAATGGGTAGCACCGGCATCGTAAGCTTTGCGGGCGTGGTCGTAATCCGAGTCGGTATGAGCAATAGACACGGTGCAAAGCTCTTTTGCCTGCTTAATAAATTCTTCTGCACCGGGCAGCTCCGGGGCAATGTCAACAATCCGGATTAAACCGCCACAGCCGTCATAGAGCTTCTTAAAGCCGGCAAAGTCCGGATTTTTTAAGTAGGCGGCATTTTGCGCTCCCTTTTTCTTTTCGGAAAAATACGGACCTTCCATATTCACACCCATCAGCCGCGCACAGCCGGGCAGCTGCTTAGCCACAAAGCTGACGCCGTTTGCGTAGGCCTTTTCCAGCGTCTCATAGGGCAGGGTCATGGAAGCCGGGGCAAAGGAGGTGACGCCCACCTTGCACAGATACCTGGCCATAGTCTCAAGACCGGCGGCGTCACCATCGGAAAAGTCACCGCCCATAGAGCCGTGGATATGGACATCCACAAGACCGGGAATGACGGTAGCACCTTGCAAATCCACGGCATCTGCCGGGATGCTGCCAAGTACATTTTGGAAGCGCCCGTCTTCGGTTACCTCAAAGCCGCCAAGCTGAAAGGTAAAATCCTTTGTGAAAATTCTTGCATTTTTGTAAAACATACTGGTTACTCCTTAGCACTCCGGCAGACTGGCCGCAGCAACGGATTGGCCTACGCGACGGGTTTTCTCATCGGGGAGCATAACCCGCATAGAGTCGGCAAGCCGGGGGAATTCATCGGCAAGAACCTCTTGGCAAACCCGTAAAATGGTGTCACCGCCCTTGCCGGACATAACACGACCAAGCAGCATCAAATGCTTCAACTCGTAAAAATGGGAATATTGAACAGTGGCATAAGCCAAATATGCACCAATGGATTCAAAAATTGCCTGAGCTCTGGGGTCATCTTGCTCCATAAGACCTTGGACAACTTTCAGCTTTTCCGCAGGGGAGAGGGCTTCGTCCAGTGCAATACCGGCCTTAGGTGCAAGCTTGATAACCGCATCCTGAGAGAAGTATTTACAACCCACACCGCGGTCGGTAGACCACTCGTCCACAAGGGCATCCTCCTGCAGGTCAACGGGGGCAAAGGCCAGCTCGTTAATCCAGCCAAGAACATTGCTGTCTTTGTCTACATAGCCCACGGCTTCGCTGGTGCCCATAGCCAGACCCATAATAGAGCCGACATTCATACCCATAGCACCGGCAAGGGCAGATACATCGCCGTCATTGGCAACTACGATGGGTACGTTGCCGATTTCGGCGGCTGCCCGGTCAAAAACGGTTTTCACCTCATCCCAGCGCTCCCTGGGAACGCAGTAGAAAATACTGGAAATCATGGGGGCGTTGCCGATAAATACACCGGCAGAGGAAACGCCAATGCCATCCACCCGGGGCATTTTCGAGGCGGCTGTGCGGAAGGAATCCAAAATACCCTCGTACTGATAGTTGGGGTCGGGGTTTTTCTTGGGATGCCAGACTACTTCCTCGGAGTAGACGCACTCACCGTCAATCACGGCAGAAACCTTCCGGTCAGAGCCGCCGGCATCAAAGCCGATGCGACAGCCGTTCAAGTGACCGCCGATGGGCTTGGGGGTTTCGTTGGCTTCGGGACAGCGCTCCAAAGGCAGGTCGATAATTTCCAGAGGACGCTCATAAAGCTTTCCGAAGAAATCGTAGTCAAAGGCCCGTTCACCGGTTTGGCTGTAGGCACTTTGCAGACGCTTGGCGATGTCGCTGCAGCCGCAGACATATACCCGAAAACCGCCAATGGACCACAGCAGGAACTTAACGTACCGTTCTACATAGCGATAATCTGCCTGCGCCAGCTCAGCTGTGCCGTGAATGCAGGTGCGCCGGACGGAAAGGTTACCGTCGTTACGCTCGACTGCAATGGCAATGGGCATAGCGGCATTCTTGCGATAAGCATTGCTCCAGACACCGAAGGGGACAAAGGCAGAGTCCAGCTTGGGTGCGTGCTTCATTTCATATGTAATACCTAAATACTGCATTTTGATAATGTCCTCCTAAGGCTCCTCACAATTGCTTCCATATCCGTCATTTTTTGCTCCATATCCTGGGCCAAAGCAATTTGGTTCCGGGCGCGAAGCAGGTTGTGGTGAGGCTCTTTGATTTTAAAATAAATATCGCCGTCTAAGTAATCCTTCAGGAAGCGGGTTGCCAGCTCCAGGGTAATGACCAGTGCGCCTATGGGCAGCAGGTCAATCTCTTTTTCCGTCAAGCTGGTGACTGCTTCTAAGTAGCCCTTGGTGTACACCTCAAACAGATGCAGATTCAGGCTCACCAGACTGGGATCCTCCGCGTCCTCGCCGCCGTTGGCAGCGCCGAAGCGAACGGAATCGCCGTAGTCATATAGGCTGGAGCCGGGCAGAACAGTGTCCAAATCCAATACGCACACGCTTTGGTGGGTGATAGGGTCCAGAAGAACGTTGTTAAGCTTGGTGTCGTTATGGGTGACCCGCAGAGGCAACTCGCCGGAGTCCAGCTTTCTTTGGATAGTTCCGGCAATTTCCTCACGGGATAAAAGATAGTCAATTTCTGCCCGGACGGAGTCGGCACGACCCATAACATCGGCAGCAATCGACTCCTTGAGCTTTTGGTAACGGTCAATGGTGTTATGGAAGCAGGGGATAGTTTCGTGAAGAGAGTCGGCGGGGAAATCTGCCAGCAGATTTTGAAACCAGCCGAAGGCCAAGGCGCACTGATACAGATCCTCGTCAGAATCCGGGGCATCCAAGCCAATGCCGGGGACAAACTCATACATCCGCCAATATTCGCCCTGCTCATCCTGATGGCAATACGTGCCGCTTTTTGTTTGCATATACCGCAAGGTTGTATAACAACCGTCGGTACGCTCCAACAGGTAGTTGGTGACGCGGCTGGCGTTTTCCATAAGCTTTACCGGGTCTTTAAAAACACGCTTGTTAATTAACTGCAGAACATAGGCTTTTCCGGTGTCGGTTTGAATCATAAAGGTGCTGTTGATGCGGCCTTTGCCAAACTCCTGACAGGAAACCGGCTCGCCATTAAACTCAAATGCGCAAAGCACATTGTCTATTTTCATACATTACCTCTCATACCTAAATATTACACGCAAAAGCGGATATTGACAATCAGTTTGTTGTTGACAAAGTTCTGACGATAACCGCATTCTGGCGTTATAATTGATTTTTTAATAGACAAAAAACAGAAGAACTGCATTTATCCAATATATTAGCCTATTATATCACAGTTAAACGCATAAAACAAGGGAAAAAGATAGAATTGTGAAGAATTAATTGATTAAATCCTGAATAACAGCACCGGCGATCATAAGACCTGCCACCGAGGGGACATAGGCAACACTTCCCGGCAAGGCTCTGCGCCCCTGAGGAAGCTCTTCCAAATCAGAAGCGGCAGGGGAGAGGGGGTCCTCTGTGGAAAACAAAACCCTCAGCTTATGGATGCCCCGCTTGGCACACTCCTTACGCATAATCCGGGCAAGGGGACACACGGAGGTTTTGGAAATGTCGGTGATTTGAAATTTCGAAGGGTCCAGCTTATTGCCGGTACCCATACAGCTGATAATCGGCACACCGGCTGCTTGGGCGGCGGTGACCAGAGCCAGCTTTCCTGTAACAGTATCAATGGCGTCTACCACATAGCTGTACCGGGAAAAGTCAAATTTTTCTGCTGTTTCAGAGGAAAAAAATACGGGTTTGGCAGTTACCCGGACATCGGGGTTGATGTCCAACACCCGATTCTTTGCCGCCTCGGCTTTGCCCATACCTAAGGTGGTGTAGGTCGCAAGAATTTGCCGGTTGATATTGGTTAAACTGATGGTATCGTGATCGACAAGCTCCAAGCCGCCTACGCCGCTGCGGGCCAAAGCTTCTGCCACATAGCCGCCGACACCGCCGAGGCCGAATACCGCCACAGTGGCGTTTTTCAGCTTATCCATATTCTCGTCGCCCAGCAGCAGGGCAGTTCTGGAAAAGGGGTTCATACAATCCCTCCTTATTTGGTATAATCCTAACATGGAATGAAAATACTGTCAACTTTTAGAAAATAGCTTGCTATTTTAAACAGTTTCTTATACAATAAACAAGTATGATCCAGAAAAAGAGGTGGATGATTATGACAAGGCTTGCTTTTGACAATGACTTATATATTCAAAGCCAGTCAGAGCATATCCGCAACCGGATAGAGCAATTCGGCGGCAAGTTGTATTTGGAGTTTGGCGGTAAGCTGTATGACGATCACCATGCGGCCCGCGTGCTTCCCGGCTTCCGGCCTGACAGCAAGCTGCGCATGCTTTTGCAGTTAAAGGACAAGGTGGAGATGGTAATTGCCATCAACGCCGCGGATATTGAGAAGAATAAAATCCGGGGAGATTTGGGCATTACCTACGACCGGGATGTTATCCGCCTGATTGATGTTTTCCGGGGCTTTGGTCTGTATGTCAGCTCTGTGGTGCTGACCCGGTTTAACGATAAGGATATTACCCGGGCATTTCAGTCCCGGCTGGAGGCAATGGGGGTAAAGGTTTATCACCATTATAATATTGAGGGGTATCCTTCGGATATTGCTCACATTGTCAGCGATGAAGGCTACGGCATAAACGATTTTATTGAAACCACCCGGGAGCTGGTGGTGGTTACCGCCCCTGGTCCCGGCAGCGGAAAGCTGGCAACCTGCATGAGCCAGCTGTACCATGAGCATAAACGGGGCGTTCGGGCCGGCTATGCAAAATTTGAAACCTTCCCGGTTTGGAATTTGCCCTTAAATCATCCGGTAAATTTGGCTTATGAGGCAGCAACCGCGGATTTGTCCGATGTGAATATGATTGACCCCTTCCATTTGGAGGCTTACGGCAAAACCACCGTTAACTACAACCGGGATGTGGAGGCCTTCCCCGTACTGGTGGCCATGTTTGAGCGGATTTTGGGTAAATGCCCCTACCAATCCCCCACAGATATGGGCGTGAATATGGTGGGCAACTGTATTGTGGACGATGAGGCGGCGCGGAGCGCATCCCGTCAGGAGATTTTGCGCAGATATTATGCGGCTTTGTGCGACCAGAAGCAGGGTAAAACCGGCTCTGCGGAGGTTTTGAAGCTGGAGCTTCTGATGAAGAAGGCCGACGTTTCCACCCAGGAGCGCAGTGTGGTTGCTCCGGCACTGGAAAAAGCAGAAAAGACAGGTCTGCCGGCTGCGGCTATGGAGCTGCCGGACGGAAAAATCGTCACGGGAAAAACCTCGGATTTGCTGGGGGCATCGGCGGCACTGCTGCTTAATGCGCTAAAGACCCTTGCTGATATTCCCGACGAGCTGCACCTGATTTCTCCTAAGGTTATTGATCCTATTCAACATTTAAAGGTAGACCATCTGGGCAACCGAAACCCCAGATTGCATACCGATGAGGTGCTTATTGCCTTGTCTATCAGTGCTGCTACCGACCCCACCGCGGAGCGCGCAATGGAGCAGCTGGGCAATTTGCGCGGCTGTGAGGTACACTCCTCCGTGATTTTGTCGGCGGTGGATGAAAAGGTATTTAAACGTCTGGGCGTAAATCTTACCTGCCAGCCCCGCTTTAAGGGCTGATATACAAATAAAAGGGAGGTTATTATCATGGCAGTTTTAACAAAAACCGCAAAGCTGGAAGCAATGGATATCCCCAATGTCCGGGAATATTTGACAACCTACCCGGATATTGTAAATGAGGGTGATGGCACCCGCGCCTATGAAGAGGCAATTGTGCGGCTCATCGACCAGAACCCGTGGAAATATGACGATGTGCAGGCTGTGCTGAGCCAGCTGATTGAAGAGTATGAAACTCAGCCGGATATGGCTTATGCCGCATATTACGCCCTTTGTACCTACTACCGCAGAAACCGTCTGAAGACAGACTACAACACTCTGCTGAATGCGCCCAAGCCCGGTTTCCAAAAGAAGGTTTCCTACGGCTTTTTGATGCTGATGTGCAGAAAAATCCTGGACCCCAACGACTGGAGTCTTTTGGAGGAAGCTGACCGGCTTTGCGATCCGGAAATTATGGGCTATAACTACGGCGTGGAGCATTGCTTTGCCGAATATGTTGCCGAGGCCTGTGAAAAAGACCCCTCCCGCGCCGTTTATTTCGTTACCGAATATATGCAAAAGGCTTTGGATCGGGTCAATGACGCGATCAAGCAAAGCGGCGGATATGCCAAATTCTATATTACCCGCGCCCGATTGCACAATATTAAGGCTATTTATGCAGACATTTCCCAGCGTGAGCCGTATTTTAAGCAGGCACAAAACGATGTGGAGCTGGCAATCTCCAGGGAAACGGATAAAAATAAGCAAATTGACTATCAGCTTATGGGCGTGCGGATGCAAAGTGAGTATTACGAACAGGTTTTGAGCAAAACCATTATGCATCAGGAAGAGACGATTAACCAGCAGATTCAAGAAAACAATGTGAAGAATTTGGAGTTTCTGAGCTTTTTCTCCGCAATTATCGGTCTTCTGATTGCCGGCACCCAGATTATGATGGGCATGAAATTTGCTGAGGGCGCAACGCTTCTGGTGGCCCTTACCGGCTGTTTGATTACTGCCTTCGGCACCATTGGTTTTGTGCTTCACGGTGGGGCAAAGCGATTGCTGGTCAATACCATCATTGTGATTCTGGGAATTGCCTTGACTGTGGGTGCTATGTTCTATGGAGGCTATTATGCTATGTAAGGTCAAGGGCGGAAGCTTCACCGTTGCCCGGGTCAATGAGGATGCCTTCGGCTATGCCGAGGACTGCGCCTGGGTTTTGGACGGCTCTACCGGTTTAAACGGAAAACGCCTGGTGGCGGAAGCCGACGGAAGCGACGCGCAGTGGTATGCCGCTGCCTTTTCCGACTTTTTAAAGGACAATCTGCCCGGCTCTACACAACCGTTGCCGGAGCTGTTCAGCCGGGGCGTGGAAACGGTGTGGGCAGAATTTCTCCGCAGGGCAGGGGGCAGGGTGGAAAGACCGGATGTACCCTGCGCCGTGGGAACGGCTGTTCGGATAAAAGATGGCTTTTTGGAGTATATTAACGTAGGTGACTGTGTTCTTTTGGTGCGGTTTCAAGACGGCTCTGTGGCAGAATATTTGGATGAAACCCTTTGCAGATTGGACGAAAGCTCTATAAGCCTCGGTTTACAGATTGCCCGGGAGGAAAACATTCCTCTTTCCAAATGCCGGCAAAAGCTGCTGCCCCAGCTGCGCCGTGTTCGTATGCTGATGAATACGCCCGAGGGGTACATCTCTCTTGCGGACGATGCCCAAAGTGTGCGCAAGGCAATATGCGGAAAGCTTCCGCTTACGCAAATTCGGGATATTTGCATGGTGTCCGACGGCTTTTATGAGTATTATCATATGTTCCGGCTGGCGGACGGTCCGGAGGGCTTTATGGATGCGGCAGCATCGGAAGAACCGCAAAAGCTGTTTGACCGACTGCTGGGAGCCCAAAAAGCGGATGCAGACTACCGGAAGCATCCCCGGTTGAAGCTGTCCGACGATGCAACCATATTTTATGCCAGTTTACAATAAGAAGTACCGCCCGGTTTTCTGAAAACCGGGCGGTTTAATTGTATAAGAATACCACCGACCGTGCCGGTGGCTCTAAAAAGCTTTCGCTATGCACAGTCCCGCCGCAGCGACTTGCCTCCCTCTGATGAGGGAGGTGGCTTCGCCGCTAGGCGAAGACGGAGGGAGAGAAACAAGAAGAGCAATATTCTCTCCCCCAGTCTTTTTGCTATGCAAAAATCCAGCCCTGCCGGGCCCGCGCCCCTTTTGTCCGCTTCGCGGACATTTTCCCCGCTACCGGGGAAATCTGCCCTCGTCAGAGGGGGCCTGTGTATGCCACCGACGCGGCCGGTGGTTATGATATACGTATTGCCTTTAAAATTTCCGACGCGTCCTGTAAAACCAGATGGGGCTTATCCGCAGATTGCTCCAGAATTTCCAAGGTGGTTTCTCCACTCAGCACCAAAATGCCGGTAACACCGGCATTTAAGCCGGCTTTGACATCGGTATAAATCCGGTCACCGACCACGGCAGTTTCTTCCTTGGTGTATCCCAGCTTTTCCATAGCCAGTTCGATCATAAGCGGACCGGGCTTTCCGATGACCACAGGCCTGCGCCCGGTGGCGTTAAAAATCATTTGGCATACACTGCCGCAGTCCGGTACGCTGCCAAATTCCGTGGGACAGACCAAATCCGGATTGGTGGCGATGTAGGGGATCTCCTTCCGGGTCAAAAGAAGCTTGCTCACATCGTGGAGCTTTTGGAAGGTTAATTCCGTATCAAAGCCCATGACAATGCAATCTGCCTTCTCAAGGTCGGTGGTAAGAGCAAAGCCGGCGCCTGTAAGCTCCTGCTGCATGGATTTTGTGCCGCAGACATACAGGGTTTTTCCCGGATGGTGCTTTTTTAAATAAAAAATCGTTGCCTGTGTAGAGGTAAGAAAATCCTCACAGGTGGAGGCAATACCCATTTTCTCCAGCTTTTCAATGTAGGCATGGACGCTTTTGGAGGAATTGTTGGTGATGAACAGATACCGCCGCCCGGAGGCTTTCAGGGCTTCCAGCAATTCCGGCGTAAAATCATAAAGACGGTTACCCAGATAAATTGTGCCGTCCATATCCAAAAGATACAGCTTAACAGACTGTAAAAGTGCGTTCTTATCCATAAAATCTCCTATGTAATCCAAGCTTATCATTTATTATACACATAAGTCGGCTTTTTCGCAAGTACCGGCTGTCTGCCGTGGCTAAAGTGTCGCCCTGTGACTAAAATATGCATTGTTTTTGTGCAGATAAAAAATTCTACCTATTGACTGAAAATTTATAGAAAAATTTGTGAAATTTTCTCAAAAAGTTCTTGACAAACGGTGTCGCTGATGATAAGATAATCGAGCGCGTGCAGGCGGATTCTGCCCGCGTACTGCGATGATGCAGGAGATTGCGCCTAAAAAGCGGTAACTTCTGCGGAGTATGTCCGGTCATCGGGCGGCTGAACTGCTTCTGTTTATGTCAGCGTATATCGCTGCGGCAGAGGAAGGGTCGGCGAAAGTCGGCCATTTTTCTTGCCTTAGAATGATACGCACGGCGGCGTGAACAGCGGGTTCGACCGTACCCAGGAACCACGAAAACTGAGTACGTTTTATCAAGGAGGAAACAAAACCATGGCAAACCAGCAAATGATCCGCATCCGGCTGAAGGCTTATGACCATCAGCTCATCGACTCCAGCGCAGCAAAAATCGTTGACACCGCTAAGCGCAACGGCGCTGCTGTGTCCGGCCCCATCCCTCTGCCCACCAAGAAGGAGGTTGTTACCATCCTTCGCGCCGTCCATAAGTATAAGGACAGCCGTGAGCAGTTCGAGCGCAGAACCCACAAGAGACTGATCGATATTCTCAACCCCAACCAGAAGACCGTTGAGGCTCTGATGAGCCTGGATCTGCCGGCTGGCGTTGAAATTGAGATAAAGCTGTAATCCTTATACATTATATATAAGGATTCACCGCTGCCCGCACTGAAAAGCATCGGGCGGACGGGTCATGTTGGCAAAGTTCCCAATGCTTTGTCAACCAATAACCTAATGAAAAAGGAGAAAACCCAAGATGAAGAAAGCAATCATCGGCAAGAAAGTGGGCATGACCCAGATCTTCGATGAGAGCGGCAAGGT
>JAFVZT010000017.1 GCA_017508045.1 Oscillospiraceae bacterium | reverse complement strand
CGGTGTAAAACTTTTTGGACGCTGTAAAAATAATGGAATAGAAATTAATCCATTACTTTGAATAAGTCCATTATTACAGGGGAAATTTGAGATAATGGACGCAAAAAAATTAGTGGAGAATTTCTTCCGATAACTGTTAATCCGCAGGTCGTTGGTTCAAGTCCAACAAGGGGAGCCAAAAAGAACACCACCCATATGGGTGGTGTTCTTTTTGGCATTCTTTGGTATATTCACACCAAAGAACTACGATTGTCAGCACCGTCGCTATACCGACTGAGCGTAGCGAAGGAGGTAGCCGCGAGCCTGCGCGCTGCCGGTGGCAGATAAAGCGCAGGCGCAGCGTGTGCCGCGGTCGAAAAATTCAAGGATCAGCGTAAGCCCGCAGAATTTTTCGGGTACCGCAAACGTTCATAGTAGCAGCCAATTATTTTGAGTTGTATAGTGCGGGCAATAGCTGTTGGTTTAAGTCCAACAAGGGGAGCCAAAAAGAAAGACACGATTTTCATCGTGTCTTTCTTTTTCAACTAAATCCGTCCTTTTGGACGGGATAAATCCAACTTTGTTGGGTGAAATCCCTTCGGGGTGAAATCCGACTTCGTCGGGTTAGGGACGGATTTAATTTCACCGAAACCATAAGGTTTCGATTTCACCAAAGACGTAAGCCTTTGATTTCACCGTGAGCATAAGCCAACGATTTCATTATCTCTTGCGGCTTCGCCGCTTTTATGCTATAATAAATTAAAGGAGTGATAATATGAAATTTCAATTTAATGTAAAATTTAACGACCAAGATTATTTAGACTATAACACCTTTTGGATGATTAGGTCTCCTTATGGTAAAAAACAGATTAAAACTTTTAGAATAACAATTTCAGTTTTATTTGTAATATTTATTTCAATTTCTTTGTTTAGTGGTGGCTTTTCGCTCGAATCTATTTTAGGCGTTATTCCTATGTTAATTATTTTATCTTTTGCTCAAATTTTCTTGACCAGATTCTTTTCGTGGTCTTTAAAAGGTCAAATCAAAACTCTAAAGAAAAGCGGAAAAATGGGATATTCGCCTGAGTCTATTATTGAATTCTATGAAGATAGTTTTGTAGAAACCACACCTGAAAATAAAACGGAACATAAATATTCTGCAATAGAACGAATAAGTGTTGTTGATAATAAAATGATTTATATTCATGTCAACAATGTTATGTCATATATGTTACCTTTATCTTCTTTTGAGTCAAAAGAGCAATATGATAGTTTCTTTGAATTTATAAAAACAAAATGTGCAAATATTGATATTTATTAAGAAATTCCTCGGTTTTCACCCAGTTCTTTTTTGGACACGAGAGTTTTTTATTCAAGCTGACAGACTTGGCATATCATCACGACGTAGTCGTTCATATCATCGCCGAAGGCGTATATTATCACGCTTTAGCGTGTATCAATAACTGTCGGCTTGATGATATGCAATTCCTTACGGAATTGATGGGATACAATGCTTCACATTGATTTATTAGCGCTTTTATGCTATAATACACCCATGGTGGTGAAAGAATGAAAAAGATATTAAGCAAAATTGGAGACTTTTTTGGAACATTATTTGGTATATTATTAGCGTTAATTTTAGCTGTTTGCGTTATATTTTTGCTGCCGATAGATTACATTAAGTACAAGCGGTCATTTTATTATAAAACTGAACGTAAAAAATATAGACTTTATGCAGGGTCCGGCACTAATTTTGAGATCTATAATGAAATTATTAAGAATGATTTGCCTATAAAGTACATTTATAACCCAAACGATGATTCGTTGGAATGTGGTTGGTTTGTTTACAATAATACACTTATTATTCCGAATGTTTTTTCTTTCGAATATAACACCGAAACGAAAAAGTGGAATTATTGTTGTGAAGTTGTAGAAGATGATGATACTGAAAAAAGAATTATAATGTCACTTGATGAATATATTGAAACGGAAGTTGAAGAGGCAAATGAACTTGCAGGAGATAATATTTGTGATAAAGCGATTGTATTGATTGATGCGAACTGTATCGAAAATGTAGAGTTTGCAAAAAGTGAAAACAAATTTTTGATTTATGATGATAATAGAGAAGAAGTATTAAAAAGTTTTTGTAATAACAACTAAAATATAGAAAATTAGGTTTTTCGACAGCTTCCATTTTGAGTATCGGTCCCAAAAAACTCTCGTTCTTAGGAACGAGAGTTTTTTTATCCAAGCCGACAGACTTGGCATATCATCACGACGTAGTCGTGCATATCATCGCCGAAGGCGTATATCATCACGCTTTAGCGTGTATCAATAACTGTCGGCTTGATGATATGCGGCATTTTGATTCTGGGCTTTACGCTCTGGAATGAAATCTCACCGAAAGCAAGGGGCTAAGGAGCCTGTGTCTTTTTCAAAGATGTAACAATATTATAAAACAAAGCGGAACGCATCTTTTGCAGGCATATGCCGGTACGGCGCAATGTAGTAACATCACAAAACGACCTCCTTCGACATAGATTAAACAGGAAGGAGGTGAATGTATGAGCTGTTGCAAATACAATTGCGCCTATGTGACTGTCATTGCTGCCATTTTAGCAGGCGTTGCGTTAGGAATTTTGTATACACTTGGCTATGTGTCTGCCGGGATTGTTTTCTGGGCGTATTTGGCGGCTGGGGTTTTGGGCATATTGCTGGCACCGATTTACGCCACCGGCATTTCCTGCGGTGGGCGTTGCTGTTTTGCTCGCTATCGCTGCTTGGTGCTTTCCGGTGCAATCGGTACGGTGGTTACCGGGGTTATCGGACTGCTTGCCGCGCCCTTTGCCGCAACAACGGCGGTTGCAATTATTTTGGGTATTGTAACCTTCTTTTTGGTTTTACTGCTGGGCAGCTTGGTATGTCTGACCAATTGCTTAAGCGATAATTAATTTTGAAAGGGGGGCTGTTGTAGCAGCCCCTTATTTTATTCGGATTTAGATTTATTAACAATGCAGATAAGGTGTTCTAATTTGCTTTTGCCGGCACAATGTGTTATAATCAACCCAAATATATAAAAAGGAGCCGACCAATGGAACGAATTCAAATGGCCACACCTCTTGTTGAGATGGATGGCGACGAAATGACCAGAATTCTCTGGAAGATGATTAAGCAGGAACTCATTATTCCCTTTGTGGATCTGAAAACGGAATATTATGACTTGGGCGTTGAACATAGAGACGCTACGGATGATCTGGTAACGGTGGATGCCGCTGAAGCTACCAAAAAGTACGGCGTTGCTGTTAAGTGTGCCACTATTACTCCCAATGCCGCCAGAAAAGAGGAGTATAACTTAAAGCAAATCTGGAAATCTCCCAACGGGACAATCCGGGCAATTTTGGATGGTACGGTTTTCCGCGCTCCGATTTTGGTCAAGGGCATTGTTCCCTACATTCCTACCTGGACAAAGCCCATTACCATTGCCCGTCACGCCTATGGCGATGTGTATAAAAACGTAGAAATTTCCGCGAAAAAGGGAGCAAAGTGTTATCTGACCTGCGAAAACCCCGACGGTACGACCAGCCGCGAGCTGATTTACAATTTCTCCGATTCTGACGGCATTATTCAGGGTATGCACAACAAGGATACTTCCATTGCCAGCTTTGCCCGGTGCTGCTTTAATTTCGCGTTGGATACGAAGCAGGATGTGTGGTTTGCTGCAAAGGACACCATTTCCAAAAAATATGACCAGCGGTTCCAATGCATTTTCAATGAGATTTTTGAGAAGGAATATAAGGCTTCCTTTGAAAAGGCCGGGATTTCTTATTTCTATACCCTCATTGATGATGCAGTGGCAAGAGTCATTCGCTCTGAGGGCGGCTATATCTGGGCCTGTAAAAACTACGACGGCGATGTTATGAGTGATATGGTGGCAACCGCCTACGGATCTTTGGCAATGATGACCTCTGTGTTGGTTTCTCCTGACGGAAATTATGAGTATGAGGCTGCCCACGGTACGGTACAGCGGCACTACTATAAATACCTCAAGGGTGAGGAAACCTCCACAAACTCCGTGGCAACGATTTTTGCTTGGAGTGGCGCGCTGCGTAAGCGTGGCGAGTTGGATAAGCTGCCGGCGCTGGTGCATTATGCGGATATGCTGGAAAAAGCTACCATCGATACCATCGAGGGCGGCATTATGACCGGTGATTTGTATACTATGTCCACCTTGGAAAACAAGCAGAAGGTAAACAGCGAGGATTTCTTAAAAGCAATTGCCAAAAAGCTTGCAGCCTATCTGGCTTAAAAGTTATATACTGACAAAACACGCCTTCCGGATAAATACCGGAAGGCGTGTTTTTATACATCGTTTCGTATCAAATCGGAAAGGCTCTCCCGACGGACAGCAACCCTCGGCCCCTCATCACCAATGAGGATAACTGCCGGACGGGTTAACCGGTTATAGTTTGAAGCCATGGAATAATTGTAAGCACCGGTTGTCAAAACAGCCAGCAAATCACCCCGGTTCAACTTAGGAAGAGGAACATTTTCCTGTATCAAATCGCCGCTTTCACAACAGCGACCGGCTATGCTATAGTGCATATCCGGGGTATCGTGCATATACTCCGGGGCGCATACCGTGTATTCGGACTGATATAGGGTGTACCGGGGATTATCCGTCATACCGCCGTCTACCATAAGATAGTTTTTAAGATCCGGAATAACTTTTGCGCCGCCCACGGTATACAAGGTTATGCCGGAATCGGCTACAATACTGCGTCCCGGCTCCATTAGAACAACGGGAACATCTAAGCTTTTTTCGCGGCAAACCTTTTGAATTAGGGCGCTGATTTTGCGGATATTTTCGCTGTAGTCAACAGTTGGGTCTTTTTCGGTGTAAGGAACAGCCATACCGCCGCCTAGATTCAAAATTTTTGCCTGATAGCCGTATTTGCGCTGCATCTGCGCCATAAAATCCAGCATCATGACGGCAGCATCGCAAAAAGGTGTATGTTCAAAAATTTGAGAGCCGATGTGACAATGGTAGCCGCAAAGGGCGATATGGGGCTTTTGAAGCGCCAATGCAACAAGCTCCTCTGCCTGCCCGGTTTCGATGGCAACACCGAATTTGGAATCGATGCGGCCGGTGTTGATTTTTTCGTGGGTGTGGGCATCGATGCCCGGGGCTAACCGCAAAAGGATTTTCTGGGTTACGTCCTGTTGGGCAGCCTCCTGTTCAATGGCTTCCAATTCCGGAATATTGTCGCATACAAAATAGCCAATATGACTTTGGATGGCAAACCGAATATCAAAATCCGTTTTGTTATTGCCGTGAAAATACATTCGCCCCGGGGGAAAGCCTGCCTCCAGTGCGGTGTACAGCTCTCCGGAAGAAACAACGTCGATGCCAATGCCCTCTTGGGCCATAATGGCGTAAATTCCTTTAAAGCTGAGGGCCTTACTGGCAAACAGCGGCATCGATCCGGCAGGGAAGTGCTCTTTCATAGCATGCTTGTACACACGGCAGCGGCTGCGAATCCGGTCTTCATCCAACACCATTAACGGCGTGCCGTACCGGGCTGCCAGCTCGGCGGTATCATAGCCGGCAAAGCAAAGGTGTCCGTTTTCACTTACGGAAAGGTTATCGTATAACATAGTTTTCTCCCTGTTACAGCATATGAGAAAGCAGTTCCTCGCGGCTCAGGATGGACAGGTCTGCCGGTGCAATGTCAAAAATGGTCTGGCAGCCGGTAATTCCTTTTTCTGCCATCCGGACAACAGCCCGGGCGCAGGCCACCAATACGCTGGCGGTAAACTGAGGGTTAGACCCCAAGTTCAGCTTGTATTCGATGGTTTGTGTGGTTTCCTTGTCCCAACCGGTGACACCGCTGCGAATGACACTGCCGCCGTGGGGCAAGCCGGAATGGTCGTTTTTCATTTCTTCCTGAGTTATAAATACCACAGTGGTATCATAGTCTGCAAAATAGTTAGGCATGGTTTTAATTGCTTGCTCAATTGCCTTGGTGTCCGCTTCCGGTTCTGCCACCACATAGCAAAGTCGGGTGTGCTTTTGCCGGGTAGTCAGATCCGGATTCTCGCCCCGACGGACCTTATCCATCGCTTCCGGGACGGGAATGGTATACTGCCGGGCATCCAGAACGCCGGGGATTCTCCGGACGGCATCGGAATGACCCTGGCTGACACCCTTGCCCCAGAAGGTGTAATCCTTACCCTCCGGCAAAATGGCAGAGGCATATAAGCGGTTTACAGAGAATAAGCCCGGGTCCCAGCCGGTGGAAATTAAAGCTACGTGTCCACTTTCGGCTGCAGCGGCGTTAACGGCTGCAAAATGGGCAGGAATATTGGCGTGGTTATCAAAGCTGTCGACCACATGGAATTTCTTTGCAAATTTCGGGGTCACAGCAGGCAAATCTGTGGCGCTGCCGCCGCATAACAGCAGCACATCAATTTTGCCGCAGAAGGTCTCCGCATCTTCAACCGGCAGAACAGGAACATTTGGAGTTAAAATCCGCACCGATGACGGGTCACGGCGGGTAAACACCGCAGAAAGCTCCATATCGGGATTTTGGGCAATGGCACATTCAACGCCCCGGGCCAAGTTTCCGTAGCCTACAATTCCCAGCTTAATCATGCGTCCTCCTTGAGAACAAGGCCCAAATCACGCATTTGCTGCAGCATAATCTGACGCTTTCCTTCGTCCATCGTAACCAGCGGCAGACGCAGGTAGTTTTCACAATAGCCCATAGCAGCGCAAGCGGCTCTTACAGGAATGGGGTTGACCTCGCAGAACAGCGAGTTAATTAAGGGCAGGAATTTGCTCTGCAGCTGCATTGCACCGACAAGGTCACCAGCAAAGAACCGGTTACACAGCTCTACAGTCTGCCTCGGAGCGATATTGGACAGAACAGAAATGACACCCAGTCCGCCCACTGCCATTAAAGGAACAATTTGATCGTCGTTGCCGGAGTAAAGGTCCAGCTTGCCCTTTACAAGAGAAGCAGTTTCCACAATTTTGGAAATATTGCCGTTTGCCTCCTTGATGCCGGCAATCATAGGATGATCAGCCAGCTTTGCATAGGTGGCAGGCTCGATATTCACACCGGTACGGGAGGGAACGTTGTAAAGAATAACCGGAATGGTTGAAGCGTCGGCAATGGCGGTGAACATAGCTACCAGGCCCTTTTGGGTTGTCTTGTTATAGTAAGGCGTAACCACCAAAACGCCGTCGTAGCCCAGCTCGCAGGCATACCGGGTCAGGCTGATGGCATAGGAAGTGTCGTTAGAGCCGGTGCCGGCAATCATAGGAATGCGGTGGTCGGCCACCTTTATGGCAAACTCCAGGACTGCGCGATGCTCTGCATCGGTAAGGGTGGAGTTTTCGCCGGTAGTTCCGCAAATAACCAGAGCGTTAATGCCTTCTTCAATCTGCCAGTTTATAAGCTTTTCAAGGGCAGGAAAATCAACGCCGTCTTTTGTGGTGGGCGTAATCAGGGCAGTTGCAACGCCCCGGAAAATAGGCTGTCTCATAAACATTCTCCTTTATGATAAAAAATAGTTTTTTCATAAAAAATAGCTGATGCATACCATCAGCTACCTCGACCCGAGTTTACCCAGTCTCCCCGGTCCGCAAACTGAGGAAAAACACGGAACACAGATAGCTCTCCGCACGGCAAACCGTGCGACAGTCGAACAAATCTTATTTGTGCAACCAGGAGTGCTTTTCGCCTCAGCCCCCCTTCGGCACTGATCCCTTTCCTCTTTGCATAGGCTCTGCGAAAGCCGTGAAGCAAAGGCTACTAATGATGCAATGCGCCTCTATAGTGTTTCAATATGAATTTACTATATTTTATCACAGCAAACAAAGACTGTCAACTGTTTTTACATTATGCGACATGGTTAACGCCGTATTTTCTCTTGGATATAATGATACCCCCTGATGTTTAATCAGGGGGTATTTTTGTAAAGTTAGCGATTACCGCTTCCGTTGCCCCAGTAGGGGAACTGGGAGCTGCTGCTTTGCTGGGAATTGTTTTTATCTGCGGTGGCAGATTGAATTTGCTCTCCTACGGTAATTTCCAAATCCAGATAAGCACCTTGCCGATAAACCTTCAGCTTCAGCACCTGTCCGACTGTACAGGTTTTTACAAGGGAAACAAGCTGAGAAGAACCGGTAATGGGTGTTCCGTCCACCTGTGTGATTATATCATTTACCCGCAGGTCTGCTTTTTCAGCAGGAGAGTCATCCTCCACCGATTTCACCGCAGCACCTTGGGGCAGACCGTAGCTTTGGGTCTCACTGCTGACATCGGAAACGGATACGCCGATATACGGCTTTGAAAAATATCCTTTTTCAATAACGCTTTCTACAATGTTGCGAATATGATTTACCGGAATGGCAAAACCGATATTGTCAATAGAGGCTTCGGTGCTTGTGTTGCTGGAGTATTTTGCATTGGTGATGCCGATTACCTCTCCGTAGAGGTTAAACAGCGCACCGCCGGAATTGCCGGAGTTGATGGCGCAATCTGTCTGCATTAAATTCATAGTTACACCGGCGGAGGTGGTGATTTCCCGTTCCAAGGCGCTGATTGCGCCGGCTGTAAGGGAAAAGGTCAGTTCACCCAAAGGATTTCCAATGGCAATCACCGTGTCACCCACGTTTAAATTACCGGAATTTCCCAGAACGACCGGAGAAAGCCCCGTTTTGGCTACCTTAAGCACGGCGATGTCGTTGCCGGTATCGTAGCCAATGAGCTTGGCATCGGCATTACTGCCGTCATAAAAGGAAACGGAAATAGCATTGGCATTTTCAATAACATGGTAGTTGGTCAGAATATAGCCATCCTCGGAAATAATAAAACCCGAGCCGGAGGCCGCAGAGGTAGTTTGAAAGCCCCAGAAATTTGTGGTGATGGCGGTTTGAATACCTACGGTGGAGTTTACATTTGCTGCGTAGACCTCGGCCGGGGTCATAAGCTTGCTGGTGTCAATTTTCATAATATCAATAACAGTGTTTTCTCGCTGACCCTCTAAAATTGTGGTGGAATGGGTAACTGCTGCTTCAGGCAATCGCAGCAGCGTGCTTCCCACTGCACCCACGGCACCGCCCAACAAAGAGCAGCACAGCGCCAAGGCGACGGTTTTTCCGAAGCCTGTGGATTTTCTTTTCGGCTTCGGCTCATAACGGGGCGGCTGCGGCTCGGCATCATACGTCCCATATTCGTTCATTTCTTCATAGCTCATAGCGTTTCTCCTTTATTTGTTTGTGGCATTATCTTATCATAGGTTGCTGAAATTGTGCTGAAAGCCGATTGTATTTCAAAGGGATTTTCATTAGCCTGTGCCACAAATGGAAAACCATACATTTTACACGAAAATCTGTCAGGAAAAAGGAAAAAATCTTCCAATATTTTATATTGTATTTCATGTTGAGAAGTGTTATTATGTTAATAATCTTTCAGAAAAAAGGAGGCTTTTATGAAATATATTGTAATACTGGGCGACGGTATGGCAGATGAGCCTCTGGTGCAGCTGGGGGGCAAAACCCCACTGGAATATGCCAAAACACCGGTTATGGACGATTTGGCAGGCAAAGGCGAAATGGGCTTGGTAAAAACCGTCCCTGACGCTATGAAGCCTGGCAGTGATGTGGCGAATTTGGCTGTTTTGGGATATGACCCAACCTGTAATTATTCCGGACGCTCCCCCTTGGAGGCCTTGAGCGTTGGAGTAGATATGGCGGAGGATGATGTGGTTTTCCGCAGCAATATTGTTACCTTAACTGAGGAAACACCCTTTGAGCAAAAGACCATACTTGACCACAGCTCCGGTGAGATTTCCACAGAGGATGCCGACATACTGATAGACACCGTCCGTCAAAATCTTTCTACTGAGGAATTTTCCTTTTTTACCGGCACAAGCTACCGGCACATTTTGGTGTGGAAGCATGGCAAAGTGCTGGATATGGCTCAGCCTCATGACCATTTGGGTCAGAAAATCGGGCCGTATCTTCCCCAGCATCCGGCATTTCGGGATATGATGGAAAAGAGCTTTTCCTTATTAAATACCCATCCGCTGAATAAAAAACGCCAGGAGCAGGGCGTCAATAAAGCAAATTCCCTGTGGTTCTGGGGTGCAGGCACAAAACCCTCTCTTGCCAATTTTACCCAAAAGACCGGAAAAATAGGCGCAATGATTTCTGCGGTGGATTTACTTAAAGGTATTGCAGTGGGAGCAGGGATGTCCGTGGTGGATGTGCCCGGTGCTACCGGTGGCCTGCATACCAACTATGAGGGTAAGGCGCAGGCGGCTGTTCGGGCAGTTTTGGAGGACGGCTGTGATTTTGCCTATGTCCATGTGGAAGCGCCGGATGAAATGGGACATCAGGGCAGTATTGAAAATAAAATCAAAGCCATAGAGTATTTGGATAGCCGGGTAATTGCTCCTATTAAGCAGGCAATGGACTTTTCCTGCGAAGCGTATCGGCTGCTGATTTTGCCCGATCACCCCACACCCATTCGCTGCCGTACCCACACCGCTGACCCGGTTCCATATATTTTATATGACAGCACCGCCCAGCGCAAAACGATTGCCCGTTACAGCGAAAAAGATGCTGCCGCAACGAAGATTTTCCAGCCGGAAGGCTTTAAATTGATTGACCATTTATTTGAGAAAGGATGATTTCTATGCATCAGGTACATTACTTAAATAAAATTTCCCCCAAGGGTACGGAGCTGTTTACTCAGGATTATCAGGCCACAGATGCGATCAATGACGCAGAGGCAATTCTGGTTCGCAGCGCAGCCATGCACGATATGGTATTTTCCGATAAGCTGCAGGCAATTGCCCGCGCAGGCGCCGGTGTAAATAACATTCCTCTGGATCGCTGCGCGGAAGAGGGCATTGTGGTGTTCAATACCCCCGGCGCAAACGCCAACGGCGTGAAGGAGCTGGCTCTTTGCGGTATGCTTTTGGGCAGCCGTGATATCGTGGGCGGTATCGAATGGGTACGTTCTATTAAAGATGAGGAAGACATTGCCAAGAAGGTTGAAAAGGGTAAGTCTCAGTTTGCCGGTACGGAAATTATGAACAAGAAGCTGGGCGTTATCGGTCTGGGTGCTATCGGCGGCCCTCTTGCCAACGCTGCCATCGGCTTGGGCATGCAGGTTTACGGCTGCGATCCCTATATTTCCATCAGTGCCGCCTGGCATTTGGACAGCAACATTATTCCGGTTAAGACCCGCGAGGAAATTTACGAAAATTGCGACATTATCACCCTTCATGTGCCTCTGGTGGAGGATACCAAGCACATGATTAACGCTGAAACTCTGGCAAAGATGAAGGACGGCGTCATTTTGCTGAACTTTGCCCGGGATAAGCTGGTGGATGACGAGGCAATAGAGGCTGCCCTGAAATCCGGCAAGGTAAAATGCTATATTACCGATTTCCCCAATGAGAAAACCGCCGGTATGCAGGGTGTTGTTGCCATTCCCCATTTGGGTGCATCTACCGAGGAATCCGAAGATAACTGCGCCAAGATGGCGGTACGGCAGGTTATGGACTATCTTGAAAACGGCAATATCAAAAATTCCGTCAATTTCCCTGCAGTTGACATGGGCATCTGCACCAAGCCGGGCAGAATTGTAGTTCTGCATAAGAACATTCCCAACACCATCAGCCGGTTTACAACGGTTGTGGCAAGTCACAACATCAACATCTCCGATATGCTTAACCGAAGCAAGGGTGAGTATGCCTGCACAATGCTGGATTTGGATGAGCCGACCCCTGAGGTTATTGTTCAGGAGCTTGGCAAACAGGAAGGCGTTTTCCGCGTTCGTGTTATTCGCTGATAGATTTCCCCGGTGTCCGTTTCGGACACCGGGGTTTGTGCATTAAGATATTGAGGTGTTTTTATCAGTAAATACTTTTATTATTGTCCAGTTCTGGGTGTTTTGTGTGTATAGCATAAAGCCGATATCACCATCTGCCGGGTCATAGGGCATTATTTTTAGAGATACACCGATGTATGTAAGATTGGTATCGATTTTGCTGTAAATTGCTTCGGTTGTTTTCAGCTTGAGGGTGTTGTGTGACAGATGGCATTCTTCTACCGTATAGTCATCCAGCACTATTGTTAGATAATACGTACCGTCAGCTTGGCTTTTTTCAGTAATCTGGTTGATATACAGAGTTGCATACATCCTCTCTTCATACCTATTGTAGTGATGTACAATGGCAAAAATAAAGGCTGTGCAAATAATTACAACTAAGATGCTTAGAAGGATGATATACCTTTTCATCATAGAACTCCCTACGCCTTTGTTTTAATTATAGCACATATCCGACATAGTGTCAAGGTATGGGGCAGACACTGTAAAATTTCAGCTTTATTTCAGCCTTAGAATGTATTATAATTAAAAATAGACAGGAGGGCGGAAATGAAAATACTGATTGTAGAGGACGAGAAGCTTCTGGCAGATTCGTTAAAGACCCTGCTGACCCAAAAGGGCTTTGATGTGGAAGTGGTCTATGATGGGGAATCTGGGGCGGAGTACGCGGAAATGGGTGTGTATGACCTGTTGATTTTGGACGTGATGATGCCCAAAATGGACGGCTATCAGGTTGCCCGTCAGGTACGTGCCAAGCGGTGCGCCACACCGATTTTAATGCTCACTGCCAAGTCCGGCTTGGAGGACCGTATTCAGGGGCTGAATGCCGGGGCGGATTATTACTTAACAAAGCCCTTTGACAGCCGGGAATTGCTCGCCTGCATCAACGCCTTGCTGCGCCGGCAGGGGGGACAGGTGGACGAATTGGTATACGGAAACACGGCCTTAGACCTGTCCACCGGCACTTTGGTGTGCGGCGAAAAAAGCGTGCGTCTGTCTGCCCGGGAATTTGATGTAATGCGCTTTTTGCTCCAATCCAAGGGGCAAAATCTGTCCAAAGAGGTCATCCTTGCCCGTGTGTGGGGCTATGATTCCGATGCGGTGGAAAACCATGTGGAGGTTTATGTAGGCTTTTTGCGAAAGAAATTGATATCCATAGGCTCTGATTTGCGGATAATTGCCATTCGCCGCCTGGGATACCATTTGGAGGTGGCGGAGATATGCTGAAAAAGCTACGCCTGAAATTTATTCTCATTAATATGGGCATTGTTGCCTGTATGCTGATGATTATTTTTGCCACGGTGTACCACTTTACCCGGCTGGACTTGGAAAACCAAAGCACAGCGGCTTTGGATAATATGTCCAAAAGTCTGCAGCAACCCGGCAGAGAGCCGGGAAGAGATGTTCGGTTGCCGTACTTTACCGTAAAAATCAGCCTTAACGGCAATGTTGTTGCCAGTGGCTACAGCTATTATGATTTGACGGATGAAGCATTTATTCAGGAGCTTATTACCTATGTTTATACAGCTAAGTCCGGCACCGGTGAGATAAAAGCGTATAACCTGCGGTATAAAACCGTATCTTCTGTGGGAACGCAAACCATATATTTCGTAGACATCTCCAGTCATCTGGCGGCCCTTACAACACTGATTCAAGTTTGTGTGTTAATCGGTGTTGTCAGCCTGGTGGTGTTTTTTGGCATCAGTGTATTGCTGGCCCGTTGGGCGGTTAAGCCTGTGGAAAAGGCTTGGCTTCAGCAGCAGCAATTTATTTCCGATGCCTCCCACGAGCTCAAAACGCCTCTGACCGTGATTATGAGCAATGCCGAGCTTTTGCAAAGCCCGGATTGCGACGATGAAAGCAGATCGCAATTTACGGATAATATCGTAACCGTATCCCACCGGATGCGTCATTTGGTTGAGGGACTTTTGGAGCTTGCCCGGGCAGACAACGGGTATACGCAAAGCACCTTTGAAAGACTGGATTACAGCGTATTGGTGTCGGATGCCTTGCTTCCCTTTGAGCCTGTGATGTTTGAAAGAGGACAGATGCTGCAAAACAATATTGAACAGCAGATTTTCCTTACAGGAAACGCCCAGTATTTAAGGCAGGTGGTTGAAATCCTTCTGGACAACGGGGCGAAGTATGGCACGTCGGGAATAGTGGAGGTAAAGCTGTGCCGGCAAGGAAAAGACACCTGCCTGTTGACCGTTGCTACCCCAGGAAATCCCATACCGCAGGAGGATTTGCGGCGGGTTTTTGAACGTTTTTATCGGGCAGACCGGGCGCGTACCGAAGGCGGCAGCTTTGGACTAGGTCTTTCTATTGCCAGAAGCCATGTGGAAAAGCACGGCGGCAAAATCTGGGTAAAGAGCAATGAAACCGGGAATTGCTTTTATGTTCAGCTGCCTTGCTATGCATATTTTTTATAATTATATAAAGACAGTGTGGTGTTAAAAACAGCAACAGCAGCTGCGGTTGCTGTTTTTTCCTTGACTGTGGTTGTCCTCCGTGGTAATATGGACGTTGGAATGTACACCCATTTATGGGGAAGAATAGGTATGCTGTGAAAATGCCTCTGATGGATGGGATAGAGGAGTGAATCGTATGTTTGATGCAAAGGCGGTTTCCCGGGATTGCATTGCTTGGATACGGGAGTTTTTTGAGAAAAACGGCCCGGGCTGTAACGCGGTGCTGGGTATTTCCGGCGGTAAGGACAGCTCTGTTGCAGCGGCTCTTTGTGTAGAAGCCTTGGGTCGTGACCGGGTTATCGGTGTACTGATGCCAAACGGAGAACAAAGTGATATTGATATGTCCCGGCTTTTGGTAAAACATTTGGGTATTCGGAGTATTGTGGTCAATATTCAAGAAGGCTTTCAGGGAATTTTAAACGCAATCAATGCCGGGGAGCTTCTGGAGGGTATGGAGTCTGTACAGCCTACGGCACAGACAGTTGCCAATCTTCCTCCCAGATTGCGGATGTCTACGGTTTATGCCGTCAGTCAGAGCGTCAACGGACGGGTGGTCAATACCTGCAATTTATCGGAGGATTGGGTTGGCTACTCCACCCGCTACGGCGACAGCGTGGGCGACTTTAGTCCCTTGTCCAGACTGACAGTTGCAGAGGTTAAGGCCATCGGCGCAGAGCTGGGTCTGCCTGCTGTTTTGGTAGATAAAGTTCCGGCAGACGGACTGTGCGGAAAGACCGATGAGGATAATTTGGGCTTTACCTATGCGGTTCTGGATAAATATATCCGCACCGGTATTTGCGAAGACCCGGCGGTGAAGCAGCGGATTGATACCCTGCATAACCGCAACCTGTTTAAGCTGGAGCTGATGCCCTGCTTCGAGTATCAGCCGGAGGATTGATATGGAAAACAAACCCTATCGCCTGGGTGTTATGGTGGGTCGGTTTCAAACCCTCCATGCAGGCCATGAGGACATGATACGAAAAGCTTTGCAGATATGCGAAAAGGTGTGTATTTTGGTAGGCTCTTCCCAGGAATCGTCAACAGCGAAAAACCCCTTTTGCTATGAACTGCGTGAGGAGATGCTGCGCAGAGTATTCGGCGCGGAAATCCTGATTTTTCCTTTGCCGGATATTGGTGTGGGCAATAACGCAACATGGGGCGATTATGTGCTGGAAAATGTGATGCAAAGGCTTGGGCAGTATCCGGATTTGCTGATTTCTGCCAAGGAAAGCCGGCGTGTTTCCTGGTTTGACGGTGTTAATGGTTTGGAAATTTCTGAGCTGTATATCCCCAAAACAAATCCCATATCTGCCACCCAAATGCGGCAGTATTTTCTGGATAACGACGAGGCTTCCTGGCGCGCTCAGACCAACCCTAAGCTTTGGCCGATGTACCAAGCCCTGCGTCAGCAGGTTGAAATAAGCAGAGAGAATTTAAATACAGACAGTATATAAAAGGTGGAAAATACCATGAAACTCGAGCCGATTATTATATCTTTACTGGACACTGATTTATATAAATTCAATATGAATCAGGTTATTTTTCATAAGCACACAGACTTAAACGGTGAGTACTTTTTTAAGTGCAGGAATGAGGATATTGTATTTACCCAGGAGATGCTGGAGGAAATCAATGCCCAGATTGACCATCTGTGCCGTCTTCGGTTTAAGAAGGAGGAGCTTGACTATCTGCGATCCATTCGCTTTATTAAAAGTGACTATGTGGAGTTTTTGCGGCTGTGGCATCCCATTCGTGAGTATGTAACCACCGGTCTGACGGAGGATGGCCAATTGACGGTTGTGGTGAACGGACCGCTGTTTTCCGCCATGCAATTTGAAATTTATCTACTGGAAATCATCAACGAGGTGTATTTCCGGATGCAGTACGATTATGAGCAGCTGCGCAAATCCGCGGAAACCCGCCTGGACGCCAAAATTCGGGGCTTTCAGGACGGCACCTATACCTTCAACTTTGCAGAATTCGGCTGCCGCAGACGGCTTTCCAGGCAGTGGGAGGATGTGGTTATCCATCGCCTGACCACGGAAACAAAGAACTGTGTCGGCACCTCCAATGTGTATTTTGCAAAAAAATACGGCATTAAACCCATCGGTACCTATGCCCACGAATTTGTGCAGATGTATCAGGGCATCGATTCTATTCCGCTGGCTTATACCAACCACTACGCTATGCAGGACTGGTACGCAGAGTATGACGGAGATAACGGAACAGCTCTGACAGATACCTTGACCACCGATTTGTTCTTAATGGACTTTAACCGTTCCATGGTCAACAACTACACCGGCGTCCGTCACGACAGCGGCGATCCATACGAATGGGGCGAAAAAATTCTTGCCCACTACGCCCATTACGGCGTTGATCCCAAACATAAGCAGCTTTTATTCAGCGATAGCCTGGATTTTGACCGGGCGCAGCATCTTTATGAGCATTTTAAGGATCGGATCAAGGTTGCTTTTGGCATCGGCACCTTCTGCTCCAACGACACCTGCGAAGCACCCTTAAATATTGTGATTAAGCTGCAATATGTCAACGGGCGTCCGGTTGCGAAGCTTTCCGATGTTCCGGGCAAGGCGATGTGTCAGGACGATGCATATCTCGATTACTTGCGCAATTCAGTGGAGTTCCGCTTGAATCGGGAACGAGACTATTAAAAATGGTAGAAACGAAAGGGAATCCAAAAGGTCCACCCGAATGTTGCCCAATGGGCAAAAGATTTCCTTTGCTGGATGTTAAGCTTTAACATAAACGAATAAAACGGCTCCCGAATTGTTCGGGAGCCGTTTTGTTCGTTGAAAATCAGTTCAGCATTTCCTGACCGCCGGTGACAGGCACAGCCTGACCGGTTTCATAAAGCTGCTCGGTAATGTAGAAGATTGCACGGGCAACATCGATGGGCAGACAGCCACGGTTCATAAGCACCTTGGACTCATAGAACCGACGGACATCGTCGACAGTCTTTGCGCCGGGCACCTTACCGGCGTTGAGATACTGGACAAACAGACCCTTTTCCGGGTCGGACCACAGAGGACCGTCCAGATAATTGCCGGGGCAGATGGCGTTGACCTTGATGTTGTACTCTGCCAATTCCATTGCGAAGGACTGGGTCAGGCCGATGCCGCCAAACTTAGAGCCTGCATAGGCAAAGTTCTTATTGGAGCCGGCAAGACCGGACTTGGAATTGATAGCAATAATATCCATCATATACTTGGGCGCGTAGGCGTGCTGAAGCTTCATAACGGCGGAAGCATACTTGGCGCACAGGAAATAACCGGTGTAGTTTACGGCGGTGACCAATTCAAACACAGACTTAGTCATAACATCCAGGCTGCCAGCCTTGGCAATGCCGGCATTGGCAACGAAAACATCCACGCCGCCAAAATGCAGAACAATCTGATCCATCATGGCCTTGACGGAGTCCTCATCGGAAACATTGGCAAATACGGCAAAGCCTGTATCGCCATACTCAGCGGCTGCGGCCTTAGCACCGTCCAGGTTCATATCGACAATAGCAAGATAAGCGCCCTCAGCGTACAGCGCATCGGCAATACCCTTGCCAAAGCCCTGGGCGCCGCCGGTAACAACCACAACCTTGTTTGCCATGCGCTTTGCGGTGCCGCCGGAGAGGCTGACCTTGGAGCGATAGCTTTCTACCTCCCAGTTGACGATGAAGTCAATGAGGAACTGGGGCATGGGGGACACGCCGCCAAAGGATTTTGCGTATGCTACAACCTTGATGGCATCCAGCATAACGGTCTGGGCGGTAACGGATTCTTTCATCGTGCTGCCACAGGCGAACATACCAAGACCTTCGACAAAGGCAATCTTAGGCTTGTAGCCGTTGGCGGCAGTGAAGGCATCAAACAGCTCTTTGATTTTATCTCCGTCAGCATCGGCAGGTATAATCAGCTGCTTTGCCTTACAGTAAACAATATGGTCAGGAGACAGGCTTTCGGTAGCGGGGTCATAAGCCAAAATTTCCTTGTTGGCAAGGAATTTTACGGTGGCAGGCTGACCTTCACCGTAGAGGGCGCGCAATACGGGACTGATGGCGACAACCTTTTCCAGGTCATAGTCCACCGCTTCCAAATCAGGTGCCTTTTTAACAGCGGCCTTCAGAGTTTCCATGGTCTTTTCTGCCAGAGCGTCAACCTCTTCGGCAGAGTTGCCGGCGAAGAAAATGCCGTGGTTTTCTAAGAACAAAAGGCTGCAATCCTTACCGGTTGCTTCCTTGTAGGCGTCCATAACCTTTTTGCAGTCCAAAGCCAAAATGTATCCGGGCTTGCAGGCAGCTACCCATACGGCATCGGGGAAGAGCCGCTTCATAGCGGCTTCGCCCTCCTTGGAGCAGGTGATGCCGTTGACAATGGCGGGGTGGACATGGAGGATATATTGTTGGGGGAACAGGTCGTGCAGAAGGGTTTCCACCGAGGGACGGCGGCTCTCACCGCGAATACGGGCATCCATCATATCCTCCAACACAGCAGCCTCACGGGCAGCCTCGTCGGCAGGATACTCTGCAGTCCACATCTGAGCAAGCAAAGCACGCTCCATAACTACGAAATCTTCTCCCTTAATGGTAGCAAGGGAGGTGCCAGAGCCTTTAATCCACAAATAGTCATCGCTCTTAAAGGAGGTGTTGCCACCACCTGCCAGAACGTACTCAGGATTGGCACCGTACTTGTTGGACATAGCAGCCAGTTCGTTCAGCTGCTGGGTAAAACCGGTAACTTTCATTTATGTATTAACCTCTTTTCAATATTACTATTTTTTATATTTCTCAACAGTACAAACTGTTTTCCATTTTTAAGGCTCAATCAGCCGAATAGAAAAACTGTCACGAATGGCATCTCGCGCGGATTGCAGATCTTCCAAATCTCCACCGGCAATCATTTGGACCAAAAGGTTGCCGATGGCAGTACCTTCTACAGGTCCGGCATAGACGGGAAGCCCGGTAGCCCTTGCGGTGCGCAGGTTCAGGTAATTATCCTGGCAGCCGCCGCCGACGATATTCATACTGGTATATTGTTTGCCGGTAAGTTTCTGCAGTCCTTCAATGGCATTTTTATAGCACTGAGAAAGGCTTGTGTATACGCATTGCATAATTTGCCCTACAGTTTCCGGGACAGGCTGTCCGGTACGGGTGCATTCTTCCTTGACAGCATCAATCATACTCTCCGGGGAGAGGAAGCAGTCTTTATTCACATCTACAACAGAGGTAAAATCCTCGCATTTTTGAGCCTCGGCAATCAAATCCGGGAAGCTCCATTGCTTGCTCTGGGCGGTGCGCGCCTGTTTTCCCTGGACATAGGCCACGCCGTTAAGCTCCCGGCGGATGGATTGGATCATCCAAAGACCCATAATATTCTTTAAATACCGGTAGCGGTACCAAGCACCGCCCTCGTTGGTAAAGTTTTGTGTATAGCTTACTTCGGAGGTGATGGGGAACATATTCTCTACGCCCAGCAAGCTCCAAGTACCGGAGGACAAATATACCGCGTTGTCATCTCTTGCGCAAATTGCCAAAAAAGCAGAGCCGGTATCGTGGGTTGCAGGAAGAATAACAGTGGTATCGAAGCCAACCTCTTTTTGAATTTCCGGAAGGAGATTACCCAGTCTTGTACCGGGAACTGCCAGCTCGTGGAAAATTTCTGTAGGCAGACCCAGTCGGGTGATGATTTCTGTATCCCAGGTTTTCGCCTCTGCGTTTAAAAGATTGGTGGTGGAGGCGTTGGTATATTCGTTGCATTTTTTACCGGTGAGCCGGAAGTTGAAATACTCCGGCATCATAAGCAACCACTTAGCCCTATTTAACTGCTCCGGATGCTCCCGCTTCAAGGCGGTAAGCTGATAAATAGTATTATAGGACTGATACTGTATGCCGGTATGAGCATACAACTCTTTTGCCGGAATAATGGCATTTACAATATCCACCATACCTTCGGTACGGCTGTCCCGATAAGCTACGGCATCTCCGATTACCTGATCGTTTTCATCCAGCAGTACAAAGTCAACACCCCAGGTGTCAATGCCTACGGTGACAGGGATTTTACCTGCGGTATTGCAGGCCTTCAAGCCACCGATAATGCCGTTCCAAAGATTGTCTATATCCCAGCAATCATGACCGTTTTTATGTAATTGCAGGTTGTCAAAGCGGAATATTTCCTCCAAAATAAGCTTTCCCTTATCCACGTGACCCAGGATGTGACGGCCAGAGGATGCGCCGATATCAATAGCAAGATAATATTGCAAGAGAAACCCTCCTTCTCAGTTACCCTAATCAAATGGGGCATTGAAGTTTATTAGTCTTTTAAATTAAAGGCAATTTTTAAATCTTCCACTTCTCCCTGAGTAATGTGGACAATATTGCCAATGGCACCGGAGTTGATGATAGAACGGGCGGTGGCTTCCATAACCTCCAACCGGTCAAAGGCCTGCAGCAGGGTAGAGCCGGTAACGATAACGCATTCGTTTTCTACCATAATGGCGGGGTTAACCTCACTAAACTCTGCGGCGGCTTCTTCCTGATTGGAATCAATCTTGCCAAAGGGCAGGCGTTTTACATCCCGCAAAAGAATATAGCTTTCCGGAATGGTTCTGGGGTCAAATTTGGCATCGGAAACGGCAAAGGCCATGGCATTTACCGGGTGAGCCAGCAAGACAGCGTGAATATCCGGGTGAGCCTCGTAAATTTTTTGGTGAAGGATTACGGCGCGGGAGGGGGTTTTGTTCAGCTCCTTCATACCGCCTTTTACCCGAACCAAGTCCTTTTCCTCCAGATAGGCTCTGTCCATACCGAAGGGGGTAATTAAAAAGCTTCCGTCGGACAAGCGGACAGAATAGGTGCCGTGGGTCGCAGTGAACAAGCCCTGACGGTAGGAACGGCGAATGAAAGTAATCATATCCCGACGGGCGGCCAGCTCCTCGGAGGAATGGCTGTTGGGAATAAAGTCGTCCATCTTCGTATGGCTTGTGGTTTCGGTAATCCGGAAGGCGTCTGCCTCCAATCTGCGCACATTGCCGATGCGCTTGGCAAGAATTTCCAGATTTGCGGTATATTCCAGTGTCTCAAAACGCTGGAAGGCGGTAAACATATCCGGTGCGCCGATACACACACCGTGGTTTTCCAGAATGACAATATCGCCGCCGTCAGCAAAGCAGGCACCGATATTTTCGCCCAGCTTGTCGCTGCCGGGGACGGCATAGGTTGCCATTTCCACACTGGTGCAGACCTTCCGCACAGAGGGCAGCAAATCCAAATCCGGCAGCTGCCGAACAATGGAAAAGGCTACCAGTGCCGGAGGATGGGCATGAAGCACAGCCCGTAAATCCGGACGCATTTTATAAACGGCGGCATGGAAGGGAAACTCGGAGGACGGTTTGTGTACGCCGACGCAGGTGCCGTCGGGTTTTATGCAGACAATGTCCTGACGGGTCAAAGTACCCTTATCCACACCGGCAGGGGTAATCCAAATATTTCCATCATCATCCATAATGGAGAGGTTGCCGCCGGAGGTGGTGGTCATGCCCTTTTCATAAATACGGTGCATAAACATAACCAACTGGTCAGCGGGATGAATGTACTTGATGTTCATAAAAATCCCTTCTGTCGTTAAATTTTTCCACATACACTATAGCATATTTTTTGTCGGTACGCAAGGCGTATTATCGTATAATCCGGCACAATGTTGTAAGAACTTTCCAACCGGGCCAAAAGGAAAATACTTGCGCTTTTACGGGTTTCCTGTTATACTATAGGGGAATAAGAAGAAACCATATTTATAGAAAGAAGGAGTAATCGCTATGACAACAAAGAAGCCATTTATCATCTTGCTTGCCGTAGTGCTGATTCTGCCCCTGCTGACAGGAATTATGTCGGTTGCTTCTGCGGCCGGTACCTATACAATCAGTCTGAAGGACGCATCGGGAAAAAGCGAAATAACGGCACACCCGGGAGACACCATTGAGCTGTTTGTTCAGCTTTCCGACAACCCCGGTATCATCAGCGCCGGCGCGCAGATTTCCTATCCTGGCGTTATATCCCTGACCTCGTCCAAAAATGGAGTTACTGCCGATGATTTTGAGCCAAACTGGGGCAACTCTCCTACAACCTCGGTTAACCCCTATCTGGTTTGGATGAATGTGCCCACCGGCACAGATCAGGGAAAGCTTGTTACTTATAACGGAACCATCCGGAAGCTGACCTTTAAGGTGGCGGACAATGCAGCTGCGGGAGATTACACCATTTCTGTCGATGCTCCCGGAGATAAGAACCTGACGGCAGAAACTGACGGAAACGGCGTAATAAAGGTAAACACCAACAAGCAAGTGGTGGGCATTTCCACACCCAATGTTACCTTGCATATTACGCCCAAGGAGTGCGCCCCCGATGCCCACACCTGGAGCGCCTGGGCAGATGTACCCGGTGAGGTAGCCAATTGTACCGAAAACGGGCAGCAGACCCGCACCTGCTCCACCTGCAATAAGGTTGAACGAAAGGATATTCTCGCCAGCGGTCATAATATGACAGCATGGAGCGCGACCAGTCAGCCGGATTGCACCAATGCCGGCGAGCAAAAGCGCACCTGCACCAATACCGGCTGCCAGCACTTTGAAACAAAGCCTATCCCCGCAAAGGGACACAGCTTTGGCGCGGCCACAACCACAAAAAAACCTACCTGCACCGAGGCAGGAGAGCAGACAGCTCTGTGTACCCGTTCCGACTGCGACGGGAAAGAGGTTACCGCCCTGGCGGCAACCGGACATAATATGGGGCAGTGGAGTGTAACCAAGGCGGCAGAGTGTGCTGCCGACGGAGAGGAAAAGCGTGCCTGTTCCAATGCCGGATGCACCCATACTGAAACAAGAAAGCTTGCGGCGCTGGGTCATACTTTTTCCGATGCCACAGTAACCAAAGAGCCTACCTGTGCGGAAGAGGGCGTTAAAACCGGTCTTTGCACAAGATGTAATAAAGAAGCAACACAGCCTATCCCAATGGTTGCCCATACTTACGGCGATTGGACTGTGACCAAGGCTTCGACCTGTAAGCAAAAAGGCACACAGGAGCGTTCCTGTACAGTTTGTAATGCTATAGAAAAGGGAGAAGTCCCTCTGGGACGGCATCAAATCAGCAAGCCGACAATCTTAAAACAGGTTACCTGTACCGAGGACGGAAGCGAAAAGGGAAAATGCTCCGTTTGTAAAAAGACAGTAACCCAGACCGTTCCGGCACTTGGCCATAACTACGGTGATTGGGAAATTATAGAGGCCGAAACCTGTGTTTCTGACGGAACAAGGACGCAGACCTGCGCTAACTGTAATGATGTTGTTACAGAAATCCTGCCTGCTTTGAACCATGATTTCGGAGAGCCTACGGTTATTCAGGAGCCGACGATTTGCACACAAGGCATTCTGCAGAGCAAGTGCAGCCGCTGCGTGGAAGTCCAGGACACCAAGCTTCCCTGCAAGGTGACGGATGAGCTTACCGGTATTGTTTTTGAAACCCAGGAGGGCGTATTCCCCACGGGAACAAAGGTGAAGGTCAATGTAATTGATCAGGATAGTCAGACCTTTAAGACCGTTCGGAAGGCAATGAAAAAAATCAGCGAAAAATTTGCCGTCTATGATATTTCTGCCCTTCTAAACGGCAAGGTGGTGCAGCCCAACGGCAAAGTAACGGTAACCATTCCCATTCCGGATGCGTTGGGTGAAAACATAGCACTTTATTATATCACCGATTCCGGGGAAGCCCAAAAGGTAGCCTTTACCCTAAGCCAGGACGGCAAGAGCCTGAGCGCGGAGCTGTCCCATTTCAGCAGCTATGCGTTGTGTGATTTGGATGAGTTCCCCGGCAAGCAACGGCTGGACTTTTTGAAAGACAATATACTGATTGTAGTAGCTACCGTTGTGCTGTTTGTAGCGTTGGTTACATTGGTAATTATCATTATTTATAAAAGAAGAACCAGAAGATAAATAAAAAGACCCTGTTGGGCGCGTGACGCCCAACAGGGTCTTTTTATTACAGAAGGGGAATGTTGTTTGCGCCGGAAATTGCCAGAGTGTCTTCATCCCATAAACTGGTCTGCACCTCACCAATGTGGGCGCAGCCAATGAGCAGCATACACAGACGGCTTTGACCGATACCGCCGCCGATGGTAAGGGGCAGCTCGTTATTTAGCAGCATTTTGTGGAAGGGAAGGCTGCGGCGGTGATTGCAGCCGGCAGCATTTAACTGGCGGTCCATGGCATCTGGGTCTACACGGATACCCATTGAGGAGATTTCAAAGGCAATCCCCAGTAAATCATTCCAGAACAGAATATCGCCGTTGAGTGTCCAGTCATCGTAGTCCGGCGCACGGTTTCCGTGGGGCTTGCCGGAGTGGAGTTTGTCACCGATTTGCATAATGAAAGCGGTTTTATGCTCTTTTAAGTACAGATATTCCCGCTGCTCGGGAGTGCTGTCCGGGTACAGGTCTTCCAGCTCCTGGGCAGTGATAAAGCTCACCTGTCTGCACAGATTGACGCTGATTTGAGGGAATTCCCGTTTTAATGCTTCGCTGGCATCGCAAATGATATTTACAATGGATTGGACGGTAGCTTTGAGGTATTCTTCTGTACGGTCGGATTTGTCAATAATCCGTTCCCAGTCCCACTGGTCCACATACACCGAGTGGATATTATCCAACTCCTCATCCCGACGGATGGCGTTCATATCGGTATAAAGACCTTCATAGCAGGAAAAGCCGTATTTCTTCAGGGCAAGGCGCTTCCACTTTGCCAAGGAGTGGACAACTTGAGCATGGTCGCCAATGGCGGGAATATCAAAGGAAACGGCGCGTTCTTTGCCGCTTAAATCGTCGTTCAGACCGGAGGTGGCGGCAACAAACAAGGGCGCAGAAACCCGCTGTAGGTGCAGAGTTTGTGTAAATTCATCTTGAAAAATCTTTTTTGTCAGGGCGATGGCCCGCTGCAGGTCGTAGCTGTTAAGTACCGGCTTATAGCCTTCCGGAATAATTACTTTGTTCATTTCAATCTCTCCTGAGAAAAAGTTGCAACTAGTATACCACGGGAATATAGGGAAAGTCAATAAATATCGCCCGCTGCCGATGCAGTGGGCGATATTCTTTATCCGAAAATTAACGGGATGAATTGGCAGCACAGTACCACGAAGATCAGCGCTATGGGATAGGTGGCTGCATAAGCGGTGGCAACTGCTTCTGTTTTGGTTACTGTCATCAGTGTACCCAGTGCGGGGGTGCTGGTCATACCACCGCAGATAGAACCCAGAGCGCTGAGCACATCGATTTTGAACACATAAACAGCCAGGATGTAGCCAATGACCATGGGAACAAGGGTCATCAAAGCACCCCACAGGAACAGGGCGACGCCTTGCTCTGCCAAAACAGCAAGGAAGCCTTTGCCGGCTTCCGTACCGGCGCCCATCAGAAACAGGGCAAGACCAACTTCCCGCACCACATTCAGGGTCTTTTTCGGCACATCAATGGCAACAGACCCCACATGGGCGAAATGACCGAACACAAGACCGGTCAGCAACGGACCGCCGGAAGTTCCTAAGGAGAATTCGGCACCGCCGGGGAGGGGAATCACAATCTTTCCAATGAGGACACCCAAAGCAGCCGCTACGGCAAAGGGCAGCAAGCCAAACTCGTCTAAGTGCTTATACTCCTTTTTTGCAACGGGTTTTCCGTCAGCATCAACTGTACCGTTGGAAACGGAAAGGCGTTCCCGTTCGGCAGCAATGTCAATCTTCAGAATTTTGGGAATCAGCTGCACAAATAGCACCACACCCACAACACCGAAGGGGTAGGCAATGCCGTAGCCCACAGAGGCAAGATCACTGCCGGTGGCTTCAATGGCAGCGGCAAGACCGGGGGTGGAGGTCAGCGCACCGGACATCATACCCACAGCCAGGTCGGTTTCAATACCTGCCAGCTTCATAACGGCAACGCAGGTGGCAGCGCCGGACAAAATAATAACAAAGCCCAGCACCACATAGGAAATAGCGGATTTTTTGAAGTTCCGGAAGAATCCGGGACCGGCAATAAAGCCCACTGCGGTTACAAAACAGATCAGACCGATATTTTTCAGTGCCGCAGGAACAAGCAGGTTAAAATGACCGAACACAAGGGCGACAATCAGAATACCGGAGGTGCCCAAATTCAGTCCCTTAATGGATATGCTGCCCAGCAAATAACCCAGCGCGGCAATACAGAAAACGATCATAATATCGTTGGTGAAAACGCCTTTGAGAAAATCAAGGATTTCCATAAATAACATCTCCCGACATTAGCAAGACAGGAAAAGTATTCCTGTCTTGCTATTTGCATTATTTTTTGTGGCGTGCGTACTTGGGAAGAAGCAGGGGAGAAACCCCGGCCTGCTCCAGTCCGGCCTCGGAAAGCGCCTGGGCATAAGCGGTAATGTGGTCAAGGTTGGATTTACCCAGCGTTACATCCTTTGCTTTGGCAGCAGCGGCCTTACCTGCATTTCTGCCGAAGACAATGATGTCAAGCAGGCTGTTGCCCATCAGACGGTTTCTGCCGTGGATGCCGCCCACAGCTTCGCCGGCAACCAACAAATTGGGGATTGCCTTTGTAAAGCCGTCGCCGCCGATTTCCAGACCGCCGTTTTGATAATGCAGTGTGGGATATACCAGAATTGGGACTTTTCTCATATCGATGCCGTAGTTTAAGTACATACGCAGCATTGCGGGAATCCGCTTTTCAATGGTGCCTTCTCCGTGGAGCAGTTCGATCATGGGGGTATCCAGCCAGACACCGCTGCCCAGGGGTGTATCTACACCCTTGCCGTTGGCGCATTCACGAATGATGGCAGATGCGGAAACGTCTCTGGTTTCCAACGGATGGGCATAAGCCTCACCGTCTTTGTTAACCAACATAGCACCCAAAGAACGAACCTTCTCGGTAACCAGTGCGCCGAAGATCTGAGAGGGATAAGCAACACCGGTGGGGTGATACTGAATGGTATCCTGATACAAAAGAGGTGCGCCGGCACGGTAGCCCAGCACCAGACCGTCAGCAGTAGCACCGTAGTGGTTAGAGGTGGGGAAACCCTGGTAGTGCAGCCGGCCTGCACCGCCGGTGGCAATAATCACGGTTTTTGCCCGGGCAACCAGATAATCACCGGTTTCCATATTTAACAAAACAGCGCCGGTAACCTGACCTAAATCGTCCTTTGTCAGCTCTACAGCAGAGGTAAACTCCACAACGGGGATTTTGCGGTTGAGAACCTCATCCCGCAGCGTGCGCATAATCTCCGCGCCGGAATAGTCCTTGCAGGCGTGCATACGCTTCCGGGAGGTGCCGCCGCCGTGGGTGGTAACCATATCGCCGTTTTCAGCTTTGTCAAACATAACGCCCAGCTCATTCAGCCAGCGAATGGCATCCGGCGCTTCCATTACCAGCCGGCGAAGCAGCTCCGGACGTGCGGCAAAGTGACCGCCGCCAAAGGCATCCAGATAGTGCTGTACCGGGGAGTCGTTGGGCTTGTCGGCAGCCTGAATACCGCCTTCTGCCATCATAGTGTTAGCGTCACCGATGCGCAGCTTTGTAACAATCATAACGTTTGCGCCGGCTTCGTGGGCCTCAATTGCCGCCGATGCGCCGGCACCGCCGCCGCCGATTACCAGAACATCCACATCGTAGTCAGGTTTAGTTAAATCAATGTCTTCATTTAGCAGGCGGCTGTTGCTGTGCAGCAGCTGGGTCAGCTCCAGAGGTGCTTTTTGCCCTTTGTTTACACCGATTTTGATTTCGGCAAAGCCTTCGGGACGGTAGTCAGGGTGGTAGGCCTTGAGCAGCTCACTTTTTTCCTCGGCAGTCATACGGCGAGGCTCTGTACGCATTCTTTCAGCACGGGTGGCTTCTACCTTCTTAATAGATTCCAGCATATAATCCGTAAACATACACAAACCTCCTTACTTCTCGATATCCCGATTGTTGTACAGTTCCTGCATTTCCGAGATGGGCTTTTGCATAATCTGTTCAATCATTGCATCATATTCACCCCGGTTGATTTCTGCAACACGCTGGGTCACATGCTGGCTTTCGGGAGCAATGTACTTGCCGGTCAAACGGCGGGCAAGCAAGCCTACCATGGGGTGGGAGATTTCTGCAGGGCAACGGACGGAGCAGCAGCCGCAGCTGACGCAGTCAAAGGATTCCTCTGCACATTTTTCCAGCTCGCCTCTCTGGGCGTAGGCAATGTACTGCATAACGTTTAAGCTTTGGGTACAGGCTTTGGTACAGGCATTGCAGCCGATACAGCTGTAAATTTCCGGATACAGCTCCATCATAACCTGCTGGTTGGGCTTCAAATCCTTGATTTCATAAGCCCGCTTGTCTGTGGGGAAGAAGGGGATGCTGGCAATGTACATACCCTCCTGCACCTGTGTTTGGCAGGCAAGGCAGGTCTTAAGCTCGTTGCAGCCCTTAATGCGGTAAATGGTGGCGCAAGCACCGCAGAAGCCATGACGGCAGCCACAGCCACGGCTCAAGGTGTAGCCGGCGTATTCCATGGCAGTCATAATGGTCAAATCCCCGGGGACCTGATAGCGCTTACCGAAGAAGTAGACATTTACAAGATTTTCCATATTCTTGACATCCTTTCTTAGTACTCAGCAGGAAGCTGGTCAATTTCGTCGCAGCGGAACACCGGACCGTCTTTGCAGACGTATTTGGAGCCAATGTTGCAGCGACCGCATTTGCCGATACCGCATTTCATGCGCAGCTCCAAGGTGGTGAACACCTGCTCCTTGGAGAAGCCCATTTCCTGCAGAGCAGCCAGAACGAATTTAATCATAATGGGAGGACCGCACAAAAGGGCGGTTTTGTCGGCACTGAAATTCAGCTCCTTTAAGTAAGCGGGGACAAAGCCGACATTGCCTGTCCAGCCCTCCTGGGGGCGGTCAATGGTAAGGTAAACATTTACGCCTTCGGCCTTCATCCAGACCTCCTGGATTTCCTTCAGCTGTACCAAATCATCGGCGCTGCGGGAGCCGTAGAGGATGTCTACCGTGCCATAATTTTCCCGATTGTCCAGCACATAGTTGATAACGCTGCGCAGGGGCGCAAGACCGATACCGCCGGCGATAAACAACAGGTTTTTGCCCTTTAATTCGGTTTCCACAGGGAAGTTATTTCCGTAAGGACCACGGACGGTAATCTGGTCGCCTACCTGCAGGGAGTGCAGATAATCGGTCAGTTCGCCGCACTTTTTAATGCTGAATTCCTGATATTCCTTATTGGTAGGAGAGGAGGTAATGGAGAACATTGCCTCGCTGACACCGGGGGCGCACACCATAGCGCACTGACCGGGCATATGCTCAAAGAGCTTGCCGCCCTCCGGCGCATTTACCCGAAAGGTCTTAACATCGGGGGTTTCCTGGCGAATATCGGTGATGATACCGACTTTGGGAATTAATGTGTCATGTACAAAGCCGGGGAAACAGGTACACTCGTGCATTATGCTTCCTCCTTTCCAAAGGCCTTGATAACCTTGACAATATTTAAGTGACTGGGACACTTATCCACGCAACGACCGCAGCCTACACAGGAGTACATACCGTTGTTATTGGCAGGGAAGTACACCAGCTTGTGCATAAACCGCTGACGGAAGCGCTGCAGCTGAGAGGTACGGTTGTTGCCGTGGGCCATCATGGTAAAGTCGGAGTACATACAGGAGTCCCAGCAGCGATACCGCTGAATACCGTTTTTGCCGGTATCATAGTCCCGAATGTCATAGCACTGACAGGTGGGACAGACAAAGGTACAGGTGCCGCAGGCAAGACAGGGCTTATAAAGCTGCTCCCAAATCGGGGAGTTAAACTTTTCAGTCAGCGCGTCGCCGTTCCAGCCGTCTAAAGAAAGGTTGGCGTAGGGAAGCTTTTCCATAATAGAAGCAATGGAAGCCTTTTGGGCATCAACTGCTTTGCCGTCGCAGTCCTGCAAAAGCTCTGCAACCAATGCGGTGAGTGCTTCGCCCTTTTCAGTGACGCTCTTCCAGTATAAGTAGTCGGCAGTCAGCCATGTAACTACGTCGCCCTCCGGCTCCTTGCAGTCGATGCCAAAGACATGACAGAAGCAGGAGCTTTCCGGTTGACCGCAGGCCAAAGCTACGATTGTACCATGCTTACGGCGGGCAGCATAGAAGCTGTCTACCGGGTCAGAAAGAAATACCTGATCCAAAACTTTAATTCCACGGACATCGCAGGCTTTTATACCAAAGACAACAAAGTCTTCGTTTTCCAGATCTTCCGGCTGGATTTTAATTGCCTTGCCCTCTTGGTAGCAGGTATACAGGGTTTCGCTTTGGGGGAAGAAGGCATCCTTGGCGGATTTGACGGTTTTTAAGGTCTGCAAATCCACATCGGCAGTTTCTGTCCATAGACCGAAATTGGTTTTGCCGGCAGTTTTGATAGGTAAGATGAGGCTCTGCTTTTGCCCGATTACAGCGTAGAGCTTAGGCAGATTTTCAAGTGCAATCCGTTTCATCGAATACCTCCTTGGCTAACCACACTGGGCTCGGCATCCTCAGTGGTAAAGCTGGTCAAAGGACCTTTGGCTTCCACGTCGGCACCTGCCTGATATTCACCGTAAAGGTTATTGATATCCTTGATAAACTTCCGGTTAAAAAGATGCAGCGGAATTCCCTGAGGGCAAACACGGCTGCACTCTCCGCAGTCGGTACAACGACCGGCCACGTGGAAGGCACGGATGATGTGAAACATTTTCTCTTCAAAGGAGTCCACATTGGCTTTCTGGGTGCTGTCGAATTTGTTGCTGTCAAACACGCATTTACGGCAGGAGCAGGCAGGGCAGACATTCCGGCAGGCGTTGCAGCGGATGCATTTGCTAAGCTCCGCCTGGAAGAATGCAAATTTCTCCTCCGGGGACATGGCTTCAATGGCGGCAACCTCTGCAAACCGGTCGGCGTCCACTGTATCTTCGCTTTCGCCGATTAGCTCGTCATAAACAACATGGTCTTTACCCTTACACACATGGCAGCGGCTGAGCATCGCATCCTTGTAAGCAACCGTGGTATCACCGTAAAGGGTGGTAACCTGCAAGGGGTCAGTGTCAGTGACAGACAAAATGCCCTTAACACCGGCTTGGCTTACTTTTTCAATGCTCAATTTGCCCTTACAGCCCACACCGATGATATAGGCCTTTTCCCGGTCAATCCGGTGTTCGGACAGAAGCTGATTAAAGCTGTAGCTGTCACAGGGCTTGAGACAAACCAGGGTTTTGCCCTCCAGCTTGCAGGCTTCAATCATGTATTTGCTTAAATTGGCGGCACAGAAATTGTTGTAAACAAAATCCTTCATTGCTTCTTCGCTGTCGAAGAAGGCAGGCTCGGGGTCATAGGTGTTTTCGCCGATGCGCCAACCGAGAACGCGCTGTACAGTGCCGTTTTTCAGCAGCTCTAAGGCTCTTGCTTTCAGTTCTTGCATCTTAAGTCCCCCAATCTTACGTTCTCGCCAAGACTGCGGATTTTCTCTACAAAGTCATTCATAACCGTAGAGAATTTCACGCCCTCGGCGGCGGAAACCCACTCAACCCGGGTACGGCCGTTTTCCACGCCCATAAAGTCCAGCATACTAAACAGCAGCGTCATACGGCGACGGGCATAGTAGTTACCGGTGGAGTAGTGGCAGTCACCGGGGTGACAGCCGCAGAGGATGACACCGTCTGCACCCTTTTCAAAGGCCCGGAGGATGAACATAGGGTTAACCCGGCAGGAGCAGGGAACCCGGATGATTTTTACATCCGCAGGGTATGCCAAACGGCTGGAGCCGGCAAGGTCAGCACCGGCATAGCTGCACCAGTTGCAGCAAAATGCCACGATTTTCGGGCGAAATTCTTCATTTACCGACATATTGCATCCACCTCCGCAAGTAATTGTTTGTTGGAGAAGCCCTGCAGGTCCATAGCACCGGAGGGGCAGGTGACCGTACAAGCGCCGCAGCCTTGACACAAAGCGTTGTTGACCTTGGCAATTCTGCGTTCCTCCCGAATGCCGTGGTCGTTAACCAGGCAGGTTTCGTAGGTAATAGCGCCGTAGGGACAAACCTTGGCACAGTTGCTGCAGCCGTTGCATAAAAGCTCGTCGGCCTTGGCGGTACAGGGGTTGGTGGTCAGCTTATCCTTTGCCAGCAAGCCGATAACCTTTACCGCAGCCGCACCGGCTTGAGAAACGGTTTCGGGAATATCCTTAGGACCTTGGCACACACCGGACAGAAATACGCCAGCGGTAGGGGATTCCACAGGACGAAGCTTGGGGTGGGCTTCCGTTAAGAAGTTGTTGGTATCAATGGAAGCGGTGAGCATGGTGGCGATGTTTCGTACGCCCTGGTTGGGTTCAATGGCAGTTGCCAAAACAACCATGTCCGCCTTCATTTTAATCTGCTTATTATCCAGCAAGTCCACGCCCTGCACCAGAAGGCTTCCGTCCGGCTGGGGTGCAACCTTGCCTACCTGACCTTTGATGTAATTGACGCCGTATTCTTCAACAGCCCGGCGGTAGAATTCATCGAAGTTCTTACCGGGGGTACGCACATCGATATAGAACACAGTCACATTTACATCCGGGTACTTATCCCGAATGAGCATAGCGTGCTTGGCGGTGTACATGCAGCAGATTTTGGAGCAGTAGGGCTTACCCCGATCATCGGAGCAGCGGCTGCCCACACATTGAATAAACACGATTTCCTTGGGCGCCTTGCCGTCGGACAGACGCTCCAGATGTCCCTTGGTAGGACCGGCGGCGTTCATAACACGCTCCAGTTCCAAAGAGGTGATGACATCCTTGCTTTGGCTGTAGGCGTATTCATCGTATTTGTCCAGCTTGATGGTATCAAAGCCGGTGGCAACTACGATTGCGCCGTACTTTTCTGTGATGATTTCATCCTGTTGTGCGTAGTTGATTGCTCCGGCCTGACAGACCTTTTCACAGACACCGCACTTGCCGGTCTTGAATTTGATACAGGCATCCCGGTCAATGACAGGCACATTGGGAATGGCTTGGGCAAAGGGAGTGTAGATGGCGCTGCGTGTTCCCAGACCCCGGTTAAACTCACTGAGGGTTTTCTTAGAGGGACATTTTTCCTGACAGACACCGCAGCCGGTGCACTTGTCGGCATCCACACTGCGAGCCTTTTTCCGGATATCTACCGTAAAGTCGCCCACGAAGCCGGAGACCTTTTCCACTTCACTGTAGGTATAGATTTTGATTTTTTCGTGACCGGCGGCATCCACCATCTTGGGGGTCAGGATACAGGCAGAGCAGTCCAGAGTGGGGAAGGTTTTGTCCAGCTGGGACATCCGTCCGCCGATGCTGGGGGTTTTCTCCACAATATCCACTTCATAACCGGCATCGGCAATATCCAATGCGGTCTGGATGCCGGCGATACCGCCGCCAATAACCAACGCCCGTTTGGTGACCCGGCTTTCACCGGCCTGCAGAGGCGTGTTCAGGTTAACCTTGGCAATGGCTGCCCGGGCCAGAATGACTGCCTTTTCGGTGGCCTCCTGCATATCCTTGTGAATCCAGGAGCAATGCTCCCGAATGTTGGCAATTTCCACCATGTAGGGGTTCAGACCGTACTTCTGGGCGCACTTGCGGAAGGTGGCTTCGTGCATACGGGGGGAGCAGGAGCAAACCACAAGACCGGTTAGCTGATGCTCTTTGATTGCAGCTCCGATTTTTGCCTGACCGGCTTCGGAACACATATACTGATAATCCTCTGCGTGGACAACGCCCGGCTCCAGCCGTGCCAGCTCCACAACCTTATGTACATCTACTGTGGCGGCAATGTTACTGCCGCAGTGGCAAACAAATACACCAATTCTCTGCATGGCACTCACCTCTTGTATCTTCTGTAGGCGCTGACCAAAAGCTGCTGAGGCAGCTCTTCGTCCAGCAGGGCGGGGATTTCGTCGGCAGTTAAGTAGTTGCCGCCCCGCTGACGCACCACGATTTGACGGGCGGCATCAATAATGCGGCCGGGCTGTACATCCCGGGGGCAACGCTCCACACAGGCAAAGCAGCTTAAGCATTTCCAAAGGGACTTGGAATTTGCCAGCGCCTCAATGTCGCCCTTTTGCACATAGGACACAAACTGATGGGGCTTGATGTCCATTTCATCAAAGGATGGGCAGGTGGCGGAGCATTTTCCGCATTTCATGCATTTAGAAGGATTTGTTCCGCTGATTTCCCGGACTAATTTTGCTTTGTTTTGTGTACTCATTTCAGCGCCGCCTCCTTTACACCCAGAGCTTCAGCAAGAAGCTCGGTAAAATAATATACAGGAAGATTGTTTTCTGCCTTGTTCAAATTATACCGGCACAAAGGACAGGCGGTAATCAAACATTCCGCGCCGAAGCCTGCGGCATTTTTGTGAATGTTAGAACACATATTTTCAGCCATCTGCGGCTCTTTGAGACTTATGTAACCGCCGCAGCACTCATTGCGGTAGGGATACACCACCGGCTCTGCCCCCAACGCCCGGATGAAATCCTCCAACAGCTTGGGGTTTTCCGGATCATCAAAGGCCATGACCTTGCCGGGGCGCAGAAGCAAACAGCCGTAGTAGGCGCCGATTTTTCTGCCGGTAAGGGGATTGACCACCTTTTTCTTCAGCTCCTCAAAGCCGATTACATCCCTGATAACCTCCAGAAAATGCAGAACCTTGGTTTCTCCTGCATAAGGGGTATCCAGCATCATATAGTTATTTGCTCTTGTGCGAATATCTGCGTTATTACGCATATCGTCGTTAACCCGCTTCAGCACGTGGTGGCAGGCGGAGCACAGGGTCACCAAATCCTGACCGTTATCTCTTGCCTGTGCCAAGGCTCTGACAGATGCAAGCTTTGTGGCAATTTCATCAGTGCCAAGAGGATAGACACCGCCGCAGCACTGCCAGTCGGTCAGCTCCTGCAGCGCAAAGCCTAAAGCCTCGGCGGAGGCCCTGGCGTAGGCATCCAACTCCTTTGCTTTGTTGCGCAGGGTGCATCCGGGGTAGTAACTAAAGTTCATAGTTTCACGATCCTTTCCCGCAAGTTAAGATTTCAAAATCGATATGCCTATATCAATACTATTATATCAATATTATTATAAAGATTTTACGCCAAAATGCAAGTGAACATTACATTATTAAATAAAATACCGCAGTTCGCACAAAATATAAGAAAACAGATATGCCCCTTTTGTAAATATTAGTCGCTGGGCAGGTATCGCATCAACGCATAAAGCTCCGCAGCCTTGTAGGAATCGATGTTTTTCCAATTGTTTGCGCCTTTAGAAAAGTAGCGATGGGCTTTTTGGAGATAAATGCTTTTTCGACCGTCCAAAAGAGTAACCGTAATTTCATACAGGTCTCCATCGGCTTTTTCCGGGTCTACAGCAGGCGTTCCCTGTGGCTTTAACAGCCGCAGATAGGCCAGAACGGCCTGCATTTTATTGGCTTTTGTATAATGCCTGTGAATTACAAAATCCTCCTGCTTGCAGTAAATATCTATTTGTGTTGCCACTCGATACCGCGGCATAGGTGTCGACGGCTGTTTTGCACATCCGACCAGCACCGCAGAAGAAAGAAACAGTATCATAAATGCCTTTAAAAGCCTTGTCATTTTGTTCAACTCCTTTATCCTAGGATGCACGCAGAGGGATGGAATATCTGCGGAAAAAACAGAAAAACAGGCAGAAAAAGACAAAGCTTTGGGTTTGTTAAAAAATTGCGGCGGGAGTAATCTCCCGCCGCTTCTTAAAAAGATATTTTGTTTTACAACTCGCAGTTGCCCACGGTTCTGGGGAAGGGGAGAACATCCCGGATGTTGGTAATTCCGGTTAAATACATAACACAGCGCTCAAAGCCCAGACCAAAGCCGGCGTGACGGGCAGAGCCGTACTTACGCAAATCCATGTAGAAGCCGTAGTCCTCAGGCTTCATGCCCAGCTCCTCAATGCGATTTTTCAGCAGCTCGTAATTATCCTCACGCTGGCTGCCGCCAATGATTTCACCGATGCCCGGTACCAGGCAGTCCATAGCGGCGACGGTCTTTCCGTCGGGATTGAGCTTCATATAGAAGGCCTTGATTTCCTTGGGGTAATCGGTAACGAATACCGGCTTTTTAAAGACCTCCTCCGTCAGATAACGTTCGTGCTCGGTCTGCAAATCACAGCCCCAGGAAACGGGGTAGGCAAACTTGTCGTTATGCTGCTTCAGAATTTCAACGGCCTCGGTGTAGGTCACGTGACCAAAATCGGAGTTCAGAACGTGGTTCAGACGCTCCAAAAGGCCCTTATCCACAAACTGGTTGAAGAAATTCATTTCCTCGGGAGCATGCTCCAGCACATAGGAGATGATATATTTAATCATATCCTCAGCCAGACGCATATCGTCAGCCAGATCTGCAAAGGCAATCTCCGGCTCGATCATCCAGAACTCTGCGGCGTGACGGGTGGTGTTGGAATTTTCTGCGCGGAAGGTAGGTCCGAAGGTGTAAATGTTCTTAAAGGCCATAGCGAAGGTTTCACCGTTAAGCTGACCGGAAACGGTGAGGTTGGTGGGCTTGCCGTAGAAGTCTTGAGAGAAGTCTACCTTGCCGTCCTCAGTTTTGGGAACGTTGTTTAAATCCAAGGTGGTAACCTGGAACATTTCACCGGCGCCCTCGCAGTCAGAGCCGGTAATTAAGGGTGTATGCACATACACGAAGTCTCGGTCCTGGAAGAACTGGTGAATTGCCATTGCAGCCAGAGAACGGACGCGGAATACCGCCTGAAATGTGTTGGTGCGTGGACGCAGATGGGTAATAGTCCGCAAAAACTCCATTGTATGACGCTTAGGCTGCAGGGGGTAATCACCGGTGGATGCGCCCTCTACAACGATTTCGCTGGCCTGAAGCTCAAAGGGCTGTTGGGCGTTGGGGGTCTCTACAACCGTACCCTTTATAATCAGTGCAGCGCCGATATTGATTTTAGAAATCTCCTGAAAATTGGAGAGGGTATCATTATAGACCACCTGAACCGGTGTGAAGTAAGTGCCGTCGTTAAGCACGATAAAGCCAAACTGCTTGCTGGGGCGACGGTTGCGCACCCAACCGCCCAGAGTAATCTCTTTGCCAAGATACTCGGCAGCGTTTTTGAAAAGTGTACGAACAGAAATCAGTTCCATATTCTATCCCTTTCTTCCTCTCATTGGAATATTAAATAAAGTATATTCCAAACAGCCAAAATTTACAAGTCTTTTTTATTTAGACAGGAAAGAATTTTTGTATATGGGTAAAAAAGGTGTTGCAAAATAATAAAGTGCGTGCTATAATACGGCGTGTGCCTGTGCCGGGCGCGCTACATTGGGATGTCGCCAAGCGGTAAGGCACCAGACTTTGACTCTGGCATTCGTAGGTTCAAATCCTGCCATCCCAGCCAATGACCCGCTAGCTCAGTTGGCAGAGCAATTGCCTTTTAAGCAATGGGTCTG
>JAFVZT010000016.1 GCA_017508045.1 Oscillospiraceae bacterium | reverse complement strand
CGCGCTTGCCTTGTCAAGAACTTTTTTCTTTTCTCAACATTTTTCTTTGCGCTTTCGGGCAGTCTTTTGCGCCCCCTGTCGGAAGCGCTCGAGTATAATACCAAACACACCCTTAATTGTCAAGGGGTTTTTAGGAAATTTATAAAAAATTTGGAGGCCTCTAACGAGGCCTCCGTTATACATTGATTATATATTACTGTGCATCGTCAATCAGACCGTAGCCGCCGTCGTTTCTGCGATAAACCACAGCAAACGAACCGCCGTTGTCCTCATCACGAAATGCAAAGAAATTATGCTCCAGCAAGTTCATTTGCAACACAGCCTCCTCCCGGGTCATAGGAGCAAAACGGAAGCTTTTTATGCGGACAATTTCCAGTGCATCCTCGGGCTCTTCCACGGCAAAGGAGGTCTCCTCCACACTGCGGGTAAAAGCATCCTGACGCAGCCGTCTTGCCAGACGGGTTTTGTTTTTGCGAATTTGTCCTTCTATCGTGCCCACAGCGGCATCGATGGAGGCAAACATATCCGATGTGCTTTCATGTGCCCGGAACCAAGTGCCTGCGCCACGAACCGTCAGCTCCACATTGTTCCGGTTTTTCTCCACAGAAAATACGACAAGTGCTTGCGCATCCTCCTCAAAATACCGCGCCAGCTTCATCACCTTTTTCTCAGCGTAAGCATGAACGTTTGGGGGCAGCTTGACTTTTTTCTCACTAAACTGAAATTTCATATGCGGCAGCTCCTTTCGTATTGCCGGTTCTCCGGCTTATCTATAGTATACCACGATTGCGGCATATCGACAAGGGGGTCACACATCTTCTTCCAAAATTTCTGTCATAATTAAATTGTAAACAAGCTCTGCTTTTTTCTCAAGGGCTTGACTTAAACGCACAGCCTGACGCTGATCCGGCGCTGCAAGCTCCAAGCGCATCAAAGTACCCAGCTCATCATCCAGCTGTATAGCTACGGCGCAGTCACCTGTTTCCCGATCTGCGATTTGCGTTTTTACAAAACTTTTCCGGCGCAGCTGACGGTTAAACCGAGCCACCGCATTTTCCGCCCGCTGGCGTACAGAGAACGCCACAGAATCCTCAGTTAAAAGTCCGTCCTGTCTGCCCTTTTCTGTAATCTCGTAATGCTCGTCATCCAGCATTTTTAAATGGCCGGAGGTTACCATTTCCGGAACTGCAGTACATATATCAAAGTAGCTTAAGCATTCATCCTGATAGCACAGTTCATATATTTCCTGAGTTGTCATGGGATAGTTGGCACGAGAAGCCACATATAAAATCAAAACTTTTACATCCATCATATCATGGATAAAACCGTGTCTTTGCATAGTGCATTGTCACCTCTTTGCTTTTATTATACAAAACTAACGACAAAAATCAAGCACATACCACAGCTTTCCCACATATTCTGGCATGAAAGGGTGATTTTTATGAACGGTCCTATTTTTTATTCTGCCGGGCATACCGATGCCCTGAAATACGCTACAGCTGCCCTAAAGCAAAAAGGCTGCACATTTTCTCCGGAACCGAATCTCAGTGTCACCCATCTTTTACTGGATGTCCCCAGCTTTGACGCAGACGGACATCTGAAAAACGGTGGGAATTTACAGGAGCTTTTATCCAAGCTGCCGCAAAACGTGATTGTGTTTGGCGGCAACCTGCAGCATTTGGCTCTGAAAGGCTATCAAACTGCAGACTTTTTGCAGGATAACCTATACCTTGCAGAAAATGCAGCAATTACCGCCCACTGTGCCCTTGGCTTTGCCTTGCAACATCTTCCGATTACCTTGTTGGACTGCCCTGTGTTGGTAGTTGGCTGGGGGCGTATCGGCAAGTGTTTGTCAGCTTTATTAAAAAGCATAGGTGCAGCGGTAACTGTTTCCGTAAGAAAAGCCGCTGACCGCGCTATGCTTTTGGCACTGGGGTATGACGCAATCGACATTGAATCTCTCGACTACGGCTTAGCTCGGTATCGTGTTATTTTTAATACGGCTCCGGAAATGGTGCTGCCGGAAAACGCCGTACAACACTGCACAGCGGATTGTTTGAAAATCGATTTAGCCTCTAGTCCCGGAATAGCCGGCAGTGATGTGCTGTGGGCAAGAGGGCTTCCCAATAGGGAAGCACCGGAAACCTCCGGGCAACTCATCTGCCGGACAGTTTTGCGGCACAAAGAAGGAGTGATATTATGAATATCGGGTTTGCCATGTGCGGCTCTTTCTGTACATTTGACGCTGTCTTCCCGGTTATGGAAGCAGTTAAAAAAGACCATACGCTTATCCCCATTTTATCCTTTGCCTCCGGAAGTATTGACAGTCGCTTTGGCACCGCCCGCACACATATAGAAAAAATCACCGATGTCTGTGGGCGTCCACCCCTTTCCTGCATTGCCGAGGTGGAACCAATCGGTCCAAAAAAGCTTCTGGACGCTTTGATTATTGCTCCCTGCACCGGAAACACCCTTGCAAAGCTGGCACACAGCATCGCGGACGGTCCTGTGACTATGGCAGCAAAAAGCCACCTGCGAAACGGCCGTCCGGTAGTCCTTGCAGTATCCACCAACGATGCCCTTGCCGGGGCCGCAGAAAACATCGGAAAGCTATTGGCACGTAAACACTATTATTTTGTTCCCTTCGGACAGGATGATCCTATCCGGAAGCCCACCAGCATGGTGGCTGATTTCCAAAAAATTCCGGAAACATTAGAGCTTGCCTTGCAAGGACAGCAAATTCAGCCAATCATTATATCTTAAAAGGGCGGCAGACACTTCGGTGTCTGCCGCAGGTTGATAAAGGACAGTTTTTCTTGTAAATGCTATATCGTTGCACAGTCTGAAAGTTTTCGCATAAACTGTCCTATAAGCGATTGTGCTTATTGAGATTATTCAGAAATTCTCTTTGGGAGGTATTATTATGGGTGAAAATTGCCAGCAGGGTCTGAGCTGCAGCCCCGAGGATTTGCGCCAGGCACTGTCCATTCACACACGAAAGATTACAGATAGCTGTCGGGATAAAGACTGCATCGAAGATTTACGGGTCTACTTAACCAAAGGCTCACAGGCATTGCTGGACACAGCCACAGGTGCAAAGGTCCGCTGCGCAGAATTGCTCTATACCTATATTGATGTGGAGCCGGTTGCCTTTGACCGAAACCATTACTGCATCGACGTAACATTCTATTACCGTATTCTTGCCGATGCCACCATTGGGAACGCAAGACCTGCCGCGCTGTACGGTCTTGCCTGTTTCTCCAAGCGCGCTGTATTATGCGGTGAGGACAGCCGCGCCCGCATTTATACCAGCGATACCCGCCTGTGCGCACCCGATGGGTTGACCCAATACAGCACCAACCGGCCCACTGCCGTGGTGGAGGTCCTGGACCCCATGGTACTCAGCTCCAAGGTACGGGAAGTTTGCGACTGCGGTAAGGATGGCCCGCTTGTTCAAATTCCCACAGGAATCTGTCAAACCTTCGATGATGAACTGGTGCTGTGCGGAGAACACCGCCGTCTGTTCGTAACTCTGGGGCAATTCTCTATTATTCGGCTGGAACGGGACGCCCAAATCATCGTTCCCATTTTGGATTACAGCATCCCAACAAAGGAGTGCTGTGACTCCCCCGGATGCGGCGAAGACCCCTGTGAAATGTTCTCCCGCATCCCCTTCCCCGCTGCGCAGTTCACGCCCAACGGATGTGACCGAAAACAAGATTGCGAACAGGATTGCTGCTATACCACAACAGGCAATCTATAAGCAACAAAATCGATCAGCAAAATGACTCGAACGATAATAAGGGACTGCATTATCGCAGTCCCTTTTGGCGTTTTCATAGGTTTCGCAAAAACGGTGATGCAGGGTTGACCACACTTGGTCGGGTTTCTTTTGTAATTCCACCTTCATATATTTTCTTATGTGTGTACGGTTTATAATTCCTCCTTCTTAAATTAAAAATATTGATGTTTAAAACTAATCTATTAATTTTTTTATTTCAAATAATCATCTTTACTCTTTAAACAATCAAGAGGATTCTTTACTCTTTACTTAATCTTGATAACTCTCAATAACTCTATGTTTAAGACAAAGACTCATAATGCTTATATAATCATGATTAATAAAGAGTCCTATATAAAAGAAAAAGAGTCATAAAGATTCTATAAGAATCGTTATGACTCATGAAGATTGCATTGAATCTTTGGGAAAAATATACTATAATGTAAAAAACTAAATATAGGGGGTTACACTATGAAAGAAAGACGATATCCATTCATCTTGTTTTTGATTGGTTTTATCACAAACATTCTCTTTCGCTTTTTTTGGCTTTTTATCCCAAGCATTATCTTGCTAATTGTCGGTATTTGGGTTGTTTGGTGCTTGTATGTAGGTCTTGCTTTGTTAGGCATTGATATTATTGCCTCATTCGTTGAGCAAATGAAAATTAGACAAGCAATGCTCTCCGACTCTGACAACGAACAATTCCGCCAATTCCAAGATGCAGTATCAAGAGACGGTAATGTATTTGAAAACATTAGAAATTTTGTTGAGAATGCCGCCGAAGAAGTAGACGACGAAGAAATACAGAAAAACAATTTTGTTGTTGATATGTGCGATGCCGTTTGCAAAAAATGCGAATATGGTGATGACATTGAAAAATTGAACGAACACGAGAGAGTTTTCTATGTCACTCAAATATTGGAGCAGGAAGTAAACAATGGTGGTTTTTCTCAATTCTTCTTTAATTCAAGTGGTGATTTTTCAAACGAGTTAGTAGATGCATTCACAAAGATAGGTGCATTAAAAACTGCAGAAATCTGCAAAAAAGCATTGGATGTATTCAATGGCAAAGTTCCCACCGATAGAGATGAACGTGAAGAATTACTTAATTGTTTGGATTGCGACGATGTATTAAGCGAATGCGATGATGAATTTTACGAGTATGAGGATAATTTGGAAAAACTAAATTACAAATACATTATGGACCATCGTAGTTTCTTTGATTAATTACATAATACGCAAAAACACCCTATGACTTTTGACGGTCATAGGGTGTCTTCATTGATTAGGGAAACCACCGGCTATGCCGGTGGTTTCCCTAATCAACAAAAAGCCGAAAACGCTTAGAAACAAGCGTTTTCGGCTAAGTTTTACTCTGAAAGGGGCTTCATCGTGGGGAACAAAATTACTTCGCGGATGCTGTCGGAATTGGTCAGTAGCATAACACAGCGATCAATGCCAATACCCATACCACCTGTAGGCGGCATACCGTATTCCATAGCATTCAGGAAGTCCTCGTCCAGCATTTCGGTTTCATCGTCACCGCGCTCACGCTGCTCCACCTGCTTCATAAAACGACCTCTCTGGTCAACTGGGTCATTCAGCTCGGAGTAGGCATTTCCCATCTCGGAATGGCAAATAAATGCCTCAAAACGCTCAGTAAGCCGAGGGTCTTCGGGGCTGCGCTTAGTCAGCGGAGAAACCTCCACAGGATACATAGTAATAAAGGTAGGCTGAATCAAATGCTCCTCGACCCTCTGGTCAAAGCAGGCATACAAGGCGTTGCCCCAGGTCTTTTCCGCAGCATCGCTTAGCTCTACGCCCTTGGCCTTGGCTGCCGCAACAGCTTCAGCATCATCGGTAATCGCGCCGAAGTCAATGCCCACATATTCCTTAACCGCCTCAACCATTGTCATACGCCGCCAGCCGGGAGCCAGATTGACCTTCTCACCCATCCACTCTACCTCGTAGGTGCCGAGAATTTCCATAGCAGCTCCGGAGATAATGCCCTCGCAAATATCCATCATATCATGGAAATCCGCATAAGCCTGATACAGCTCAACGGAAGTAAATTCCGGATTGTGTTTGGGGTCCATACCCTCATTGCGGAAAATACGACCGATTTCATATACCCGATCCATACCACCGATAATCAGCCGCTTCAAGGGCAATTCGGTAGCAATGCGCATGTACATATCAATGTCCAATGTATTGTGGTGGGTAATAAAGGGGCGGGCAGACGCGCCGCCGGCGATAGTATTTAATACCGGGGTTTCCACCTCAATATAGTTCCGCTCGTCCAGATAAGAACGCATAAACTTAATGAACTTGGAACGGATGATGAAATTCTGCTTAACCTCGGGATTGACCATCAAATCCACATAGCGTTGACGGAAACGGATTTCCTTATCAGTCAGTCCGTGGAATTTCTCGGGCAGAGGCAGCAAGGACTTGGAAAGCAACACCACTTCCTTGGCGCGAACGGAGATTTCCTCGGTTTTTGTCTTGAAAACCTCACCGGAAACACCGACGATGTCGCCAATATCGTACTTTCTGAAGTAGGAGAATTCCTCCTCACCCAGCTCGTCAATCTTAACAAACAGCTGAATACGGCCAGTGGAATCTTGCAAATCGCAGAAGGACACCTTGCCCATACCGCGCTTGCTCATCAGGCGGCCTGCCAAGCGAACGGTCTTACCCTCATAGCCTTCATAGTCAGCCTTAATGGCTGCAGAGGTAGTATCAAAATCAAACTTTGTCTGTAAAAACGGATCACGGCCCTCCGCCTGCAGCGCAGTCAGCTTATCCCGACGGATTTGCGCCTGCTCGGAAATTGGAAGCTCTGCCTGGGGTTCAAACTTTGCCATAGCTTAACCCTCCCGGGTGATGGAGACAACCTTCATCTCGTAAGAGCCGGAAGGTGCAATAACCATAAAGCTTTCGCCCTCTGCCTTACCAACAACAGCGCGGCCAAAAGGAGAATCGTCGGAGAGCTTATATTCCATAGGATTGGCTTCCTGAGAGCCGGTAATGCGGTACTCGGTTTGCTCGCCGGTTTTTACATCCTCAACAAGAACGCGGCAGCCCAGACCTACACGGCCGGTTGCCTCATTTTCATCCTCGATAATTACTGCGTGAGTCAAGATGTCCTCAATTTCCGCAATACGGCCATAGAGCTTTGCCTGCTCATTCTTGGCGGCATCATACTCAGAGTTTTCGGACAGGTCACCGTAAGAACGGGCTTCGGCAATCATTGCCGCAATCTCACGCTCACGGGTGGTTTTCAAGTAATTCAACTCTTTTTCCAGTTCAGCCAAACGCAGCGCGGTAATCTTAAATTCCTTTGCCATAATCAAAAATCCTTTCTCGGGTATAAATTTCCATAGATTTAATTATTATAAAGAAAAATTCCTGCATAGTCAAGATTTTTTCATATAATTCCCCGTAATTACGGCATATAAAAATACGCCGGATACGAGGACAACCCCATATTCGGCGTATTTCATTATAGAGATTGTCTGGCTTTCAAGGCCTGCTCCTGTCGCAAGAATTGTCTGGCAATTACCTTGCTGATTTCTTTCCTGCGAATCATCTCATGGATTTGCGAAAAATTGACCCATTTTGCTCCATCCGTCTCACCGGGCTGCAGCACAACCGTTTCTATGGGGAAGCTGCGCCTTAAGCAGTAAAAATCATAATGGCAAATTCTGTCCCGATGGGTACAAAGTAATTCAAATTCCGATTCCTCTGCTACAATACCGGTTTCCTCACGCAGCTCCCGGCAAATTGCCTGCAGGCTGGTTTCTCCTGCCCGGACGGCACCGCCGGAGTTTTCCCAAGTGCCGGCGAAGCTTTTCCCCGGCGCACGGCGGGTCATAAAGATGTTTCCGTTGCCGTCATATACCCAAACGCAAACCACCAAGCCATATTCTCCCTTTTCCCAGGGCATACCGCGGCGGTGGATTTTTCCTGTCAAATGTCTGTCTTTATCGTAGATATCATTATATTCCATCATTTATTCCAAATTCTTTCCCTGATCCCGATAGGCACTGTCCAGCGGGCTTTGCCGATCTGTTTCCTTCTGATAGCGGCCAACAACCGAAGCAGCCAATTCAACAGGCAACAGCGTTCCGGCACCGGCAACACAGCCACCGGGGCAAGCCATTCCCTCCAACAGATATCCGTTATATTTTCCGGCTTTTGCAAGAGTCATCAGCTTACGGCATTCCCGCAGGCCCTCTGCCCGGGCAGTTTTAACCTCCGCATCCGGATCGGTCTGCCAAATCATATCTGCCACCGCACCGGCGACACCGCCGGAAACCGCAAAGCCCCGACCGGCGGCACTGCCCTCGTTCAAATCATACATCGGCTCAATGGTCTCAAAGTTTATGTTCTTGGCTTCAAACATACCCTGCAGTTCTTCAAAGGTCAGGACAAAATCCACATCAGAGCGTATATCCTCCCGAATTGCCTCTAATTTCTTAGCTGCGCAGGGTCCTACAAACACCACCTTGCAATCCGGGTATTTCTTTTTCATAAGCCGGGCTGTATAGACCATGGGAGTCAGTGTCATAGAGATATTATTTACCTCGCTGGGGAACAGCTTATAAATCATAGAATGCCACGCAGGACAGCAGGAGGTGGCCATATAATTCTGCTCAGCCGGTACTTTTTCCAAAAAGTCCTTTGCCTCCTCAATGGTACACAAATCCGCGCCCACGGCAACCTCCACAATCCGTGCAAAGCCCAGTTCCTTCATGGCGGCGATAAATTTTCCGGGTGTGGAGTGCTTTCCGAACTGGCCGATAAAGGCCGGTGCAACAATTGCAATTACCTTATCACCCTTAATAATGGACTGGATAACCTGGAAAATCTGGCCCTTGTCCACAATCGCACCAAAGGGGCAGCTTACAAGACATTGTCCGCATGCCACGCACTTGTCCTGATTGATGACCGCCCTTCCCTGCTCATCAGATACAATGGCATCCATTCCGCAAGCCGCCTGACAGGGGCGTTCTAAGTGAATAATTGCGTGGTATGGACAGGCTTTTGCGCATTTGCCGCACTTGATACACTTTTCCGGGTCAATATGGCTCTTGCCGTTAACAAAAGAAATTGCGTCCTTTGGACATACCTTCTGACAGGAAGCAGCCAAGCAGTTCTGGCAGCTTTCTGTAACCTTATACTGATTGGTGGGACAGCGATGGCAGGCATAGGGAATGATATTGATCAACGGCGGCTGATAATACTGCTCTGCAACAGCTGCTGCGTCCATACCCTCCGTCATCAGATGGCGGGTTTGGATGGGGCGAATGTTCAGACCCATAGCCAGACGCACACGCTCACTGGCGATTGCGCGCTCCAAAAATACCGATTCTCTGTGTAGCGGCTGGTCACCCGGGACAATTACATACGGCAGCTCATCCACGCCATCATAACCCTTTCCGGCATAGGCCATCCGGGCAACCTCAGTAAATACATTCTTGCGAATATCTGTAATCAGAGATGGGATTCCTCTCATCTTTGTTCCTCCTTGCGGCTGTTTTTTTAATTATAAACAGTCGCTAAAAAATAGTCAAGATTTCGGTATTAATTGTAGGAATATTCCATTATTGCACAAGGTTTCCGTATTTGAATTTTCCCCATTGCTTTTTCCGTTTTTGTGGTGTATAATTAGCTTCGCTGTTATATCCGGACGTGGCTCAGTTTGGGGAGCGATCCGAGCGCTGCCTGCGGCAGATCCAGCGAGGTGAGCGAGTGGCCGCGGTCGATAGCTGACGACGGCGCTCCGTCGCCGAGGAAGATATCGGGCACCGCAACAGGAAGAGCGCTTGCTGCCATTTCCTTTTTATCACAATTCTATATTTATCCGGACGTGGCTCAGTTTGGTAGAGCGCTTGCTTTGGGAGCAAGATGCCGCAGGTTCGAATCCTGTCGTCCGGACCAAAAAGAAGAGCATCTCCTCTGAGATGCTCTTCTTTTTGCGTCTGCAAGAAATGGTTCCTTTGCGGCATCTTGCGAGTAAAGCAAGGTACTTGCTTTGGGCTAAAACGCCCTGCGCTGCCGGTGGCAGGTAAAGCAGGGCGTTTTATGTGCAGCGGTCGATAAAATTGATGAGCAGTGTAAGCCCGAAAATTTTATTGGGCACCGCAAACCGGGGCGAAGCCAAAATGCCGCACATTTCAAATTCCGCGGTCCGGACCAAAACCCACCGTTTTCTATCTGAAAATGGTGGGTTTTATGCTTACTGTATTTATGTCCGCTTATATCGCTCTTCCCTTCTTTCTTCAAGCATATCGACAACGCACTGTAAAAATCTCTCTATGGAAGGCTCTTTTCCATCCGGTGAAATCCGTTTCCACAGCATTTGTGCCTTGGGGTCTTTGCTTTTCATTGCTTCCCGAATAGCAATACGTATCTCTTTTTCAACCTGTTCTGGTGTCATGTTTTGTTTCTTCGCAATTTCCTCAAGCAATTTCTTGGTATTCATTTGTATCTTTCTCCTTTGTAATAAAACTTCCATGACACCATTATACACTAAAATCTTCAATCAGTCCAGCTAGCTGTACTAATTTATTACCACAATTTCTTATAATAATAGAAAAGTTAGGATGTGGTGGTGATACAATGCAGCTAAATGAAGCAGTCAGCAGGCGTTTGACCGAATTGCTGCGCCAAAATCAAATGACACCCTATCAGCTTTATATAAAAAGCGGTGTCCCCAAATCTACGATAGGGAATATTTTGAATTGTGCCTATCCTTCTATGAAACTGCGTATCATTCACGAACTATGTCAAGGATTTGAAATTTCAATAACTGAGTTTTTCTCATCCCCTCTCTTTAAAGAAGACAACCTAGAACCTTAAAGCAGCGACGCAAAAGTGTCGCTGCTTTGCATATTCTCCACTCGATTGCAAAAGCTATGCCAAAAGGAGTGGTTTTTGTGGACGGACAAGAGCTTGTAAAACAGACATTGGATCAGATACCCCAAGCAAACCCAAACGCAAAACGAATCATTGGGTTGGTCAAAGAGGGTGGCAGAATCACCGGCTATCAGTTGTCTGATAACACTGTTGTGGAAAAACAGCAGGCAGTGGATATGGCAAAGCAGGGACAGATTGCCGGTGTCGGCATCGCACACCGCGGAGATACCGAATATCTTAAATCCATCCCCGATGGCAGCGAAAACAACAATCTTGGCAACTTGCCATCCGTTTCACCACAAAATTAACAACGCCCGGAAACAGGTCAATGTGTGATGTGATAAAATAACGGTAGACGCGAAAGTGCCTACCGTTATTTTATCGTTTCGTTGCGGTTGCAATTTTGGGATTTTTGCCGTTTGGTATCAATAAAATACCGATTGCTACATTTTTGTGCATTTTTGTTCCGGTTATGATACAATAGACGTACCGGAGGTGGGCCAATGAAGTTTAGGTTAAACATCGACAAAGAAAAAGAGGAAGAAGTGGTGGTAACTGTCCATGAGCGCTCGGCTTTGATTGACGAGATTGAAACACTCATCTCAAAGCACACAGACCGCATCCCCGGCTACACCGAGGACGACATCAAAATGCTGTCTGTTTCCCAGATTGAATGTGTTACCGTTCTGGATGGCAAAACCTATGCCATCGATTCCCAGAATCGCCGTTACCGGCTAAAGCAGAGGCTTTACGAATTGGAAGAGCAGCTCCCCCCTTCATTTATCCGCATTAACAAGAGTACCCTGGCAAACGAGGCCGCTTTGGATCAGTTCACCGTCACCATTGCCGGCAGTGTGGATGCGGTTTTTAAATGCGGTTACACGGAGTATGTCTCCCGGCGGTGCTTTGCTCAAATCAAAAGGAGGTTGGAAATGAAATGAAAAAGTTTTGGAAAGAATTTTTGCTCCGGGGTTTGATCTGTGCCAGCGGTGGTCCTATCGTTTTAGCCATTATCTACGGTATTCTGGGTGCTACCGGTACAGCAAACGCAATCCCACCCAGAGAGGTCTGTCTGGGCATCCTGACAATTACACTGCTTGCTTTCATTGCCGCGGGTATGACCGCCATCTATCAGATGGAACAGCTGCCCCTACCCATTATGATATTGCTCCACGGCGGTGGGTTGTATATTGCCTATATTCTTACCTATTTGCTTAACAACTGGTTGAAAAATTCCCTTGTCCCTATTCTGGTATTTACCGGTATTTTCGTCGTAGGCTATGCCCTGATCTGGCTCATCATCTACTGTGTCACCAAGTCCAAAACGGAAGCACTTAACCGAAAGCTGAAAGAAAAGCTGTAACGGAGTATCAAATATGGATGCTATCAGAATGGAAGGTTTAACGAAAACATATAAGGATGTGGTTGCAGTTGACAACCTTAACCTTTCCGTTTGCAAGGGAGAATTATTTTCCCTGCTGGGTGTGAACGGCGCAGGCAAAACAACCACCATCAAAATGCTGTCCTGCCTGACACAGCCCACAAGCGGTGACGCTTTCCTGAACGGCAAAAGCATTTGCAAAGATACCGCTGCCGTGAAATCAATTATAGCCGTTTCTCCCCAGGAAACTGCGGTTGCCCCCGGTCTTTCGGTTCGTGAAAACCTGGAGTTGATTTGCGGTGTTCACGGATTTACAAAAGATAAGCGAAATACCAAGATCACAGAGCTGACTAAATGGTTGGGGCTTGAAGCTGTAATTAAGAAAAAAGCAGGAAAATTATCCGGCGGTTGGCAACGCAGACTAAGTATCGCAATGGCGCTGATCAGCCAGCCGGAGATCTTGTTTCTGGACGAGCCTACCCTGGGACTGGATGTGCTGGCAAGAAGCGAGCTTTGGGGCATTATCCATTCCCTAAAAGGCAAGGTTACCATTATTCTGACAACCCACTATATGGAAGAAGCAGAGGCGCTTTCTGACCGCATTGCCATTATGAAGGACGGTAAGCTGCTTATTTGCGATACCCCAGACAAGATTAAAGAAGCGGCAGGAACAGATAATTTCGAACAAGCCTTTATTCATATCGTGAAGGGGGCGGCAAAATGAGAATGCTGACTTTTGCGAATAGAAACACAAAGGAAATATTACGGGATCCTCTAAATTTGGCCTTTGGTCTTGGTTTTCCCCTTGTGCTGACAGTGCTACTCAGCGCCATACAAGCAAACATACCTGTAAGGCTCTTTGAAATTCAGCACTTAACCCCCGGTATTACAGTCTTTGGACTTTCGTTTATGACGCTGTTTTCTGCAACGATCATTTCCAAAGACAGAGGCAGTTCCCTTCTTCAGCGGCTATACACCACGCCGCTGACACCGGTGGATTTTATTCTTGGTTATACCCTGCCGATTGTACCTATTGCCGTGGCACAGTGCGTGATTTGTTATATCACAGCGGTTATCCTCGGTCTGGAAGTAACGGTGAATATTCTGTACGCGGTCATTTTCATCATACCTGTTTCCCTTTTGTACATTGCCTTGGGACTCCTTTGCGGAAGTGTGCTGAACGACAAGCAGGTTGGAGGCATCTGCGGCGCTCTGCTTACCAATCTTTCTGCCTGGCTGTCCAGCATATGGTTTGACCTTGCACTCGTGGGCGGTGCTTTTCAAAAGATCGCATATGCACTGCCCTTTGTGCATGCTGTGGAAATGGAACGCGCGATACTTGCAGGAAATTTTACCGGTATTTTCCCTCATATATGGTGGGTGCTGGGATACGCCATCATTGCGCTCGTAGCAGCAGTATCGTTGTTCCTGAGACAGATGAAAAAACAATAATGCCTACTGTAAAAGCAAAGCCCGGTGTTGAAAAGAGGGCAAGTGCGTGATAGAATAAAATAATAAGGAGGGGTGCCTATGACATTTTTGGAGCTTGCTAAGGCGCGTTATTCTGTTCGTTCTTTTAAGGATCAGCCCATCCAGGAGGAACATATGCGCCGGATTTTGGAGGCAGGGCATGTTGCACCTACTGCCTGCAATAATCAGCCCCAGAAGATCTACATTGCCAAAAGCGAGGACGTAAGAAGGAAGCTGGCATCCGTATGCCGCTGCACCTTTGACGCCCCTGTGATCCTGGTGGTCTGCTACGACCGCAACCTGGACTGGAAGAACAAGCTACAGCCCGGTTACGAGTCCGGCGAAACCGATGCCGCCATCGTCTGCACCCACATGATGCTGGAAGCTGCGGAATTGGGCATTGGCTCTTGCTGGGTGGGCTACTTCAATGCGGATCAGGTTGCCGAAACCTTGGGGCTGCCGGAGAATGTGACCGTGTCTGCACTGCTGCCCATCGGTTATCCTGCTGACGACGCAAAACCCCTGCCGCTGCACACCCAGTATCGGGAGCTGGATGACATCGTTGCCGTAATCTGATTATATAGTCCAGCCAGTAGTTGAAACTGGTATTTGTTCAAAATACGCACCCCAAAAGTGTCTGACTTTTGGGGTGCGTATCATTTAGGGCGCCGATTTAACTGTTCGATATTTAGCTTTTTTAATCTTTGCTGCTGCACGAGATTTAATCCAAGCAGAAAAACGATGATACACACCGCAGAGCCAGTTGCGACATTCATAATACGGATTTCTATTTCCGACATTCCCTCAAAGGACACAAGCATTGACCTTTGCAAAGAAAATATAGAAACAAAGGCGTCGGCAAAGGATATGTTTCGTAATGTTATCAATTTTGCCGATTTGCTTTTTCGTGCCTTTATCCATTTTATTGTTGCGAGTGTGATTTTGGTAAAAGCATATACCGCAATCGCAAGCATAACAATCAAAGGAAATTCGGTACCCCTGTCTTTTACAAAAGCAAGAATGACTGTTCCAACCAGCGACAGGGATAACGCCATCAACATGATTCCAGTAAACCGAATGACAAAGCGTTTCTTGCCTTTGTGTCTAAGGACAACAAAGCGAACAATGCTCAATATTGCATAGTAAATACCGATTGTGAAAAGCCACCATGAGTGTGTTGTTATGCCAAAAATAATGTGATAGGCACTATACACCATATTGAACAACAAACTGGCAAGCGCGAGCTTTCGTGTCCTATCCATTTGCATTATCTTTCCCGTAAATACAGATGGCGATTATTTTTGATAGTTCATCGGTTGCCTTGTCACATCCATTTTTTAACCATTCAATAATTATGGCATTGATACCATTTAGATAGTACATCATCACATATTGTCTAATGTCTGATGGATAGTGAAATCTCTCCAAAATCGGATTGAATATGTTTTCAAACATTCGCTTATACACATCTTCAAATCCCAGAATTTTGTTTTGTGCCAACGCAACCTTAAATACTTCTTTGTGGTCTTTGATATAGGTGAAATATGGTGTTAGATACTTATCGCAAATAAACACCAATTCATTAAGTTCACAGTCTTTAAGATTAAGTGCAATAGACTGTGTGTCGGTTGAAAAATAGGACAAAAATCCATCTAACAAGTATCGTGTTGTTTCATTTAGCAAATCACCGATAGTTTCATAATGCAAGTAAAAGGTGGAGCGATTTACTCCTGCCGTTTCACAAATCTCACTAACAGTAATGTATTCAAACGGTTTCTTTTTCAGCAAAGAAATCAATGCAAGGTCCATTTTCGTGGCAGTATTAAAATATTTGCTTTCGGATTTATTCATATTACCACTCCTTGCAGGGTTTGATTACTTGTCTGCGATTTCACGGGCAAGCTGCACGATTTCATAGGCATATTTTGCCTTGCCCTTTTCAAGCAACTTCTTATAAATCGGATAATTCACACCGCAACCAATAAGGCCAACGATACCGACAGCGACACCCAGCATCATACTGTTTCCGATAACTTGCATTGCCAGGGACATACCTGTGCCGAAAACAAGTGCAAATACAATGCCCCAAGAGTAAGTGAAAATAGTGGCAGGCAGTTTTGCTCGGTTATCCAGTTTTTTAAGGGCAACGATTTTTGAGTCCTCTTTCGGTGCATAGTCCTTCGCAATGGATTCTGCTAAAATTTTGTCTGTGTTCATTCTAAGAACCTCCTTTTGTTTTTACATCATCAGTATACCGACCTAAAAGGAGCAAATGAACAACACGAATTCCCAAAAGTGTTGATTTTAAATAAATTATACCCCTATGTACAAATTAAATCAAGATTTTCTGCATCCCTCATAAATTACTGCTGCCCGTCCAT
>JAFVZT010000015.1 GCA_017508045.1 Oscillospiraceae bacterium | reverse complement strand
TGATCACCGGTGCTGCTCAGATGGACGGCGCTATCCTGGTTATCGCTTCCACCGACGGCCCCATGGCTCAGACCAAGGAGCACCTGCTGCTGGCCCGTCAGGTTGGCGTGCCCGCTATCGTTGTCTTCATGAACAAGGCTGACCTGGTTGACGACGAGGAGCTGCTGGAGCTGGTTGAGATGGAAATTCGTGAGACTCTGTCCGAGTACGAGTTCCCCGGCGACGACACTCCCATCATCAAGGGTTCTGCTCTGAACGCCCTGATCTCCGAGTCCAACGACATTAACGCTCCCGAGTATGCTTGCATCAAGGAGCTGATGGACGCTGTTGACTCCTATATCCCCACTCCCGACCGTAAGGCTGACCAGCCCTTCCTGATGCCTGTTGAAGACGTGTTCACCATCTCCGGCCGTGGTACTGTTGCTACCGGTCGTGTTGAGCGTGGCCAGATCAACAAGAACGAGGCTGTCGAAATCGTCGGTCTGAAGGATGAGAAGAAGTCTACTGTCGTTACCGACATCGAAATGTTCCACAAGCTGCTGGACTACGCAGAAGCTGGTGATAACATCGGTGCTCTGCTGCGTGGTGTTGACAAGAAGGAAATTGAAAGAGGCCAGGTTCTCTGCAAGCCCGGCACCATTCAGCCTCTGACCAAGTTCGCCGGTCAGGTTTACGTCCTGTCCAAGGAAGAAGGCGGCCGTCATACTCCTTTCTTCAACAACTATCGTCCTCAGTTCTACTTCCGTACCACTGACGTTACCGGTATCATCACTCTGCCCGAGGGCGTTGAGATGTGTATGCCTGGCGATAACGTTATTATGAACGTTGAGCTGATCACCCCCATCGCTATCGAGAAGGGTCTGCGTTTCGCTATCCGTGAGGGTGGCCGTACTGTCGGTTCCGGTGTTGTTACCGAAATCCTGTAATTAACGCAAGTTCATGTAATCCTCCGGGTGAAAATCCGGAGGATTTTTTTGCAGGAAAGCTGCTTATAAAAAAGGTAGACACATACGCATGTGTCTACCTTTTTTGCAAAATTACACTGAACTTTGAAATGCATAACCTACCATGTGGGTTCATATGGTCTGGCGTAATAGTCATTTGCTAAGGAAATCATATATTCTTCGGCTTTTGTAATATAGTGGTCTTTTCGATAAGCTGCTATCAAATCCCAGCTTGCGGCAGGCTCTGTTTTAAAATAGACGGCATCCTTTGTTTCAGTGGCATAAAATCTTGGTAAGAAGGATATTCCATAGCCGCCTTTTGATAGCATATTTAAGGTGGAAAGACTGGGTGTTTCAAATGAAATCTTGGGGGAGAAGCCCGTTTTTTGAAACAGTTGATTTTCCAGTCTGCGTAAGGTAGTGCCTTCGCCGGCCAAAAGAAATTCATCGTTTTCAAATTCATTCAACGCAACTGTGGCAAATTCCCCACGTGGTACGGTATCTGCAAGAGAGGACATCGGGTGATTGCGGGGGACCACCAGCAGGATTTCCTCTGTGAGTTGTGTGCGTGTAATAATGTTTGGGTGAGGAGAATCACTGGTCAGAAAACCGATATCTACTTTTCCAAGGTCAATTTTCTCGTTGTTTTCCTGTACAGAACCTTCAAACAGGTTGACCTTAACATCAGGGAATTTGGCACGGAATTTTGGAAATATGGCAGAAAACATTTGCGTGCCTCTGCCCGGTGTAATCCCCACGGTAAAATGACCGATTTTATTGTCTGCAATGTCTCCTATTTGCAGGTATGCTTTTTTCTGACTTTGGAGAATATTTTCTGCCATTTCAATATAAATCTGCCCTGCGTGAGTGGGAGTCCATCCCTGCTTTGTGCGCTTAAAAAGCGGGGTGTGCAGTTCTTCTTCCAGTTTGGAGATGTGCTGACTTAAAGCACTAGGGGAGAGGAACAGTTTTTCAGAGGCAGCCAATAGGGTATGCTCCCGCGCAACGGTAATGACATATTCTAATTGACGAAAATCCATAACAGCAGCCTCCTAAGCAATCTTCAATGATTAAGTATATTTTAACAGGATATGCGTAAATATGCAACATATTTTTAATAAAAGTGAATTTGGGTTGTGTTTGATAGAACATTTTCTGGAGATTTCCTGTGGACATCCCCAAATAATGAATATACACTTATCAAGCATTAGAAAATATGTTCCTTTTTTGAAAAATTAAAGTATATCAGAATGGAAAATTATTGACGATTTTCACCAGACAGTGTATAATTAAATTACTTCAAATATTGGAAATTCGGGGATCAGGCGGTTGTATAGAAAAAGGCTACAGTGTAAATAAAGCTTTTTAGCAACCTGTCATTCCCGGCATATAAAAAGGAAAGGAGCGCGAAAAAATGGATATTCTCAAGAAGTATTTCCCTTATTCCTTTAAGGAAAAGAAGGACATCGCTGCCCTGATTATCAACATCGTTGTCTACCTGGTGGTAGGCATTGTTGTGGGTGCGTTGATCGGCATTCTTGCCATAATTCCTATTGTCGGTGTGATTATCGGAATTCTGGGCGGACTGGTGTATCTGTACGTCCTGGTGGGTATTGTGCTGTCCGTTCTGGACTATCTGAAGGTGTTGAAGTAAAATAATATTGCCTCAAAAGACCAAATCCCCCTGCGTGTTTTGTTTACACGCAGGGGGAGCTTTTATGTACCGAATATCACACAACCGCCAATATTTATATAGAAACTTTTCACTAAAAATAATGCCGTGAGTTTATAAACTCACAGCATTATTTGGCACGCCTGGAGGAATTCGAATCCCCGACCTTCCGCTTAGGAGGCGGACGCTCTATCCTGCTGAGCTACAGGCGCATATGTGGTGACCCCCAAATTGTACCCCAAAAAAAGGCAGGTGTCAACCATAGGCTGCGGAAATGGAGTGCATTTTTTTGTATTTGCTGCATATGGTATTAGGAGTGCATAAGGAGGTGGAAGCATGGAAAAGCCGGTAATGGATTTGGATGACTGGATATTTGACGAAGCAGAAAATGGCCCCAGCCAGCGCTAGGAGGTTGTGATGCTGAAGGAATGATACTCCCTATTCTGTGTTTGGAATGGGGAGTAAATTATTTGCGTTCCGATTACATAGATGTAGAGGGATTTTTGCTTTACAAAGAGGAAAAAATCGGCTATAATAAAATATAAACTTTGGAACGGATGTAGACGATATGAATATTGAATTTGACGTATATAAGCAAAAATTGGGAGAAATTCGTCCTACGCTGGAGGGCTTGGCGGATTCTTTGAATATTGCAGGACTGCGCAACGAGCTGGAACGGCTGCATGCGATGCAGGAGGCTCCCGGCTTTTGGGACAATCCGGAAAAGAGCCAGCAGGTGGTTTTAAAAACCAAAACGACAGAAAACAAAATTGAAAATTATGAGAAAATGCTGTCTGCATGGGAGGACTTGACCACCATCTGCGAAATGGCTGCGGAAGAGGATGACGATTCCATGCTGGAGGAGCTGAAGGAAGGCTTCGAAACCCTCTCCAGTGATATGGAGCGCTGCCGCCTGCAGACCTTGCTTACCGGCAATTATGACAGCAACAATGCTATGGTCAGCTTCCAGGCCGGTGCCGGCGGTACAGAGGCCCAGGACTGGTGCCAGATGCTTTACCGTATGTATACCCGCTGGGCAGAGGCTCACGGCTATACCTACAAAATTATGGACTATCAGGAAGGTGACGAGGCAGGCCTGAAATCTGCCGACATCTTAATTGAAGGCGACAACGCCTACGGTTTCCTGAAGGGCGAAAACGGCGTTCACCGACTGGTCCGCGTTTCTCCCTTTGATGCCAATGCCCGCCGTCAAACCTCCTTTGCGGCGATTGAGGTTATTCCTGATATTCAGGATGATTCTCAGGATGTGGAGATCAAAGCAGAGGATTATGAAATGCAGGTATTCCGCTCCTCCGGCGCAGGCGGTCAGCATATCAACAAAACATCTTCTGCCGTTCGCTTGATACACAAGGCAACGGGTATCGTGGTGGCCTGCCAGACAGAGCGCAGTCAATTCCAAAACAAGGAAAACTGTTTGCGTATGCTCCGCAGCAAGCTGGTTGAAATTAAGGAACGGGAGCATTTGGATAAAATTTCCGATATTAAGGGTGTCCAGAAGAAGATTGAATGGGGCAGCCAGATCAGAAACTATGTCTTTATGCCCTATACCTTGGTCAAGGATACCCGGACAGGCTGCGAAACCTCTAATGTTAATGCGGTTATGGACGGTGCGCTGGATCCATTTATCAATGCGTATTTGACCTGTGCCGCTACCGGAACCTGGGTTACGAAATAATCTCAAAAATATTGAGAATTACCCTTGAAATTCGTATAAACCTGTGATATAATACCCGCTGTATCATACAAAGTATGGAAAATTGAGATTAATCCGCAGCAAGCGGTTAAAGCGCTGTCGGAGGGAGGTTAAAAAATGGAAGTATTTAAGGTTGTTTTGACTGTGTTTGAGGTTATTGCAAGCCTTGTTCTGGTAGTTGTGGTTTTGCTGCAGTCCGGCAAGGAAGCAGGTTTGTCCGGCGCACTCTCCGGCAACAGCGATTCTTATATGAGCAAAAGTGGCAAGGGCGGTTTGGACAAGACGTTGGCCCGCGTTACCAAGTGGATTGCTTTGGTTTGGCTGGTTTTAACACTTCTGCTGAGTCTGCTCCCGTAATTTAAAAGACCACAGGGGTTGCCCTGTGGTCTTTCTTTTCATGTAGTTCGTATTAAGGAGATTATTTATGAAAGCACAAAAGCTTGCGGGTTTAAAGCCGGAATCGGTATTTGCCTATTTTGAACAGCTCTGCGCAATTCCTCACGGATCGGGGAATACGAAAGCAATCAGCGATTATCTCGCAGCCTTTGCCCGTGCGCAGGGCTTGCGGTACATTCAGGACGCAGATAACAATATTATCATTTTTAAAGATGGTACGCCCGGCTATGAAAATAGCGCGCCGGTTATTTTGCAAGGGCATATGGATATGGTGTGCGAAAAGGATGAAAACTGCACCCTGAATATGGAAACAGACGGCTTGGACATTGCCCACGATGGGCAATATGTGTTTGCCAAGGGGACAACATTAGGCGCAGACGATGGTATTGCCGTTGCCTTTGCTATGGCCTTGCTGGCAGATACTTCAGCTTCCCATCCGCCTCTGGAGGTCATCATCACTGTAGATGAAGAAATCGGCTTGCTGGGCGCAAACTCCATTGATGTCTCTATGCTGAAAGGGCGTATGCTCATTAACATCGATTCTGAAGAAGAGGGCGTTTTCACAGTAGCCTGTGCCGGCGGCGCAACGGCTACCATTGAATTGCCAACCCCCCGCCATGCCGTGTATGGGCCGTGCATCCGTTTGGTTGTGGAAGGTTTACAGGGCGGTCACTCCGGTGTGGAAATTCATAAAAACCGGGCAAATGCCAATAAAATTATGGGAGAATTGCTCAACCGTGTAAGAAAGGTCATGCCCTTTTGTCTGACCTCCTTTGGCGGCGGCGCTAAAGATAATGCCATACCCCGTTCCTGTCAGGCCACTATGGTGATGCTGGGTATGAATCCGGAACGAATCAATGAAATTACCGATGCCCTGCAAATGGAAGTCCGCACCCAGTATGATGAGCCAGAGGCGGTTGTCCGGGGAGAAAATGTAGATGCTTTGGGTGGCAATGCCTTATCTACAGAATTGACGGACAAGGTGATTGCGCTGCTTTGCTCAGTTCCCAACGGCGTTCAGACAATGAGCCGGGATATTCCCGGTTTGGTGCAGACCAGCTTGAATTTGGGCATTGCTAAGTTGTCTGAGAACCTGGAGTTAACCTTCTCAGTACGTAGCAGTGTCAATGCCGAAAAGCAAGACCTTCTTGCCAAGCTCCAAGAGCTTGCAAAATTCTATGACGGACAGTACCGTCAGATGGGAGAATATCCGGCGTGGGAGTACCGTCCGGAATCGCAGCTGCGGGATACTATGGTTGCGGCTTATACCGATATGTTTACGCGTCAGCCCGAGGTGGTTGCCATTCATGCAGGCTTGGAGTGCGGACTGTTCAGCGAAAAGCTTTCCGGATTAGACAGTGTGTCCATCGGACCGGAAATGCACGATATCCACACCTCCCGGGAACGCCTTGGAATTGCGTCTACCCAACGCACATGGGAGTTCCTTTTAGAGGTTTTGCACCGGCTGAAGTAAGCAGAATATTTTAATACACGCAAAAAAAGGCTTGCCGGTTGGCAAGCCTTTTTTGTGGGACAGCTCTTACAGACTGTTAGGTTAAGTCGCGAGATGTTTTCTTCATTATTTTCAAATAGATTATATATGAACTGCTGAAAACAAACAACGCAAGAGAAATCCACTGTGATGTAGAAATATTATAATAAATTCCCCGGATAACATCTCCTCGCAAGAACTCAAGAAAAAATCTGATAAGACCGTAAAGCATAAAATATACTGATAATAGTTCATATTTTTGTTTGGCCTTTTTTCTGACTTTTAGCAGAATGAAACAGATGCAGATATTTAACAACGCTTCTAAAATTTGAATAGGGAAATATCCCTGATGAGGTAATGCTCCAGCAACGGAATGCTGATAATATACGGCAATTGGGCCGGTGCATTCCATACCATAGCAGCAGCCTGCCAATAGGCAACCAACTCTGCCAACAGCGTGACCGATAGGTATATAAGGAATGATTATTCTTTCGGCGGCACACAAATCTAATTTTGCTACACCAATCCCAAGTATTCCTCCAATGATGCCTCCGATAAGTGCGCCATAAAATACTAAACCGCCGAAAATGCTAAAATTCCCTTTTAAAATAAAGCTGATTATTTCTTTATAATTATATGTAACTATAGTGTATAGCAAACTACCAGATGGCAATGCAAACAAAAGAGCAAATGCACCTATAATTAACAAGTCGTAATAATTACAGCCATAGTTTTTAGCACTTTTGGTACAAAGTAAAAAAACAAATATAATTCCTAAAAGTAGGCATATTCCGTATGATGGAATATGTCTGTTAAAGATTTCTAAGTAAGGATACATAAGCTTGAGGGTGAAAAGAAAGCGATCTTTTGCAAGACCGCTTTCTCGCCTGTTAAAGACTGCCAGCAGCACCTGCCAGGCCAGCGACACAAGCAGCACAAGCTAAGTACAGGATTAAGGCAAGCGCTGTTCCAATGATCGAAAGTACCAGACCTGCAGAAGCAGCACCTTTTTGTCCATTCTTTTTTGCAATTGCACCAAGAATAATGCCAACGATACCGATAATTGCACCAACCCATCCAATTGCAGGGAAAATTACAGCGATAACCGTACTGATAATGCCCAAAACTAACGCAGCAACACCCATTTCTTCTCCTCCTTCCCTTATAAATAAAAAATGCGCCAACCGAAGTTGACGCATTGTAAAACGCAAACTCCGATTGTCGCCAAACAAATTACAAGTAAAGAAGGTTATTCCTAACACAATAACTTGTCGGAATCTGCGGTTTTACCAAATCCTCAAAGTTATTGTGTGCATATAAATGGGTATAAATACCCTGTAAAAAAGAAAAAACCTTCCTTTGCTTTATGTAATTTGTTTGGCGGAAATATTGTATCATAGGTTGACGAAATTTGCAAGAAATTTGTAAAAATTTTGTAAAAATGAGTTCCTTATAAACTCACGCAGATGGGTTTATTCTGGGCATCGACACGAATTTGATTGTTATATTATTGTATAAAACGTCATTCATCAGATATCTGCAGAGAGCGAGAGTTAACAAAAAACCTTGTCCGGCGCCAGCGATTATGCTATAATAAAAGAAAAATCCGGAGGCGCTTATGAATAAAGAAAAAATTCTGGAACAAACCCGGATATATGTGCTGTCTGCAATGGAGGGGAATGACCCTGCCCACGATAGTTACCATATACAGCGAGTGCTTGCAATTACCGATTTGCTGCTGGAAAAATATCCGCAGGCAGACCCCTTTCGGACACGGATGCTGGCGCTGCTTCACGATATGAATGACGATAAGCTAAACTCCAATATGGGCATGCCGGTGTTGGAAGAGTTCTTGCAGAAAGCGGATCTTTTACAAGAGGACATTCGTTTTCTTGTAGCAGGGATAGAGAAAATTTCCTTCCGAAAATACCCCAAGCTTTCAAAAGAAATACCACTGGAAATCCGGATTGTGCAGGATGCAGATCGAATAGATGCTATGGGCGCCGTAGGTATTGCCAGGACTTTTGCTTACGGCGGCGCAAAAGGCAGACCCTTATCAGACAGCCTTGCCCATTTTGATGAGAAGCTGCTGCGGCTGTATGATTTGCTCAGCACCGAAGAGGGGAAAAGGCTTGCCAAACCCCGTCATGATTTTTTGCAGGCTTTTTACAGGCAGTTTTATGAAGAAATTGAATAAAAGTCTATTTTAAAAAGGGGCGCTTTACACTTTAATAAGCGAAGGAGTGTGATGAAATGAAAGCGTGGCAGCATTTTAAAACAATAACCCGTCACCGCTGGCTGGTATGTCAGGGATGCTTTCGCGTGGGTCTGTATTGGCAGGGGCTGGTACACGATTTATCCAAATACTCTCCTACGGAGTTTTTAAGCGGCGTACGCTATTACCAGGGCACACGCAGCCCTAACACAGCCGAGCGGGAGGAAAAGGGCTACAGCGAGGCTTGGATTCATCATAAAGGCCGCAACCCACATCACTATGAATATTGGACGGATTTGAGCTTACAGACCCGTTGCTACGAGCCGGTTCCCGTTCCAAGGAAGTATTTGGTGGAAATGGTTATGGACCGTAGGGCCGCCTGTATGGTCTATCAGGGAAAAAACTATAAACCCGGTTCTGCTTTGGAGTATTTGAACAAAAGCCGGGAACAATATCTAATGCACCCAAAAACCAAGCAGGAGCTTGAATTTATCCTTACAATGCTTCGTGATAAAGGGGAAAAGGAGACCTTTCACTATTTACGCAGCTATGTACTAAAAGGAGAACCCTTCCCATGGGAAAGAAAGGAAATGGCAGAATAATTTTTTATAACCGGGGAAACCTAAGCAAGAAGCAGAAAATATGTGTAAAAATGGAAAAAAGTGCTTGACTTTTCTGCCTTCTAAGGTATAATAAATTTCGTGCCTGTCACACAGAGGATTAGTGTAACGGTAGCACACCGGACTCTGACTCCGTTTGCGGGGGTTCGAATCCCTCATCCTCTGCCAAAGAAAATCCCATCGAGTAATCGGCGGGATTTTCTTTTTGTATTATTCAACATTCATTATTCATTCGGGATGGGATTTTCTTAATGAATATTAAGTTGCTGCGCTGATGGATAATGCTTTTTTGTCAGCTGTGGCTATGATAAAAGAAATCAATATATCGGGGCAAAACACCTATATGATGGATTCGAATGACCGGACTTGACATTGTTGGGGACCAAAAATATAATGGAGAAAAATGTGAGGTGAAATTAATGTGGGAGCATCATACAGATGATAAGCGCAGTTGGAAATACAGTATTACTTCTAACGCGTATATCGTCCGAATTACCGGCGGTAGTATTACCATTTTAGGTCGGAAAACAAATGCAATCCTGAAGCAACATAAAGGTCATCACTATCTGTATACCGGTGATATACGACCGGATGAAATGCAATGCTTTGCTTTGGAAAACGGAAAACACTTCTATGTTTATTCCTTGGAAAATTATGAGCTGATCAAGCGTGTAACATTGCCGCGTGACTATGAATGTATCGATATGTACGGTCATTATACCGAGGATGGAAAGTATATCTGTATCCCGGCCCATAAGTGGATCGGAAATGAATCGATTGGCGAGGGATATTATGAATATGTTATGTGCCGATATGATGCACAGGCGCTTTCACTAATTGAAAAAGTTATTATTGACAATCCAAAGAAGTATTGGTGGAAGACCGATGATACTGCTCCTGAAATAGATTCAGGCGAAGTGCAGGGCTTTCAAAAAATAATAGATATCGTAACGACAAACCTGGAAAATATAGATTAAGTTCAATACTGCCAAAAAGCAGATACCCGTTTGGGCATCATCTATATTTCTTGATGTGTTTTGCAATAAAAGCCTTGACAGATTGGCAAAACTGGTGCTATAATAACTGCTGTTACGGTGCTTAGGCATCTGCGATTTTATGGGCCCTTAGCTCAGTTGGTTAGAGCCTCCGGCTCATAACCGGATAGTCCCGGGTTCGAATCCCTGAGGGCCCACCACACAATTAAGGCAATCGCCTTTTTATATATAGGGGTATAGCTCAATTGGTAGAGCGGCGGTCTCCAAAACCGTAGGCTCAGGGTTCAAGTCCTTGTGCCCCTGCCATCAATGGGCGATAGAATATCGCCCCGAAATCCCCTGATTTTTCAGGGGATTTTCCTTTTTGATGGATGGATTCAGATAGTTTTGTTATGCAGAAGAAAAGTAAATATTTTCGACGCAGAAAGAAATTAAACGCATTTTCCGTTTGAAAACAATTCCCGTATGAAATGCAGAAAAAGAATGCGGTATGCAGTAGCGTCTTAAGAAAACTAAATAAAGGAGTTTTCCAGGTGTATGTTAAATAAACGCAAGAGAAGCACATTAACGATCGCGTTGCTGTCGGCGGTTTTTGTTTTGGGAGCAGTATTTGCAATACACAATTACTTAACAAACCAAATCAGCTATACCTTAAATGATACGTTGCCCAATGGTGGTGGGAAAAGAGCGAGAGTAATTCTCCTAGGTGGTCAATCCAACGCATCGGGATGCAGTATTGACGCATATCTAAAGAAAAACGTTCCGGAGGAAAAATATACACAATATGAAAACGGATACGACAATGTATATATCAATTATTTGTCCGGTCAAAACATTTCTGAAGGTTTTGTGAAGTGTTCAACAGCCCAAGGGGAGCTTGGGGGCTTTTTTGGGCCGGAGCTTGGTTTAGCAGAAAAGCTTAATGAAATGTACCCGAACGAGATGTTTTTTATAATTAAATGTGCTTGGGGTGGAACAAATTTATACGAACAGTGGCTTTCACCCTCCAGTAAAGGAAAAACAGGCAAGGAGTATAAAGCTTTCGTTGCCTTTGTCCAAAACAGTATTGATTACTTAATATCCAAAGACTATGACATAAAAATCGAAGGTATGTGTTGGATGCAGGGAGAATCAGACAGCTTTATGATGGAAACATCAAGTGCTTACGGTGAGCATCTTGAGAATTTTATTAAGGATATACGCAAGAAGTTTTCTAAATACGCCGCAGACGATGGGATTGCATTTATTGACGCTTACATTGCACAAAATCCGGCATACTGGGTTTATTACGAGGGCGTCAATCAAGGCAAGGCGAAGGTTGCGCAGCTTTCTCACTTAAATAGTCTTGTGGATACCAGTGAGCTGTCCTGCTCAAACGAGCCGGAAAATACACCAGATATTCCGCACTACGATTCGCTGAGTGAAATCAAACTTGGACACCTTTTTGCACTGCATTTAGATGCCTACTTAGCTTGAGTGATAATGATATACACGGTTGGGCTGTGATTTATGTAAGAGTTTGCATACATACGCAAACTGTCGCAAATATCTCTTCATAGTCCATGCACAAAAAAGACCCGATAGCACAAGCTATCGGGTCTTTTCTGGGAATGGTAAATTATACTATCAAGTGCAACACTTTGAGAAAATAAAGGAAGTTCATATAGGCCTCTGGCAGAATAGAGTTACCGCACGCCAAACTACAAAAGGAGACCTGTATGAACTACCGCCATCTTACCATAGAAGTCCGGCCACAACCCCAGCACGGTCAGCAGAGAGATCAATAGAAACCGCACCCATTTTATAACATCCCAACTTATATCCTCACACAGCGCAAAAGAAGCACCTTCTGCGCCATTCCTATTGCCATAGAAGAATGTTTCGTTCCCAAGAGGTCATTTCCACATTGAGAAAAAACTGCTTGCTACATGGTCACCGGAGCTGACCGCCAGTATGCCAGCCCCATACCTATACCGAGCTGGAGGACAATCTATCGTTGGCTCTATGACAGATACTTGCTTTACGGAAACACAAAAGTGTTGCGCCGCAAGGAAAAATCTCGCCGAGTAAAAGAAACACTAGGTAAATACAGCATAGGCAAGTCTATCCGAAAGCGGGATAAAAGCGTTTACCGCCGTGAGGTAGCCGGACTGCTCAGAGAGTTCTATCAAAAGGAAGAAATCAGTCCTACTACATTAAAACGAAACCTGGCGTTAATCAACGCCAGGTTTCGTAGGGATTCTTTTTTTCTACCGTTAGATTATACGGTTTTATAAGAAATTTTAAGAGTTAAATTTACCGAATCGTGCGCCTTTATGATAGAATTTGCGTTCGCTTCTTTTGCACGTATCGGGTCGTCATAGAGCGCGGTACACGGCTCGATTGCAATTGTATATGCGCTGTTTATGTCGCCTGCGTTTACCCACGCGCCAAAATATTTTACAACGTCGCTGTCACACTCGACACATATCTCGGTGTTGCTCTTGGGAAAAACAACTCCGCATTTTACGGGAGGGTTTGCGTCGGTGTAATAAAACTTATAGTTTTTATGTACCTTTTGAGGCAGTATATGTGCCGTCTCCTCACTCACAGGCGTTCCCGACACGATTTTTCTTGGAGTTCCATCGAGATTGCTGACAGCGTATGCGCCCTCCTCGCCGCGTATCATAATATGTCCAGCCCAAAGATATTCAAAATCGAAATCGTTGTGGTTTTCAATGTGATACTCAACAACAAGCGCATCGTCTTTTATATAAGCCGTTTTCTTGTAAAAAATGTTGAGGTCTTGGAGTTTGCAACATAGTGTGAGCCTGTTGCCGTCAATTTCAGCGTCAAGTTCTTGACGGCAGATTTGACCATGGTCAAGATATTCCATGCCGTTTACAACGCACGGGTCGATGGTGGGAAACATATCGTCAAAGCCGCTGCATTCACTTTTTACAAATCTGCCTGCAAGGTCAAGTCTACGATATTTTTCACCCTCGGTTTGTAATAGATACTCAAAGCCTGAATTTGACTTGAACGATGCAAGCTTACCGCCGTCTTTGGGTAAAAATGTAGCTGTAAACTTATCACAACTTAGTTTTACTGCAGGCCTGTCTTTATAAAACGTTTCTTTTATCATATTTCTGCTGTTTCACCTACACGCATAAGGTTGTATTTAAGTTCAGGATAATTTTTGTCCATCTCGTCAATAAATATTTGCGGATTTCCCAAATGACCTGCAAAGCACCAGAAATGGCAGGGGATAGTCATCTCCGCCTTTATGATATCTGCGGCTTTTGCACCCTCTTTTTCGTTTAGGTTGCCAAAGGCACCGTTTATTGGCATAATGAACACGTCAACACCTGACACCAGGGGATTTATAAAATAGTCCTCTCTATAGCAGGTATCCCCTGCGATATAAATACGTTTGCTGTCTGCCTCGATCAAAAGACCGACCGCATCGGGTGCCTCGTCACCGTGGTCACAAGGCAGAGCGGTTATTTTGATATTCTCGTTTTCATAAATCTCAAAAGGCTTGAAATACGTTATACGGGTACTGTCGAGCTTAAATGCACTCTCATATTTTTTGCAGTCAATTGCACACAAGAGTTCTGTTTTTGGGTTTTGCATAATAACAGGCACACTATCGAGGTCAAAATGGTCCTCGTGTTCGTGAGTGGCAATAAGCAAATCGAGATTAAGTTCGCTCGGTCTGTAAACAAACGGCATAAGGCGTTTTAAACCGTAAAGACGGTTACAGCAATCTGACAAATAAAGGTCAATACCAACGCGGTAGCCCGTGCTTGTTTCCAAAATAAACCCTGCCTGACCGGCAAATTCAAGTTTTGACATAATTCTAACCCTTTACTGCATACAAACTACCGCGTACATAACAAGGTCGGCGTTGCCGTCGTTTACAACCGCGTGCGACTGCCCCTTTTTACAATAGTGACAGTCACCGACACTCAGCCGATCTTCCACTCCGTCGTGAATCACCTTGCAGCTTCCCTCTAAAATAAAGATTATTTCCGAAGAGTCATCGTGGGTATGATAACCCGTTGACACGCCGGGGGCATACACGCTTTTTACGATGCGGTTTAAGTCGTCTGCGTAGATTTTTGCGACGATGTCGCCGTTTCCACCCTGAAATTCGTGCAGAATTTTAGTATCTAAATTTTCAAATTTAATCATTTTAATCTTCCCACGGATGAAGCACTACTTTGATAACTGACGGACCACCATTTTCGACGATATCCACCGCCTTTTTGAATTGTGAAAGCGGTAAAGTCTGACTTATCATTTCTTTAAGGGAGATTTTACCCTGTGACACAAAATCGATGAGGGTATCCCACGCTTTTTCGTTGCCTGTGTATCCTACAACGGTAATTTGCCTTAAAATACAGTCGATAACGGGGAGGTCAACTTTTGTATCGTTTGACGGAATACCGTAAAGCACGACTTTGCCACCGCTTTTTACGTTTTTTATGCAACTGTCGATTGTAGAAGACGCACCTGCAGCATCAATAGCGAGGTCAACGCCCTTGCCATTTGTTGCTTTTTTAACGGCATCGTTTAAGTCATTGTTTCGGATATCAATCGGAGTACCGCCGAATTTTTTGACAAGCGCTGCTTTTGCATCGTTACGAACAGCGCAAAGTACTTTTTTCGCACCAAGAGCAAGGGTCGACTGTATAAACGAAAGTCCTGCAACGCCTGCACCCGTAACAAGTACAACATCGCCGTCTTTCACACCCGCGTTGACAACCGCGCCGAAGGGACAGGCAACCGCCTCCATAATCGCGCCCTCGTCATAGGAGATATTATCTTTTAAAAATCTAACACAGCCCTCAGGTACGATAACGTACTGCGCGTGACCGCCATCGTATGGAGGATAGCCGATTTCACCCGCGTCGCAAAGATGCTTTTGTCCGTTTTTACAAAACTCGCACTCTCCGCAACCAACGTAGGTTTCAACAACAACACGTTTTCCAATATTGTTGGGGTTACAGCCTTCTCCCACCTCGACAATGTCACCGCAAATTTCGTGACCGAGCACAGCGGGCGGGTCGCAGACAGGGAATTTGCCCGAAATGATATGTACCTCAGTTACGCAAAGTCCAAGCGCCTTAACCTTAATTTTAACCCATCCGGGTTTTACCTGCGGTTCGGGAACATCACAATAGTCTAAATCGTAAAGACCTTTCCACATTACCGCTTTCATTTAAAAGCCCTCCTTAAGGAGCGCGGTTATGCGGTCAAGAACCAACTTTTGTTCGGCAGTTTCGCCCTCACAAGTTTTAAGTCCCTTTGCCTTTGCAAGTAATTTATATCCTATCGGGAAAGTAAGCGAGTCACACTGGCGAATGATTGGCAAAATGCTGTGGTTGATTTCCATAGCCGTTTTAATATCTTGTGCATCGAATGCATTGTAGATTGCGCGGATTTGCGTGGGCATTATTGCTCCAAGCGCCGTCATTGAGCCAAAGCAACCTGCACAAAGTGCGGGGAAAAGGCAGTCATCGGTGCCGGTGAACATAGCAAAATCAGGGCGCTTTGCCTTTACAATCTCGCAAAGGTGCGAAATGCGCTTCATAACCGCTGACGAATCCTTCATGCCTACAAAGTTAGGGAAATCAAGCAGTTTTTCAAAGGTGGGAATTTCAATACCCGTTGTAAAAAACGGAACGTGATAGCCGATAACGGCAAAGTCACCCGCGCCTTCACAAACGGTTTTGAAAAAGTCATAGACCGCATCCTGCGTAAGCGGATAATAGTACGGAGGACAGACAAGACAGGCATCATAACCCATCTTTTTAACAGCATTGATTGTCTTTAAAACTCTTGTTGCAGAGGTATCGCACGCACTTGCAATAAGTTTTTTTCTGCCGCGGTTGGCTTCGGCTACAGCCGCAAATACCTGAAGTCTTTCGTCAAGATCCAATTTTACATAGTCGCCTGTTGATGCAATGGGTAAAATCGCATCAGCCTCTGACAAGCAAATTTGCTCGGTTTGTTTTTTTATCTCATCAATAAGTGGGTTTTCGTCACTGTCAAAGGGTGTGACAGTAACTGCTACCATACGAAAATCTTTTGTAAGTTTCATTAGCCTACTATAAACCTTTCTACCGCATTCTGATTAAGGGTTATACCGATACCGGGGGTCTGAGGAATGTGAACAAAGCCTTCGGGATCGATACTAAACAAGGGGGATGTAAGAGTTTTGCGAAGAATTGTATCCTGCTCACAGAATTCCTGATACCAAACGTTTGGAAGCGTTGCGATATACTGAAGCGTTGCCGACATAAGAATATTTGTTTTGAATGCGTGAGGAATGATGATTGTGTTATATGCTTCTGCAAGATCAATGAGTTTTCTTGCAACAGTAAGACCACCGCAACGGCTGAGGTCAGGCTGAACAATGTCGACACAGCCGCGGCTGAGAAGCTCACGAAACTCGTGGATTGTACCGATTTCCTCACCGCCTGAGATATGGCAGGTGGTTGACTTGTTGATACGTGCATAACCCTCGAGGTTATCCGGATGGAACGGCTCTTCAATCCAGAACACGTTTTGTTCTTCGAATGCCTTTGCGGTATTGATAGCGCCCTTAACGTCGGTCCAGCGCATAGCAATATCAATCATAAGATGGGCGTCGTCGCCGATTGCTTTTCTTGCAGCTTTTACAAGTTTTATATCCTTTTCAAAGCTTTGACCGAGACCGCCCCAGCCAAACTTGAAGCCCTTATAGCCTTTACCCTGATGGCTTTCAACAAGGCGGAATACTTCATCCTCGGTTTCGGGCATAAGAACAGAGCAGTATGCTTGAATTTTGTCGCGATAGCTGCCGCCAAGAGCCTTTGCGGTAGGAACGTTGTAGTATTTACCGATAATATCCCAAAGCGCGATGTCAATACCACTCATAGCGTGGATAACGGCGCTGCGGCGACCGTAGTAGATGCTCTTATCGTACATTTTGCGCCAAAGACGTTCAACGTCGAGAGGATCCTCGCCGATAAGGATTTCTTTAAGACCCATACAAGCCATATGTGAGGCGGGAGTGTCGATTATTGTTTTAACAACGTAGGGTGCTGAGTCAACCTCACCAACACCGCAGATACCCGCGTCGGTCTCAACAACGATAACAACAGTGTCCTGACTGCCGTCACCAATCATTTCGATCTTGTTCTGTCTTAAAATCATTGTGCGTACGTCTGTAATTTTCATTTTTGTCCTCCTATATTAATTTTAATTCAATACGTTTTGATGCTTTTGCAAAGTACTCCAACTCGGAGAGCAAATAACTTTCGTTTTTAAATGAAGATGGCGGCGATTCTAAAATCGGCACACAGCCAAAAACTAATCAAAGGTATAGATATAGTGCCCCGCATTATGTATGGAATAACAGACACAGTTAACACCTTTAAGCCTCATATATTCACTCATCGATATCCTCGCTAATTATATAAAAGAATAGACAATTTGTAAAGACTTTTTTAAAATCAATGTTTTCCTTGCGATTGTTGAATTTGGTCGAAAAAGCGACATCACATTGCAGTATTGACAATTCCTATTAGCTTTGTTTTTGCGGTACCGTTCTTTTTAATACAATAAAGTGGCTGCCTCACTATGAAAAGTGAGACAGCCACTTATGTCTTTAAATTTCTTTACTCTTAGTGGCGATTTCCATAAGGCATTTGGCAGTAAATTCTGCCGGGGTCATAGCGCCTAAATCATCGCCCTTACGGGTACGGACGGAGACAGTGCCGTTTTCCATATCCCGGTCGCCGACCACCAGCATATAGGGGATTTTCTGCAGCTGTGCTTCCCGGATTTTGTAGCCCAGCTTTTCGCTGCGATAGTCGCCCTCTGTATGGATGCCGGTATTTTCCAGCTGCTGCACCAAATCCTTACAGTACTGGTGCGCCCGGTCGGTAATGGGCATGACACGAACCTGTGTGGGCATCATCCACAGAGGCAGCGCGCCGGCATACCGTTCAATGAGGTATGCCAGGGTGCGCTCATAGCAGCCCAAAGAGGTGCGGTGGATGATATAGGGAGTCTTTTTCTGACCGTCGGCATCGGTGTATTCCATGCCGAACTTTTGTGCCAAAAGCATATCAATCTGGATGGTAACGATAGTGTCTTCCTTGCCGAATACGTTCTTGTACTGAATATCCAGCTTAGGACCGTAGAATGCGGCCTCGTCAATACCGATTTCGTATTCCAGACCCAGATTGTCCAGAATGGTTTTCATAACGCTTTGCGCTTCTTCCCACTGCTCGGCAGTGCCTTCGTATTTAATGCCGGCGCGGGCGGGGTCCCACTGACTGAAGCGGAAGGAACAGTTTTCCAGCATGCCCACAGTGTCCAGCACATACTTGGCAAGCTCTAAGCAGCCTTTAAACTCTTCTTCCAGCTGGTCGGGGCGAAGTACCAGGTGACCCTCGGAAATGGTGAACTGACGAACGCGGATAAGACCGTGCATTTCGCCTGAGTCCTCATTACGGAACAAGGTGGAGGTTTCGCCTAAACGCATAGGCAGGTCACGGTAGGAACGGGCGCGGTTTAAATAAACCTGATACTGGAAAGGACAGGTCATGGGACGCAGGGCAAAGCACTCCTTGGTTTCGTCGGTGGGATCACCCAGAACGAACATGCCGTCCAGATAGTGATCCCAGTGACCGGAGATTTTGTACAGGTCAGACTTTGCCATTAAGGGGGTCTTGGTCAGAAGGTAACCCCGCTTTTGCTCTTCGTCTTCAATCCAACGCTGGAGGGTCTGGATAACTCTTGCGCCCTTAGGCAGCAAAATGGGCAGACCCTGACCGATTTCTTCCACAGTGGTGAAAAATTCCAGCTCACGGCCGAGCTTGTTGTGGTCACGCTTAAGCGCCTCAGCCTGCTTTTCCAAATAAGCATCCAGCTCTTCCTTGCTGGGGAAGCCGATGCCGTAGATACGCTGCAGCATTTTGCGGTTAGAGTCACCGCGCCAGTAAGCGCCGCAGGATTTGGTCAGCTTAAAGCCGTTGTGTTTAACTCTGCCGGTGTGGTCAAGGTGCGGACCGGCGCACAGGTCGGTAAATTCCCCCTGGGTATAGAAGGAGATGACGGCGTCGACGGGCAAATCTTCAATCAGCTCCACCTTGTAGGGCTCACTGTGCATAAATGCAAGGGCGTCAGCTCTGGGCTTTTCACTGCGTTCCAGACGGATACGCTCCTTGCAGATTTTCTTCATTTCTGCTTCAATTTTCTCCAAATGCTCGGGGGTAAAGGAGAAGGGGGCATCAAAGTCATAGTACCAGCCCTCGTCAATGGCAGGGCCGATTGCCAGCAGAACCTCAGGCCACAGACGCTTGACAGCCTGCGCCATAATATGGGAGCAGGTATGCCAGTAGGTTTTGCGGTATTCCGGGTTTTCAAAGGTGTACAGATTTTCTTCAGACATAGCGATTCCTCCTTAAATAATTGGGGTAGGTGCCTGCAAAAGTAAAATCCCACCCCTGACATAATCAGGGGTGGGATACATAATATTTACTGTATTCCACGGTTCCACCCTGGTTGCGGACAAGTCCGCCACTCATTGACGCTTTAACGGGCGCACCCGGAAGGATATTTCCACCCTTCGGCTCGGAAGTGGTATCGTTTCCGCAGGCTACAGAGTCTTGCACCGACCGACTCCTCTCTGGGCAGCTGTCGAAAACGCGTGTCTTCTTCATTGCTTTTCTAAAAAATATAGCATAATTTGATACTTGTGTCAATCCCTGCGGACGGATAAAGCGCAAAAAAGCAGAAAGCGGTTTACCATAACATTCACACATGGAAATTCATAATAAGTTCAAATAAATTATGCGTTTCGACAGGATTTACAATATATGCTGTGCCGATTTTTACTTTTATGACATAAGAACCTGCTTGTATATTTATAGGTTTACATAAAACAACGCAGAAAATAGTTGGAATTATAACGATAATTTGGTTAAGATTTGACTTTTTTAAGAAAAAATATTAAAATATAATCGCAGTTGAATTTGTATACTGCGTAAAGCATCTTATGAAAGGAGATGTTTCTATGCAAGCAATAAAAGCATTTTTTGCTGAGAAAAAGAAGCTGCCCATCTACATAGCTGCCATTGTGCTGCCTTTGTTAATTTTATTGGCGATATTGGCAGCTGGCGTATTTCAAAAGACTACATATGTGATTACTGACGGTGACCGGTCTCAGGTGGTTACCGTATTGGTTAAAAGTCCGAGGTTTGCACTGAGCAAGGCCGGAGTTGTTTTAGGCAGTGAGGACCGGTACACCACCCAACCCGGTGACGGTATTTGGAAAATAACCCTTCAGCGCAATCAGGAAGTTACGGTGAACTATTGCGGCGATCTGATCAGCACCGGAAGCTACGGCGAGCCTGTGGGTGACCTGTTAAACCGATTGGACATACCCTGTGACGGAAATTTTATCGTATCCTTACCCTTGGATACGGAAACCTATGACGGTATGGAGATAAAGGTGGATTGCGTTGTGCAAATGCAGCAGACCTATACAGAGGAAATCCCCTTTAAAACTATTGTCTGCGATGACCCCACTCTGGCGGTTGGTCAGGAACAGGTGCTGACTGAAGGAACAAACGGACAGATGGTTAAGACTGCGGATGTGGTCTATGTCAACTATTTGCAGACCAGCCACGAGGTGACCTCGGAATATGTGGCAGTACAGCAGCAGGACCGCATAATTCTAAGAGGCACCGGAGAAAAGGAAGACCCCCAATCCCAAAAGCCTGCCATAGGAGACGGCGTGCTTGTTACCGCAGCCGGGGAGATACTGACCTTCGATCGGGTAGAGCAATTCAGAGCAACTGCCTACTCTCACAATGACCCGGGCTGCAATATGATTACCGCCACCGGAACAACTGTGCGCATTGGCACGGTTGCGGTAGATCCCAAGGTAATTCCTTATGGGACGCAGATGTTTATTGTGTCCAATGACGGGAAATATGTCTACGGCGTTGCAACAGCAGAGGACTGTGGCGGTGGCATTAAGGGTGACCGCCTGGATTTGTATTTCCCCTCCAGAGAAGCTTGCTTCCAATTTGGCCGCAGAAACTGTACGGTTTACTTTCTAAGCTAATATTGAAAAATCGCCTTTTTCCTGTTATAATAGCTGAAAATGCAGCTACAGTGCGGGAGGAAGGCGATTTTGTGTTTGATGTGTGTAATATTCAGGTTATGAAACCACTGCTAAACCAGTATGGTTTCCATTTTTCCAAGGCAAAGGGACAGAATTTTCTCATTGCCCAATGGGTTCCGGAGCGCATTGCAGAGGATGCCGGTGTGGATGAAGCCGCAGGCGTTTTGGAAATCGGACCGGGCATCGGTCCGCTGACCCAGCAGCTTTGTCTTCGGGCAGGAAAGGTCTGCGCGGTGGAGTTGGATACGCGCTTAAAACCCATATTGGAGATGACGGTAGGGGAATTTTCCAATTTGGAAATTATCTGGAACGATGTATTAAAGCTGGATATTCCGGCTTTGGTGGCGGAGAAATTTTCCGGTCTGCGGCCTATGGCCTGCGCCAATTTGCCCTACTATATCACATCGGATATTTTAACGGCTTTATTGGAGGCGGAGTGCTTCGACAGCGTTACCGTTATGGTGCAAAAGGAAGTGGCACAGCGGATTGCGGCAAAACCGGGAACGGCAGATTACAGCGCCTTTACGGTTTTTTGCCAATATTATGCCCAGCCGGAACTGCTGTTTGATGTGCCTGCCGGTTGCTTCTTGCCACAGCCTAAGGTCACCTCTGCGGTGATATGTCTGCGGGTGCGCAAGGAAAGACCTTGGCAGATTGACAGCGAGGAGCTTTTCTTCCGCACTGTCCGGGCAAGCTTTGCTATGCGGAGAAAAACCCTGCAAAACGGCTTGGCCGCCGGTTTTCCGGAATTGGGCAAGGCCGGGGCAGGGGAGGTTATTGCTGCCTGCGGTTTTGCTTCGGATGTTCGGGGTGAAACCCTGGATATTGCCGGGTTTGCTGCCTTATCCAACGAAATTAACAGGAGACGCAGGCATGGTTAAATATTTGTTTTTGGATTTGGATGATACAATTTTGGATTTTAGGAAGGCCGAGCAGGTAGCCATCCGAAAGACCCTGGCTTTTTTTGGAGTTGACCCTACACCGGAGGTTTGTACCCGGTACAGCTATATTAACAAGCTGCATTGGGAGGCGCTGGAGCGTCGGGAAATCACCCGGGAGCAGGTGCTTACCGGGCGATTTGATGTACTGTTTAAAGAGCTTGGCTTGGAAGCTGATTCCGGTGAATGTGCCGTTTGCTATACAAAAAATCTGGGTCAGGGACATTATTTTCTCCCCGGCGCGGAGGAAGCGCTGAAGCAGCTTTCTAAGAAGTACTTACTGTATCTTGTCAGCAACGGCAACACCTATGTACAAAAATCCCGGCTGGAAAGCGCGAAAATCGCGCCGTATTTTCAAAATATTTTCATTTCACAGGAAATGGGCGCAACGAAGCCGTCAAAGGAGTATTTTCAAAGGTGTTTTGAAAAAATCGATGCCTTTGACCCCGGTTGCGCCATGATTGTGGGAGACAGTCTGACCTCGGATATTTTAGGCGGAAAAAATGCCGGAATTGCCACCTGCTGGGTTAATCCTACCCACAAAAATGCAAATCCGGACATTATTCCCGATTATGAAATTGAAAGCATAGCCCAATTGGAGGCCCTTTTGCAAACACTATAGCCGTACATCCACAGTATTTTTAATAACCATACTTTCGGGAGTTACCTGACAGTCCATAGCCAGTATCTGTACGCCTGCAGCGGCGGCTTGGCGTAAAGCGGTGCCAAAAACCGGGTCGGTTGCATCATTGGGGTGAAGATAGTCTACATCCGACATTTGTACAACAAACAGCGCATAGGCACCATACCCCTGTTTGACCGCTTGGGTAAGACCCTGCAGATGCTTTGTACCCCGCAGGGTGGGCGCATCCGGAAAAGCGCAAATGCCGTTTTCTTCCAGGGTTACGCCCTTTACCTCCAAAAAGCACAGTTTGCCGTCTTTTGTAAAGGAAAAGTCGAAGCGGGAGTCTGCATAAACAGATTCTGCTTTGAGGTTTTGGATTTCTCCCAGTCCGCCGGAAGCGAGCCACATTTTTGCTGCAGCATTGGGGGCTTGGGAATCCATATTGATAAGCCGGTTGCCCTTTAAGACAGAAATTAAATCGTATTTTGTTTTGCGGTTGGGATTGTTGCTTTTTTGGCACCAAACCTGCGCATCAGGAACTAAAAGCTCCCGACACCTGCCCGTATTTTTTACGTGACAGACTTCTATAGTTCCATCAATTTCCACGTGGGCAATAAACCGGTTGGGGCGGGCAAGGAATCTGCCGGCTACTATATTTTCATATACCATAAGGTTGACCACCTTCCATTTAACATCATATCAGAAGCCTGACAAAAAGCCAAGGAAAAATACAAACAATGTATGGAGGAAAGGAATATGAATTTTACCCAGCTAGTACAGCAGCGCCAATCCTGCAGAAGCTTTGACAGCACCCGAGGGGTGGAGGAGGAAAAGCTAGCAGCAATTTTGAACACAGCCCGTCTGTCACCGTCTGCCTGCAACGCTCAGCCGTATCATTTTTCGGTTTGCCGGGGAGAAACGGCAAGGCAAGTAGCGCAAACAACTATGACTATGGGCAAGAACCCCTTTGCTGCCGATGTACCGGTGATGCTGGTTATTTCGGAAATGCCCTACAGTGAGCGTGCGGCAGCCGGTTCCAAGACGATGGGCAACGACTATCGCTCTATGGATATCGGGATTGCGGCAGCCCACATTATATTGGAAGCTACCAATCAAGGCCTGGGGAGCTGTATGCTTGGATGGTTTGATGACCAAAAGATTCGCACCATATGCAATCTGGACGGTGCGGTGCGCCTGGTGATTGCCATTGGTTATGCTAAAGAGTCTGATCCCCTGCGTCCCAAAATGCGCAAGGAACTGACGGAGCTTGTCAGCCAGTTTTAAATTGATAAGAAGCTTGTTTATAGATTATGAAGTACCCCCTGTCTGCTTGACAGGGGGTACTTTGTGGTGGATCGGCAGAATTTATATTCCTTCCATAACGTGCATATTGCGAATATGTACGTCCTGAATTTTATTGGTGATTGCATATGCGTGGGTACACAGGGCGTTGCTTGGAGAGTCGGAAATACCCTGATTGCAAAATTCTCTGGCAAAGGCAACGGCAATCTGTTCTACAAGAGCAGGTTTATCATCAGCGACAGGCAGGGCGGTGAGCAACTCCTCCAATTCGGACAAAACGGGAAGCTCCCGCATGCCCCGGTAAGCCCATTTGTAAAACGGCTCATATACATTGTTTAAAAGGTATACGGCGGAGATGGCGTGGCGGACAAATTCTGCGGTGCAAAGCTGGGCAGCGCCGATTTCTCCCCTGGCAAGACAACGCTCCAAATTGTACTGACCGGACTGATTCATCATAATGGTGTGGGCAGCCAGTTTTTTTAACTGCACATCTCTGGGATAACCTTTTTGCAAGGCTTCACGGACAGCAGAAAAAGCGCCCAAATCATCCTTCCAAACCTGTCCGCTTACCGCAGCGCGCAAGGTGGCAGAGGGAATGGAAAACCATTGCGCAAAGGTTTCCGGCACGCCTTCCGTTCCCAGAAATTTCCGGTAAAAATCTTCGATAACCAGAACACCATGGCGATTGCCACCAACCGGCGACAAAGGGGATCGGGTATAGCCCAAAAAGGTTTTCGGCAGTTTTGTATATGCCCGTTCCAGCTTGAAGCCAAATTTCCGCTCATCCGCGGCGGTAATCCACAGGCAAAACCCTGGTTCAAAATCGTGATCCTGAGAAAACGCATCGTCGTAACCCAGGCACTCAGAGCCTTCTCCCACCAGGCCTATGGCAATCCGGTCTGAAACATTACCGAACTGCTCCTCCAGCATGGCAATTCCGTAGGCTTCATAATATTTTTTAGCCAATTCAATTCCGTTCATATATTTCCTCTGACAAATGTTCCATATTTTCTGCTGCATCTATTTTGCCGAAATGACGGTATGTGGGGGCGCACTTGGAAAGTACAAAGGCATAATAGCCGTTTCTTGGGATGCTTTCATCCTCCAATATTTCCTTGGCGTTTTTCAGGCAAAGCTTAATATCGGCGGCGGTTTTATCATCCCACACCTCATATAGATGGGCCATATTTAAATAGGTAACAGCCCCGTCCAACCGGCCCTTCGGGTCATTGAGTACAATTTCCAATGCTTTCCGGTAGGCGGTTTCTGCCTCCTCATACCGATTTAAATCAACTAAGGCAAGACCGTAATTATTGTAAAACCCGGCAAACAGCAGATCGTTTTCTTCCAGATTGTCGGTATAAATTTGCTGGGTCTTTGCATAAAGCGGCAAGGCCTTTTCTGCCTTTCCAAAGGCTTTGAGGGTGGTAGCCGCATTTAAAAATATGGTGGCGGAGGGAACGGAATCGGCAGCATTCAGCATTTCAATCAGTTCCAGTCCCCGGCTAACGGATTCCATGGCTTTTTCTTCTTCTCCGGTTTTGCGGAAATATCCCATTTGCTCGCTGACAATGGTTAGTTCACCCCGCTTGTCCCGGAGAGATACGGCCTCCCTACGCCAATAATCCAAAAGCTTACCGGCTTCGGTCATATCATTGCGGGAAAAAAGCGCATCTAATTTGTCAATGACACGGCTGACGGGGATCGTGCCAAGGGGTGCGTTTTCGGGTTTGTTTTTATAGCCGCAGGAGGCGCAGCCAAAGTTAAATTTTAAATCAAATTGCTCCAGTTCCATTTTTTTATTCTCCATTTGTATGATTTCAGAATTGTGCAACAGTCCAATTGTAACAGGAGAAAATTACGGTTGCAGCCATTGGGGATAGTGTTCAAATTTTTGCGTTACGCCCTTATACGGAAATGTGATACAGCAGGAATACAGCATGGGAGCAGCGCAGGCATCCCGCGCTCCGTATTTATGGTCGCCCACCAAAGGAAATCCCCGGGAGGCAAATTGCACCCGTATTTGATGGCTTCGTCCGGTGTGCAGACGGATGCGGACAAGTGAGGTATCTTCTGTTACTTCAAGTCGGGTAAATTCCAACCGGGCGGCCTTCACACCGGCGCGCTGTTTATCGACAACAAAAACCTTATTTCTGCGACTGTCTTTAAAAAGCAAATCCTCCCAATCCCCGGACTGGGGCACGCAGCCATGTGTCAGGGCTACATACTCTTTAATCATCTGTCCTTGTTGGATCAATACAGACAGAGAGGCGGCAGAGGCTTTATTTCGGGCAAAAATCATAACACCGCCTACATTTTTATCCAGACGATGTACCGTAAAGATTTCACCCGGCAATTGTTCTTTCAGCCGATTGGGCATTTCCGTTTCCGAATCCAGTCCCACAGGCTTAATGCACGCAACAATATCCTTGTCGGTAAATAAAAGCTCCATCTTTTCACATCCTTTGTACCCATTATAACACAGAAAGCGCATGGTATCAATTGCTCCTTTGATTTTTAAGAATTAAGCCTTTAATCCACGCAATATCTTCTTTATCCAACACCCGGAGTAAAAACAAAAGGCATGTAAAAATGACAACAAAGGCGCATGCCCGTAACGCCGGCTGATAAATATGGCTTGCAAGGAAGATTGCACAGGCGGTGGAAATGGCGGTAAATATGGGTAGGGCGGGCGCAATAAGCTTTCCGGTAATTTTCAAGAGTCTGCGCAGGCTGAGTATAAAATTGATAAGATGCGTTACGAGAAAACTGAAAAAGTAGCCAATCATCCCGTATTTTGGAAGCAGCAAGTACAGAAAGACCACATCCATAGCCGATGTAATAATATTGTAGCGGACGCAGGCCTTTTGCTGTCCCAGCCCCTTGGTCATGGCATCGGTGATGGCATCACAGTAGAGCATGGGAATTAGCATGGCATAAAGCCATAAATAAGTTCCGGCCTCGCTGCTTCCGTAAAGCGCCTGACACAGTTCCCGGGACAGCAGCAATTCCAATCCGCAAAATAAGCAGCCATATAGCATGGAAACTCTAAGACTGCGTTTGACCAAGTACCGTATGCGCCTGTGGCTGTTGGCGGCGGCGCACCGCGCAAGCTCCGGTATCAAAAGCTCCGCAAGACCGAACAGAATTGCTGCCGGAAACATTAAAATTGGGAAAACCATACCGCATACCATACCAAAGGCAGCAAGGGGATTTCCTACACCGGGAAACAGTGCCAGGCGTTTGGGGACCATAAGGTTTTCCGTTGTGGAAATCCCTGCCTTAAGATTGTCCGCCAGAGCAAGAGGAACGGCGGTGTTGATAAGGCGGCGTCTAACGGATATTTTGGCAGTTACTTTTTGGTTTTCTCGAAGGCGCAGGACTACCAAACAGCATAGGGCTAAACAGCTGCTGATCCCACTGCCGAAAATGATACTCTGGCAGGCTCTTGCCGGGTCGCTTTTCGCCCAGAAATGCAAAAAAGACATGGTAATTACCATGGAAACTCCCTGCTCGGCAACCTCTACCGCCGCCAAAGTTCCGATCCGGTTGGCGGCAGTAAAATAGCCTGTCATAACGCCGGTTAAGCAGGTCACCGGCAGAAAGCAGGCATACAGGCGGACTGCTTCTACAGTACGCACATCGCCAATCCAGCTTTCAGCTAAAAAAGGCGCAAAAGAGTATAGCAAAGCAGCCACAGCACCGCTGCAGAGGATACTGTATAAAAAGCAACTGGACAATACCCAGTTGATGCTTTGCGGACGCTTATGTCCCAGCTCTTCAGCAGTCAGATACATAGTAGTGGTGCGAATCCCGGCAATTCCGGCAGTCATAGCGAGACTGCCTACAGACAGTACCAGCTGCAAAAGCCCAACGCCTGCAGCTCCGATTTGTCCGGATATGTATACCTGAAAGGAGGTGGAAACCAATCTCAGGAGCAGATTAACTCCGGTCAGCATAAGGGCACTGTAAAATATTGGAAGCTTTTTGGACAAAAAAATCCCCTCCTTGTCCCCATTTTATGGTGACGAGGAGGGGTATATGCGTTAAACTTCCTTGCACAAAGCAGACAAGGGGCACTCGCTGCACTTGGGATTTCGGGCAATACAGGTATCCCGACCGAACAGTACAATCCGGTGGCAAAAGTCGGAGCTTTCCTCCGGCGGCAAAATAGAGCGCAGCTGCTTTTCCACCTTTTCCGGATCTTTTCCCTCCGACAACCCCAATCTGCCGCAGATGCGGATACAGTGGGTATCGCACACGACGCTGCCGGGCTTTTTGAAAATATCTCCCAACAGCAAATTGGCAGTTTTCCTGCCTACCCCCGGTAAGGACAGCAGCTCTTCCATTGTGCCGGGAACCTTACCGCCAAAGCGCTGTAAAAGCATTTGACAGGCAAGGACGATATCCTTTGCCTTTTGCCGGTAAAAACCGCAGGAGTGAATGTAGCGCTCTATATCGGAGATGTTTGCTTCGGCAAGGCTTTCCAGTGTGGGATATGCTTCAAACAGAGCCGGGGTGACCATATTTACCCGGGCATCGGTGCATTGGGCGGACAGACGCACGGCAATCATCAGCTCGTAATCCTTCTCATATTGCAAAGCGCACAAGGCCTGGGGGTATTGGCGCTTTAATATTTCAATAATTGCCTTTACCTTTTGTTTCATGGCACGCCTCCTTTTTTCTTTATATTATCACAAAATTCTCCCAAAGAAAAGCGCTTTTTCCGTGACACAAAAACAGCACTTTCGGGATATGATGGGATAGACAATTGTGGTGTAAGGAGGGTCTGGAAATGGAAAAAAGTCTGGATACCCTGTGTCTTGGACAAAAAGGGATTGTTACCGGTATCAATACCCATCAAACACTTTGTAAGCGTATGGCAGAATTTGGCCTTGTACCGGGAACACAGGTTTGCTGTCGATACCGGACGCCGGGAGGCAGTGTAACGGCATTGGAATTTCGGGGTACAGTTTTGGCGCTTCGCACCCGGGATATGAAGCATATAAAGGTTCGTTGCTGATGGAAAGTTCCGGGGAACAAAAGATAACGGTTGCCTTGGCAGGCAATCCCAATGTGGGAAAAAGCACTTTGTTTAATACCCTTACCGGTCTGCATCAGCATACGGGAAACTGGCCGGGGAAAACGGTGGGGGTTGCCCAAGGGCAACTGCGCAGACAGAACATAGAATACACCTTTATTGATTTACCGGGTACATACTCCCTGAAGGGAAGCTCTGCCGATGAGCAGATTGCCGGGGAGTATATCCGGGCAGACAGAGCAGATTGCACGGTGGTGGTCTGCGACGGAAGCTGTTTAGAGCGCAGTTTGATTCTTGCTTTGCAGATATTACAATGCTGCAAATGCGTTGTTGTGTGCGTAAATTTAATGGATGAAGCCAATCGCCACGGACTATCCGTAAATGCAAAGCGATTGTCCCGCTGCCTGGACGCACCGGTTGTATTAACGGCAGCGGGGCAGAGGACAGGACTGGAAACACTTTTGCAGGCAATTCAAAAAACGGCAGGACAAGAGCAAAAGTTAAGAACCCCCACCGCTTCAGATCCCATAGAGGAGGCAGAACGAATTGCCAGAGCCTGTGTAAGCCGGGATGGGCAGGACGGCTGGAATTTTCAGCGGAAAATCGATCGCTTATTGGTAAGCCGACGGTTTGGCGTTCCCTTTTTGTTTCTGATTTTATTGGGGATTGTGTGGCTCACGGTTTGGGGTGCAAATTACCCCTCTATGCTGTTGGAGAGAGGGGCAGATGCCCTATATGCGCTTCTTACCAATGCACTTTCCGGATTGCCCTGGTGGTTAAGTGGGGTACTTGTTGACGGAATTTATGCCACCTGCGCCCGGGTAATTTGTGTTATGCTGCCGCCTATGGCAATTTTTTTTCCTTTGTTTACAATTCTGGAGGATATCGGCTATTTGCCCAGAATGGCATTTCTTTTAGACCCTGCCATGGCCCGCTGCGGCGGCTGCGGCAAACAGGCATTGACCTTGTGTATGGGTTTGGGGTGCAATGCTGTCGGTGTCATGGGCTGCCGAATTATCCGTTCCCCACGGGAACGCTTGAGCGCCATCCTTACCAATGCCATGGTGCCCTGCAACGGAAGATTTCCTGCCCTGATTTTGCTGGGCGGTTTATTCTTTCCGGATGCCGGTACTGCGTTGGTGGTGGCTCTATGCGTGGCTTTGGGGGTAGTGGGAGCGATGGCAATTACAGCTTTTCTGAACAAAACCGTTTTACGGGGTCAGGACAGCACCTTCATTATGGAATTGCCGCCCTTCCGCCGCCCCCGGCTTGGGCAGATACTGGTACGCTCTTTGCTGGACAGAAGCCTTTTTGTGGCACTAAGAGCCTTATATGTGGCAGCTCCGGCGGGCATGCTTTTATGGATTTTTACAAATACCTCCGCTCTGGATAAGTTAGCGGCTTTATTAGACCCGGCGGGACTGCTTTTGGGCATGAACGGGATTATTTTGCTTGCCTTTGTTTTTTCCTTACCGGCAAACGAGCTGCTGATACCGGTGATTTTAATGGCGATCACCCGAACCAGTCTGCAGGGGACCTCCGGTTTGGGCCAACAGCTTTTGCAGAATTGGTTTACATGGAAAATGGCGGTGTGTACAATGGTGTTTACCTTGTTCCACTGGCCCTGCGCTACAACCTTAATGACCGTTTATCGGGAGACCCACTCCATAAAAAATACAGCGGCGGCATTTGCGCTGCCGACCGCTGTGGGTGTTGTTATCTGCGCTTTATTAAATCTCCTCTTGTAAAATGTCTGCAGTTAAGGCGGATATTTCGTAAGCGGTGCGTTCCTCCGGGCCGCTTTCCAAAAGCTTTGTGTAAATCCGGCTTTGCAGTCTTCCGTAGATGCGGATGCAGTCCCTTGTGTGGCATTGGGAAACCTCCTGGGCGGTGCGTCCCCACAAAATACAGGGTAAGTAATCTGCTCTGTGGAATGCTCTGGGTACGGCAAGCATCACATCACAGATTTCCCTGCCAAGAGGGGTGCGGCGAAAGTTTGGTTCCCGGCATAAAGGCCCTTCCACAATGACATCGTTAATGGGTTCTCCGTCTTCTACAACAATGTCTGTAGCAAACACAAAAATCAACAGATGTCGGGCGTTCTCTGCACGCTGGTTATGGGAACGGATTTGTCCTGTGACGGTAAGTAAGCTTCCGGCTGTTGGGTCAAGTCGTTCAACAATCTGCGCCTCTGCGATTACCGGAAGAAGATCCACCGCGCCGGACAGCCGTGGTACTTCCAAAGTAAAACGGTAAAAGCTTCTTCCGTGATTCTCATGGGAAAACTGAGGAAGCGCCACTAGACTTCCTCGAAGGGTTATGCTGTTGGTTGTATGTTCCATAGTACCACCTCAATTTCAGATGTATGGAACATTCTATGCATTTGCTTTTAAAACAGAACGGCAAAAAGCCGTACGGGAATATCCCGTACGGCTCAGCTTTTTATTTGCGCTTTTTTCTGGCGGCAGGTTTTGCAGGCGGTTTTTTGGCAATCGGTCGTTTGGGCGGCGGTGTCTGACCGCCTTGACGGGGCGGGACGGCTCGAATTAAGCATTTCGGACCTGCGCCAATCAGATCCTCCCGATGCGCCTTGATAAGCGCCTCTTTTACAAGGTAGTAGTTTTTGGGATTGCGGTACTGAATCAGCGCCCGCTGCATAGCCTTTTCGTGGGGGTCTGTGGGAACATAAACCTTGTCCATAGTTCTGGGGTCAAGTCCGGTGTAATACATTACCGTTGACAAGGTGGAGGGGGTAGGGTAGAAATCCTGCACCTGCTCCGGATTGTAACCCATTTCCCGAATGTACTCGGCAAGCTCAATAGCCTCCTTCAGCGTAGAGCCGGGATGGCTGGACATCAGGTATGGCACAAGAAATTGCTTCATGCCAAATTGCTTGTTAAGGGCAAAATACTTATCCACAAACCGGTTATATACCGCATTTCTCGGCTTACCCATACGCTGCAAAACCGCGTCTGAAACATGCTCCGGCGCAACCTTTAACTGACCGGAAATATGGTGCTGTACCAGCTCTTTAAAGAAGGTGTCCTTTTTATCTGCCAGCAGATAATCAAAGCGAATACCGCTGCGGACAAAGACCTTTTTAACCCCAGGTATCTTCCGCAGCTTTCGCAAAAGGCTGATATAGTCTGAATGGTCAGCGCAGATATTTTTGCAGGGCGTAGGAAACAGACATTGCCGATGTGGACACGCGCCCTTGCTGGTTTGCTTTGAACAGGCAGGAAAGCGGAAATTGGCGGTAGGACCGCCTACATCGTGGATATAACCTTTGAAATCCTTATCTTTAACCATTTGCTCAGCTTCAGCAAGAATAGATTCATGACTGCGAACCTGAATGATGCGTCCCTGGTGGAAGGTCAGCGCGCAGAAAGAGCAAGCGCCAAAGCAGCCCCGGTTGCTTACCAGACTGAACTTAACCTCCTCAATTGCCGGCACGCCGCCGACTTTTTCATAGCTGGGATGATAGGTGCGGCTGTAATCAAGGGCGTAAACAGCGTCCATTTCCGCTGTAGTCAAGGGTTTTTGAGGTGGGTTTTGCACCACAAATTCTTTTCCGCAGGGTTCTGCCAAGCGCTTGGCGGTAAAGGGGTCACAGTTGTCGTACTGGATTTTAAAGCTTTCGGCATAGGTGCGCCGATTGGACTTTACAGCTTCAAAAGAGGGTAATATAACGGTGGGCATACTCTCATCTAAGCTTTGGGTGCGAAAGACTGTTCCGTCAATGTAGGTAATGTCTTTGACATCCATTCCGGAGTTTAAGGCATCGGCAATCTCCACAATGCTTTTTTCGCCCATACCGTACATTAAAAGGTCAGCTTGCGAATCCAGCAAAATTGACCGTTTCATGCTTTCCGACCAGTAGTCGTAATGCCCCAGACGGCGCAAGCTGGCTTCAATGCCGCCGATTAAAATGGGAATGTCCTTATAGGTCTGGCGGATTAAATTGCAGTATACCACGGTGGCGTAATCCGGGCGTCTGCCCATGACACCGCCGGGGGTGAAGGCATCACTTTTCCGCCGATGCTTGGTAACGGAGTAGTGATTTACCATGGAATCCATATTGCCGCCGGACACAAGGAAACCCAATCGGGGCTTTCCCAGAGCATCAATGGATTTGGGGTTTTTCCAATCCGGTTGGGAGATGATGCCCACACTGTAGCCGGCGTGTTCCAGCACACGGCTGATGATGGCGTGGCCGAAGGAGGGGTGGTCAACATAGGCATCGCCAATGACATATACAAAATCGCACTGCTCCCAGCCCCGGGCAGCCATATCTTTTTTGGAAATTGGCAGAAAATCCATAAGTACCTCCCCAAGTGTTTTCTTTAGTATACCATGAGATATTTCAAAATGGAACACCAAGTCTTGACATACGGGTGGTTTTTTTTATAATAACAGGGGAAGGAAGTGGTTTTGTGGCAGTTCGGTTAAATGAGGACAAGGAAATGGTAAAAACCATCCGTGACGGCTTAAAGCGCACCGGTGGCTACTGCCCCTGCCGTTTGGAGCGTACCGAAGACAATAAGTGTATGTGCAAAGAATTCAGGGATCAGATTGCTGACCCCAGCTATAAAGGCTACTGCCACTGCCTGCTGTATTATAAGGATTGAGCTGTCCTTATTTTTTCAAAAAACCACGAAAAAACAGTTGACAAAGACGGGCTGTCGTGGTAATATACTCTAGCGTTAAGCGAAACTAACCAAATATGCGCGAGTGGTGGAATTGGTAGACTCGCTAGATTCAGGTTCTAGTGCTCATTCCGGGCATGCGGGTTCAAGTCCCGCCTCGCGCACCATAAGAGACAGTCGAAAGACTGTCTCTTTTTTATTGAATAGTTGCCATATCAGGAAATGTTTATTTGTATTCTGCTGATAGCTTTTTCAATATTTTGGGTATGCTATATACCAAAAGGAGATGCTGTTATGCAATCAGTTTGGCAGGATACGAAAAGAAAGCGGCGCTATCCTATTTATCAAGGGCAGAAGCGAACACAGGTTTTGGTTATCGGTGGCGGCATGGCCGGCATATTGTGCGCCTACAACCTACAAAAGCAGGGCAAACAGGTTTTGCTGGTGGAGGCGGAACGAATTGGCGGCGGTATCACCGGGAAAACAACGGCAGTATTAACCGCCCAGCATGATTTTCTTTATACGGATATGGCTGAAAAGTTTGGCAAGGAAACAGCGCAGGCATATCTGCGTGGAAATTTAGCGGCTGTAAGAGAATTTTCAGAGCTATCTCTGCAATACCCCTGTGATTATGAAGAAATTCCGTCCGTTCAGTTTACTGTAACCGACACCGATAGATTAAAAGCAGAGGTGCAAACCGTTAAAGAACTTGGATTTTCTGCCGAGTATATGGAAAATCCCAGGCTGCCGGTGGCGGCAGCAGCTGCCGTAAAATATCCCGCAATGGCGCAGTTTCATCCCCTTAAGTTTATTTACGGTATCGCGGAGGAATTGGAAATATACGAGCAGTCCAGAGTTCTTCAGCTGGAGGGTACGACGGCTCTGCTGGAGGGTGGAACGATTTGTGCCGAGCAGGTGGTGGTTACCACGCATTTCCCATTCATAAACCGATACGGCTGGTATTTTACAAAGCTTTATCAAAACCGGTCCTATGTGCTGGCACTTGAAAACGCCCCCAATCCCGGCGCAACGCTGGCGGAATTGGAGGGGCAGGGGATTTATATGCGCCCATACGGGGATTTGCTGCTGTTGGGAGGCGGTGACCACCGTACCGGAAAAAATGGTGGGGGTTTTGATTTTTTGCGGGATTATGCAAAGAAGCATTTTCCGGAGGCAAAGGAAAAATATGCCTGGGCAAATCAGGACTGTATGAGCTTGGACGGTCTTCCGTATGTGGGGGCATATAGCCCGAATTTACCTGATGTCTATGTTGCTGCAGGCTTTAATGCCTGGGGCATGACCAATTCTATGGTATCTGCAAAAATTATCACAGATCAAATTTTGGGTAGAAGCAATCCCTTGTCTAAAGCATTTCAACCAAACCGTTCAGTGGTTCACAAGCAATTATTCTCCAATTTGGGCACAACCTTGGCAGATTATGTGTCTCCCACTGTAAAACGCTGCCCCCATTTGGGCTGCGCGCTGAAGTGGAATAAATTAGAGCATAGCTGGGACTGTCCGTGCCACGGCTCCCGATTTGATGAGGATGGCGCGCTTTTGGATACCCCTGCGCAAAAAGATGCGAATATATAGAGAAGCCGGAGAGACTTATCTCTCCGGCTGCTACTTTATACATTAAACAGGAAGTTGACAATGTCGCCGTCTTTCATTACGTATTCCTTGCCCTCGCTGCGGACAAGTCCTTTTGCTTTGGCGTTTGCCATTGTGCCGCAGGCCTTCATATCCTCAAAGGCAATCACCTCTGCCCGGATAAAACCGCGCTCAAAGTCGGTGTGGATTTTGCCGGCAGCCTGAGGCGCTTTTGTGCCGTTTTTAATGGTCCATGCCCGGCATTCATCGCTGCCGGCGGTAAGGAAGGAAATAAGACCCAACAGTGCGTAGGAGCTTTTAATAAGCTTATCCAGACCGGATTCGTTGACACCCAGCTCTTCCATGAACATTGCCTTTTCTTCCGGGTCATCCAGCTCGGCGATATCCGCTTCCAGCTTGGCGCAAATGGGGATTAGCTGACTGCCTTCCTCCTGCGCCAAAGCTTTCACAGCCATGTAATGACGGTTGTTTTCCGGCTCGTTAATTTCATTTTCCGCCAGATTGGCAACATAAATTGTCTTTTTCAGTGTCAATAAGTCCGAGGTGCCAATCAAAGCCATATCGTCTTCTGTTCCGTCAAAGGTGCGGGCCAGCTTGCCGGAATTTAGATGTGCCAAAAGCTCCGTGAACAGCTCAGCCTCCCGGGCGGCCTTTTTATCGCCGCCCTTCATAGCCTTTTGCGCCTTATCAACCCGACGCTCCACCATTTCAATATCCGCCATAACCAACTCAAGGTTGATAATTTCGATATCTCTTAACGGGTCGGTTGTTCCTTCTACATGGGTGACGTTGGAATCGTCAAAGCACCGGACAACATGAACAATGGCGTCGGTGGTGCGGATATTGGAAAGGAATTTGTTGCCCAGACCTTCGCCCTTGGATGCGCCCTTAACCAGACCAGCGATGTCTACAAATTCAATGACAGCCGGGGTCAGCTTTTTGGGGTTGTGCAGCTGCGCCAACCAGTCCAGCCGTTCGTCCGGAACAGAAACAACACCCACATTGGGGTCAATGGTGCAAAATGCATAGTTGTCTGCAGGAACACCTGCGTTAGTGATTGCATTGAACAGGGTAGATTTGCCAACATTGGGCAATCCTACGATACCTAATTTCATTTCTTCTTCTATCTCCTTAAAAGTCCTTTATTTGCAATGGTTTTCGGAACCCCGGTGTTTCCGTATACACCTTTTATACACCTTTTTACACCTCTTTACACGGTAGCGGTGGGGGAGCTTTCTTCAAACAAGGATACGGCCTTTAACATAGAATCGTTTGTGACGTGCACATATCGATCCATGGTGGTTTGAATACTCGCGTGTCCTAAAAGCTTCTGCAAAACCTTGGGTTGCATTCCGCTTTCAATTGCTCTTGTCGCATAAGTGTGGCGCAGGGCGTGCATACAAAATCTCTTGATGCCTGCCTCATCGCACAGCTTATACAGGTGGGTATCATAGGAACTGTTCTTGGCCGGCTCGCCTGTTCTCCAATTGATGAAGACGAGGTCGTTCATAACAAGCTTGGATTTTGCTCCTGTGTGTCTGTCGATGTACTCCAGTTCCTGAGAGAGGGTTTCCGATCTCTTTTGGTTCTTGGAGTTTTCGTAGACTGTCTGCAGGATCTCGTAAGCAAAATTGGTCAGCGGAATGGTTCGGTAGCTGTGCTGTGTCTTCGGAGGTCCTGCGCGCCAATCTTTTTGCTTGTGTCGAAACTCAAGCGTCTTGTTGACTGTCAGTGTCCGATTTTTCCAGTCGATAGCATCCCAGGTCAGTCCAATCAATTCTCCGGTACGAAGTCCTGTTTCCAAGATCAGAGCGTATTGATAATAGTTGTGAGACCGCTTAGCGACCTCTAAGAACTTTTTCTGCTCCTCAATGGTTAAGAACTTGATATCGTTTTTGGCTCTCACCGGCTTGGTGTAGCGCACTCCGTCCATAGGGTGCTTGGGAATCAGGTCGTTCATCAGTGCTGATCTTAACATGGTTCCCATACAGATGTAAGTTTGCCGGATCGTTGCACCTGCATAATCCTTGTCCATTTGATTGAGAACGATCTTGCAGTGCATGGGTTTTACATCTGTTAGCTGCATGTTGCCGATGATGGGCTGAATGTTGAACTTGTATCGCTCACGATAATTTCTCAACGTGTTCGGGGCTAAGTCTCCGACAATGTTTTGGATCCAGTAATCAAACCAGGTATCCACCGTCATGTTCACGGGAACAGCTATGGAACCGTGTCGGTCCTGGTACTGAGAATCCGCCTGCCAGTTCCTTGCCTCCGGAAGTGTTTTGAAATATTTCTCGTGGCGAGTTCCGCGTTTGTCTACGAATCTTGCTATGTACCATCCGTCTTTTCTTTGGAAGATACCCTTGCCACATTCTTTGCCTTTTATATTTTTACCCAATGAATTAACTCCTTTCTCAATTGAGAAAAAGAGCCAATGCAACATATGCAGTATATCACATTGGACCCTTTTTTTCAATAGAAATAACGCATTTCCTAAAGTAGTTTCACTTTTTCAACTATTTCAGGAACAATGTGTTACTGATGAACTGTTCAAACTCCTTGCGCTTGACCAGTTTCTTTGTGCCCACGAATAACACAAACGGACAGTTGGGAGTACGCAACAGCTTATCGATTAGATTCATTCCGATGTTGCTGTATGCGGCTGCCTCCTTGACAGTCAGAGTGAGCTTTTCGTGAATTGGCACGGGATTCATAATGTCAGACATATGAGCCCTCCTTCGAGATTATTTAGAAGTTTGGCACATTCATCCGGCCGCAATGTCCGGCTCATTGCAGCGCTGTTCAATTCACTCATTCATTCATTTTGTGGTGAACTTCTATGTTAATAATATATGAGAGTTAAAATCGCGTTTCAAGAAAACATGCTTTACATCAAACGAGGAAAGGCTTTTATGGGAGAAAAGATCGCAGAAAAAGGGTAAGGCCATATAACATTTTCTTACATGCTCTAAAATAGAATTGGAAAAGAAAGTGGGGAATATTGAGCGTAAAAATAGAGTCCAAAAAACACGAAAATTTTAAAATTGAGCAAAACGCGGTTTTGAAAACGCACAAATATAGGGAAAAACCTGCGAAAACAGAGCGAAAATGTTGCGTTTTTACCCACAAAATTAGAGCGCATATGTAAATAACTGTAGGTCGTTGGTTCTAAGGGAAGTGGCATATAAGTCCATATAACCCCATAAAAACGGCATAAAACGAGCTACGGACTGTTAATCCGTCGCTCGTTGGTTCTGCGGATGAATAAATATGTAAAAACCCTCGATTTTGTTGATAAATCGAGGGTTTTTAATGCATATATACGGTAAAATCTGCGTTTAAAATCTGTTTGACACAGTTTCTGACACAGTAATATTTCGGCCTTTTGGGATGGGACTAACCCCAGATATGGTGTTACATTCTGCTTATAATAGGATCCGTAAGCGTGCAGTTTTTGTTTTGACACAAATTTTGACACATTTTTTGTGTCTAAAGGGTTATGCAGCCATATGCACTCCATGCCTGAGATAAGCCGAAAAATTTGGAATTT
>JAFVZT010000014.1 GCA_017508045.1 Oscillospiraceae bacterium | reverse complement strand
TTATTCCCACTCGATTGTGCCAGGACCCTTGGGCGTAAGATCATACAAAACCCGGTTAATGCCTTCCACTTCGGAGGTGATACGAGTAACGATCTTGTGGAGTACTGCGTAAGGAATCTCCTCGATGGTGGCAGTCATAGCATCGCGGGTATTGACGGCACGAATAATAGCGGGCCAGCCTTCATAACGGCACTCATTCTTGACGCCTACGCTTTTAATATCGGGAATGGCAATAAAGTACTGCCACACCTTCCCGGCAAGACCGCACTTGTCAAACTCCTCACGCAAAATGGCGTCGGCCTCACGAAGGGCATTCAGGCGGTCGCGGGTAATGGCGCCCAGGCAGCGCACGCCCAGACCGGGGCCGGGGAAGGGCTGACGGTAGACCATTGCGTGGGGCAGGCCCAAAGCTTCGCCTACAACACGGACCTCGTCCTTATAAAGCAGCTTGACAGGTTCAACCAGCTCCATAGCCATATCATCGGGCAAGCCGCCAACATTATGGTGGGACTTAACCGGCTTGCCACTTTCTTTTGCCTTAATGGATTCCAGAATATCGGGGTAGATAGTACCCTGAGCAAGGAAGGAAATGCCGTCCAGCTTTGCTGCCTCTTCGTCGAAAACCTTAATGAACTCAGCGCCGATGATCTTACGCTTACGCTCGGGATCGGATACGCCGGCCAGCAAATCCAGAAAGCGGTCGGTGGCATCGATATAGATCAGGTTTGCATCCAGCTCTTGGCCAAAAACCTTCACAACATCTTCGCTCTCGCCCTTGCGCATCAGGCCGTGGTTAACATGAACGCAGGTCAGCTGCTTGCCGATTGCCTTAATCAGCAGGGCGGCAACCACAGAAGAATCCACGCCTCCGGACAGGGCAAGCAGAACCTTCTTATCGCCCACCTGGGCGCGAATTTCTTTAACCTGCTCTGCAATAAACGCATCGGCAAGGGCTTTGGTAGTAATACGCTGCATGGTTTCGGGACGGACATTACCGGACATATTGTTTTCCTCCGTTTACTCTAAAAAATATAGCATCATTATACAGATATTTTTTTCGCTGCGCAAGAAAAAAATACAGGAAATGACGAAAAAATATAAAAATCAACCCAGCAGGTAATCGGCGTGTCCCACCGCTTCGCCGTTTCGGAAATATACCCGGGCAACCCGCCGGCTCAAATCGCAAATTTGCTCATAATTGAAGCTGCCGGAGGCCTCTGCCAGAGCCTCGGCGGAAATCTCCTGAGAGCCGCTTTTGCCTATAAGCACCACCCGGTCGCCGGTTTTGGCCCCGGGGATGTCCGTCAAATCCACCATAAACTGATCCATACACACCCTGCCCAGAATGGGGGCGCGTTTGCCGTTAATCAGCACATAGAAGCGGTTTGACAGGCTGCGGCGATAGCCGTCCGCATAGCCGGCGGAAACTGTGCCTACTATGGTAGGTCTCGTCGTCTGAAAAGTGCCGCCATAGCTAATCTGACAGCCTGCTGGCAAGGTTTTCACCTGGGACAGCCGGGCGCACCAGCGCATAGCCGGGGTAATAGGCAAAGCTGACTGGTCCACTGCGTCGCTGGGATACAGTCCGTATAAAACGATGCCGGCGCGCACCATTTGGTACTGACAGCCAAAGTGCATGATGGCGGCGGAGTTATCCATATGCTTTATGGGAATTTCCACATTCCGTTCGTCAAGCATTTGGCAGAACGCGTTAAACAGCTCGGCCTGCTTTTTCGTCCGTGTTAAATCCTCGGTATCCGCCGTGGCAAAATGGCTGAATAAGCCCTCTGCCTTTATGTTGGGCAGCGCTGCAATTTTGGCGCAGGTATCCGCCGCCTCCCGGGTCACCGGAAAGCCGATACGGCTCATGCCGGTATCCACAACCAGATGAACAGCCGCGGTTTTCTTCTGCCGGACAGCCTCCTGAGAAAGGGCCAGGGCGTCCTCCCAGAGGAAGATGCTTACCCGAATATCCTGCTCCACCAATGCCCCAAAGCACTGGGGCGGGGTGTGTCCCAGTATTAAAATGGAATTTTTGATTCCTGCCCGGCGCAGCTCCAGAGCCTCGGCGGCACTGGATACACCAAAAAAGCCGCACCGATCCTGAAGACACCTGGCTACCGCCACAGCGCCGTGACCGTAGGCGTCTGCCTTGACCACAGCCATTACCGGCGCGCCGGCCTTATTTTGGATTGCCTCATAATTTTTCAATATGGCATCCAGATTAATTTCTGCGTAGGTGTTGGAATATTCCAAAGCCTTCATCTCCTGTCCTGCCGTTTAAGCAGGCATATGATAGCATATTATAACAAAAAATTCTTACGCTGTAAACCACCGTGTTTTACAAAATATATTTTTATAGGGAGAGAGATCGTAGCCAATGCCATTAAGTTAAGAACCACTGTCATTCTGAGCGAAGCTGCCGGTAGGGCAGCGGAGTCGAAGAATCCGTCTTCTTCCGTATGTCCTTATGGGAAGCGGATCCTTCGACTCCCCTTCGACAAGCTCAGGGTCGCTCAGGATGACATCCTAACTTAATGACATAAGAGAGAATTTCGGCTTTCGGGACGCCGGTACGGATTCTTCTCCTCTCTCTTCTATTCTTCTATTCTCTATTCTTCTATTTTCTTCTATTCTCTTTTCTTCTCTTCTGGGCTTCCAAACGGAAACCAAAGCGGCACCGCAAAACATACGGTGCCGCAAGGGTTTTCAGACTTTTTTCTATGTAAAATTGTGTAAGACTTTGTCACATTTGTGTGCCGTCGGGATGAAACAGCGGCAGCTTTTCCAAATAAATAATATCACTTCTGTCCTGGGCGTCGCCCTCGGCGAGAATTGCCATACGTCCGGAAACAATGCCGCCGGCTTTTTCAACCAGCGCTTCCAGGGCTGCCAGACTTTCGCCTGTGGAGATAACATCGTCCACAATCAGAATTTTCTTGCCCTTCATCTGGTCGGCATCCGCCACATCCAGATATAAGGTCTGCTCCTTGGCGGTGGTGATGGACTTTACGGTGGAGGAGAATACGCCGGACATATACAGCTTGGGCGCTTTCCGCGCCAGAAAATACTTGGCGGCACCGGACTGACGGGCCATTTCGTGACCCAGCGGGATGCCCTTTGCCTCTGCGGTGAGGATGTAATCATACTCCGGGGCCCGCTTCAAAAGCTCCCGGGCGCAGGCAACCGTTAACTCCTGGTCACCGAAAATGACAAAGCCGGCAATGGATAAGGTGTCAGAAACCGGACAGATGGGCAGCTCACGCCACAAACCTGCCACTTGCATACGATATACCATAGGAACTACTCTCCTTATTTTTTATATAGTTCCATTATACACCAAAAGTCAAGGCACTTGCAAATTTATTTTAAACAGGGTATGATAACAGTATCATACACCCACCACAGAAAGGAAAAAACCATGTTTGAAGGCTTTTCTCCCGAAACGATAGATTTTCTTTGGGGCATTCGGATGAACAACAACCGGGATTGGTTTCTTGCCCATAAAAAAGATTATGTAAACTACCTCTATGAACCAATGAAGGATCTTGGCAAGGATTTGTTCCTGCCCTTTTCCGATACGCCGGGAAACCTCTGTAAGGTCAGCCGGATTTATCGGGACGCCCGGATGCACCATCCCCTTCCCTATAAAGAAAGCCTGTGGATTTGTATTCGCAAGGATGTGGATTGGTGGGCGGAAAATCCCTGTTTATATTTTGAAATCTGCCCCGAGGGTGTCAGCTACGGCTTTGTCTTCTGGAAGCCACGGACTGCTGTTTTGGAGGAAATGCGCCGGCAGTGGAGCGCCAATCCCAAAGAATTTCTGGATTTAATTGCAGAAATCGAAAAGTCCACCGGTGTCTGCGTCACCGCTGACCTATATAAGCGCCCGAAGGAAACGGAAAATAAAGCCCTCGCCCCTTATTTTGCCTGGCGGGGCAACATCTCCTGTGTGATAGAAGAGCCGGTAAGTCCGGCGCTGTTTGGGCCGGAACTGGGCAGGCGTGCCGGAGAATTTCTAAAAAAGCTTATGCCGCTGTACGAATATTTCAGCCGCTTTACGGTGTAAAAATATGTATGGCAGATAGTTCCGTTGGCGATTTCGTCAAATTGCTTCTCTTCCCTATCTGCTTTTTTCGTATCGTACCGGTGATACACTTGACAGAAAACACGCGTCTTTTCTGTCCGAACATAGCTTGCCCCACTCGGAGATTTTTATTCCGAATGGGGCAAATTTTTTATTTCATAATATCGTAAATTACCTGATTGATTTCGGCGCAAACCTTGTAGATGCTGTTTGCATCCTTTGAGCCGCTGGCGCCGGTGGACAGGACCACCACGCCGTTGCCGGTTTCCGGGTCGTAGGTAGCGGCGTTATACACGCCGTAGGCGCTTCCGGTATGGAAGTAAATTCCTGTTGTGCCGTATAGACCCGGTCTGTAACGCATAGGCAGTGCCTGATAAGAGCCGTCGGGAACAGCTTTACTGCTTTTTGCTTCCATGAGCGCCACAGATTCCGGTGACAGTATCTGCACGCCCTCATACACACCGTCGTTGGCCAGCATGCCGATAAGCTTGGCAAAGTCCCTTGCGCTGATGGTTAGACCGCCGGCAAAGAACTTTCCGGTAGCACCGGGAGTTGTGTTGCAGTGGGATGCCTTCTGGGTTGCCACAGAACGGGCAACCTCTCCGCCGTAGCGGTAAAGGGTCGCCAGCAGATTGGTGTTTTTCAAATCTCCCGCGCCAAAGGCCGCATCAATGCCCATAGGCTTATAGAGCTTTTCTGTCAGGATTTGGTCGGTGGTGCGGTTTGCTGCCAGCTCCAGGGTCATACCCAATACACCGTAGGCGTAATTGTTGTAATACCAGTAGCCAATATCCCCGGGAACGCCGCCGGTAAAGCTGCCGTTTTGAAGTCTTGCCAAAACCTTTTTATAATCTCTTGATTCGTTATCGCCGTAGCTGATTAAGGTGGAGGTATGGGTAAGCAGACTGCGGAGGGTGATAGGCTTGTTGGGATACTTGGAATTTTTCACCGTAATGCCCCAGTACTGACCGATTTCATCGTCCAGCTCAATAACCCCTTCCTCCCGGAGTACCTGTGCCGTTAAGCCCACGGCGATTTTGGAAAGGGAGGCAACCCGCATTTTATGGTCGGCAGTCATAGGGTCTGTACCCTTTGTCGCCCAGCCGTAGGCGAAGGTGTCCACAACCGTGCCGTTTTCCACAACCGCCACCTGCAGACCGATTGCACCGTACTTTTTCGCCGCGGCATCCACTGCCTTTTGGATGGCTTCGTGGTTATTTACCACCACGGAAACCGTATCCCGTACAGGCTGATTTTGGAAAATCTCCAAGGCCAGCGGGTCTTTTGCATTCAGCGACTGCAAGCCAACCAGAGCCTGCGCCAGCTGCAGACGGGAAACATAAGCATCGGGCAGCAGCTGGTTGCCCACAAAGCCGCGAAGAAGACCCTGCTCCATTGCCCAGATAAAGGCTGTTTTGCAGTCGGCGTGGATTTGCGCCGCGTCGGGATAATTCAAGGCTTCTGCCGTTGCTTGAGTGGGATAGCCCAGATGCTCTGCCGTCTTATACAGCATCAGCGCCAGATATTCCCGGGTCAGGGGCGTATCCGGCTGGGTGCTTAACCCGGTTTTTCCGGCCAGCCGGCCAAGCGCATCTGCCGCGTCCTTTCGGGTCACCGCCTGGGTTGTATGGAAGGTATCCTCTGCGGTCATCAGCTTGTGATACAGAACGTAGCTGACCGTATCGTAATTTTTATCATCCTTGGGAACATCCGTCAGCTGCGCTGTGCGAATGTCCTCTATGGTAAGCTGGGGCTCGGTGGGTTGACTGCCGGTAGTGCCTGTGCCCATGGTGTTTTCCACAGCGCAACCGGCAAAAAGCAGCACGCAGGCCAAAGCCATTGCCACCGGCTGCAGCCATATTCTTTTACCCATAGCGCACCTCCTGTTCAGAACAGTATTTTACTCGATTCTACCTTAAATTTGCATATCTGTCAAGCAGAGGGTTTTCTGTTGATGACCGCTACAATGTAACCCAAGAATCTACTTCCCTTAAGGATAACGGATTCTTCGACTCCGCTGCCTGTGGGAAGCTTCCCACAGAATGACAAGGGAGGCAATGAGAACACCCCTCCGAGCAAAATCAAAGATTTTGCCCACCTCCCCTGCAGGGGAGGCAGAAGGAGGATGCGTAAAAAAGGCTCCCCTGCAGGGGAGCTGGCATTTGTGAGGAACGAGCAAATGACTGAGGGGTGTATTTACACGCTTTCGTCACATTTCACCATCCCAGACCCATTCCTTTGGGATACTCTCTCCGGAAGAGGATGTGCTTATACAAAAAGCGGACCTGCGTGAGCAGGTCCGCCTTGGAGTTTAGAATGTGGAATTACTTAACGGTGCAGTACATGAAGTACTTGTAACCCAGAGGATTGCAGAAGAAGCCTTCCACATTGTCGGAGATCATGAAGATGTCGGTGTAGTAGTACAAAGGAGTAACACAACCGGTAGCCATCAGCATATCCTCAGCAATGTGCATCAGCTCATAACGCTTTGCGGCGTTGGTCTCGCTCTTGATGGTAGCGATCAGAACGTCGTAGGTCTCAGCCCAGGTGCCGTTTGTAACCTTAACATTGTAGCCCTGTGCAGACAGATCCAGATTGTACATCTTCAGCTGAGCGTGAGCGCCCTTACCGAACTGGATGTCGTTGTTACCGGAAGTGGTAGTCCACATATCCAGGAAGCAGATAGGATCGTTGTAGTCAGCCAGCCAGCCGTTACGGGCAACAGAGTAGTCGCCGTTCTTACGGGTGTTCAGGAAGGTGTTCCACTCCTGGTTCTCCAGCTTCATGGTGATACCAACAGCAGCCAGAGCGCCTGCCAGGTACTCACCGATAGCCTTGTGGCCGTCGTTGGTGTTGTACAGGTAAGTGAGGGTGGGGAAGTTGGTGAACTTCTTGGTTGCCTCATCGTAGGTGTAGTACTTCTTCAGGATCTCAACAGCCTTGTTGTAGTTAGACTCAATAGCGGAAGAAGCAACATCGTAGTAGCCGATGTAATCGTCGCTGGAGCCGGCGTTCTTGTAGAACTCGGAGCCGTCGGTGGGCTCAGTCATACCCATAGCAACGAAGGAAGAAGCGGGAACCTGTCCGGCCTGACCGATTTCCTTACAGATGTAGTTGCGGTCGTACAGCAGGCCCAGAGCAGCACGGATCTCAGCCTTAGCCTTTTCAGCCTCAACGCCGGTCAGAGTGCTGGTAGCGGGCAGGATGTTCTCGTTAACATTCCAGTTGACGTAGTAGGTACCGATCTGACCCTCAACGCGGTAAGCGGTGGGGTACTTGGAAGCCATGTTAGCCATCTCGTTGGTGGGAACGTCGTCGATCATCTGCCAAGCGCCGTTCTCAAAGTTGGTCAGCATGTTGTTGGCATCGTCAGACAGGTAGCACTTCAGGGTCTCCAGCTTGACGGAAGCAGCATCAATGTAGTTGGGGTTCTTCTTCAGGGTGATCAAGCTGTCATGCTCCCACGAAGCCATGGTGTAAGGACCATTGCAGACGTAGGTAGCAGGATCGGTTGCCCACTTCTCGTTCTTAACAACATCCTCACGAACAGGGTAGTAGGTGGGGAATGCCAACAGCTCGTTCCAGTAGGAAACAGCGTTGCTCAGAGTAACCTTCAGGGTCTTGGCATCGACAGCCTCGACAGCCAGCTTGGCATCGGGGTTGACGAACTCTTCGATGGGATTGCCATCAGCATCCTTATTGCCGGTATCGCGGGTTTCCCACATCTCAGCGTAGCCCTTAATTACTTCAAACATGTAGCAGTAGTCAGCAGCCAGAGTAGGAGAAGCAGCGCGGTTCCATGCGAAAACGAAGTCGGCAGCGGTAACGTCCTTACCGTCGGACCACTTCATGCCATCACGCAGAGTGTAGGTGTAGGTAACGGTGCCGTCAGTATTGGCAACACCTTCCACCAGCTCTGTAACGGAGTCAGCCACGATAACCAGCTTACCGTCTTTGTCCTGAGCCCACTTGGCCAGGCCAGAGAACAGGTGCGCAACCATGGTAGCGCCGTCAACGGCAGAGTTCAGTGCGGGGTCCAGAGTGTCAGGCTCGGAAGCCAGGCAAACGGACAGGGTGCCAGCCTCAGTCTTCTTTCCACCGCCGCAAGCGACCATAGAAAGACACAGAGCAAGAGCCAGCATGAGAGCAAGGATCTTCTTCATATTGGATACTTCCTTTCAAAAATTTTTGCAGACTTTATAAGTCCACTGTTTTTTTATTTACAATACGTTGGGCAAAGCTGAAGTCCCTCTGCCCTGTACATATTGTCAAAAAGGTTACAAGAGGTCTCAGTTGACCTCAGCCACATGGTGGCAGGCTACGAAATGACCCTTTTCCACTTCCTTGAATTCGGGCATCTCGGCGGCACACTGCTCGGTGGCGTAGGGGCAGCGAGTACGGAAGGGACAGCCGGAGGGGGCGTTCAGAGGACTGGGGATATCGCCTTCCAGCATAATGCGCTGATTTGCACGGGCGATCTTGGGATCCGGCACAGGCACAGCAGACAGCAAAGACTTGGAATAGGGGTGCAGGGGGCGATCATAGATGGTTGCGGCATCTGCCAGCTCCACCATTTTACCAAGATACATAACGGCGATTCTGTCGGAAATATGCCGCACAACCAGCAAATCGTGGGCAATGAACAGGTAGGTCAGACCCAGCTTGTCCTGCAGCTCGTCAAACATATTGATAACCTGAGCCTGGATGGAAACGTCCAGCGCGGAAACAGGCTCATCGCAGACGATGAAATCGGGGTTAACTGCCAGCGCACGGGCAATGCCGATACGCTGACGCTGGCCGCCGGAGAACTCGTGGGCGTACCGGGCGGCATGCTCGGAGTTAAGGCCAACATGGCCCATCAGCTCCAGGATGCGCTCCTGGCGCTCCTGCTTGCTGGTGTACAGCTTATGTACATCCAAAGGCTCACCGATAATATCGGCAACGGTCATACGGGGGTTCAAAGAGGAATAGGGATCCTGGAAAACCATGGTAGCCTTCTTGCGGAACTCCATAATATCCTGCTTGGTCTCGATTTTCTTACCGTTGTACCAAATCTCACCGGCAGTGGGCTTATACAGGTGCAGAATAGTGCGGCCAACAGTCGTCTTACCACAGCCGGACTCACCTACAAGGCCCAGGGTCTCACCCTTATTGATGGAGAAGGAAACGCCGTCTACAGCCTTCAGGGGTTTTGTCTTAAAGGCGCCCATATTGATGCTAAAGTGCTGCTTCAGGTCCTTGACTTCCAGCAAGGGCTGCTTGATAATTTCACTCACTGGTCGCCACCTCCTTCAGCGCTAATTCGCCCGCATCCAAAGCCTTCTTCACATTCATCCAGCAAGCGGCCGCATGCTCTTCATTGATCTCCATACGCTCACAGCGCTGGGTCAAGCAGATCTTCATAGCAGCATCGCAGCGGGGTGCAAAGGGACAGCCCTTGGGCATATTCAAAAGGTCGATGGGGGTGCCGGTAATGGGCTGCAGCTTGGAGCCGGCAGTATCGGCAGTGGGGATAGAACGCATCAGACCCTTGGTGTATTCGTGGCAGGGATTGTAGAAAATCTCATCGGCAGTACCCTGCTCGCAAATAGAGCCGGCGTACATAACAATGACCTCATCACACATCTGAGCAACAACGCCCAGGTCGTGGGTAATCATAATAATGGCCATACCCAGTTCCTTTTGCAGGGACTGCATCAGCTCCAAAATCTGAGCCTGAATGGTCACGTCCAAGGCCGTTGTCGGCTCGTCGGCAATGAGAATATCCGGCTCACAGGCCAGAGCCATAGCGATCATAATGCGCTGACGCATACCGCCGGAGAACTCAAAGGGATACTGATCCATACGTTTTTCCGGCTCATTGATATTTACCAGCCGGAGCATTTCCACCGCCCGGTCATAAGCCTGCTTCTTGTTGCGGTCGGTGTGCAGAACAATCGCTTCCATCAGCTGATGACCGATGGTATAGGTGGGGTTCAAGGAGGTCATAGGGTCCTGGAAAATAATAGAAATCTTGTTGCCGCGAATGGTCTTCATAACCTTCTCGCCGGCGCCCACCAGCTCCTGGCCGTCCACCTTAATGGAGCCGGAGACAATCTTGCCGGTACCGGCAAGGATCTGCATAATGGAATAAGCCGTCACGGACTTGCCGGAACCGGACTCACCCACGATGCCCAACACCTTACCGTGATCCAGGTTAAAGGAAACGCCGTTAACGGCCTTTACCTCACCGGCATCGGTAAAGAAGGAGGTATGCAGATCTTTTACTTCAAGCAGAGGCATTTATACATACGCTCCTTTCTTAGCTATTAAGCTTGGGGTCAAAGGCATCCCGCAGGCCGTCACCGAACAGGTTCAGCGACAGCACAATCAGGCTGATTACGATAGCGGGAATCACCAAACGGTAGGAATAGGAATAGATGCCGTTAAGCGCATCGGAAGCCAGACTGCCCAGAGAAGGCATGGGAGCGTTAACACCCAGACCCAGGAAGGACAGATAGCTCTCGGTAAAAATTGCGCTGGGAATCTGCAAAGCGGTGGAGATAATCACCACACTGATGCTGTTGGGAATCAGGTGCTTGATGATAATCCACTTACCCTTTGCGCCGGTGGCCTTGGCAGCCAGCACATACTCCTGCTCCTTCAGAGACAGGATTTGGCCACGGATCTGACGGGACATAGAAACCCAGTACAAAAGGGCAAATACCAAAAACAGGCTGATCATATTACTGCCCAGCTTTTCCAGCACGGTGCCTGCAATCACATCGGTCAGGGCGTTGCCCAGCATAGCAGACAGCAAAATAACCATCAGCATATCCGGCAGAGAGTAGATAATATCCACAATACGCATAATCACCATATCCACCTTGCCGCCGCAGTAACCGGCCAGAGAGCCCATAACCATACCAATGACCAGAACGATCAAGCTGGCAAAGAAGCCGACGGTCAGGGAGATGCGGGTGCCATAAACCACACGGATAAAGTAGTCACGGCCGGCAGAGTCTGTTCCGAAAACGTGGGGGAACACAGACTCTCCGTTATCAATCCTGGTCTGCTCGGTTGTGCCGTACTCAAAGGGCTTCAGGTTGGCATAGGATGCGTCAACAGGCTTGCCGGGGGTGATGCCCAGCTGGGTATCATAAGCGTAGGGCCAGAACATCGGCAGAAAAATAGACGTCAGGGTGATGATAACCACCACAAAGAAACTGATTGTTGCCACCTTATTTTTCAGCAGACGCTTCACACCGTCCTTAAAAAAGGTGGTGGAGGGGCGCATCTGCACCATATATTCTTTTTCAGCATCGGTAGCAGGGATGAAATCATCCAGCTTTACATGCATAGATATTTTTTTCAAATCCACGGATGATCCTCCTTTACTCCAAGGTTATTCTGGGGTCGACGACCTTATACAGAATGTCGCTTACCAGGTTCATAATCACGATCAAGGATGCCAGCACGATGGTGGTACCCATAATCATGGGGTAGTCACGGTCGGTAATGGAGCTGACGAAGGCACGACCGATGCCGGGCACTGCGAAGATCTGTTCCACCACCAGGCTACCGGTGACGATGTAAGCCAGCATAGGTCCGAAGTAGGTGATAACCGGGATCAGTGCGTTCTTTAAGGCGTGACCGAAGATGACCTTGGGGGCGGAAACGCCCTTAGCCTTAGCGGTACGGATGTAGTCCTGACCCAAAACATCCAGCATAGAGGAGCGAGTCAGACGGGTGATGTTTGCCATAGGAGACAAAGACAAGGTAATCACAGGCAGAATCAAGCCGCCGGCAGCATTGCCGTTTGCAGGCAGAATCCGTAAGGTGATGGCAAACAGAATCAAAAACAGCGTACCCATAATAAAGGAGGGCATAGAGATACAGGCGGTGGTGAAGACCATAACGACCCGGTCAATAAGCTTGTTGCGGCGCAGAGCTGCAACAGCGCCCAGCACCACGCCCACCACCAGCGCGATGCCGGCTGCGGTAAGACCCAGCTTGGCAGAGGTGCGCATACCGTCGGCGATGATTTCGATAACATCACGGCCGCGGTTCTTAAGAGATGGACCAAAGTCAAACTCGGTGACGATATCCTTCAGGTAAGTGATGTACTGCTCCGGAAGCGGCTTATCCAAGCCATACTTCGCCTCCAAAGCAGCCTTTGCTGCGGGAGTGATGGCCTTTTCACTGGCGAAGGGACCGCCAGGCACTGCGTGGGCTACGAAAAAGGTAACGGTAACCACAATCCAAACCGTCAGGATTGCCAAGCCGATACGCTTTAATATGTAAAGAAGTGTTTTCGTATTCATAGTCTTATCCTTTCTTCTATGCCTTTAATTTCAGACCCCGCCGTTTCAGGCACAGGAAAGAAAATTGTCCCTTTATTATAATAAAGAAAGCAACCGTTGTCAATGGTATATTTATCCGAAAAACCCTGTATTCCGGCAAAACCTGCCGCTTTCTTCAGAAAAGCGTTTGTCTTTTCCGGAAAAACATAATCTGTTTTTGGGGGGCTTTTCTGTGGGACATAGATATGTATCCACAGATTGTGTACACTCGGTCCCCTGCCCAATTATTTGTTTTTGGATAATTATTCAAATAAAAATTTGGATATAATACACCTATTAAATAAGGAGGTCATTTTATGGAAGAACGAAGGATGGATATAAAACGGATGCAAGCCTTCCGGAAATATCTTGTCAGCGAGGAAAAAAGCGAAGCAACCGTTGAAAAGTACACAAGGGATTTGCGTCATTTTGCCGATTTTTCGGGCAGCGCTCCCCTTTCCAAGGAAACTGTGCTGCGATACAAAAGCCAGCTTGGCTCCTCTTATGCCGTGGCAAGTGCCAATTCCATGCTTGCGGCAGTAAATGCATTTTTGCGCTTCTGCGGGTGGGAGGATTTGTGCGTTAAGCAATTTAAAATGCAGCGGCAGGTTTACTGCCCGGAGGAAAAGGAACTGACCCGGGAGGAATACTTCCGCCTGCTTGACGCCGCAAACAGAAGCCGCAACCGGCGGTTAAGCTTAATTATTCAAACCATTTGCGCAACGGGAATACGGGTCAGTGAGCTGCAGTATATCACCGTGGCGGCGCTGTGCAAGGGCGAGGCAGTTGTCAACTGTAAGGGCAAAAATCGCCGGATCTTTATCATTCCTCAGCTAAAGAAAAAGCTGCTCCAATACATTAAGGAGCAGAATATTCTTTCAGGCGCGATATTTGTTACACGAAAAGGAAATCCAATCAGCAGATGTAATATCTGGCGGGAAATGAAAAATTTATGTGTGCTGGCTCGGGTCTCCCCCGGCAAGGTGTTCCCCCACAATCTGCGTCATTTGTTTGCCCGCACCTTTTACGGCATTGAAAAGGATATTGCCAAGCTGGCAGATATTCTGGGACATGCCAGCATCAACACCACCCGTATTTATATTGTAACCACAGGCATCGAGCACCGGCGCAAAATGGAGCATATGCGGCTCATCCTATAAGAAAAACCCGATGCAAACGCACCGGGATGGAAAACAACATAACGACAATTATGTTGTTTTTGGTTGATGCAAAAGCTTTGTTTCCCACGCAAGAAATAAATATGGGCATGACAATTAAGACCTTTCGACGATTTTTCAGAAAAATGATGAAAGGTCTTTTATCACTATGCACAAAAATATGTAAAGCAAAAGAAAAAGCGTTGACAACACTAGTGCTTTATGATATAAAACAGCTACAAATGAATCGATTTTACGATACATTCAATAATTACAGAAACATAATTGTCGTTATGTTGCACAAGTGATATTTGCATAAATCGTGCAGATTTTTCCGCAAAAGCGGAGTTTTTTCCAACTATTATGTAGCAATTACTACAATTTTAAAGGAGTTCAGGAAATGAAGTACGAACAAGAGGTCCGGGAGATTCTGGTTCGCAACACCATACACCTGATTGCCGAGGGCGGCTTTGAGAAAGCAACCACAAAAGCAATCACCCACCGGGAAGAACGCCTGTCCCCTGTAAAAATGAATGAGGTATATATTTACCGACTTTTCGGGGACAAGGAGCATTTATACGGATATGTCTTTGAATCCCTGGACAGAGAGCTTCATCACGCCTTTAAAAAAGGCATTGAAGCCGTAGGCGGCGTTGAAAATCTTACAAAGCAAACGCTCTACGACTTTTTCCTGATAGCCTGGCAGTTTATTTTGGGTAATGAGGAGCGCTGCCGCTGCTATGTCAGATACTACTATTCCATTTATTTCAAAGGCTCTTCCAAAGAAACCCACCGGCGGGTTTTCGCCGGTATGATTGCCGAGCTGACGCCCCTTTTTAAGCTGGAAGCCGATGTCCACGCCATATTGCACAGCGTCTTTACTGCCCTGTTTGATTTTGCCATACGCGTATACAACGATGACCTTGAGGACAGCGACATCAACAGACCCCATATTTTCAATGTTCTTTACTGCATGATGGCGACCTATTTCAAGGATACGGCGGCAGTAGACCAACAAATACCGCACTTTATATGAAGAGGATACGACTATGCGCAAAAAGGATAATGCGACCAATCTGCATAAGGCTCTGACAATCATCGGTTGGGTGTTATGTGTCTTGTTAGTTCCGATATTGATTGTCAACTGCACGCTGCTTGTAAAAAGCTTTGTCAACAAGGATGCTGTCCCCGATTTCGGCGGCACGCTTCCGCTGATCGTACTGACCGATTCCATGTACCCGGACATTAAAAGCGGCGACCTGATTATCTGCAAAACAATCCAAGCCCAGGATGTCGCAGAAGGTGACGTTATCTCCTTCTATGACCCTGCCGGAAACGGCACTTCGGTGGTAACCCATAAGGTTGTTGCGGTCATCAATGAGGACGGAAAGCTATCCTTCCGTACCCGGGGTATTAACAACAACACCGATGACCGTCTCCCCGTACCCGCTGATAAGGTGATTGCCGAATACACAGGCCTCCGCATTCCCGGCGCGGGAAATCTTGCCATTTTTATGCAAAGCACCGCCGGACTTTTGGTTTGCGTGATTTTACCCATTATTTTGTTTGTGGGCTACGATGTCATCCGCCGCAGAATATACGAAAAAACCAGAGGCGACGATATGGCGGCGCTGAAGGCTGAGCTTGCAGCACTGAAAGCAGCAAATGCCGCAAAGGAAGCCGAAAACGGTGAAATATGCGTCACCCCAGAGGAGTAAGCCTTCGACTTTACTTACTTTGTTATTCTTCCCTCGGAAGCCACGTCCGGGGACTGAATATAAATTGCCGCGGCGGCTGCCGCAAAACCGGCACTGCCGGCAAATATCTCTCCCCGAATAAGGGAAGAATTAAAAATCTTTTCTAAGAGAGGACTTTCTGAAATGAAAACTAACAAAATGATGAGAATTGCTTCCGTTCTCCTGGTTGCTGTTCTGCTTTCCACCTGTGTTATTTCCGGCACATTTGCAAAGTACACAACCACTGTTAACGGAGCTGCTACAGCAAAGGTAGCTACATGGGATGTTACGGTTGCCAATACTACCGAAACCTTTACCTTTGATCTTTTCGAAACGCTTAAGGACAGCAACGGCACTTCTGATGAAACTGACGTTGACACAACCTCTAAGATCATTGCTCCCGGCACCGCCGGTTCTTTTGCAATTAATGTTGCAAACAAGTCCGAGGTAAACGCCAAGTATTCCACAACCTTCACCGTTAAGGTTGACGGCGTAGCAACTGCTGAAGCAGATCTTCCCTTCACCTTCACCAAGACCGGTCTTACCGGTGACCTTGCAATGAAGAATGGTACAGCTACTATTGATGTAGAGTGGGTATGGCCCTTCCTGGAAACCGATGCTGCCAATACTGCTGACATGAATCTGGCAGGCAAGACTGTTACTGTCGAGGTTGCCGTAACTGTTGAGCAGGTTGACTAATCCATATTCCCACAAAGTAAATTAAACGAACCGACCTGCCGCCCCGACGTGGCCGGGGTGGCAGGTCAAATATTAAGATTTTTGACCTTTTAAAGCCTTTGAAATAACCGGCAAGGGTTTTAACAGCTTAAAAATCAAATCACTTATGGAGAAGATAAGCATGCCGAACACAACATTGAAACATAATCGGTTTGTCAGAAGAACTCTGGGCACCGTTATCGCAATACTGTTAATATTAATCGTTCTCAGCGGCACTCTGCTTTCCATGCGGCTGATTGATTACATAAAGGTAGACGATAAGGAAGTCAGACTAACAACCAACATGGACGACAAGCTGGAGCTATTTTCGGTGCAGTACGAAAACGCCAGTGGGGAGATTACCGTTTCCGGTATGCAGGGGCAAAAGGTAGTCGCCCCCGGAACAAGCGAGGAATACACCATCCGCCTACGCAACACAGACAAAATCGCGCTGGATTGCGAGCTTATTCCAAAAATCACTTACACCTCGGAGTATCGCCTTCCGATCCTTATCCGTATGCTTGATACCCAGCACAATTACATCATCGGTGACGAAAAAACCTGGATGGCAATTGAGGATATTACAGAGCTTTCCGCATCAAAAACGCTGGTCAAGGGCGAAAGCGCGGAATACTATTTCCAATGGAAATGGGATTTTGAAACCGGCAACGATGCCTACGATACCGAGCTTGGTGAGGCCGCGAAAAAGGAAAATGTCGGTCTTAAGGTTGCCCTCACCGTTCACGCCGAGGCAAACACCCAAATCGGCACAAACGGCGGTATTATGAAGTCGGGACTTGGCGACATTATTGCCGCAGGCATAGCCTTTATACTGCTTTGTATCGCAATTGCGCTGACCGTCATTGTTTTCGTTAAAAAGCGCAAAGAAGCAACTGTATGAAAAAAGCAGCGAATAAGAAAAACCCGGTAAAGTCGGCAATCCGCATTTCCCTGCTGGTTCTGGTTTCACTCATCATCGGTTTGAACGTGTACACCATAAACGCTTCCCGAATCGCAGGCGATGCAATACCTATGCCCCTGGGTGTGGGGGCGGCGGTGGTGCTGTCGGGCAGTATGGAGCCGGAATTATCCGTTGGTGACCTGCTGATCGTCGCTCAACGCAAAAATTACCATGTGGGTGATGTGGTAGTATATCAAGACGGTACATTGGCGGTCACACACCGAATTGTTACCGTAACGGGCGATGAAGTCATCACCCAGGGCGATGCAAACAACACCCCGGACAGACCCATAACCATGAAGCAGCTTAAGGGCGGGGTTGTGCTGGCAATACCGTTTTTGGGATACGCTGTCAATGCTATCAAAACACCCCTTGGCACGCTCTGTATCCTTGCCCTTGCCATCTTTTTGCTTGAACGCTCATTCCACGCAGAAAAGCAGAAAGACGCAGAGGAGCTAGACGCCATCAGAGCTGAAATTGAAAGACTGAAAATGCAACAAAATAACCCATAAAAAGCACAAATCGGAGGTGTTTTTATGAAACAATCAAATAAAATGAAAACACCCCTTGTGTTCCGCCTGGGCGTTATATTGCTGTGCGTTATGCTTTTCTCTTCTTATCTGATGGGCGGACTTTACGCAAGGTTTTCCTCTACCATTATGGGAAGCGCCTCGGTACAGGCAGCAAAGATTGACTGCACGGTAAACTGTGAATTTTCGGGCTATGGCGACTTGGGCGAGATTAACGGAGATGCGGGTACTGTTTTTGTTGTTGAAGAAGAATTTTCGGTTGAAAATACCGGAGAGGTTTCCTATACATACGATTTAAGCTTAAGATTTTCCAAGGATGTGACTTCTGCGACCTTCGATACCCCTGTCGCCCCGCCCACCGGATTTACACTTTATGCGCCAAAAAACGTATCGGATGTGATCTATGTATACCATTCTTCCGAAAATTCATCCACAGGCGCAACGATTTCCAAAAAAGCTTCCGAACTAACGGGAGGGGCGTTTGCCGCGCTCGAAGCCAACAAAGTATATTATGCATATTCAAGCAACGGCATTGATTATACTTGGGTTGAGACAGCTTTGATGTCAGAAACCTTATCAGTTCCGTCTCAGACCTTAACGATTGGGCAGCGTTATTATTACAAAATCGTTTATTTTATCGCACCGGCACCCGGCGTCAATCTAACACAGCAGCAAATGACCCTGCTCTACAACATAACATGCACACAGATCGACTAGTCCCAAGAAAATTTCCGTATAACAAGGTAGAATTATACTATGTCAAAAAAGACTATCATCAGCAGAATACTGCCGCTTGCTTTGCTTGCGTTTATGCTGTTTTCTCATGTAACCCAGCCTACACGCAGCAAATATGTATATACCGCCACCGGACGTGCCATGTCCTCCCTTATATCGGGAAATGTTTTTACTGACGCCTTTGTATTAACAAACGACTCCTTTGTGCAAACAAATCCGGATGGCAGCATAACAATTCTCAATGAGAAAACAAGCCAAAACCTACACGGCGTAGGACTGACGGAGGTGGACGGCATATTAACAATTCCGGCAGATGCACCTACAGGATCGTTTGACTTGGATTCTACGTCACAATTATCCTTCGTCGTTCAGAATAACTCGGACTATGATCTTGTTGCTTGTTTTGATATTTTCCTTTGCATGGGATGGATAAATAACTCCGAGCTTACCTGCACGATAACCGCACCATCGTCGTCAGAAACGGAAACAAACAAAACAAATCTCACAGTCACTGCAAGTTTAAATAATAATAATCAAAACTCGGACATAACGCTTAATCACCATGCAGAGAAAAACGGAAGCGGTGGTAATGCCTTACCTGTTGTTGATGTGCAAATAACAGGTTTATTAAATGCGAATTACTCAGCATATAGTATGCAGATAGACCCAACAAAATTTTTAGTGGATCAAAATGGGGACGGTGATGTTTTGGACGATAACGAATTAACACAACAGGAATTTAACAGCTTCATTTTAGTTCGCTCCGGTGAAACAAAAACCTTTGAGTTTAATATTGATGCAAACCAAAACATTATCGGTCAATGGTTTTCCAAAAACTGCTACGCTTCTATCACTATGACTGTAAAGAAATATCCCCAATAACACACCGCCCTGCAGGGCAACTGTTGCGCCCCGACTTATATAAGTCGGGGCGCAAGCCTTATCACTCGATTATTGTTTGGGGACAAACACATAGCCTGTAACCGTTTCCACTGCATAGTCCTCCGAAACCTTTCCGAACCACTCTACCACTCCATTTGTGGGGAAAAAGCCCGATCCGTCGGTAGCAGTCACCTTTACAGCCTTCTTTACGCCGAAGAAGTTAACGGATAAATCATCGGCGCTCAGCACCTTACTGGGCTTCGGAATCGTATAGGTATTGGTCTGCACATTGTACTCCACGGTTTCGTACCGGAATTTTACCTGACCCTGTATCTGACACCAGGACGGATAACCCATACCCTCCCGCAGCGTCACATCCATATACTGAGTAGCCATTAAGCCGAGGTTGTGGGAGGTGTAGTAAAACTCTATTGGCCGGAAGGTTACATCATAGTATGTTGAGAAATTTTCCGGCGTCAGTGCCACCTTCTCGTAGCCGAAATAATCGCTTTCCCGATAAAAGTCATTATGGAACATAAGATTGTAGGTCTGGGGATCCACCAGCATTAGGTCCATCGTATAATATTCACCGGTTTTCTCAAGTGTCACCGATACATAGGTGCCGTACATTTCCTCCTTTGTAACACCAACCGCAGGATCATAGGGAATGTCCCTCAGGTAAATACTAATCATATCGTTGCCGTCGGCATCTGTGCCGGAAACCTCACTGCCAATGGGATAATAGGTTTTTCCCATAATGGTGAAGCTTCCGTCACCGCTTACATAAAACTCATCCACCTGTTCATCCTGATAATCGGCTGTAATGTTGAGCCAGTGACCGGTCAAAGTGGTACAGTCGAAGGTCAACAGCGCATTTCCGGAAGGCAGGGGCTTGAGCATACGGCAAACGGTACATTCGCCGTTTTCATAGGTGTGCGCTTCTCTTTCGGAAAATGCCTCACAGGAGCAAATCTGCCAGTGTGCCTCCTCATCGAAGGCCCAGGTATCATATCTTTATGCAGAAACCTTATCGGTAGGTGCATCGGTGTTTTCATCCTGTTCTTTATCTCCTTCCGGATCTGAGAGTGTGATTATACTTTCCAGAACCCTCATCATATGGAAGGTTTCTTCCTGCGTATACATAGGTGAAAGCCATACACTGTCCGTTTCCATATCATTGTTAACAAACGGATCGGTTAAAGAATTGCCAATCTTCACGATCGCCTTGCATCCAAGAAGAGAAAGCTGAATGTAGCACATTAACCCTGCCACGTAGTCAAGATCCTGAGCAACAAACAGCACCCTGCTTTGGAAATCGATGTGCGCTTTCATTGCTTCGTTGGCGAATGCAATCAAAAGACATCCTGCACCGCAGCAGCAGTCACTGACCGTGATGAGTTTCTTGTCTTTCAGCTGATCCACTGCGGGCTCAATATTGACGGCTGCCATAAATGCTCCCACGTGATACGGAGTAAAGAACTGTCCCTTCCATTCATTATGGAGTCCAAGGGCTGAGAACGCTTCTCCAAGAAAATCCTGATTTGGCTTTTCTGTCAGAGACATGACAACCAAAGCAAACATCTCGGCCATCTTCTCCGCTTCCTCTTTGGTATACCGTTTGACGGTGTCCATATACATCTTCTCGCGGATATCATAAAAGCGTTTGTCAACTGAATTTGATATAGCACAGGCACTCATTGTAATGAAATCACGCCACACCTCTTCCCTGCCGTGTCTTTGCACAAGTGAGAAAAAGGCATCACTGAATTCCTTCCCATATGGTGCATTAATGTTTCGGATCGTTCTCCTGCTCATGACGCCACCTCACACAAATGCTTTATGACCTCAGGACGGTATACTGTCTCCTCGCAAACCTCATAATTCTCAACGAGGCCGGCAACCATGGTGAGGATATCGTCGCAGAGCTTGTCAAAGTCACAAACCAACTTAACACGTTCCCGCAGCTGATACATTTCCCAATCTGCGAAGTCTTCGCCCATATCGGTATTACGTCCGGGGTAACATCCAACTTCAAGAGGTGGTGTCACATAGTCGATTCGGGCATTAGCGCCACATCGACCGCATTTGCAATTCCCTGTCTCGCTAACCGATTTAAAATTGCGTTGACCGCATTCAGTGCAAACAGATTTGTATTCGGATGGCTTTGCATAGCCTTTTCCATCTCCGCACGGAACTCGGCATTGATCGGATGGGCAAGAGAGATTCTTTTGTCATCCTTGATCTTCTTTACCGGCATAGCAACGTAAAGCTCTTCGCTGTTATCCTTTCTGGGGAAGATGA
>JAFVZT010000013.1 GCA_017508045.1 Oscillospiraceae bacterium | reverse complement strand
TAAGGGATAAGGCAGAATTACATCAACAAATACTGATGCTTTTAAATGATGTTGTGGATAGCGCGGAAGCTGCAATGGTTGGACCGAGAAAAAAGAGCAACCTTCCGTTTTATAAAAGACCGCAAGAGTATAAAACTTGTGAAGACTTTAGAAAATGGGTTGCCACATGTGCAGAGACTGACAAAATCAAATTCGAGATCTATGGTCTCTCCCAAGATCCTCAACAGGCACAACTCATGGAACTGCTGGAAGAAAAATTGGTTAATGATTTTGGTTTCAATACCGAAAACTCTGCGCTGACTATCGACATTGTACGATGTGAAGCTGGCGACATGCAAACAAAACTGGTTGATGACAGCAAAGCCGGAAAGATTGAACGTTGCGATGAGCTGGTGGATGAACTGGGGAACACAAGTGGTGTGGTTGCTTGTCTATTTGTAATCCCTGGCGCAGAAGCCTATCCAACAGGCGGTGATCCCAAGCAAATTATTCGAAATGCATTTGCTCAGACTGGTCGGGTGGTACAGTTCATTGTGCCGGAGGATGAAGACAAGACAATCAAAAAGAATAAAATCGAAAATGCAGTATACGATCTTTACCGACAGTTGGGCATAACCAATCTGCTGGATTTGGAAAAAGCTAAGAATCATCCGTATGCAAATGTGCGTTGTGTAGGTATGCATATTTTTACACAGGTTCATGGTATTGGAGCGGCAAATAAAGGGCGTTTTCTGCCGATCTATGTTGACGTGGATCTGCTAAACGGGAAAACACGCGTTCAGTGTTCTGCTTTTGATAACTATAGTGTTTCCTACAGAGAAGCTTGTCTCGAAATGGCAAAATTGTTCTGGAAAAATGATTTGGAACAGCTGTGTGTTGATGCGTACCGCACCCCGGCAAAACAGAAGCTAATTGAACTGCGAAATAAGCATATAAGTCCCGATGATAGGGTGATCTTTATGGCAAATGCTGATGGGAATAGTAGACCGCTATGGGGCGGTATGTCGGATAAGTCTATTGGCGACTACAAAATGCTTGGGGAATATATACCGGAGCAGATCGATGTTGGTGCCCAGAATAATCCGTTCTATATGCAATTGGCTGATTCTGGCGTAAGAATTGCGAGAATTCGCTGCAACGCAGAGGTGCCAGACTACTTTACTGTACAACGTTCTACAGAAGATGATACGGAAAAGTACTCTTCTGCAACTGGAGTTTTTCGGTATGGAAAGACATTTTGGAGTATCGCACCCAAACCGAATGATCCTAGATTCAACAAGAGCTTTACAGAATCGCGTGTAACACATCCCAAGCAGGATTATGCGGAGAAAGATATGATAGAGATTTATCCTCTGCAGCTCCAACAAGGAGATGATCCGTGGGATTGGGTACGATATGTGAATGCACTTCGTCAATTGCCGATACAGTATAACCAAACAACTGTGCTTCCTTTACCGTTGCACTTAGCTAAAAACTTATCTGAATATCTGTTTGATGTGTAAGGTAAATTAAGAAAGAATCCGGGGCAACCTACCATGGTTGCCCCGGATTGCTCATTATTCGAATTACTTAAGATGTTTCGAGAGGTTAACTTTGTTCCAGTATGCTGTTACAAAGATGAGACAGCGTAACGTCGGCATCGCCATGACGAATTTCGCATTCCCACACAATAATTACACGCCAGCCAAGCTCCTCGAGCTTTTTATAGTTCCGGTTATCCCGATCCGTATTGTATGCAAACTTTTTCTTCCAAAAATCACTGTTGCTTTTAGGTGGAACAAACCATTTGCAGCCCTGATGGGCGTGCCAAAAGCACCCATTAACAAAAATGACTGTTTTGTATTTAGGCAACACAATGTCCGGTTTTCCAGGAAGTTTAGATACGTTTTTCCGATATCGGAAACCCTGAGCAAATAAGTATTTTCGAACCGATTCTTCAGGCTTGGTGTTTTTGCTAGGGATACGGGACATATTTCTGCTGCGAGCCTCTTTGCTTCGGTTATCCATAATCACAGCACCTTCCTTATGTTCTCCGCAATCCGTCTTATTACCGGAACTACCACACTGTTTCCGCACTGCTTGTACGCGCTGTTCATTGAAATGTTGGAAAAGCGGAAATCTTTTGGAAACCCTTGGAGCGCAAGGCATTCATACGGAGTTATCTTTCGAATTCCAAAATCGTCAAGAATTACAGGTACCCGATCTGGATAGTACCCCATGTTTGCCATTAATGTAGGGCACACATAGTAAGGTTTTGGAGAGACACCGGAATCCCAAATTCTGTACAGAGCTTTCTTATCCGTGACAATGCGGTTCAGTTCCGCGAAATATGCACTTTCATTGGTGTAATAATAGCTTGGATCGTGTTTTTCGCTGCGTACCAAAATATCATTAAGCTTTACTTCGGCCTTTATCTTCTCCGGAAAGCTGAATTTTTGGCAACTCTCGAAATCAAGAAAAGCAACAATGAATATCCGTTTGCGGTGCTGAGGCACGTTTCCGTATTCATATGAATCCATAACGCGGTATTTTAGGGTATATCCGTACAACAAATGAAGGAATTCCATAGAAGTCTTTTAAACGCTGAATCTGTTTTTGAGAAAGGTAAAGATTTTTAGGAGGATCTGTGTCCACAAAGTCTTTTAATTTAAGACCATTTGCAACTTTAGGCGGTTCCATAGAAAAGTCATCAGGTAAGCCACCTAATTTGGCAAACATCCAAAGCCGTTCGCGGTTTTGAGGAATACCATAATCTTTTGTATTTAAAATTGCGTACTTTAAGTCGCCGTAACCCAGATCCTTCAATGCGTTCTTGAGGGTGTTAAAGGTGTTCTCAAAACGTTTGGTAGCCAGGCCCTTTACATTTTCAAGAAGAATGTATTTGGGCTTTTTATGTGCACAAATTCTGATGATGTCATACAGCAGGGTTCCACGGCCGTATTTGTCTTTTTCGCCTGCCTGCATACCAACTGTGGAAAAAGGCTGGCAAGGGAATCCACCGGTAAACAGATCAAAATCGGGGAGATCTTCCGGATTTACTTGGGTAATATCGCCCCAGTTTTTAATTGGATTTCCGTTAGCATCTTTATGGTTTGCATCGTACAGAGCTGCTGCAAATTTATCAAATTCCGAATAACCGACTACTTCGTGCGGTATGTCTGCACGCTGCAGGCCAAAACTTGCTCCGCCGTATCCGGCAAAACCTTCGAATACTCTGATCGGGGCATGTCCTTTAACTTCAATCATATCGCTTTTCTCCTAATCTCTATTTCACAATTCTGAGTATAAGTAACAATAAGTACAACAAAGCGGACTAATCCGGAACGATTTCCATGATATCATCCATTGTGCAATCTAATGCGGAACAGATTTTAACAAGAACCTCAGTTGTCACATGTCCGTTCTTACCCATCTTAGTGACGGACGCAGAGCTAATTCCTGCTTTAGGCTTATCCTTCGTACTAACACGATTAGCTTTCTCAATGATTTGCCTAAATGCTTGTATTCCTTCAGAGTTGCTTTCAAGTGCAGATTTGTTTGTATACTCATATAGAGTTAAGAATAATTGAGATATTGCGATTTGCATTGAAGAGAGAACATTATCAGACCAGTTCTCGCCATAAGAAGTAGAATCATTTTTGCAATAATCCACTTTACCGAACGCAATTTCGCAGCCATCTAATTCCGGGTTTTGGATCAGTAAGCCCTTTAAGAGATCTTTATAATCGAATTCAATATTATAACCCTGATTGTTAACTTCTTTCGTATAGTAATTCCACAAAGGCAAAAGATCTCCGCCTTCGGAAAAACAGCATATAAATACTTGGTCGTCAACATTCTCGAAATTCTGGCGAATACGCGCAGTTTCCTCAGGATCAAAATTGCTTTGCTGCACAAAGGCATCAATACCGGCAGTTACTTCATCTTTATCGTTCATATATTTAATGTTGGTAAAGCGAAGTTTTTTGTTTTCCAATATGCCTGAAAGGCCACCAATAGAGGTGTAGTGATAAATGGGTTTACGAGGGGAGCCAGTTGTAAACTGTACTCTATTCTTTTTTAGCGCAGCAGAATCTATTGCATAGGTGTTTTCGAAATCCATATAATCACCTGCTTCAAAATAGTAAATGCCCCGCCTTTATAGGCAGAGCTTGGTCATCTAACGGATCTGCCGGGCTATATTTTCAACACCGACAGCGTTGTATTCTACTATAACAGATAATTTGACGAATTTCAAGAAAAAATGATGCAACCGCAAGAATTGAGTCGGAAAATTACAAATAGAGGTATTTGCAGAAAAGCACAAAGATAATCTTAAAAGTTCGTTTTATTGGACTAATTAGTTGATATGATATTGTCACAAACAAAAAGGAGGAAGACAAAATGAAGTTTCCGATTGGTTTTGCATTTAATGACGAGTCTAAGAAGGTGGAAATGGCACCGTTGGTACAGCAGGATACTGTGCCCGTGAAGAGCCTGGTACAAGTGTACTTCCCGGAGCGAAACCAGACTCTTACATACTTCAATGATCAGTTCAATCTGAAGCGAGGCGATTTCGTTTTCGTGGATGGTAAGCTGGAGGGTATTAGAGGTGTTGTTCGCGAGGTTAATAAGAACTTCAAGATCAAGGTGGCGGACTACAAGAAGGTCATCAGTGTGGCGGATACCAATGTGTCCGGTCAGTTGCATATGGCTGGTTCTCACTTCGTCAGCTTTGATATCACTGTACTGCCTTGTGAGAAGATTCGCACTTGGTATTTACCTCCGGTAAAGCCCGAAGACGAGTACGAGACCGGTAACGATGATACTGTGATCGTGTTGGATAAGCTGGGCGATATGAAGGTCTCCCAGGCTGTTTGGGAACGCGGTCGCGAGTACTATATGGACAACCATGTGCGCTATATCTGTGTGGATAATGGTCATGGTAAAGCTATCATAGAGGGCGAGCATGCCTACGAGGTGGAGTTTGATTTTGCTGATGGCGAGATTCGCGATCTTATCTGCTCCTGCCCCTGTGGTTATACATGCAAGCACGAGGTGGCGGCAATGATGCAGTTGAAGGAAACACTGGACCTGATTGAAAAGCACTATGATGATTTGCATAATGGTTACTTCGCTGCCATCATCAAGAGTGATTTGTTCCGGTTTGCTATCGATGGCCACGAGACAGGTAGCTTCACTCTATAAGAGATAATACATTTAAAGCAAGAATCTGCAGCCTATGTTAAAGCTGAAGGAAAAATAAATTTCGGCAAGGCAACCACAGTTGCCTTGCCGAAATAATATGCTACACACGGGGTTAATCAATGTTACCGTCAATACTGTCTTTCATCTTTTGGATGCTTGCGTGTAGTTTCTTCATATTCTTAGCGGGGATGCTCGGTTCAATTGTATCCGCCATGCTAGAGAGAAGCGTATACGCCTTATATGCGTCTGCATTACGTCGCAACAATTTCTGCTCTGCTTTTATGACCTCTCGAGTAGCAATTTCATCAATGATTTGCTTCATATAGCGTGTAAGATCGCTACGAGCAGAATAATCGGCAGGGGCGTAGTAGTTTATGCGACCATCTCCAAAAAGCTGGTAAACTTTCTTACGAGCATTCTTGGCCGGATCAAATACGCCGATAGAATAACCACCCTTACTTTTCACAAGCCGCATACAGGGGATGTCGGTAGCACTGTCACCGATATATACAATGTTTTCGTAGGGAATGTATAATTGTTCATCATCCATACTGTCATTGACGCGTTCGTCATACTCTTCAAAACAGCCCTTCGCGATCCGGAAAATAAACTGTGTTTTGTTAGTATAGTTGATTGCTTGGGCGGGCCATTCTGCAACCCCATCTGCTGTGTACAGATAAGATGAGGCATAAACACGTTTTAAGAAGGGGGCAATAGCACTTCCCTCAATAATTTCTTTTAGACCGGAAGAGATTATATAGTGTTCGACCTCAATCCCCTTTTTCTCAGCATACTGGTTGATCCTTGAGAACCAAGAATCAACACCTTTGTAGAGTGGAACCTTTTTGCCAATTTCGTGAAAGTAATCCTTCTGGAGCGGAAGTCGCTTTAATTTGGAATACTGAATTAATTGATACATCCAAGCCAAATTGTTATCCATAAGATTTGACTTCGCCAGTTCGTTAGATTGATCCCAAAACTCCTTCGCATTCATGCCAAAAGAGGGGATAAGAGTGAAGGTTTGCATATCATCCGGTGAGAGCGTTTTATCAAAATCATAACAGATTGCGATTTTTGCTCTCTTAGGTTCTGTGGTTGTGGTTTCGCTCATACATTGAGCCTCCTTTCATTGGAAATAGTTTATAGGCAGCAGGGGACAGTAAGACGGTTACCCGCCTCACTGCCTGCAAGGAATCACTTTTCCTTACGGACGCCCTTGAATGGAGTTCCATCCTTTTTGCCGTCCATGAACCGTCCGGTATCGCTGTCGCGTTTTACCCAAGTCTGAGTCTTAGGGTTAAAAACCTGAGAGCGATTCCGTACTGCACCGTTACGGTGACCGTCACCGCTAGGCGGGTTCGTAGCCATAGGCCGCACCTCCTTTCTGTAATTCTAAGAATATTCTATCAACGGAGGAATAATTTGTCAAGAAAAATCGGAAAATAATTTCCTATAAATTTTATGGAGGAAAAATGTTGCATTTTTGCGACAGCGTGGTATAATAAATAAGCAAAAAGTAGAAAGGATGGTGGTTATGGCTAAATTCCGCTTAACAGAAGAGCTGGCAGATACGATACGTGAATTAAGAATTCAAAATAAGATCCCGTCAAAAGATATGGCTGTAGCCCTGAACAGAAGCGCATCATTTGTTTCAAAGATTGAAAACGGATCCATTAAAACAATTACTGAGGAGGAATTTGATACAATCCTTGAAATGATTTTCCCTGGCAGTGTTTCGCCACAAGACCGTGTGGATAAGTTGGTAGAATTCCAAATAAAGAGATATGGTTTGGAATCCTCAGAGGATGAAGCATGGTTTTACAATTTAGATACTGTATATAGGCTTATTCCAATCCCACAAAAACTCGTTGAAGAGATTAATGAAATTATTGCTGAAACAGGAATTAGTATAGATAATCTTGTTTCGAGAATTAATGCCAACGAGGACATTTCGGAAGCTGAGAGAAACGATGTAGACTTGCCGTATAACGAATGGGTCGAAAGCAAGGATTCGGATGTTAAACTTATAATCCGAATGAAGATTTCGAAAGAAGAAGTCGAAGCCATTCTTTTCGGAAAGCAGCAGGCATGTAATTTTGTTACTATGCAGGCCATTGTGCATTATTTGTTTAAGGCTAAGATGTTCTCTTGTAATAGCCAATTGGCAGATGAAGATATTATTAAAATCCATAAAGCATGGTTGGAATTGCTGGATAAACATAAATTCTATACATTATCACGTAAAGAGAGACTGCTCTCGCAGACAAGAACCAAAAATGAAGCAAAACACATTTTGAATGATTTTGATATAGAAAATCAAGAAACAATCAACAATATGCTACGATTAATAAAAATGGCTTCCGATATGGATGTATTAACAACAAATAAATCCTTGAAGAGATTTGTTGATAATATGGAATGGGACTTTAACCTCATGATAAGAATAATCGGTTTTGATTTTGCTTCTATTGGTGATTGTAGTTTTTCCAATAAAATACAGATGTTGCATGACATAAGAGATGTTATGATCAAGTATAGAGATATGCCAGAAGAAGAAAAGAAGAAAGATATTTACGGCGATTTTTAATAATGGGCAATGTTATGTGAAAGGGCGCACTACGGATTGCTGTAGTGCGCCCTTAATTAAACTATGCAAGAGGTCGGGGATTTTGGTATAACAAAACGAGAAAATTGGGACATAGTGGACCCTGATTCAAGATGGATTCAAGATAAAGTGTAGCGGGGAAATCGGGTGTAGCGACCTGGTTCGGAAAAATGGCATTTAAGAGGTAAAACCACCGAAAAGCAAAAGAAAAAGTCCTGGAAACCATTGGTTTTCAGGACTTGGTGGTGGAGATAAGCGGGATCGAACCGCTGACCTCTTGAATGCCATTCAAGCGCTCTCCCAGCTGAGCTATACCCCCATATTCGGTTTCTATTTCAACAGCTTTCGTATTATAACAATCTCAGTACCTTTTGTCAAGAGGTTTTTATGGATTTTTACATTTAACCCCGCCTATACGCTCCGTTCGGTATGGGCGGGGTTATTTATGGAGGGCAGCCTTACTGCAAAGGGGGCATGGTCTGCTTTGGTGTATTGTGTGTTCTGGCGCTGGTGCGACCCTCGGGATTGATTTCCCCGGCTTTGGTTAAGGATATTTTGGTAAGTGTCGGGCCAATCAACTCATATACAAGAACGGCAAAAAGCACCACATTGCGCACGATATAACCACCGGGCAGGGAGGCAGCAGTCATTGCCATACCCAGGGCTACACCAGCTTGGGGCAGAAGTGTAATTCCCAGGTTGTCGGTAATTCTTTTAGGACAGTGTGTCAGGCGGCAGCTTCCCATAGAACCAAAATACTTGCCGGCAGAGCGGGCGAAAATATACACGATGCCGACAGCCAAGGTGCTAGGCTGTGCTAAGATTTGCAAATCCAGTTCCGCACCGGATATAACAAAGAACAAAATATTCAGCGGTCCGGTCCACCGTTCGACGCGATCCATGAGTTCTTCGGAGGTGGAGCAGATATTGCAGAAGATGGTTCCTGTCATCATGCAAACCAGCAGTAGGGAAAAGCCGATGCGCACAGACCCGATTTGGAATTTGGCCATAGACAAGCCGACGGTCAGCATAACAAAGGCGACAGAAACCGCCATACGCTTACTCCGGGAGTGGAAGAATTGCTCCACAAAGTTGAGTAAAAAGCCCATAAGGCTTCCCAAAAGCAGAGAAAGCACAACCTCCAATGTCGGCTCTACCAATATGGAAATAACACTCAGCGCGCCGCTGGACAGGGCGTTGGCAATACCGAAGGACAGAGCAAACAGCAAAAGACCCACAGCGTCGTCGATGGCAACCACCAGCATAAGCAGACGGGTCAAAGGACCGTCTGCCTTATACTGCCGAACGACCATCAGAGTGGCGGCAGGGGCGGTGGCGGAGGCAATTGCGCCCAATACGATGGCGGAGGGCAGGGACAGCACATGGGGGAACAGAAGATGCACACCGATTAACACCAGGTCTACCAAAACGGTGGTAATCACAGCCTGCAAAATACCGATTGTGATGGCTTTTGAGCCGGTGCTTTTCAGCTGAGACAGACGGAATTCATTGCCGATGGTAAAAGCGATAAAGCCAAGGGCGGTTTGGGTCAGAATATGCAGACCCTCTACCTGCTCCATGGAGTTAAAGCCCAGACCGGGAACCTGCAGAGCACCGATTACAAAAGGTCCCATTAAAAGACCGGCAACCAAATAGGCGGTAACGGCAGGCAGGTTGATAAGCTTGGTCAGTCGGGACATCATCAATCCGCCGAGAATAGCTATAGAAAGACAGATTAAACTGGTTTGCATAAAAAAGCCTTCTTTTTTAGATTTAATAAAGAAAACCGACTGTGGTTTTCCACAGTCGGCTAACCGGATAGATAATACCACTGTTGCACTTAATTCGCAAGAGCAATACATCACAAAAAAATACGTAATTTTGTGTAAAAGTTGTGTAAATTATTGATAAAGCAGACCAAAAAGCTGTTCCGGGGACAAAGTGGATTGATTATACACCCCATCCAGGAGGGCGTAGAGGTTTTCGGTGTTGTTTTCGATTTCCTTAGAAAACAGCTGCGCCGCCCGGAAGGCAGGGATATCCACGCTGCCAATCATAATGCAGGCGATTACGCAGAAGCAAATTCTGCCCAGCAAATCATAATCCGAGATGGTCTGTAGCCAATGGCGTTGGAGAAAATACCGCACCAGGGCTTTGGTTTGCGCCGGGAAACAGGCTTGTTTGGGTGGTGATTTCAGGAGCTTTTTCCACTGGGGTGTTAGAATTTCCAAGGTTTCAAAATAGGCAAAAAGCGGAGCAGGGGAGACTGCAGCCTTAGGAAGAACCGGTTTTTCAGGCAGCTGTGCAGGCGTTCCGCCGTCGAACTGCCTTTGCAGAGCGATTCCGTAGTTCAGCAGCGTCGCCAGTATTTCGGCCGGAGTGTCCTCGGTAGTATCCAGATAGGAAAAGAAGGTTTCCCTGGCGGAACGAAGAAAAGCCATGTCCTGTTTGTCGTATTCCGGTTGGAAATTACCCACTTGAGAGATGCAAATCAGGTCAGATGTATCACATTCCAAAATGAGCCGCGCCGCCTCAGGGCAGGACAACTCCAGTCCCAACTCGATAAAGTCCCCGTAATCGTGGCGTAGTCGGGGGAACTCCCGGCAAGTCTCACACAGGGCATCGTGTCCCAATTCTGCCTGAATACGGCACAGTCCGTCCTGCTGCCACATAGGGCAGCGCCCGTTTTGAATGGTCATGGCAAATGCGCCGTCTTCGTGGGTTATTACGCTGCGCAGGGTGTCTCCCAGACTGCCCGGCAGAGAAAGATAATACCCGGCGGTTTCCGGGTCAATATCCACCGTCCATTCCTTGCAGCAACTGTCCGGACAGTCGGCGGCGATGCAGTGAAAATCCTTATAATAGGCTGGATAAAAAACTTGCATAAAAACCTCATCAGTAAAATTGGGAAAGCCAACAGGCTTTCCCAATGCTTATTCCTCTTCGGGGCGGATGGCGTACATAGCAGTTACTGCGTCCTGAAGCTCCTGGCGGGAGGTATCCAACTGCTGGGAAATCTGCTCCGCCATATTATTCATACCCTGGGAAACGGATTCGACCTTCAAGGTAGCCTCAGCCAAAACCGCATTTGCCCGGGCATAAATCTGAGAGGCGCGCTCACGGGCCATACGCTCTGCACGCTCGGCACGGCGATAAGCCTCCAGCTCATTATCCGTGGGGGCGGTATCCGACTGGCTTAATTGGGCTTCGAGATCGGCACATCTGCGCTCGGCAGCTTCCAGACGGGCGAGCAGCTCCTCGTCAGCCTTGGGGACGGCGTTAGCCCGGGCGAGGGCATCCTGGGCGTTTTGCAGCTGGGTGTTCAGCTGCTCCAGCTGGGAGTTATGCTGTTGGTTAAGATACTCGATATAGTGAACCACATCCTCGCGATTAAAACCGCTTAATGCACTGCGGAAATTTTGAATACCGGCCATAAAATACCTCCTAAATCCAGGAAAAACCCTGTTTGTAGAATTATACCACAGTTTTTTTCGGAAAACAACATATTTTACAAAGGAACAGCAAAAAACCACGGATTTATTTCAAAAATGCCCTCTTTACAAATGGGAAAAACCTTGCTATAATAAGCTGGCTGTAAGGCAAATGCACCGGTGGCTCAATGGATAGAGCATCGGATTCCGGTTCCGAGGGTTGGGGGTTCGAGTCCCTTCCGGTGTACCAAATAAAAGAGAGGATACCCCTTGTGGGTATCCTCTCTTTTATTTCGTGCTTCGCACGGGAAGGGACTCGAATGATTAAATGCAACGCGGATGAGCGTTGCCCGCTGCGGCTAGACGCAGCGGAACATCTATTTTCGCCAAAGGCGAAAATGCAAACGAGTCCCTTCCGGTGTACCAAAAATAAGGGGAAGGCTTTTGCCTTCCCCTTATTTTTTGTCGCCGAGGGACTCGAAGGGTCAAATGCAACAGTCCGGTGGACTGTTGCCGGCGAGGGCTGGATGCAGCGGAACCTTAATTTTCTCCCACAGTTGTGGGAGAAAATGCAAACGAGTCCTGTTGCGGTGTCCGATATCTTCCTCGGCTTTCAAAAGCCTTCGTCAGCTATCGACCGCTGCCACTCGCTCGCCTCCTTCCTCCCACCCTCCGGCGGCAGTCGGCTCGCTCCCCCTTCCGGTGTACGCCGCCCTGCGGGCGGCAGGAGAACGGATTGCCACGTCGCTGCGCTCCTCGCAATGACAAGGTATAACAGACGGTAGTCGTGTTGCATTTCCTGCCAGTATACTTGCAGTTTGACTGTGCCAAGACGAGAACACAGTACCATCCTTTGTCTTTCTGGCAGGCTTTCTGCAAATAGGAATTTCAACGAAAAAGCCAGGGACGAAAACCGTTCCTGGCTCATTTAGGCTCGTTAATTTCATGCTTTACGGCTCGTTGACGATTCCGGCAAACAGCGGCAGGTTATCCCGGCTGCTGACGATGAACAGGAAAGGCCGGTCCAGCACGAAGTCGATTTCATCGCGCTCTAACGGCATACCACCCATAGTATCAATTACTGTAAAGGCAGCAGCTATGCAACCTTTTTCATCAATTGCCACCCGGGCGGCATGATTGATCTGGCTGACAAACACTCCGGATGTATTGGTGAGGGGGGTGAAATCGGAAACGGCATCATTAAAGATGTCGGTCAGTCCCATAGCTTTCATCCCCTGGATGAGATCCTTTTGGTCAGACACATCGAATTTCGGCAGACTCAGATTGATTTTGTATTCCCGCTTATTTTCCCATGCACCGGGATCCATGGTCATTTTCAGATAATCCTCACTTGCCAGAATGTCTGCAACCGTATAGCCCTCATCCGGCAAAATCAGCCACATTTCGTTCTTGCCTGTCAGGCTCAGATAAATGGCGCCGAAATTGTCAGCCCAGTAGTACGTTTGGGTCATAGTTTTGTTCATGAAAGGAACAGTAATGTCCCCTTCCGGGCTATGGAATACAGCATCTTTTGTGTCATTTTGGGAAAATTCATCGTACCAGGATGCGGTAAAGCAGATCGTAGAGGCCAGGGCGAATACCGTATCAGGTGTCAGCTTCACATTCTCGGCTTGCTCTTTCAGCAGACCGTCGGTGTTTTGGTTCAGCCAATCGTGCAGCTGCTTGTTCATTTCCTCTGTGCCGAGATTGCCGTTGAAGGAAGACGCATAGTAGTTTTTTGCCAGTAGATTAGCCGTTGATTTTTTAAATGTATAGGCTTTGTTCAGCCACAGAGAATTCGCCAGCAACACAGTGGTTTCACCATCGTCACTGTAGTGGGCATTCCAAACATGACCTGCCTGCTCCCGAAGCTGCTCAATGGTGTCAACACCAAACAGGTCCAAAATCTGTTGTCTGGAATTTCCGCCGGTGGTTTCCGCCAGCATAGCCATAGCCATATAAACATTCAGCGGAGAATAGGTGGGATTGTTTCCGTCCTGCAAAAACTGTGCTATGCTGGCATAGAAAAAATTCGTTAAGCTGTCAGCATAGCCGTCGGGCTGGTCGTATTGCTCACGTTGGTTTTCGCGCCATACTCGATAGGCATCATTGTAGGCTTTCCAATCATTACCATAATCAGCCTCATTTGGCATTTGGGGCATTTGTGGATATTGTGCCGCCGCAACTTGATTGGGAAGCAGCGTTTCGTTGCCGCCCCAAAGGGCACCAAAACCAATTGCCAGCACCAGAACTGCTGCCACAGCTGAAAACCAGTAGGGTCTTGTGCGCTTTTTCTTTTGCGCACACCGGTCTTTTTTGACGATATGTTCTTCCACCAGTTCGGTATCCAGGTGGTTCAGTCCTTCGTTCCACTCTTTCTTTTTCATACCAAATATCCCTCACTTTCCAGCCTTTCCTTTAAGGCTTTTCGAATTGCTGCAAGCTCCTTGTTGACCATAGACCTACTCAAATGCAAATCTGCGGCAATTGTGTCAATTGGATCGGCTACATAGTAACGGCTCACAAAGATGAACCGTCGGCGCTCTGACAGCGACCGTACAAAGTCACTGATGACACGGCCAAGCTCTCTTGCGTCGAACTGCGAATCGACACTGCCATCATCCGAAAGGAAATCCTCCAGCTCGCTCAAGGCTACCGTCATCTCGGAATGACGCAAGTTGCTGTGGTAGCGGTTGATGGCAATCCGGCGCATAAGGGTGGTCAGGAATGCTTTCAGCACATTGGGTCTTGACATGGGTATTGCGTTCCAGGTGGCAAGATATGTATCGTTCAGGCATTCCTCACAATCGTGGGGATTATGTACAATATGATAGGCGATGGTTAACAGATACTTTTTGTACTTGGCGTCAGTTTCTTCAATTGCTTTTTCGTTACGTGACCAGTAAAGCGAAATGATCTGCTCATCGCCCATGGGGAATTTTGTTATCTGCTGTTGTTGATGCTCCATATCCTGCCTCCTTTTCATCGTTCTAAAAGGCCTTTCATAAATATAGTCAAGAAAAAACAGAAAGTGTGTAATGATTTCATAGAATTTTTTTCATTATATCAAAAAATGCTTCAGATGGCAATTCTAAAGGGAACGGCAGATAAAAAGTCAGGGACGAGCACATCGCCCCCGGCTTATTATTATCCGCTAACAAAAAAGGCTTGAATTCTACAGGAATTTTTGCTATAATATTGCAAACGCAGGATTAGTTCATCGGTAGAATTTCTGCTTCCCAAGCAGACTAGGCGGGTTCGACTCCCGTATCCTGCTCCACAAAAAGACACCTTTGTCTATGAACAAAGGTGTCTTTTTTCTTCATATCAGGCAAAAATGCAACTACTTTTTGTTGTATCCGTTCACGGAGAATAGAAAAACATAACCACCGGAAACCGGTGGTTATGATTGGGAAATTATTTTACAAGCAGCTCAGCAATTTGGATGGCATTGGTTGCAGCACCCTTGCGGACCTGGTCGCCGCAGCACCACAGGCTGATACCGCAGTCATCGGTTAGGTCGGGACGGATACGGCCAACGAACACAATGTCCTGATTGGATGTATCCAGAGGCATGGGATATTCCTTAGCACCTAAGTTGTCAACCAGCTTACAGCCGGGGGCGTTGGCAATGGCCTGCCTTACCTGCTCAACAGAAACCGGCACATCAAAGTGCAGGGATACGGAAATGGAGTGACTGCGGACAACAGGCACACGGACACAGGTGCAGGTGACCTTCAGATCCGGCAGGTGCATAATTTTGCGACCCTCGTAGTGCAGCTTCATTTCCTCGCTGGTGTAGCCGCTTTCCTTTTCACCGCCAATCTGGGGGATCAGGTTAAAGGCAATCTGATAGGGGAAAATCTTGGGCTCGTAGGTCTCACCCTTGGAAAGGGCCTCAACCTCGTTCATAAGCTCGATAGGACCGCCTGCACCGGCACCGGAAACAGCCTGATAGGTAGAGGCAGTCATGGTGCGGATGGGGGAAATCTTATTCAGGGCATTTACTGCGGTAACGGTAATAATGGTAGAGCAGTTGGGGTTGGAGATAATACCCTTGTGCCAGGCAACATCCTCGGGGTTGACCTCGGGAACAACCAGAGGAACATCCGGGTTCATACGGAAGGCAGAGGAATTATCCACAAACACAGCGCCGGCCTTAATAATGGCAGGGGCGAACTTTTCGGCAATATCGTTTTCGGCAGCGCCCAGAACGATATCCACGCCCTCAAAGGCTTCCTCACAGGCCAAGCCGATGGCCACGTCCTCACCCTTGAATTTCAGAGTTTTGCCTGCGCTGCGTGCGCTTGCCAGAGGGACCAGCTTGCCTACGGGGAAATTGCGCTCCTGGAGAATTTTAATCATTTCCTGTCCCACAGCGCCGGTAGCGCCCAGAACAGCTACAGTATAAAGCTTGCTCATTATATAACCTCCAAAATAGATGCGTTTACTTTACAAAGCTGTTGTACAGCACGCGGATGGCTTCGGCAAAATCCTTGTTATCCACACCGAAGATGATATTCAGCTCATCCGGGCCCTGGTTAATCATACGGATGTTAATACCGGCTTCGCCCAGGGCGTTGAAGATTCTGCCGGAGACACCGGGACGGAAGGCCATTCGGTGACCGACAGCGGCGATAACCGAGATGTTGTCCAGAACTTCCAGACTGTCGGGCTGTACCTCCTGCTGAATTTCCGCCATAATAGCGTACAGGTGCTTGGCAATGGCATCGGTGCGTACCACCAAGGATACATTGTCAATACCGTTGGGCACAAAATCCACGGAAATACCATGGCGCTCCAGAACAGACAAAACCTTTCTCAAAACGCCGACCTGGCTGGTCATGCCACGCTTAAACATGGTGATGATGGAGAAATCCTTTTTGCCGGTAATACCGGTAATGACCCGGTGGGGGTCGGTTTCGGTGTCAAAAGACTCCTGGATAAAGGTGCCCCGGTCGTCGGGTGCATTGGTGTTGCGGATATTTACGGGAATACCCTTTTCCCGGACAGGCATAATGGTGCCTTCGTGAAGCACCTGCGCGCCGGCGTAGCTCAGCTCTCTGAGTTCATCATATGTAACCTCGGGGATGGGCTGAGGATTTTCCACAATTCGGGGGTCTGCCATCAAAATACCGGAAACATCCGTCCAGTTTTCGTAAACGGTGGCATCCAGGGCTGCGGCTGCCAGTGCGCCGGTAATATCACTGCCGCCCCGGGAGAAGGTGCGGATACGGCCATCGGGCATAGCACCGTAGAAGCCGGGGATAACAATGCCCTTGCCGCTGCCTACCTTTTTCAGCGCGTCATAAGAGGTCTGCTTATCCACAGAGCCATCCATATTAAAGAAGATCCAGTCGGCGGCATCTACAAAGTCAAAGTCCAAAAAAGCAGCCATCAGCTTTGCTGAGTAATATTCACCCCGGCTGGCAAGCTCATCCTTGGATACCTGCTTGGCATCCAGACGCTTTTTCAGCTCTGCAAATTCACTTTCCAAATCCAGGCTAAGACCCAGCTCATCCCGGATTTCCAAGTACCGGGAGGTAATCATATCAAATATGGGGTCGCAGGCGACGCCGTATTTTGTATGGGCGTGGCACAGGTACAAAAGATCTGTCAGCTTGTGGTCATCAGAATTGCGCTTGCCGGCGGCGGATACGATAACAACCTTACGCTCCGGGTCTGCAAGGACGATGTCTCTTACCTTGCGGTACTGCCCGGCGTCAGCCATAGACGAGCCGCCAAATTTTGTTACTTTCAACATATTATTTTCCTACTTTCAAAGAAGCTTATTCATTGGGCAGGGCAGCAATAAATGTGCCGGGATGGTCCTTTAACCATCTGTGCAGTGCATCAACCGCTACAGGCTTTGTGACCAGAGCGTTGCCCCATGCTTCCTGCTTGTTTTCCTCCAGCCAGGCATCCCGGTCGCCCCGGACATAGAAACGCCGCGTCAGGGAATTGTCAGCACAGACCTTACCGCCGTAGGGACTGTAGAAGCCCTTGCCCAAAAGCACATCGGCACAGTCCTGCACCACATTATACGCAGTGGGGTAGCGGCCTGCTCCCTGACCGTAGAAGCTCATACGGCCGGAGGCGCTTCCAACAAGGGTAATGAGGTTGTAGTTGGTATTTACCGCAGCCTCTGGTTCGCCCTGGGGGAACAGGGTAGGCTGTACAAAGGCAGAGAGCTTGCCGTTTTCCATAATACCGGTGGAAACCAGCTTACACACATAGCCGTGTTCCTTAAAATTGCATACATCCTCTGCGGCGATATGACGAATGCCGGCAACAGGAACGGTGGCACTGTCTACGCTGACACCGAAGGCAATGTTGGAGGAAAGGATCAGCTTGTGCCAGGTATCAATGCCGTCTACATCGGTAGCGGGATTGGCTTCGGCATAACCCAGCGCCTGTGCCTGAGACAGCGCTTCGTCATAGCCAAGACCCAGCCGGGTCATAGAATCAAGAATATAGTTGCAGGTGCCGTTCATAATGCCACCCACCTGCTCAACGGTCTGCATCCTCCGGGCACGCTCCAGCTCAGACAGCCAGCCAATACCGCCGCCCACTGCCGCAGTACAGCGGAACTGAACGCCTTTTTCCTTGGCAAGGGGGATTAGCTCGTCATAAAAGGTAGCAACCAGCGCCTTGTTGGAGGTGACCACATTTTTACCTGCCTCAATGGCGGCGCGGACAAACTCATAGGCCGGGTGTAGGCCGCCCATAGCCTCAATAATGGTATCGATGCTTTTATCTGCCAAAACTGAGGGATAATCCTTCGTAACCTCCGCATCCGGCAGACTGATTTCTTCCAAACAGACAACCTTGGCAACCTGCATATCTGACCGTTCGGCAGTCAGGTCATACACACCTCTGCCCACAACGCCAAAGCCCAGCAGACCAATCTTCATTCCAACTTCCTCCACAACTTTGCAATCTATAGTCCTCATAGGAAAACACTTGCTTTTTTACCGAAAACAGTATATCATATACCCACTGAAAATGCAATAGCGCCAAAAAAACAAGCTAGACCCAAAAAAGGGACTGTTTTTTGTGCATCTGGCGAAGAAAAGAGAGGAAACTATGCTGTATCATTCTACCCGTTCTCAACAAAATGCAGTCGACAGCGCCCAAGCGGTTTTAAACGGTCTTGCCCCGGATGGGGGATTGTATGTGCCTACCCAGCTGCCGGCTATGGATGTGGCAGACTGCCTTGCTCAGGATACTATGACTATGGCCGCCCGGGTTATCGGTGCTATGCTTCCGGACATTGCCAATATGCCGGAGCTGGTGCAGAAGGCCTACACCGGCAAATTTGAAACGGCGGAGCTGACCCCCACGGTGGATACCGGGAAATTTACGGTTTTGGAGCTGTTTCGGGGTCCTACCTCTGCATTTAAGGATGTTGCCCTTTGTATGCTGCCCCAGCTTTTGACAGCGGCAAAAACCCAAAAGGGTATGCAGGAGGATATTTTGATTTTGACCGCCACCTCCGGTGATACCGGCAAGGCGGCTCTGGCAGGCTTTCAGGATGTACCCGGGGTGGGTATTTGCGTGTTCTATCCCCACGGCGGCGTGTCCCGTGTCCAACGGGCGCAAATGGTGACCCAAGAGGGCAGAAATGTGGCGGTTTGCGCTGTTGAAGGCAATTTTGACGATGCCCAGACCGGTGTGAAAAATATTTTCCTTGCCGGCGTGGAGGGTAAACGCCTGTCTTCTGCCAACTCCATCAATATCGGACGTCTTGCACCCCAGATTACCTATTACTTTAAGGCCTACGCAGACCTTCTTCGCCGGGGACAAATCCAAATGGGGGATAAGGTTAATTTCAGCGTTCCCACCGGAAACTTCGGTGATATTCTCGCAGGCTATATTGCTAAGAAAATGGGTCTTCCGGTTGGCAAGCTGATTTGCGCCTCCAACGCCAATAATGTACTCACTGACTTTATCCGCACCGGTACTTACGACCGCCGCAGACCTTTACACAAGACCATTTCTCCTTCTATGGATATTTTGGTGTCCTCCAATCTGGAACGGCTTTTGTATTTTATGAGTGATGATACCGCCCTGGTGGCAGAGCTGATGGATAAGCTGAATAAAGAGGGACTGTATACTGTGCCTCAGGAGCTGAAGGCCGCCATTTCCCAAGAGTTCTGGGCAGGTTGCTGCGACGATGCCAGGACTCGTGAAACCATCAGAAGGGTTTGGAAGGAGCAGAGCTATCTGTGCGATACCCATACCGCTGCCGGCTGGGCGGTTGCCGAGGAGTATGTGGCAGCTACCGGGGACACCGCGCCTATGGTGGTGCTGTCTACTGCATCCCCTTATAAATTTCCTGCTGCTGTGCTGTCTGCCTTGGAGAACAGTACTGAGCCGGATGAATTTAAGCAAATGAAGCACTTGTGTCAGCTCACCGGCGTGGCAATCCCAAAGAATTTGCAGGGCTTGCAGGAGAAGAAGGAACTGCACACCGGCGTCATTGAAAAAGACGCTATGCTTAGCTATGTAACGGCGCTGTAAACGAAAAGACCGACCCTTGGGTCAGCCTTAAACAATTATACCCATTGAGCAGGTTTTCCTGTGGCTCGGTGCGAAAGAATAGTCTGTTGACATCTTTTCGTGCTTTAGAGCATAAGAAATGACAAGATTAGAGAAAGATAAGGTGATTTCTATGAAATGGGGAACATTTACAGCAACCCATATTGCAACCTTGGTTTTGGCGGTTGTTCTGCTTGTGGCAATATATTATATTTTGAAAAAGACATCCCAGAAGGTGCAGATTTGGGTTTTGGGCATACTGTCTTTTTCCGGAATTGTGGCCATTATTTATAACCTTGCGGCGTGGGGCGAGCCACTGGAGTATCTTCCGTTTCACCTGTGCTCCGTTAATGCGCTGGTTTTGCCGATAGCGGTTTTTACCCGAAGCAAAACTCTGGGCAACCTGCTTCTGGTATGGTGCCTGGGAGCATTGGCGGCTTTGATTCTGAACCATGCGGTAACGGATGCGGAAATTTTGGGCGCTGCCTTTAATATTTTCTATTTTCCTCATGTGCTGGAGTTCGGTATCCCCATTATTATGGTCAAACTGGGACTGCTGAAGAAAGACCCCAAATGTATCGGTTCAACCTTGGCAATTACTATGGGCGTTTATACTGCGGTGCATTTTATCAATCTGGCATTGAACGCGTGGGCGCAAGCGAATCAATTCGGCTACTCAGATGCTGTTTTTCAAGCAAATTATATGTATTCCTTAGAGCCAACCAATCCGTTGCTGCAAGTGTTTTACAGCATCTTGCCCTATCCGTATTGGTATATGTATTTGATTGTGCCGATTGTGTTTGTATATTTGCTGATTGTGTATCTTCCGGAGCTGATTGCCCTTGCAAAGAGAAAAGCAATCAATACTTAGAAAATATACATGCCTCCTTAAAGACAATAGACAAAAGCTGTTGCAGGTATTCTGCAACAGCTTTTTTATATAGAACCCTCAGCTTGTTTTAAGGTGTTTGTTATTTTTCGGTTTTTTCTGCTGCTGCATCCAAACGCGCATTACAATGCTGTGGGGCATCAGCTTTACGAGCCGCACCTGATTGCGTATGGGCAGTCCGTGAACGGAAACATCCTTGCGCGTTTTATATAGGTCCTTCAGTCCTGTGGCCACCACATCCTTTGCTTCGTACAAATGATTATAATACTGCACCTTGGAGTCGTTGGTGGTCAGGGCGTGGTTAAAAAATTCCGTTTTGACCCAGCCGGGGTTCATAGCCATAACCCGTATACCCAGGGGCTTTAATTCCTGATTGATTGCCCGGGTGTAGCTCAATACAAAGGCCTTGGTGGCGGCGTAGGTTGCAATATAGGGAACGGGCTGAAAAGCAGACAGGCTGTCCAGCTGCAAAATGTGACTGCCCCGGTGCATATACGGAAGGGTCAGCCGGGTCATAGCCATCAGTGCCTTGCAGTTTAAATCCAGCATCCGGCAATCTTCCTCCAGAGGAATGTCCTGGAAATCTCCGAACTTACCGAAGCCGGCTGCATTTACGAGAAGCTTTACATTGGGCTGCTCCTGCTTTAAAAGTGCGGCATAGGTGTCGAAGCTCTCCGGCTCGCACAAATCAAGACAAACCGGGCGCAGCGGTACGCTTGTTTCCTTTGTCAGCGCTTGCAGGGCGTCTTCTCTGCGGGCAATTACCCAAATTTCGTCTACGGTAACGTATTGGGAAAGCTGCAACACAAATTCCCGACCCATACCGGAGCTTGCGCCGGTGACAACAGCAATATCCATTACAGTGCCTCCTGATTATCTTTTATAAATTCTGCAGCCGCCTGCAGCAGAGCTTCCCGACTGTTGGGAAGAATGTCGTCTTGCACAAGCTCTAAAAGGAACTGCATACACGCACCGATGATCGGACCGGGAGAAACGCCCATATTCAGCAAATCTCTTCCGTTGATTGCCAAATCCCGGGTATTTAGGCAGGCGTCCTCTTCCTGAATTTCGGCAAGCAGAGCCTCAATTTGTGCAAAGTCTGTTTCAGTGTCCTCTTCTGTTCCTTTACTGGAAAAGTCCGCTTTTTGCAGGTTGATCAGCTGACGAAGGGCAGGGAAACCAATAGCACCCAAGCGCCGGCGCAGAAGCTTTTTGTCCGGCTCAAGGGCATCCATATGATGGGCGATGAGAAAAACTACCTGCTCCCGGAGTTCGTTGGAGGCTCGCAGACGCAGAAGAATCTCATCGGCCATTTTTGCGCCCATCTCTGCGTGACCGTAAAAATGCCCCCGTCCGTTCTCATCCAGAGAAAATACCGCCGGCTTGCCAATATCGTGCAGCAGTGCAGCAAGGCGCACAGCCAAATCTTCAGGTGCTGCAGCGACGGTATGGGCTGTGTGGGTGTACACATCGTAAGCATGGTGGGGACTGTGCTGGTCAAAGCCTACCGTAGCACCCAATTCCTCAATGGCTTGGGTTATAACCGGCTGGAAATCCAGCAAATCCTGTGCGCTTGCAAAAGGCAGCAGCTTGCACAGCTCGGAGAAAATCCGTTCTTTTGCCAGCCTGTCCATTAAGGGCGTCAGCTGCAGCATGGCGTTTTTTGTGTCTTTCTCCGGCGTTAAGTCATACCGTACAGCAAAGCGAACGCCCCGTAAAATCCGCAGGGCATCCTCCTGAAACCGCAGCGCCGGCTCGCCTACAGTGCGTAGAACACGGTTTTTCAGGTCGTTTTGTCCGCCCCAGGGGTCAATATATCCTTTTTCCGGGCAGTAGGCTATGGCATTGACGGTAAAATCCCGGCGTGCCAGATCCAGCTTCAGGGAGGTCACAAATTCCACGCTGTCCGGATGACGGCCATCGAGATACTCCTTTTCTGTGCGGAAGGTGGTGATTTCATATACCTGCTGGTTTATTACGACACCGATGGTTCCGTGCTTTTCGCCGTTGCGTATCAACTGGTACTGGGCAAAAACCTCGGCGGTTTGCTCCGGTGTGGCACTGGTGCATAAGTCGTAATCCTGGGGCATAAGACCCAAAAGGGAATCCCGGACACAGCCGCCTACCGCATAGGCCTCATAGCCGGCATCGGTTAAGGCATTTAAGCATAGCTGCACATCCTTGGGAAGATACATAGTGGTCTTTCCCTTGACGGAAATCAAGGAGCAATCGCAGGTGGCGCACCAGATTGCCATAGCCAGATAAAACGGCCAGGTGTTTTTGTGTAAGGATACGAGGCACAAAAACACGGCACTGTAATTAAAAAATACATACTGCTGCCGATTTTTACCGTCTACATCCAGGGTTGCCCGATAATAGGTGCCTAACATTAAAAATACGGAGGCAAGCAACGGGAAAAAGTACTCCTGCAGCTGCGTGGCGTTGTTCCATGTGGGGTATTGGTAAACCAGATGGAACATCAAATAAATTGTGATACAGCTGTGGAATATAAAGGACGGGACTTGTCCCTTGTAACGGCAAATGCCCAGAAACACAAAGCAACCGGCTGCCGCCAGGGTTAAGACATAAAACGCGGCGGTCATGGCCTGCTGCCCCGGTGCATTCCGGATAAACAGGGTAGACACAACACCTGCCGCTGCAGCCATATAGCCAATCGTGGCAGGCAGAGATTTGGGGAACATCCATTTATAAACCGGTGTTCCGTTTAAAGGACGCAGGCACAGGTAAATAGCTGCCAGGGTCAAAGCGGTCAGAATAAAGACCAGCGCGCCGGCGGGGTGGTCGGCAAGTAACAGCCCCTTGCTGTCTACACCTGTGGAAAACAGCCACAGCTGCACCGCGAAGCCAAGGACACCTGCAATAGGCGCAATATAGGGAATGCGTTTCGGTTGAAAGAGAAAGCTCATGGTATTTTCTCCAAAATCATATATAATAAGGTTATTATAACAGCACAAAGCGCAGATTTCCAGTCTTTTTAAAAAATAGGCTTGTTTCCAGCGACTTTGGGGAGTATAATATTACAGAAAAATACATTCCGGAGGGAATTTATGCTAATTAGAATCATTTCTGCGTTATCTGCGGTGGGCGCGCTAATCCTGTGCGTTATGACGGAAGCTTTTGATACGCTGCAGTGGATTTGGCTCTTGCCGGTAAGCTTATTGGGCGGATTTTTGCTTTGGACACTGGTTGCGTTTTTATTTTTGTTTCTTGCCTGCGCGGTGGTAGACCCGGATAAGCCCCAGGAAAAGGACAGTAAATTCTACCGTACCCTTGTTGACCTTTGCGCAGAGGCAATTTTGACGTTGGGTCGGGTACATGTGGAGGCAACGGGACTGGAGCAGACCCCCAAGGACGGACGCTTTTTGCTGGTGTGCAATCATTTACATGAGGCAGACCCGGCAATTTTGCTGCGCTATTTCCGTAAAAGCCAGCTAGCCTTTGTTTCAAAACAGGAAAATAAAAATATGTTTTTGGTGGGCAAGCTTATGCCCAAGCTTTTGTGTCCGCTGATTAACCGGGAAAATGACCGGGAGGCGCTGAAAACCATTTTGCGGTGCATCCAGCTTCTCAAGGAGGATAAGGTTTCCATCGGCATTTTCCCCGAGGGCTACATCCACGCCGACAGAAAATTCCACCACTTCCGCCCCGGTGTGTTTAAAATTGCCCAAAAGGCCAATGTGCCTATTGTGGTATGCACCATCCGGGATACACATTATATTATACCGAATTTTCTAAAGGGTAAGCCCAGCAAGGTGCAGCTGCATTTGCTGAGTGTTATTCCTGCGGAATATGTGAAAAGCAAGACAACGGTTGAACTTGCGGAGGAAATCCATGACCTCATGGCTCGGGATTTGGGCGACGACTACCGACCGGAAGAAAATACTTGATTTACATAGTGTTTTCTGTATAATAAGTATCAGGCGAAAAAGGGAGGACATACTATGAAAAACAGTGAAAAAACCTTAGATATGATTGTAAACCTCTGCAAAAACAGAGGTTATGTGTATGCAGGCTCGGAAATTTACGGCGGCCTGGCAAATTCCTGGGACTACGGCCCCCTTGGCGTGGAGTTCAAAAACAATGTTAAAAAGGCATGGCTGAAAAAGTTTGTGCAGGAATCACCTTATAATGTTGGCTTGGATGCCGCTATTTTAATGAATCCCCAGACCTGGATTACCACCGGTCATGTAGGCTCTTTCTCCGACCCGCTGGTGGACTGCAAGGGCTGCGGCGCCCGTCACCGCGCCGATAAGCTGATTGAAGAGTCCGAATCCGGCAAAGGCGTCAATGTGGACGCTATGAAGCCTGCGGAAATGAACGAATTTATCGCCGAGCATGAGGATGTGGTCTGCCCCAACTGCGGTAAGCATCATTTTACATCTATCCGGAACTTTAACCTGATGTTCCAGACAAAAATCGGCGTTACCGAGGATTCCTCCTCTACCTGTTACCTTCGCCCGGAGACTGCGCAGGGCATCTTTGTAAACTTCTCCAATATTCAGCGCACCACTCGGAAAAAGCTGCCCTTTGGCGTTTGCCAGGTGGGCAAGGCATTCCGCAATGAGATTACCCCCGGTAACTTTACCTTCCGTACCCGGGAATTTGAGCAGATGGAGTGCGAGTTCTTCTGTAAGCCCGGCACGGATTTGGAGTGGTTTGCTTACTGGAAGGATTTCTGCAAAAACTGGCTGATTTCTCTTGGCATCAAGGAAGACTCTCTGCGTCTGCGTGACCACGAGCCTGCAGAGCTGGCGTTCTACTCCCGCGCTACCACCGATATTGAATACCAGTTCCCCTTCGGCTCCGGCTGGGGCGAGCTGTGGGGTATTGCTGACCGTACCGATTACGACCTGGGTCGCCATCAGGAGGCCTCCGGCAAGGCTTTGGACTACTATGATCAGGAAGCTAACGAGCATTACATCCCCTATGTTATTGAGCCCTCCTTAGGCTGCGACCGTGTAGCCCTTGCTTTCCTCTGTGAAGCCTATGATGAAGAGGTTGTGGGTCAGGATAAAAACGGCAAGGATGATGTGCGTACCGTTTTGCGCCTGCATCCGGCACTTGCTCCCTTTAAGGCGGCTGTGCTGCCCCTTTCCAAAAAGCTTGCGCCTAAGGCGGAGGAAATTTACCGCGAGCTGCAAAAAGACTTCATGGTGGATTATGACGATGCCGGCTCTATCGGCAAGCGTTACCGCCGTGAGGATGAAATCGGCACACCCTTGTGCATTACCGTGGACTTCCAGACTGTGGGCGATGATACTACCGAGGCGGATAACTGCGTTACCGTCCGTGACCGTGATACTATGGAGCAGGTGCGTATCCCCATCAGCGAGCTGAAGACCTATATCAGCGAAAAGTGTCGCTTCTAAAATGAATTCTTGCTGCCCCGGAAAATTTTCCGGGGCAGTTGCGCTTTTTGTATGGCTGTGCTATAATACAGCAAATTAAGCTACCGATGAAAGAGGTGTTCTGCATGCGTATCTTCACGAAGGCGAATAAGCTGGAGCATGTATTGTATGATGTTCGCGGGCCGGTTGTGGACGAGGCAGCCCGGATGGAAGAAGAGGGCTTAAAAATTCTTAAGCTGAATATCGGCAACCCTGCGCCCTTCGGCTTCTCTGCGCCGGAGGAAGTTATTCAGGACATGCGGGATAATATTGCAGCCTCTCAAGGCTATTCCGATTCCCGGGGCATTTTCTCCGCCCGGAAGGCAATTATGCAGTACGCCCAGATTAAAAACATTCCCAATGTCACCATGAAGGATGTCTTTACCGGAAACGGCGCCAGCGAGCTGATTCAGCTGAGCTTAAACGCCCTGCTTAATACCGGTGATGAGGTTTTGATTCCCTCCCCGGACTATCCCTTGTGGACGGCTTGTACCAATCTGGCCGGTGGTACGGCTGTGCATTACATTTGCGATGAGCAGTCCGATTGGTATCCGGACATTCAGGATATTGAAAGCAAAATTACGCCGAAAACCAAGGCAATTGTGGTGATTAACCCCAATAACCCCACCGGCGCGCTATATTCCAAAGAGCTTTTGGAGCAAATTGTGGATATTGCCCGGCGCCATGAGCTGATTATTTTCTCCGATGAAATTTATGACCGTCTGGTTATGGATGGGGAGAAGCATATCTCCACCGCATCCCTTGCGCCGGATTTGTTCTGTGTTACCTTCAGCGGCTTGAGCAAATCCCATATGGTCTGCGGTTTCCGGGTAGGCTGGATGATTCTCTCCGGAAATAAGGATTTGGCCCGGGATTATATTGCCGGCATCAATATGCTTTCCAACATGCGGCTTTGCTCCAATGTGCCGGGACAGTCCGTTGTCCAGACGGCATTGGGCGGCTATCAAAGTGTTAATGAATATATTGTACCCGGCGGCCGTGTTTACGAGCAGCGGGAATACATTTATAAAGCCATTAACGATATTCCCGGCTTGAGCGCCGTAAAGCCGAAGGCAGCCTTCTATATCTTCCCCAAGGTGGATGTTAAGAAGTTTAACATTCTGGATGACCAGCAGTTCGCTCTGGACTTTTTGCGGGAGAAACGGGTTTTGATTGTGCCGGGCAGCGGCTTTAACTGGAAAGAGCCGGATCATTTCCGTCTGGTATATTTGCCCCGGGTGGAGGAGCTGGAAGAAGCCACTGGCAAGCTGGCAGATTTTTTGTCAAATTACCGTCAGGGTAAATAATCATACATTATATATATAGTATACCGTCTCATTTGGGCGTCGCACCATAGTGATAAAACGCCTCTAAAGGGCGTTTATTCGCGCCGCTGTGCAGCAAAAATGCTCGCAATCCACAAAGGATTCCTGCGCTTTTTGCTTTCATCGGCACGAATCTCCGCACTTTAGAAGGTGCTGCGCAGTTTTGAAGTGGAAACTTTTCTTCAAGACAAACAACAAAATTCCCGGAATGCGTCAGCATTCCGGGAATTTTTTGTGCAGTATTAGAGGAAAGGGTCCGTTCAAAACCGTTTCCTCACTATGGCGCGCCGCCCTTGAGGCGGTATATTTTTATATGTATAATCTGGAAATAACCGGGCAACAATTACAAAAAAAGGAGGGAGCTATATGAAAGTACGGGATATTATGACAAAACCGGCAATCCACATTAGTCCAACAGAATCGGTAGAGGTGGCGGCACGAACACTGAAACAGCACAATATCGGTGTACTGCCGGTGTGCGGTACAGACGGTAAGCTCTGCGGCGTGGTGACAGATCGGGATTTGGTTACAAGATGTGTGGCATCCGGGCGGACGCCGGCGCAGACGGCCGTTCGTGAAATTATGACAAGCCAGGTGACCTCGGTACAGCCGGATATGGAAACCGGAGTGGCGGCGCACCTTATGGGAAGGCAGCAAATAAGACGCCTGCCGGTGGTGGAAAACGGAAAGCTTTGCGGTATGGTCAGCCTGGGCGACCTGTCCAAACGGGAAGACAGTGTGATGGACGCGGCAGATGCCTTATCCGATATTACAAGTAATTTGTCGGATCGTTCGGATTGGTAAAAATGCCCAGAAATCAGGCGCTGTTTTCGGTAAAATTGCATATTTAAACAATCGTCAAAAATAATCAAAAAAATTAAAAAAAGCTATTGACAAATAAAATACAAAGTGGTATCATATGCAAGCTGTCCAATGAACGGCTCGCCGGGAGGAAGCGTCTGTACCTTGTAAATTGAATAACGTGAAGACGAACAAAGAACACCTTGGACAATAAATGGATTGTTTAAGAATTCGAGAAATCGAATTAACAGCCAACGAAAATTCTTGAGTAAATTTGCTAGAACAAATTATTCGGAAAAAGGGATTTGAGCAGCGGAAGCTGTTTAGATACAATTTTTTTGAGAGTTTGATCCTGGCTCAGGACGAAC
>JAFVZT010000012.1 GCA_017508045.1 Oscillospiraceae bacterium | reverse complement strand
TCGACAATTTTATATACGATGGTTCCGAATTTTATGAGACAATAAAACAGGAGCATTTTGTGATTTTTCTCAAGCTTCAGGCTTACTTTCCACATGACAAATATGATGAAATACTGTCATATAGCGATTTCCAAAAAAGTAAGTGCCAGATTCTTTTGTTGGCACATGATTGCTGTTATGTCGATCTATACATAAAAGATCGAGCTATGATTGAGGAAACATATCAATATGTAGTTAGTAGTGGTTTCCAAAATGTGCGCTATATTAAGGATGATAATGACACAAGAACGAAGATGAGTGTTATTTAAGGGACAACAAGACAGGGGACGGTTTGCGTGAACCCTTTTGAAAAGCAGTAGTTAAGACAGGGGACGGTTTGAAACCACTGAAAAAGTGGGTGTTTTAAGCGAAGTTAAGCTGTTTTATTGATTTGAATCTTGGACATTGGAGCAAAAATGCTCCAATGTCCAAAATCAGCTGAATAACGTTACATTTTGTGCCTTTTAGCACAGGGGACGGTTCTGTGTGTTGACACGGAGCCGTCCTGGGAGCATGGCAGCCGTGTCCAATAGCACAACTACCTGGAACTACCCCTACAACGCCGACGGTATGCGCACCCAGCGCTCCAACGGCACAACCACCTACCGGTACATCTACAACGGCAGTACCCTGAGCCGTATGACCATGGGAACGGACACCCTGGACTTTATCTACGATGCTGTGGGACAGCCCATGAAGGTGTTCTATAACGGCACAGCATACTACTATGTAACCAACCTCCAGGGTGATGTGGTAGGCATCCTCAATGCTGCGGGACAGCTTGTAGTCAGCTACAGCTACGACGCCTGGGGCAACCTGCTTTCCACCACCGGCACTATGGCAGCCACCCTGGGTGCCATTAACCCCCTGCGCTACCGGGGCTATGTCTACGACACCGAGACGGGCTTGTACTACCTCCAAAGTAGATATTATGACCCGATTGTGGGTAGATTTCTTTCCTCTGATACGATTGTGAATATTGTTGCAACACATGATGTGCTTGAAGTTAACCTGTATTCATACTGTGAGAATAATGTCATTAATAATTTTGATAGTAACGGAGCAATTTCGTGGAGCAAAATCCTCTCAGTGTTTAATAGATTAGGAGAAAAGGCGAAAAGTATATTAGAACAGCTTATTGATGGCGCAAGTTGGCTTTTGGGAGTTAAAGCAAATTTGCGCTGGAAAGATATAAGTAAGATTGCAAAGGATGTAAAACGAAGTCCCCATCGTGTTAGGCAGTGCTTTAATTGGGTTGCCGGTAAAGTAGATAAGTTAAAAACCAAAGTCGGAAAGATTTTTAAAGCGTTGACCTATGTCTTGTTTGTCACATCAATTATTGACTCTTTAAAGAAGGTAACATCTTTTGTAAAGGAAATTGCAACTAAATTATTCAAAAAAATTGCAGAAGGTCTTTCGGCATTGCTCAGTTGGTGCGTTAATAAGGGAATTAAATTTATATCCAAATTTATACCCGCTTTAGGCGGTGTTGCAGGTTACCTTTTAGGTGAAATAATTGGCAGTTTTTTGGATAATTATTTTGAGGCCAGGGCAGAAAAATAGCATGTAAATATGCAACCAAAGTGAACATCTATACCTTTAAACCCAAGGATTATATTTTTACTTTTTTCAAGTGTTTAGGCTAGGCAGATAATTGGAGGACACTATATGAACGTTATCGACTTTTTTGATCTCTTTCTCATTATTGGATTGATGATTGTGATTACAATTGCATATTTTCTTGCACGTAGGTTTATTGTATGGGCTTTGGAGGATGACAATAAGTGGCACAAAAAACAAGGTCATCTTGGATTCAGCAAGGAAGAAATTAAAAATAAAAAAAAGTTAGTATATGACAAATTAACATACGGCTACTTTTTGTTCATGAGTGTACTCTTATTCCTTATGGTTATGACGGTGGTTATGTGACTTGTAGCGCATAACACAGGGGACGGTACTGTGTGTTGGCCCAAATCACACGGGACGTCCTAGCACAGGAGGACAGGGGGACGGTTTGCGTGAACCCTATTAGAAAGCGGAAAGACAGGGGACGGTTTGCGTGAACCCTATTGAAAAGTAACGCTTAAAAAGGCGCATAACAAGTAACCGCAATCCCTCGGCTTAAAAATTAAATTAGGGACGGAGGGACGGTTCTCCTGTCTCCTAAGAAAAACCCACATCAACCAAACAAGACAGGTGACGGTTTGCGTGAACCCTTTTGAAAAGCAGCAGTCAAAAACGCGCACAACAAATAACCGCAATCCCTCGGTTTAAAAAATGAATTTGGGGCAGTATTTATTCAGTTGCTTTTACGGAGAAATTTGTGGGGCAAGGGGACACGGTTGTCCCCGCCTAGATACCTAAGGTAATAGCACTTTCGTATCCGGGAGCATACGTCGCTATATCCGTGGCAGCAAATAATTATATAATACATAGGGTTTAATCAAAGAAATGGGGTCTGCAAAAGTTTTTGCAGACCCCATTTGACCAATATTACAAAATGAGACAAATTAAGCCGGTTGCGCCTTCGTTTACAATTCTGGTCAGACTGCCCCGGAATTTATCCCGGACATCCTCCGGCGTACGCAGAAGCTTGGAGGTCAGCCCTTCCTGTATCATTGCGTATACGGATTTTCCGAAAATATTGCTTTGCCATAGCTTTTCAGGCTCTTCGCCGGACAGATAGTTAATCAAATCCTGGGATTGCTTTTCGTCACCGACAATGGGACTGATTTCCGTGTCAATATCTACGCGCATCATATGTATGGAGGGCGCGCCTGCCCGCAGTTTCACACCGAAAGAGCCGTTTTTGCGCAAAAGCTCCGGTGTTTCCAGTTTCATTTCGGTGGCAGTGGGCATAACAATACCGTAGCCGGTTGCCTTTACTGAGGACAGAGCGTCGGAAATCTTATCATATTCCTGCTTTATGGCGGAAAGCTCTGTCAGCAGGGACAGCAATTGGGAATCGTTCGAAATGGGTATTCCGGCTTTGTTGCTGAGAATTTCATAGAACAGCTTTTCCGGGAAATTCAATGCGCAGATTACAGTACCTGTGGCAAGATCGATTTTGCGAATTGAAAAGTCCAGAACCTGTTCAAGCTCCTTTAATTGCATTAGTGTGCTTTCTGCTTCGGCTAAGGCGGAAATTTCCTCTGCCCGCTTTATAAGCGCTTCATATAGGGAGGCCTTTACCGGATGCTCTGCTTCCAGCGCGTCCAGCCAGCGCGGCATATGTACATGCAGCTGCTGCATAGGGAAGGCGTAAAGAATTTGGCGCAGCAGGTCGCAGATGTCTTCTGTAGTTAAGGCTTGGCAATCTGCAATGGTCGGAAGAATGCCGGTTTCTCTGTAAATTTCTTCCTTGACCGCTTTGGCAGCTTCTCCGTTGGGATTGCGGCTGTTAATAATCACATGAAAGGGCTTGTTTGTGGCTTTCATATCGGATATGGCCTGCTTTTCGGCGGCAACATAATCGTTCCGGGGGATATCTGTAATAGTTCCGTCTGTGGTGACAACCAGACCGATGGAGCAATGCTCCTCCATAACCTTTTTAGTACCCAGCTCTGCAGCTTCCGTCATAGGGATTTCGTAATCGTACCAGGGAGTGGTTACCATTCTTGGCTCGCCGTCTTCCTCCGAACCTACAGCACCGTCTACCATATATCCCACCGTGTCAATCATACGCACCCGAAGCTTGGCAGTTCCGTCGGGGGATATTTCCACGGCCTCCTCCGGTACAAATTTCGGCTCGCTGGTCATAATCGTTCTGCCAGAGCCGCTTTGGGGAAGCTCATCCTTTGCCCGTTCGATCCGATAGGGATCGCTGATGCCGGGTATGACCAATTCCTCCATTATTCTTTTGATAAGTGTGGACTTGCCGGTACGTACCGGACCTACCACGCCGATATAGATATTGCCCCCTGTCCGGGCGGCGATGTCCGCGTAAATGTTTTCCATAGCCAGCCTCCTTTTGCGGTTTGCTTCAATGTATGTCCACGGGGTTTGAAATATGCAAATTACCAATGTGAAAATCCTGCATTTTATGAAAAATAATGTTTGACAAATTCCATAATAACCTATATAATATCTAGGCACGACTGTGAAGAGGGGGATACTATGCAGCTGGAGTTAAAAGAGATTATTCACACTCCGGGCGCGTCGGTCAACTTTTCTGACAGTGTGGATCTAAGCGATCTTCAGTATGGTACAAGCTTTCCGGTTACTGAGCCTGTTTGCGCCGAAGGCACGGTGCGCAATACCGCCGATGTGTTGGTTATGAAGGGCTTGGTTACAACACGCCTGCACGGTGTGTGCGACCGCTGCGCCGCAGACTTTACCCGGGATGTGAAAATTCCCATTGATGTGGTATTGGTGGAAGAATTGTCCAACGAAGACAGTGAAGATGAATGGGTGTTCCCACTGGAGGCAGGCACGGCGGATATGGAGGAAATTATACGGACTGTGTTCGTATTGAATGTAGACTCCAAGCTTTTGTGCAAGCCGGATTGTCAAGGACTTTGCTGCCGGTGCGGAAAAAATCTGAACGACGGTCCTTGCGGATGCCAAAAGGAACCGGATCCCCGTTTTGCTGCTTTACGGCAGCTTCTCGATAAGTAAGTAAGAAAATGCTGTTAAAGCAGTTTGACCAAGGAGGTGTCATCCATGGCTGTCCCTAAGTGTAAAGTATCCAAGGCCCGTCGCGATAAGCGCCGTGGTTCCAACTGGAAGCTGGCTGCTCCCAGCGTAGCAGTTTGCTCCAAGTGCGGTGAGCCCGTCATGCCCCATAGAGCTTGCAAGGCTTGCGGCAACTACAATGGTCGTCAGGTTCTGGCTGCCAAGGCTGACTAAGGCAGGAAAAGCGTAAGCATAGAGGAAGGCTGTTTGCCTTCCTCTTTTTCCTTTTTCTTTAAATGTTTACAGAATTTATGTTGATTTGCGTACCGCTTTGTGGCATAATAGTAAGAAAGCGTTTTACTGAAAGGAGTGTTTGCGGTGGCGAAACCTTTGGTCGCGATTGTGGGAAGACCCAATGTGGGAAAATCTATGCTTTTTAATAAGCTAACCGGTCACCGAACCTCCATTGTGGAGGATACCCCCGGTGTGACCCGGGACCGTATATACGGTGATTGCGAATGGTGCGGTCGGCAGTTTTCCATGGTAGATACCGGCGGTATTGAGCCGGGAACGGAAAACGATATGCTAAAGTTTATGCGCCGGCAGGCGGAAATCGGCATCGAGCTGGCGGACTGTATTGTTATGGTTGCCGATGTCCGTACCGGCGTAACCGCTGCGGATGTAGACGTGGCAACTATGCTGCGCAAATCCGGAAAACCCGTTGCTTTGGCGGTAAATAAATGCGATTCTATCGGTCCTGTGAATCCGGATGTGTATGAGTTTTATTCTCTTGGCATCGGTGATTTGTTTGAGGTTTCTGCTGTTCACGGTCACGGCACAGGTGATTTACTGGATTGGTGTCTTGCAAATATGCCGGATGAGGATGTGGAGGACGAGGAGTCTGATGTTATTAAGGTTGCCATTGTGGGAAAACCCAATGTTGGAAAATCCAGCCTTTTAAACTGTATTCTCGGGGAAGAACGGGTCATCGTATCCAATGTTGCCGGTACGACCCGGGATGCCATCGATACGAACTTTGAAAACGAAACCGGAAAGTATTGCTTTATCGATACTGCCGGTATGCGCCGCAAGAGCAAGGTCGATGACATGATTGAACGCTACTCCAATATGCGCACCATTAACGCCATTGAGCGTGCGGATGTATGCCTGATTTTGGTGGATGCCAACGAAGGCGTTACTGAACAGGATACAAAGATTGCCGGTCTTGTCCACGAGGCCGGTAAGGCTGCAATCATCGTCGTTAATAAATGGGATGCGGTGGAAGATAAGCAGACCAATACCATGCGGGATAAAGAGGCAGGCGTCCGTAACGGACTGAGCTATATGACCTATGCGCCGGTTGTGTTTTTATCTGCCTTAACCGGTCAGCGTGTAGACAGGCTGTTTTCTGTAATTCAAGAGGTATTCGCTCAGAACACCAGCCGTATTACCACCGGCGCACTTAACAGTGTGCTGGCGGAAGCAACCGCCCGGGTACAGCCTCCCACAGATAAAGGCAGACGTCTGAAGATTTATTATATGACCCAGGCGGGAACAAAGCCGCCTCATTTCGTTATTTTCTGCAACGACGCCCGGCTGTTCCACTTCTCTTACCAACGGTATCTGGAAAACCAGATACGGGAGATTTTCGGTTTAAAGGGCACACCTGTGCGGATTACAATCCGGCAGAAGGGCGATAAGGAGGAGTAAGCCGTGATGTGGCTATTTGCGGTAATTACCGTTATTGCCGGGTATCTGTTGGGCAACCTGAACGGTGCGGTTTGCGTGTCCAAGGTAATGGGTGACGATGTACGCGCCCATGGCAGCGGCAATGCGGGTCTGACCAACTTTATTCGCAATTACGGAGCAGGACGGTCCTTTGCGGTTATCCTGATTGACAGCGGCAAGGCGGTTGCTGCCTGCCTGGTGGGCGGCTTGCTTTTAAAGCAATATCTCGGCTATCAAGCCGGAGCTGCACTGGGCGGCGCAGCAGTGATGCTGGGGCATGTGCTTCCGTTATTTCTGGGTTTCCATGGCGGAAAAGGTATTTTAAGCGGCTTTTTCATTGCCTTGATGCTTGACTATAGGATCGCGCTGCTCATACTGGCTGTTTTTGCAGCTGCCTACTTGATTACATGGTATGTGTCCTTAGGCTCTGTTTTGGCAGCGGCAGCATTTGGAATTGGATTTATTGTATTTTATTTTGATAATTCTGTGGTCATGGTCTGTGGCATATTTATGAGTTTGCTTGCAATCTTCATGCACAGACAAAACATCCTTCGCCTGTTAAAGGGTGAGGAACGCAAAACAAATCTTTTTAAATAAGGCGTAAGGAGGAAAAAATGGAACAGAAAAAAAGGGCAAATCCCTATTTATTCATTTTTTATTTCAGCATGTCTGTTCTGTATCTGGAAATCTTGTTCCGTCTTGCAACAGTGGGCAATTTGTTCAATATGGGCTTGATTTACACGCTGTTTTTAAGTATTGGTTACGGCATGCTGGGGTATTTGCTGTCCTCCATATTTAAAAACCGTAAGACAAACCGGATTATAGGATTGGTTTTGCTTGTTGTCACGACGGTTGTTTATGAAGTGCAGTATTTAATCTACAAGCAGTTTAAGCAGTTTTATGACATCAACACCATGACCGGCGGTGCTGGAGATGCTTTGACCAGCTATTATAAGGAGCTTTTGTCCCTTATCTTTGAGCAGGGCGGCATTATCATTATGATTTTGATGTTTGTGCCTGCTGTGTTGTTCTGGATTTTTAGCAAAAACTGGATGCGCACAAGAGTTTCAAACCTTAAGGTGCGGGTCTTGTCGGCTTCTATTGCGGCGCTGTCTTATGTGCTGTCTCTGATTCTAATTATGGCAAATCCCATTTACAGTCTAGTCTTTGATGAGCAGTATAATTTTCAGTCTGCGGTTTCCAGCTTCGGCTTGATTACCGGACTGGGCTTGGATGTGAAACAGCAGCTTTTTGGCGAGGAGTACGAGTTTGAACAGCCGGATATTCCCACGCTCCCACCAGCACCATCCACAGATGGCTCGGAGACGACTACACAGCCCATTGAATACGGCTATAATATTATGGATATTGACTTTGATGCGCTGAATAAAAAGGCATCCTCCGAGCAGAAGAAGTTAAACAACTATGTCAGTGGCTTAACGGCATCCAAGCAAAATGCCTATACCGGCTTATTTAAAGGAAAGAATTTGATTATGATTTCTGCGGAGGCCTTTAGCGCAGAGCTGATTGACCCCGTCCTGACGCCCACGCTGTACCGTTTGGCAACCAAGGGAATTCAGTTTACCGACTATTATCAGCCTGCCAGCGCGGGAACTACCGGCGGTGAATACCAGAACATTTTCGGCATGCTTCCCACGGCGGGCGGTAAATCCTTTAAAAACACGGCGGACCATTTGAACTACTTTACCATCGGCGCTCAGCTTAACCGTTTAGGTTATTACGGAAAGGCGTTCCACAACAACTCCTACACCTACTATGACCGGAATAAGACCCACAATAATCTCGGCTATTCCGACGGCTTCATGGGCTATGGCAACGGCATGGAGCAGTATGTTACAAAGCGTTGGCCTCAAAGCGATCTTGAGATGTTCAGCGGCACACTGCCCACCTATATCGATAAGCAGCCCTTTAATGTGTATTATATGACCGTTAGCGGTCACAGCAACTATACCAAAACCGGCAACTCTATGACAAAGCGCCATTGGGACAGGGTGCAGGATCTGCCGTACTCCGATTTGGTTAAGGGTTATTTTGCAGCCAACCTGGATTTTGAAGATGCTTTGGCGCACCTGGTCGCGGAATTGGAGAAGGCTGGAATTGCAGACGATACGGTAATCTGCATTTCCACAGACCACTTCCCCTATGGTTTGGACAGCGGCGGAAAGCTGGGAAATTTCCCCTACCTTTCTGAGCTTTACGGCTACAATGTAGAGAACTATTTCCAGCGCGACCATTCCCGTTTGATTTTGTGGTGTGGCAGTTTGGAGGATGATGAGCCGATTGTTGTCAGCTCACCCACCTTCAGTCTGGATATTCTGCCTACCTTGTCTAATTTGTTTGGCACAGAATTTGATTCCCGTCTGATGGTGGGAAGAGATGTCTTTTCCGATGCAATGCCTCTGGTGTTTAATACCAATTACGACTGGAAGACAGATTTGGGCACTTATTATGCTTCTTCCGGCAAGTTTGTCCCCGTATCCGAGGATACCGTAATACCGGAGGGTTACGTTGCGGCAGTAAAGGCAATTGTGAAGAATAAACGGAATTATTGCTCCGGCGCACTGAATACCGACTATTTCCGTTTGTTGTTTGGATAAATAAAAGGGGTTGTCTCTTTAAGCTAAATATGCACAAACAACCCTGAAACGGTAGTTCTAAAAAGGCTGTCATCCTGAGCGAGCGCAGCGAGTCGAAGGATCTTGGCACTATATGGCTGCTTAGCAGTGATATAATGCGCGGATTCCTCGATTTCGCTTCGCTTCACTCGGAATGACAGCCCTGTTGTTTTGATGAAAGGCTCTTGATGTGACAGCTCTTTTTTGCTGCGTCAAACAAAAAACGGCATTGCAAACGCAATGCCGTTAATGGTTGCCGGGAAATATCAGACAGCTCGCTCAACCTTGTTAGAACGGAGGCATCTGGTACAGGCGTACACATGGCACGGAGTACCGTTCACAATAGCCTTGACCCGCTTTACATTGGGCTTCCAAGTTCTGTTGGAACGTCTGTGAGAGTGGGAAACCTGAATGCCGAAGGCAACACCCTTGCCACAATAATCACACTTAGCCATTCACTGCACCTCCAATCCGAAATCAAAAACTCAAAACTACGCCCACACAGGCGCTTAGCTATGATAGCAGATATTTCAAAAAAAAGCAAGTGTTTTTTTGGAATTTTTTTGTTTTTTGAAAATAATGTTGATATTCGCCGCCTATCCCGGTATAATGGTTTTAATATCCAAAAAGGGGTGGCAGTATGTTTGATGTTCACAGTGTTTATTTGACAACACTTGTAAAGGAATTTGGCTTAGAGGTAGTATTTGCTGCTACGGATTATGAAGATATTCGCCTGACAGTTGTGGATGTGGCAAGACCCGGCTTGCAGCTGGCGGGCTACTATGACCATTTTGAACCGGTACGGCTGCAGGTTATGGGCAACGTGGAAACCAGTTACCTGCAAAAGCTTACCGACGCTGAGCGTGCTATGACCTTCGACCGGCTGTTTTCTTACAAATCTCCCGCCTTGCTGATTGCCCGCAATATTGAGCCGGACGCCCAGTGCATGGAGATGGCAAAAAAGCATAATGTGACCTTGCTGCGCAGTAAAGAGGCTACCAGCACCATTGTATCGGACATTATTGCTTATTTGAAGTCTGCCCTGGCGCCTTCAATTACTCGCCACGGCGTTTTGATGGAGGTCTACGGTGAGGGCTTGCTTTTAATTGGTGACAGCGGCATCGGTAAGAGTGAGGCGGCTATCGAGCTTTTAAAGCGTGGACACCGCTTGATTGCTGACGATGCGGTAGAGATTCGCAAGATTTCCGAAAAGGCGTTGGTGGGTACAGCGCCCCAACTGATTCGCAACTATGTGGAGCTGCGGGGCATTGGTATCATCAATGTGGCAAAGCTTTACGGCATGGGCGCTGTTAAGGCGGAAAATGAAATTAATCTGGTTGTCAATATTGTCCCCTGGGACAAGCAGAAGGTCTATGACCGGCTGGGTCTGGAGGATCAGTATATGGATATTCTGGGTGTAAAAATCCCTATGAATACCATTCCTATCACCCCGGGCAGAAACTTAGCGGTGATTTTGGAGGTTGCGGCCATGAATAACCGTCAACGCAAAATGGGCTACAACCCCGCTCTGGAGTTTACAGAGCAAATGGACAGGCACTTTGCCCAAAATCAGGAGTAAGCATGAAGGAATTTACCATTGGCAGCAACGACGCAGGTCAGCGGCTGGACCGGTTTCTTGCAAAGGCTGTACCCCTGCTTCCGGCATCCCTGGCGCAAAAGTATATCCGCATTAAGCGTATAAAATGCAACGGCGGCAGGGTAGAGCGGGATACCAGATTGCAGCAGGGCGATGTTCTGCAGCTATATATCAATGACGAGTTTTTTGATAAACCCCGTGAGGATAATGCCTATCTGACGGTTGCCGCACCCAAGCTGAACATTGTTTATGAGGATGACCAGATCCTTCTTGTGGATAAGCGTCCCGGGCTTGCTGTGCATCCCCATGACGGGGCGGAGTACGGCAGAACACTGATTGACCATATACAGGCATATCTGTACCAAAACCGGGAGTGGAATCCCAGAGGAGAAAACGCCTTTACGCCGGCTCTGTGCAATCGGATTGACCGCAACACCGGCGGCATTGTCATTGCCGCAAAAACCGCTGAGGCACTTCGGGTCATGAACCAAAAAATTAAGGACCGGGAGCTTGACAAGCGGTACTTAGCCATTGTGGAGGGTACACCAAAGCCGCCTAAGGGCAGCTTGAAGGGATATCTGTTTAAAGATGCAAAGGCCAATCGGGTGTTTGTTTCCGATGCCCCAAAGCCCGGCGCAAAAACCTGCCAGACGAACTATGTCACCTTAGCCAGCCGGCAGGGCCTTTCCCTGGTGGAATGTGAGCTGATTACCGGAAGAACCCACCAAATCCGCGCACAGTTTGCCCACGCGGGACACCCTTTGCTGGGAGACGGAAAATACGGCAAGCTGGATAAGCGCTTTGACCGTAGCTATCAGGCGCTGTATTCTTATCGGCTGACCTTCTTATTTACCACCGACGCCGGAAGCCTTTCTTACCTGAACGGCAAAAGCTTTCAGGTTAATGAAGTGGATTTTGTAAAGGAATATTTCCCAAAGTTCTATGAATAAAACAAGCCCCCGGAGCTCTGGACATCGTCCAAAGCTCCGGGGGCATTGCACAATTAGTAGATAGTTCCGTTTTTGTCGCAGGCGAGTGCCATATTTAGCGTTTTTTGTCCAACCGGGATGCCTAAAAACTCTCTGCCAAAAGTGATACTAACCAAAACTGTATTGCCGGAGATTTGCGTGCTTTCCGATAGAATATGCCAGTTTTTATCAAAAATATCCGGAGTATAGAATACATCAATGCATTCAGCCGTGCCGTCGGTGAGAACGAAGGTAGCGGCTAGGGAAACCCGCCATTCTTTTTTATTATAGTCGTTATAGTAGTTATAGCCCTTACGGCAGGTTATGGTGTTGTCAGCTTGGTTTTCGTCTTGGGAGGATGTGGCGTTTGCTTGACAATAAGATAACGCAATGGAGCCGCTTGGTTCTGTAAAAGCAGACGCAGTTGGGGTTATAAATTGCAGCAGGACAAGAATTAGCAGGGTAGGGGTAAGCACGATCAACCATTTTTTCACAACAACTCCTCCTTTAAGAAGGCCCAACGATGTAAACATAGCCTTCGCCTCGGCTAAGTTCATTTATCAAAGTAACAACAATTGCAGTTCCCCAGATAAAAAGGGCTGTTGCGGCGATGATGCACAAAATGATGAGAACGATTTTCTGAATTTTGAATTTGCTGAGCATTTCCGGGGTAGCCATTTCTGCTATGTAAGCATCGGCAATTTCTTCCGGTGTACCGAAATGCTTTACAACATCATCGTATTGAACGTCAGGGTTTTCTGCTAAATATTCTGTGACGGACTGGCGGGTTTGTTCCAGAAGCTGGCATTTCAGCTTACCACCTACCGGGAGAGCGCGCTTTATACTGCGGTAGTAACCTTTTAACTCTTTCATTCAGATTTCTCCTTTATAAGCATATGGATTCCGGTAGTGATTTGTTCATACTCGCTTATCAGCTCCTGCAGGCGGACTGCGCCGACAGGCTCTATGTGATAATAGATGCGGGTCATGCGCTTGCCAACGGGAACTTTCCGGTCAGAAATCAAACCTTGCTCCAAAAGCTTATATAAAACCGGGTATAATGAGCCTTCCTGTGTGACAATCCGTCCGCCTGTGGCGTTTTGGGTTTCCTGTACCAGTTGATAGCCGTACATGTCCTCACGGCTCAAAAGGGAAAGGATTACAAGAGGCATAACGCCTCTGCGAAAATTGTTTTGTTCCGGGGGCATGCACACACCTCCTTACTGATTCATATTATTTATAACAGAAAACCATTTGTATTACAATACCTATATAACAAAAATATTTATTGACAAGAGTGTGTCGCTATGTCATAATAAATATGAAAGGAGTGTTCAAATATGAAAAAAAGCAAGAAATTATGGATAATCGGATTGCTGGCAATTTTGCTTGTGGCTGTAGCTGTGATTTCGGTATTTGCGCTAACCAGAAAAACAAGAACAGTTAAAAAATTGCCGAATTACGGGGCATTAACCTCCTTAATTGGAATGTCTTGGGAAGAAGCCTATTCTCAAATGGGGTGGCAGAAAAATACATGGACAGATGATGAGCAGAACACCGGTTACTGGGAAACACCGCTGAAGGTAGAGTATGAAGGCGTTCCAATGACAGTCTATTTGGGTTTGGATATTGCTACTAAAAAGGTGTCGACGGTTCAGTACCGCGTAGCTTATACGAACCAGCCCGAGACCGCAGGCGAAGAAGTATATAAGCTTGTAAACAAGCTTGTTAAAGCCTTGGGAGAAAAAGCATTTTTGTCGGAAGCTTCTAATCCGGATATGATGCAGGAAGAACTGACCGAATGGTTCGAAAAAGAAAAAAGTGGCAGTATGACACTGTATTGGGACTGCCGTGAGCTTGCAACAGATTCTCAAAAAGCCTATTTGCAGGAAGTGAAAAACGCCCCCCACTGGCAGCACTTAATAAACCCAAGCAGTATGCCGCAATACGGACTGGAGGTTCGCGTCTCCAAAACAGAATCGGGAGCAGTTGGTCTGGTTATGGCAATCGGCGTTCAGCGTAGTTATCCCATAGGGTAAATAAACACCCCCACACCTGCCGAAAGGCAGGTGTGGGGGATTCTAATTAGGGCAGGACTTGTCGTATTGTTCCGCTGCCGATGACCATATCCTTGTCATACAGGACAACGGCCTGTCCGGTGGTAATGGCCCGCTGCGGCTCGTCAAATTCCACCTTGGCATATCCGTTTTCCATGGGATACACCGTAGCCGGCTGTTCGGTATGGCGATACCGCACCTTGGCGTGTACGCGGATAGGTGCGTTTAGTTCCGCAAAGGGCAAGAAGTTCCAGCTGTCAGCCAAAAGTGCTTTGCGGTACAGATGTGCATCACTGCCGACGGTAACGGTATTTTTTTCCATATCCTTGCTGCACACATACACCGGCTCACCCATGGCAATGCCCAATCCCTTGCGCTGACCCAGAGTGTAGCCCACCGCACCGGCGTGGCGTCCCACAACTTTGCCGGATGTATCCAGAAAGACACCTGCCGGATATTGCTTTCCGGTGTAGCGCTCCATAAAAGCTTTGTAATCCCCGTCGGGAATAAAGCAAATGTCTTGGGAATCCCGCTTTTTAGCAGTAATAAAGCCTTGCTCCTGAGCAATTTGCCGTACCTGTTCCTTGCTCAGCCCGCCCAGGGGAAAACGGGTATGTGATAGCTGGTGCTGATTTAAACCTGCAAGAAAATAGCTCTGGTCCTTGGCTCTGTCTGCCGCGCGGTACAGCAGGTATCGCCCGGTGGCAGGGTCTTTTTGAATTTGGGCGTAATGTCCGGTAGCGATGCAGTCATAGCCCAAGGCAATTGCCCTATTAAGAAATGCGGAGAATTTAAGGTGCTTGTTACATTCTATACAGGGGTTGGGCGTATCGCCCAGCTCATAGCTTTTTATAAAGGCATTTACAACCAGCTTTTTGAAATCCTCTGTTTGTGGGAAAGCGTAAAAGGGCATACCCAGCCTGTTGGCGACGCTTTCAGCATCCTGCACGCCTGTGGGCGTATATCCCAGAAGCGCCTCGTCACACAAAAGCATCGTTCCACCGGCGCAGTCATAGCCGGCTTGCTGCATAAGATAAGCGGCAACCGAGCTGTCTACACCGCCACTCATAGCGATCAGCGCTTTTTGTTCAGCCATAGATACACCCCCTTTTTTGTGATAGAGCAATTTTATCATAGGAAATGCATAAAAGCAATCTGCAACATCCGTATCCTTAGGAAATTTATGTAAACCGCAAAGAAAAATAGGGTAAAAATGTTGCAAATTTCCTTAGTTTAAAGAAAATTATCAAACTTTCGATATATAATTAGTTTTAAAAATTCAAATAACCCAAGATTTTCCGGTTGAATTATAAATTTTCTATTGCTAAAATGACAACGAAATTTTAAGAAAGGAGATCAGTTTGTGAAACATAGAATTACAGGCCTTATTCTGGCTGTGGTAATTTTGGTAAGCGCGTTGCCGGTGACTGTTCGTGCTGCAGCTTCCCTCAAAACCAGTGCAGATGCTATTCGCATCCTAAAATTTGAGGAGGGCTTCAGTAAAAAGCCCTATTGGGATTATTCCCAATGGACAGTAGGCTACGGCACAAGATGTCCGGATGACAAGCTGGAGCGTTACAAAGCCAACGGCATTACCGAGGCAGAGGCAGAAGCACTTTTAAAGACCTACATAACCGGTTTTGAAAAAGAATTAAATCAGTTCATTGCAAAAACCGGGGTGAACTTAACCCAAAATCAGTATGATGCATTGTTGCTGCTTACCTACAATTGCGGCAGTAAATGGATGTACACCAGTACCGGAATGCTGTATAACGCGGTGGTCAGCGGTGCGACCGGTAATGCACTGGTGGATGCCTTTGCCCGTTGGTGTCATGCTGGGGGAGAAGTAAAGACTTTTTTACTTAGACGCCGGTTAAGTGAGGCGAATATGTATTTAAACGGTATTTATTCTCAAGAGATTTCACAAAGCCTCGGCTATGTGATTTTTGATCCACGGGGTGGCAGTATTACCACGGATGTACAGGGCTACGATGTCAGCCTGACATCTCCGATTATTCCTGTACCCACCTATGCGGGCTACACCTTCCTGGGGTGGTACACCCAGCCTGTGGGCGGCAAAAAGGTGACGGTATTGGATGCAACTGTGAGAAACACCAAGCTCTACGCCCAATGGCACAATGGCAGCACAGCGCCCCCTCCGGCGGAGGAAACCCCCAAAACTCTTACGGGAAAGGTTAAGGTCAAAACCCGTCTGCGTGTACGCAGCGGTCCTGGCACGTCGTCAAAGACAGTAGCCCACTTAAAAAATAGCACAAAGGTAACCGTTTCAGCTGTGGAGCTGGTGGGGAATACCCCATGGGGAAAAATAGAGCAGGGTTGGATATGCTTAGACTATGTGGTTTTGGACGGACAAACCAATGAGCCGGAAAAGGTTATTAAAACAGTCACTGCCTACCGCCTGCGCATCCGCAAAAATGCCGGCACGAAATATAAAACAGTTGGCTATTTGCGCAAGGGTACAAAGGTAGAAATTTTGGAAACCAAAAAGGTGGGCAAAACCACCTGGGGAAGGATTTCCAATGGCTGGATTTGCCTTTCTTACACAAAATAAACAAGCGACCTCTCGCAATCTTGCGAGAGGTCATCTTTTTTTAACCGAGAAAATATCCCATAGCCAGCATGAGGCAAAAGCCTGCAAGCAGTGAATAGGTTACGCCTTGGGCATCGGAGTGGTGGGTTTCGGGAATCATTTCATCGCTAATGACATAAAGCATTGTGCCGCCTGCAAAGGCAAGGGCAAAGGGTAAAATAGCGGAAGAAAGGCTGACGGCAAAGTAGCCGAGCAGAGTGCCCAGCACCTCCACAACCCCTGTTGCCATAGCACACACAAAGGTGCGTCCGGGACTCATGCCGGCGGCCAACATAGGGGCAATGATTACCATACCCTCGGGGATGTTTTGCAGGGCAATACCGGCGGCAATGGTAAATGCTTGCGCGTTATTTCCGCTTCCAAAGCCCACACCGGCTGCAATGCCCTCCGGCAGATTGTGAATTGCGATTGCCAAAACAAACAAAAGCACCTTATTAAGCTTCGCGGCATTATCCTGATGCTGCTCCTGGTCAATACCGGCCAGGCGGTGCAGGTGGGGCACCAGCTTGTCCAAAACATTCAAAAACAGCGCGCCGCAGAAGATACCGCTGATTGTCATAACAAGGGGGGAAAAGCTGTCATGCTCCAAAGAGGGGAGAATTAAGCCGGTTACCGCTGCGCAGAGCATCACGCCGGCGGCGAAAGCCAAAACAATATCACTAAACCGGTGGGATATTTTTTTGAAAATAAAGCCCAGAACCGAGCCAAATACGGTGGCGCCACCTACACCCAGGGCGGTTAATAAAACCATTTCCATATGTGTCATCTCCTTGTATGTTTATTATATGGTTTTCTCCAGCGTGTGTCAATGTAGAAAACCTATGTCATACTCTGAAAAAACCGTGGTGAGTACTTGCTTTTTTTGCAGAATATCGGTATAATAAATTGATTTAATATAACTACTATATAAGAGGTTTTGCTGTGTATTTAAAATCATTGGAAGTGCAGGGCTTTAAGTCCTTCCCGGATAAGACGGTAATCCGCTTTGGCGATGATATTACCGCCATTGTCGGACCCAACGGCTCCGGAAAATCGAATATTTCTGACGCGATTGTCTGGGTTATGGGCGAACAAAGCACTAAGACCCTTCGCGGTGCAAAAATGGAAGACGTGATTTTCGGTGGCACACAGAAGCGCGCAGCGGTTGGCTTTGCAGAAGCAACCTTGACGTTAGACAATACTGACCGCGCTTTGCCCTACGATGCGGATGAGGTTATGGTCACCCGCCGTTATTATCGCAGTGGAGACAGTGAATACTACATTAACCGCCAGACTGCCCGTCTGAAGGATATCCACGAGATGTTTATGGATACCGGCTTGGGCCGCGAGGGCTATTCCAATATCGGACAGGGGCGGATTGACGAAATCCTTTCCCTAAAGAGCGCAGACCGCCGGGAAATCTTTGAAGAGGCGGCCGGTATCTCTAAATACCGTCACCGCAAGGAGGAAACTGAACGCAAGCTGGCGCATACAGAGGACAACCTGCTGCGTATTGGTGACAAGGTTTCGGAATTGGAGCTGCAGCTGGAGCCGTTAAAGCATCAATCGGAGAAGGCAAAGCAGTATCTGGAAATGAAGGAAGAGCTTCAGGGTGTTGAGGTGGCTGTCTGGCTGGATACTCTGGAGAAGCTCTCGGCGGCTGCCCAAAAGGCGGAGGAGGACTATGCCTCTGCCAGCTTTGTGCTGCAGCAGGCCCATGAGGATTTGGACAAGCTCTATACTCAGTCCGAGCAGCTTGGTGTGGATTTGCGGCATCGGGATTCGGAATTGGAGAATATTCGTCTGCAGGTGAACCTTTTGGAGCAGACACACCAGCAGTTAGACGGACAAATGGCGGTGCTGCAGGGAAATATCCGCAACAACGAGGAAAATATCCAGCGTGTGGAGGATGAGCTTCGGGGTCAGGAGGATCGCAGCGGCGGTATTACTGCCCAATTGGAGCAGACAAACCAGCGCATCGCTCAGATTGAGATTGATCTGGAGCAAAAGCGGCAGGCCCTGACACTTTTACAGCAGGAAATGGCGGCAATGACTGCCAACGCCCAAGGTATTACTCGCCGTTTTTTGGAACTGCGCACCACAGAAAGTACTTTGACTGCGGATATTGCAGGCAGGGAAGCGGATATCCGCGGCTTGGAAGTGAGTATGCAGGAAAATGCAGACCGCTTAACTCAGCTGCTCGGCGACCTGCAGACCGGTGAAGAAAGACAGGAAGCGGCAAAAACAGAATTGCAGGATTGCCAGAAACAGCTGCGCAAGGCGCAGGAGGATGTTACTGCCGCAAACAATACCATTTCCGGCTATACCCTTCGGCAGACAACCCGTATGAAGCGCCGGGACGAGCTGAGCCAGCAGCTTCGGGATGAGAAGGCAAAGCTGGACAGTATCAGCGCAAAAACCGCAGTGTTCCGGGCAATGGAACGGGATTTTGAAAGTTATCAAAAATCCGTGCGTATGGTGATGCAGGAGGCGCAAAGGGGCGCTCTGAAAAATGTCCACGGTCCGGTCTCCAGACTGATTCGTACAGATGATGAATATACCGTTGCCATCGAAATCGCTTTAGGCGGAGCAATGCAGCATATTGTTGTTGATACGGAACAAGACGGCAAGGCCGGCATTTCCTACTTAAAACGGACAGGTGGCGGACGTGCAACCTTTTTGCCCATTTCCTCGGTACGGGGCAAGGAGCTTCAGGAAAAGGGCTTGGAGCAATGCCGTGGCTGTGTAGGTATCGCTTCGATACTTGTTAAAACAGAAAAGCGCTATCAGGGCATTGTTGACAACCTGCTGGGCAGAACGGTCATTGCACAGGATATTGATACGGCGATTGCCATGGCAAAGCAGTATCAAAACCGCTTTAAGATTGTAACACTGGACGGTCAGGTGATTAACCCCGGCGGCTCTATGACCGGCGGCTCTGTCAACAAGGAAGCCGGCATCCTAAGCCGCGCCAATGAACTGGAGAAGCTGACGGCCCAGGAAAAGGAACTTCACAGCAAGGTGCAATCCTGCGAAAATGATTTGCAGGAAGCCCAACGGCAAGTCGACCAAGTGGAATTCCAGTTAAATGCTGCAAAGGATCAGCTCCGGGAAGCTGAGGATCAGGTTCTGCGGATGCAGGGGCAGGAAAAGCAGTATGAAATTATGCTGCAGGCGGTTGTGGAGGCTATGGCATCTGCCAACCGGGAAAAAGATGTCCTGGAGACAAGGCAGCGCAACGACCGTGAGCGTTTCGTATCGCAGCAGGCAAAGCTGCAGGTGCTGAGCACCCAGCTTGCCCAGACCAGGGCGCAGATCGCCACACTGGAGGGCAGCCAGGAGGAAGCGTCTAAGGTTATGAACGACGTTACCGAAAAGATGACGGTCCTTAAAACTGATGAAGCAGCTTTGACGGCAGAACGTACTACTGCCGAAAACCATATTTCTGATTTGATAGCCCTGCGTTCTGATATGGAGGGCGATCGGGACAGAAAGATGACGCTTATTGAGGCTTTCCGGGAAGAAAATCGACAGTATGGTAACCAGATAGAAGCGCTTCTTGCTAAGCAGGAAAGTAACGATAGGGAAACCGACCGGATGCGTAAGGGCATGGAAGCTGCCCTTGCTCAGCGCGCCGAGGCGGAGGCAAGCAAAACGCGTTCTGAACGGGAAGCCCAGGAAAAGGGTAAGCTTATTCTGGATATGGAACGGGAAGCTGCCCGACTGGAGAATAAGAAAAACTCTGCAGATATGGAAGAAAAGCAGATTGTTGACAAGCTGTGGGACTTCTATGAGCTGACACCCGGCACAGCAGTGGAAAAACGGGGTGAAATTGAGTCGGTAGCTGCCGGCAACCGCCGAATTGCCGAACTGAAACGCAAGATTGCGGCTTTGGGAACCCCCAATCTGGGCGCAATTGAGGAATACGCAAGAGTAAACGAACGCTACAGCTATCTGGTGGAGCAACGGGACGATGTGTTGGTGTCCAAACGGGAGCTGGAGAGCATTATCCGGAACATCACCCAGGAAATGACCACCATTTTCGTAACGGAGTTCCAGAAAATCAACCACCACTTTGGTATTGTATTTGAGGAAATGTTTGGCGGTGGTAAGGGTCAGCTGCTACTGGAGAATCCGGAGGAGCCTTTGACCTGCGGCATTGAAATTCGGGTACAGCCTCCCGGAAAACAGGTTAAAACAATTACATTGCTCTCCGGTGGCGAGAAGGCATTTGTGGCAACAGCCCTTTATTTTGCAATTCTGAAGGTGCGGCCCACGCCGTTTTGCCTGCTGGACGAAATTGATGCGGCATTGGACGATAGAAATGTGGAACGATTTGCCACATACCTGCGGGGACTTAGCGAAACGACCCAGTTTATTGTCATTACCCACCGTCGCGGCACTATGGAGGCTTCCGATGTGTTGTACGGTGTTACCATGCAGGAGCAGGGAATTTCCAAGCTTTTGCGTCTGGATTTGAATCAGATGGAGCAGCAGTTGAGGATTTCGGAGTAAAGGAGTAACCATGGGTTTTTTTGATAAAATTAAAATCGGACTTTCCAAGACCCGGGATGCTTTGGGCAGCACGCTGTCAGGTGTGTTTTCCGGTTTTTCGGAAATCGATGACGATTTTTATGATGAGCTTGAGGAATGCTTGATTTTGGCAGATTTAGGCGTAGAAACAGCCACAAAGGCCACCCAACAGCTGCGCAAGGCTGTTCGGGAGCAACGCCTTAAAACCACGGAAGATGCCAAGGCGGCTTTAAAAGAGATTTTGGTGGACATGCTGAATGTTGCCGATACCGCTTTAAACTTAAGCAGCACGCCTTCCGTCGTTTTGGTAATCGGCGTCAATGGCGTGGGAAAGACCACCACCATCGGGAAAATCGCCACTCAGCTGACAAAGCAGGGTAAATCGGTGCTTTTGGTAGCCGGTGACACCTTCCGGGCGGCAGCTGCCGATCAGCTGGAAATCTGGGCAGACCGTTCCGGTGCAGCTATTGTTCGTCAGCACGAGGGGGCAGATCCAGCATCCGTGGTATTTGACGGAATACAGTCTGCCAAGGCAAAGGGCGTGGATGTTATCCTGGTGGATACTGCCGGACGCCTGCACAATAAGCAGAACTTGATGAATGAGCTGAATAAAATCAGTCGTATTGTCGAGCGTGAGCTGCCGGAGGCCTCCAAGGAGGTACTTTTGGTGCTGGACGGAACAACCGGACAGAACGGCTTAATTCAAGCAAAACAGTTTAAGGAAATTGCCGGCGTAACCGCGGTTGCGCTGACGAAGCTGGACGGAACAGCCAAGGGCGGCATTGTAATTGCCGTTGCCGATGCGCTGCAAATTCCGGTGAAATTTGTGGGTGTTGGCGAACAGGCTGAGGATTTAATGGTCTTTGAAGCCAAGGATTTTGTGGAGGCACTGCTGCAATGAAGGTTGTATTGGCAAGCAAAAATAAGCATAAGCTTGTAGAAATCAGTAAAATTACCGAGAAGTTCGGTATTGAGCTGGTGTTACAGTCCGAGCTTGGTGTGGATATCGATGTAGAGGAAACCGGCACGACCTTTGAGGAAAACTCTTATTTAAAGGCCGAAGCGGTGATGAAAGCCACCGGCTTACCGGCACTGGCTGACGATTCCGGTATTGCTGTAGACGCATTAAATGGCGAGCCGGGCATTTATTCAGCGCGGTATGGCTTTGACGAGAGCTTGGACGATTGGGGACGGGTTTTCCTGCTTTTAAAAAATACGGAGCATGTTCCGGACGAGCAACGCCAGGCGCAGTTTGTCTGCGTTATTACCATGGTCACCCCGGAAGGGCAGACCATTCAGGCAAGGGGAACAGTCCACGGCTTTTTGACCAGAGAGCCGGCAGGGTTAGGCGGCTTTGGCTACGACCCTATTTTCTATTATCCGCCCTTTGGCAAGACCCTGGCGGAGGTTAGTCCTGAACAGAAGAATTCTGTTTCCCATCGGGCAAATGCATTAAAGCTGTTTTATGAAAAGATGAAGGAGGCCGGCTATGCTGACAAGTAAGGAAAGAGCAGAGCTGCGATCCCAGGCAAATACGCTGGAAACAACCTTAATCGTAGGCAAGGGCGGCGTTACGGAAGCGGTTATTGCCGAGGCAGACAACCAGCTAACTGCACGGGAACTGGTAAAAGGTAAGGTTTTGGAGGGCGCAATGATGACCCCCCGTGAGGTTTGCGATGTGATCTGTGCCGAAACCGGCGCTGACGGCGTTTCCGTAATCGGCACAAAATTTGTTTTGTATCGGTTTAGCCCAAAGCTCCAGGAGCAACGCAATGAAACCGGGCGCGCCAAGAAAAAACCGATCTCCGTTGCCAAAGCAAATCCTGTGCGAAAGGGCGCGCAGGCGCGCCGTCAGGCAGCCAAGAAAGTGCGGGAGCAGCGCAACGAGTATTTCCGGCAGCAGGCCATCGACAAAGCAATTGAACGGGATCGGGAGCGTCAGTTAAGACAAAAGCAATAATGACATAAGGAGGGAATGTTATGGAACATATTGGCATTTACGGTGGCAGCTTTGATCCTCCCCATTTGGGTCACTTACAAGTGGCTCTGCAGGCGATCCGGGAGCGCAGCCTGGATAAATTGCTTATCATTCCTTCCTATGCCGCGCCTAAGGAACTTTCCCTTGCAGACGCGGCGACTTTAGAGCAGCGCCTGGATATGCTCCGGCTTTGCTTTTCGCAAATTCCCAATGTGGAGATTATATCCCCGGATGAACATCTGGAAAGCACGTGTCCGGATGATCAGCGTATCGAGGAAATAGCGCCGGTTTTAACCCGGGCGGATATTCGCAGATTGCTGGCGTTTCGCTGTGGGGATGATTTTCTGCCGGAGGGTGTTTCCCGATATATTCAGATGAACAACCTGTACGGCACAGGAAAAAGTCTGCGTCACCTGCCTATGGATAAGCTGGAACAGGCGGTCATCAGCTTGCTGAAGCCCAATCGGGTTGCCCATGTTTTAGGCTGCCGGGATACGGCCGTTGAGCTGGCTCGTATTTGGGGTGTAGATGAAACTGACGCAGCCAGGGCAGGGCTGCTGCACGATATTACGAAGGCACTGGACGGCCCTCTGCAATTGACTTTATGTCGTGCGTATGGTATAATTTTAGACAATTTTTCCAAACAAAATCCCAAAACCCTCCATGCTCTCACCGGCAGCCTGGTGGCGAGGCGGATATTTGGTGAAAACGATGCGGTGGTAAGCGCCATTGCCAGCCATACCACCGGAAAAGCGGATATGAATATGCTTGAAAAAGTGATTTATGTGGCAGACTATATGGAACCCAACCGTAATTTTGACGGCGTGGATGAGCTTCGCAAACTGGCGTATTCCGATATCGATCAAGCATTAAAATTAGGTTTGGAAATGACATTAACCATGCTTTGGCGGCAAGGCAGGGAGATTTCTCCGGAATCTCAGCAAGCACTGATGTGGTTGCAACGAAAGGAAGAATAGTATGTTAACTGCAAAGGAAGTAGCCTATGAGGTTACAAAGGCATTGGACAGCAAAAAAGGTATGGATATCAAGCTTCTGAAAATTGATAAGGTGTCCAGTCTAGCGGATTATTTTATTATCTGTACCGGCACCTCCAATACCCACGTAAAAACACTGTGTGACAATGCAGAGTATGTGTTCGAGCAGCTGGGTGAGCCCATGCTGGGGCGTGAGGGACATCGCGGCAACACATGGGAGCTGCTGGACTTTGGCTCAGTGGTTGTGCATGTGTTTACCCAGGAGGCTCGGGAGTTTTACTCTTTGGAGCGCCTGTGGGCGGATGCCGAGGAAATTGATTTAAGCGAAATTATTATTCCCGAATAAGGAAAGAGGTAGAAAAGACCATGGATTACGTACACGCAAAGGTGGAAGAAAAATGGCAAAAATACTGGCAGGAGAATAATACATTTCATACAGATGTATGGGATTTTTCCAAGCCTAAGTATTATGTGTTGGATATGTTCCCGTACCCCTCCGGAGTAGGTCTGCACGCAGGACACCCGGAAGGTTATACCGCCACGGATATTATGTCCCGCATGAAGCGGATGCAGGGTTATAATGTGCTGCATCCCATGGGTTATGATTCCTTTGGTTTGCCGGCTGAGCAGTATGCAGTCAGCACCGGCAATCATCCCAATGGTTTTACGCAGAAGAATATTGAAACCTTCTCCAAGCAGCTGAAGGAGCTTGGCTTTGATTACGATTGGTCCAAAATGATTGCAACCTCCGATCCGGATTTCTATAAGTGGACCCAGTGGATTTTCAAAAAGCTTTATGAGGCAGGGTACGCCAAGCGGATTGAAATGCCTGTAAACTGGTGCGAAGAGCTGGGTACGGTGCTTTCCAACGATGAGGTTATCGACGGAAAGTCCGAGCGCGGCGGATTCCCGGTTGTTAAGAAGAATATGATGCAGTGGGTCATTGACCAGCCTGCCTTTGCGGAAAAGCTGTTGGAGGGTCTTGAGGAGATAGACTGGCCGGAATCCACCAAGGAAATTCAGCGCAACTGGATTGGCAAGAGCACCGGCGTGGAGGTCGACTTCAAGTTGGTTGGCGGCGGTGATTTCTCTATTTACACTACTTGCATCGAAACAATTTACGGCATTACCTTTATGGTCCTTGCTCCCGACGGTAAAATAGTCCAGAGCCTAATGGACCGGATAGAAAATAGGCAAGAGGTTGAGGCTTATATCGCAGAGACTGCGAAAAAGAGCGATATGGACCGCACGGAGCTGAATAAAACCAAGTCTGGCTGTCCTTTAAAGGGCGTGTATGCCATTAACCCGGTTAACGGCAAAGAAGTTCCCGTATTTATCGGCGACTTTGTACTGGCAAACTACGGCACAGGTGCAGTTATGGCAGTTCCCAGCCACGACCAGCGTGACTTTGAATATGCTCAGGTCCATAATATCCCTATGATTCAGGTTATTGACGGTGGAGATGTGACCCAGAAAGCCTTTGAAAAGCAAAGTTATTTGGGCAAGGGCTGCCGCTTGATTAACTCCGAGGAGTTTACCGGCTTAACGGTGGAGGAGGCTAAGGAAGCCATTACCTGCAAGCTGGAAAAGGCCGGTGTTGCCAGAAGAAAGATCAATTACCATTTCCGCGAGTGGATCTTCGCCCGTCAGAGATATTGGGGCGAGCCTGTTCCCTGTGTATACACCGAGGACGGTAAGACTGTATTTTTGCCCGACGAGGAGCTTCCTTTAATCCTGCCGGAACTGGAAGACTACAAGGGTCGTAACGGACAAGCGCCCTTGGAAAATGCCACCGAGTGGAAACAGTACAATCAAAACGGAATTCAAGGTGTCCGGGAAACCTCTACCATGCCCGGCTCTGCCGGCTCTTCCTGGTATTTTCTGCGGTATATTGACCCGAAAAATGAAAATGCCCTCTGCGACCCAGAGCTTATGAAGCACTGGATGCCTGTAGATTTGTACATCGGCGGTCCGGAGCATGCGGTAGGTCACTTGATTTACTCCCGAATTTGGAATCGCTTCCTCTATGATATTGGCATTTCTCCAGTGAAAGAGCCTTTTAAGAAGCTGGTTCACCAGGGTATGATTTTGGGTGAGAATGGCATTAAAATGGGCAAGCGTTTCCCGGAATTTGTGGTAAATCCCAGCGATATTGTACGGGAATACGGTGCAGATACCCTGCGTTTGTATGAAATGTTTATGGGTCCGCTGGAGGTCTCCAAGCCTTGGAGTACAGCTGCAGTTGCCGGCGCAAGAAAGTTTATCAACCGTGTGTGGAACTTCTTTACGGAAGGCGCCAACATCACAGATACCGATGACGGCAGGCTTACCAAGATTTATCATCAGACGGTAAAGAAGGTCACCGGTGACTTTGAGCAGCTGGCATTTAATACGGCGATTGCTCAGATGATGGTCTTTGTTAATGAGGTCTACAAAAACGGAACATGTCCCAGAGAATATGCTGAGGGCTTTGTGAAAATGATTTCTTGTATTATTCCTCATGCCGGCGAAGAGATTTGGCAGGCGTTGGGTCATGACAAGACCATTGCCTATGAGAGTTGGCCTGCCTACAGTGAGGAAAAGTGCAAGGATACTGAGGTTACCGTGGCCGTTCAGGTTAACGGAAAAATGCGCGGTACGGTGATGATGGAGGCTGACCTTTCCGATGATGAGGTAATTGCCAAGGTTGTAGCGGACGCAAAAATTGCCGCGTTTCTGGAGAAGCAGGGTGGCAGCATTATAAAAACCATTGTCATAAAGAACAAACTGGTTAATTTGATTGTCAAGTAAGAAAAATTGCAGAATCCTATGAAAATGCCGGAAACCTGCTTGACATTTGCGGTGATTTGGCGTATAATACTCTAGCTTGATTATCAAGTCCTGAACGCATCCTGGAACTAGCCGGATGCTATCGGAGGGAGGGAAAACAATGTCTGAAATTCGCGTTAAGGAAAATGAGACCCTGGAAAGCGCCCTGCGTCGTTTTAAGCGGAGTTGCGCCAAGGAGGGTGTTATTGCTGAAGTTAAGAAGCGCGAGCATTATGTCAGCCCCAGCCTGAAGCGTAAGCAGAAGTCTGAAGCTGCCCGTAAGAACAAGAGAAAGTTCTTCTAATCCCTCTTGATTTTGCTGCTCAAAGCCAGCCGAAGGAATTCCTTCGGCTGGCTTTTTTCTGTGATTAAATTTAGCTGGACAATTGGAGAGAACAAAACACAATCATTGGTTGTTCTTTACAGCATTATGTTACTATAATAAATACCGGGGTCAGGCTTATTGCCTGACCCCAGTATTTATTATAAGAACTATTGTTCAATGAATTTAGAGGGAGTTATTTCATAGGGTTTTGCAATGGCTGCATTGACCGCTTCCACAATGACTTGCTTTTCTTCATCTGTCAGGACGTGATAGCCGGAAATGTCAAAACTGGAAACAACATCTACATTCACAGCGGTAATTTCTTTCTCGGTCAATATGGAATATAAGGTGTAACCTGCGATCACACGGCCTAGGTTATTTAGATGATACGTATCTTTTGTTAAGGTATCTCCGATGAAGCTGGTTCGGGCATTTTGAATGGCAGTGCCGGAGGGGATAATGGCATGGATCTCATTAATGGGTACAATCTGCTCTTTTACTGCATTTAAGATAGAATTGTACATTGCCATTTGATCTTTTTTAAAGTTGTCGACAAAAACCGGTTGTGTACTATCGCTTTGAAAAGCCCAAGTCATATTCCAAACAAAAGGAACATCGGATCTTTGGATTTGATCCCGTATCAGTTTTATCAGTGTGTTTACATAGCTTTTTCCATTCATATGATAGGTGTATGCCAGCGGTGCCTGGGCAGCACCCTGCTGGATAAAGATAATATCCCAATCTTCATCCTGGAGACCCTCCTGCATGGAGGTGTTTTTTCTTACCGATGCCCAGGTGCCATTTGTAAATTTGGTGTATTCATAAAATTTGGTGCTGTTTAGAGCGTTGCTGATATGCTGGATTAAGCTGCAGCCACTTGCATACAGTCTACCGACGATTACATTTGTGCAGCCTTCTGCTAAGGCAATATCTCCCAAAAGCTCAGTGGTGTTCAAGCCGGCACTGCTGGTAATTGCCAAAATCTTCAATGTATTCCCGTCACACAGTGGCTTGCCGTCTCTCGAGTTTTGTGTACCTGGAGTTCCGGTACAAGCATACAGCGACAAGGTGCTTAGACAGAGCAATATTAAGGCGACAGCTCTAAATCGTTTCATATGAACTCCTCTAGTATTGTTTTATAATGACTTAATTATAACAAACCGGTCTTCAAAAAACAAGGGTTTCATCATGTTATCATTATGAAGAATTTTACTGTTGGAGTTTAAAATAAAAGGCGGACAGTTAATGAAGCAACGGTAAATCCTACAAAATCCGCAATTAATGCTGCCGGAACGGTATACCGGGTCTTTTTAATTCCGGCTGCACCGAAATAAACACTGATGGTGTAAAATGTGGTTTCTGTAGAGCCGAGCATTACGGCGACAGTTCTGCCGATTATGGAGTCAACACCATGGCGGGTCATTAAATCTGCACCGATGGCCAAGGCGGCGCTTCCGCTGATGGGTCGGATCAGCACAAGAATTGCAGTTTCCGGGGGTATTCCAAAACACCGGAAAATTGGGGCTAGGTAAGCACTGATGACTTCAACAGCACCGGATGCACGCAGCATAGTTACGGCAGTTAGCAACAGGATTAAGGTTGGGGTTAAGGTAAGGAGGAGTTTGAGACCGTCTGCTGCGCCGCCGATCAATATGTTATAGGCATTTTCCTTTTTTCGCAGTGCAAGACAGCAAACTGTCAGCAATATCAGAGGAACAAGATAATCGGTCATCTGCGCCACAGCTTTCCCATCAGCCATGCGGCAGTAAGGCCCAAGCCCGCAGAACACAAACTGGTTATCCAGACAGCCGGTAAAATGTCAAAGGGCGTGGTACAGCCTAACGATGCCCTTATAGCGGCAACCGTTGCGGGAATGAGTTGAATGGATGCGGTATTTAAGACGATCAGTCTGCACAGCTCGTCACTTGCGACGTGGTTACTTTTAATGGAAAGCCTTTGCGCTGCCTGGATACCCATCGGTGTTGCCGCGTTTCCCAGACCAAGAAAATTTGCACAGATATTGGCGCTGAGATGCTGGGACAATTGGGTGTCTTTCTGCGTGGAAGGAAATAGTCTTTTAAGCAGTGGCTTCAATAGTTTTGACAAACAGTCGGTGAGGCCGACCTTGTCCATCAGCGCGCCGACTCCTGTCCACAGGCAGATGGAGCCTGCCATGGAAATAACCAGCGCAATACCTGCTTGCGCGCCTGTCGGCACTGCCGCAGCCAGTTCGCTGCCCCGACCTAAGGCAATTGCCGCAACTAATGCGATGGCTACAATTCCTGTAAAAATCCAACTCATAACCATAATTATCCCTCCTGCTTAACCCTATGCTGAAGAAGAAAAAACTTGACACGGTAAAGCAGCACAATAAAAGCTGGGGTCAGGCGAAATGCCTGACCCCAGTGACTATTATAGAATTATTGGTTCACAAATTTAGACTGAGTAACCTCATATGGCTTTGCAATGGCAGCATTTACTGCTTCCACGATAACCTGCTTTTCTTCATCTGTTAGCACGTGATAGCCGGAAATATCATAACTGGATACAAATTCTACATTTACAGCAGTAATTTCTTTTCCGGTTAAAATGGAATACAAGGTGTAACCAGCAATGACACGACCCAAATTGTTCAGGTGATAGGTGTCCTTCGTTAATGTGTCGCCAATGAAGCTGGTCCGTGCATTTTGGATAGCAGTGCCGGAGGGGATGATGGCATCAATTTCTTTGATGGGTACAATTTGCTCTTTCGTTGTGTTGATGATGGAGTTGTACATTGCCGTCTGATCGCCTTTAAAGGTGGTGGCAAAAACCGGCTGCGTGCTATCGCTTTGGTATGCCCAAACCATATTCCAAACAAAGGGGATATCAGGTTTTTGAATTTTATCCTGTATCAGCTGTATCAGCTTGCTTACATGGCTATTTCCGCCCGTATGATAGGTGTTTGCAAGAGGTGCCTGGGCAGCGCCCTGCTGAATAAAGATAACATCCCAATCCTCGTCCTGCAATCCCTCCTGCATAGATGTATTTGCCTTTGTAGCGGCCCAAGAACCATTTACATATTTCGTATATTCGTAGAACTTTGTGTTGTTTTGGGCATTGCTGACGTGCTGGAGCAGGGTGCAGCCGCTGGCGTAAAGTCTGCCAACCACCACATTTGTGCAGCCCTCTGCCATAGCAATATCGCCCAGATGCTGGGTGGTGTTTAAGCCAAAGCTGCTGGTGATAGCCAAAATCTTCAAATTTTTTCCGTCACACAAGGGCTTGTTATTCTCCGGGTCCTGCGTACTTGGTGTTCCGTTACAAGCACAGAGCGCCAGAGTGCATAAACAAAGTAGAATTGCAATAATAGTTTTAAATTGTTTCATATGTATCCCCTCGAATATGATTTTATAACAACACAATTATAACAAGCATACATTCAGAATGCAAGCATTTATTTGTGTTGCTTAACTGATAGTAAGCGTAAAAGTAATTGTAAACTATTGTGACAAAGAAGCATCGTAAACAACATTTTTCGGCAGGTTTAATTCTGCAGAGGTTTGTTTGACGGCATCCTTGCGACTCATGCCGCCGGCGACCAATTCGGCAACCCGGGCAGCAGCATCTTCGGCGGTGGCAGCCGGCTTTTCTTCCGGGGCAGCGCCTGCAACAACCAGAACAAATTCACCCTTAGGCGGTTGCTGAGTATAAAGCGTGATTGCGCCACCCAGCGTTGTGCGCACAACCTCCTCGTGGAGCTTTGTCAGTTCCCGGCACAGACTGATTGACCTGTCAGTACCGAATACCTCAGCCATACTTTCCAGCGTGTTTAAAAGCTTATGGGGCGCTTCATAAAATATCATCGTTCTTTGCTCTTGTACCAAAGCCTCTAAATGCTCCCGACGGCTTTTCTTGGAGGTGGAGAGGAAACCTTCAAAGCAAAACCTACCCGTGGACTGACCGGAAATGCTTAATGCGGTAATGACGGCACAAGGACCGGGTATGGCGCAAACTGTAATACCCGCTTCGGCGCACTGTTTAACCAAATCCTCACCCGGATCGGAAATGGCAGGACTGCCGGCGTCGGACACCAGTGCGCAGGTTTCTCCCGCCAGAATACGATCGACGATGATATTGCCTTTTTGCGCCTTGTTATGCTCATAGTAGCTGACAAGGCTCTTTTTAATCCCCAGGTGATTTAGTAGCTTTAAGCTGACACGGGTGTCTTCGGCAGCAATAAAGTCCGCTTGCTCCAAGGTTTCCCGACAGCGTATGGAGATATCTCCCAGATTGCCAATAGGGGTGGGGACCAAATATAACATTCCGGGCATATGCCTTCCTCCTATAAATGATATAACCTGCGATAGTACTCAGTTGGTTGATTATCAGAATTGTAAAGCGCTTTTTCCTCCCAGATAAGACCGGGGCTTGCGCCTTTTCTGCATTGAATCAGCACAAGACTAACAGGACCGGACAGATTATGCCGCAGCAGGCGAAGCCTTTTCGGCTCCAATTTGTGCTTGCAGGAAATGGAAAATATTTCGGCAAGTCGTTCCGGACGGTGAACAAGAAAAAAATCTCCTCCGTATTTCAGTCCCCATGCGGCGCCGGAAATAAGCGCTTCCATACTGCACAGGTCGTCTCTGCGGGCAAAGGACAATGTTTTACTTTCCGGTCCGCCGGAAAAGTAGGGGGGATTAGAAATACAGCAGGAAAAGCTACCGGCTTTTATAAGGGAGTGGATGCTGGTAAGGTCTGCGCATATACTATTTAAACGGTTACCCAATCCATTTGCAGCTGCGTTTTTTAATACCATATCATGGGCAAAAGGGTCGATTTCTATGCCGGTAATTCGGCAAGTGCTATCTTTTGCGCATAATAAAAGTCCCAATGTGCCACAGCCTGCGCCTAAATCTAAAACGGAAGCCCTTGGCTTAAGCTTTACAAAATCGGCAAGGGCAATAGAGTCGGTACTTAAGGGGAAAGCGCCCTCGGATAATTCCAGTGTATAGCCGTTATGCAGTTGTTCCATATAGGCATTCTCCTATGGGATGTATAAAAATCTGCCTGCGTACCGGAAAACCGGCTGCGCAGGCAGACTGCAGAATCGGAGAATCAATCTTCTACGATCGCTTCAACCGGGCAGTTGTCAACACAAGTGCCGCAGCTTACGCAGATATCGGCGTCGATGACATACTGCTCGTCACCCTCAGAGATAGCGTCGACAGGGCAGTTGTCTGCGCAGCTACCACACTTGACGCAAGCGTCAGTAATCTTATAAGCCATGATTTTCCCTCCAATAATAAGTAATTTCGTGCAACCGTAACCGGATGCACCTTTATTCTAACATGGATTTTTAAAATTGCAATTCCTTTTTTTATGGATGTGTATATTTTTCCGTCATAAGGGAAAAATTTTTGGATAAAGGAGGAGGCGTATGCAGTATGAAACAGATGCTCAGGGATTGATTTTGTCTGCCGGAGCTGTTGCACGAAGAATGGGTCACAGCTATGTTGGCAGTGTTCATTTACTCTTGGCGTTGGCTCAGGATTGCGGTCTTGCGGGTCAGCTGCTTCGTGGCGCGGGATTTGAATTTGCAATCGCACAGAATATGGCAATGGTGCTGTACGGTATGGGGACGCCGGGGTTACCGTTACCCCAAGGCTTTTCCGGGCAGGCGCGTCGAATATTGCGGGGAGCAGGAAATGAGGCGCGACAATTTGGACATCGTCAGTTAAGGTGTGTTCATATTCTTATATCTCTGCTGCGCATGGAAAAAACAGCTGCCAAAGAGCTGTTAATCCTGAGCAGTGTAGATGTGGAAGGTTTATTTAGTCATACCGTGGAATATTTACAACGGGAAACGACAGCACCATATAAACGCGTTAAGGAGGCGGTTAACACGAAGCTTTTGGAACAATTCAGTGAGGACTTACTGTTAAAGGCAGTGTCTATGGAGCCTGTAATCGGCAGAGATCGGGAAATTGAAACGGTAATCGGGATTTTGTGCCGTAAAAATAAAAATAATCCTGCACTTATAGGGGAGCCGGGAGTGGGCAAGACAGCAATTGCAGAGGGGCTTGCTCAGAGAATGGCAGTTGGGAATGTACCGCTGCAGCTAAAAGACAAGCGGCTGGTATGCCTTAATATGGCTAATTTGGTTGCCGGAACAAAGTATCGCGGTGAATTTGAGGAACGTTTGCGGGATCTTCTGGAAGAAATTAAGCGCAGCGCGGATGTCATTTTGTTCGTGGATGAAATGCACACTATTGTTGGTGCCGGTGCAGCAGAAGGCGCAATCGATGCTTCCAACATTTTTAAGCCGGCTCTGGGACGGGGCGAGCTGCAAATGCTTGGGGCTACAACTCTTACGGAGTATCGCAAGTATATTGAAAAAGATCCTGCGCTGGAACGGCGTTTTCGCCCCGTTATTGTGGAGGAGCCGACGCAAGAGGCAACTATGGCAATTCTTCGCGGGTTAAAGCCGGGACTGGAACGGCATCACCATTTGCGCATCCACGAGGAGGCCATGAAGGAGGCGATACGCCTTTCTGTACGATACCTACCGGATTTATACCTGCCGGATAAGGCAATTGACTTACTGGACGAGGGCGCAGCCCACGCCAGGATGGAGGAAATGTGTGCCGGCAAAACCGGTGCAAGAAAGGAATTGGAAGCGGAGCTGCAGGAGGCGGTTCGGGAGGGGCGTTTTGAAAAGGCCGCCCAGCTGCGGGATAAAATGCAGCGAATGGCGTCGCGGCCGGCAGAGATACGCCGCAGCAGGGTTGTAAGCGGTGAGGATATTGCCTGGGCAGTCAGTGCCAGAACCGGGATTCCCACCGGGCGCTTAACAGCAGATGAACGGGAGCAGCTTCTGCAGCTGGAGGAGCTTCTGCAAAAGCACGTAATTGGTCAGCCCGAGGCTGTTGGCCAGGTGGCGCGAATTTTACGTCAGGGCTTGTCCGGTTTCCGGGATGAAAACAGGCCGGTGGCAAGCCTTTTATTTTCCGGACCAACCGGCGTGGGCAAAACAGAATTGTGCCGGGCACTGGCACAGGAGTTGTATGGCAGTAAAGAGGCCATAATACGGCTGGATATGACAGAGTATATGGAAAAACAGTCTGTTGCGCGTCTAATCGGCGCCCCTCCCGGTTATGTGGGATACGAGGACGGCGGCAAGCTGACGGAGTCGGTCAGACGCAGACCCTATTGCCTGATATTATTTGATGAACTGGAAAAGGCGCATCCGGATGTGGCGGGCATTTTGCTGCAGATTATGGAAGAGGGCGTCTTAACAGATTCTACCGGAAGGTGTGTCAGCTTTAAAAATGCCATTGTTGTAATGACTACCAATATTGGCGGTGAACTCAAAGGAGATGGTTTAGGCTTTAACCCCACCGGTCGGGCCGGAGAGACCGATACACTGCTTCGCCAGCGGTTTACACCGGAATTTTTAGGCAGATTGGATGCTGTGGTCAACTTTGCACCATTAAAAGAAGCGGCAATGGAGAAAATTGCTGAAAAATATTTGCAGCAGCTTAAGCAGCGTGTTGCGGCAAACGGTATGCAGCTGCACCTGCCGGAGGAACTTGCAGGGAAGCTGGGACGCATTGCAGGGAAGAAGGATGGGGCAAGGCAGCTTCGACGCATTGTCCGGGAGCAGGTAGAGGCGCCTCTTTCGGTGTATTTGCTGCAATGCGCCAAGAAACCGGAAACAATTAGTGCCTGTTTAGAAGAAAATGTACTGCATTTCTACAATTAATATCGAACAGCTGTTCTAAAATTCGTTTTTTCACGGTTTTTTGTGAAAATTTTTAGAAAAAAGTGATAAAAAATATTGATTTTTGAGAAACGATCCGTTATACTGTCACTAAAGGGAGCAAAATGGTAGCAAAGTGGAGCTAAATGGAGTGAGGTGAGCGCTGTGATCGGTAAATACCCTGCAAAATTGGATGATAAGAACCGCCTGTTCGTCCCTGCAAAGCTGCGGGCAGAATTGGATGGTGACTTTTATGTAACCCTTGGCGTTAACTGCGGTCGCAGCTGCTTGACGATCTATACTGCTCAGGATTGGGAAACCTTGGTGCAAAACTATAACGCCCTGCCTATTTCTCAGCGCTCAGCTGCTACCAGCTTGATTTTTATGAATGCAAATCAGTGCAGTCCGGATAAACAGTTTCGTTTTTCGTTGACACAATTTTTGCTGGACTATGCCGGTATTGGAAAAGATGTGATGATTGTCGGCAGAGCAGGGCAGGCGGAAATTTGGGATGCCAAGGCCTTCGCAGAATTTGAAGCCGAAAATCTCACTCCCGAAAAACTGCTGGCTTCTCTGGAGGCCATAGGTCTATGAGTGAGTTTTATCATGTGTCTGTCCTTTTACAGGAGTGTCTTGCGGGACTGAATATTAAGCCCAACGGCATTTATGTAGACGGCACCTTAGGCGGAGCCGGTCATTCCAGCCAAATAGCGGCCCGATTAACCACCGGCCGACTGATTGGCATTGACCGGGATACGGTTGCCTTGGCGGCGGCCTGGAAGCGTTTGGAGCCCTATCAGAGTAAGGTTACCTTGGTGCATTCCAATTTTTCGGAAATTAAGGATGTACTCCGGCGGGAAAATATTTCTGGCGCAGATGGGATTTTGCTGGATTTGGGTGTCTCTTCTCCACAGCTGGATGACGGCAATCGAGGCTTTTCTTATATGGCAGACGCACCGCTGGATATGCGTATGAACGTACAGGATGCGCTGAACGCGGAAATTGTGGTTAACACGTGGTCATACGAGGAGCTTCGCCGCATATTATATGATTATGGTGAGGAACGCTATGCGCCGCAGATTGCGTCGGCAATCTGCCGCCGCAGAGAAGAAAAGGCGATAAAAACAACCCTGGAGCTTGTGGATATTATCCGTGGGGCAATGCCGCCGGTAGCATTGCGCGAAAAGCAGCATCCGGCAAAACGAAGCTTTCAAGCAATACGCATTGCCGTAAATGATGAGCTTGGTGCGGTAGAGAAGGTAATGAAGGATGCGATCCCCCTATTAAATCCCGGCGGACGACTGGCGGTTATTACATTCCATTCTCTTGAGGATCGAATTGTAAAAACAGCGATGGCCGCAGCGGCAAAGGGATGCACCTGCCCCCCGGAATTTCCGGTATGTGTTTGCGGAAAGAAACCGCAGGTTAAGCTCATCAGCCGCAAGCCGATTGTGGCCGGTGAGAAGGAACTGGAAGAAAACCCCCGTTCCCGGAGTGCAAAGCTTCGGGTTTGTGAGAAATTATAAATTACTAAGAAGGGAAGCGATACGATGGCACGGCAATTCGATGTACAGTATGTGCGTTTTTATACTGACGGCAGTGCAGCAAAGCAGGTGAATCCTGTTGCACCTCTAAAAACAATAAAGCTTCCCAAGGTAAAGAAGCACAAGAGGCTGGTAATTGCCATTGATCCGGTAGCGATTATGGGTATTGTTATGGCTGCAGTTATGCTCGTGCTGATGACAGTGGGCGTAGTGCAGTTAAATAACTCCCGCAAGGAACTGCAGACGATGACTGAATACGTAGAAGCTCTGCAGGAGGAAAAGGTATCCTTGGAGCAGACATTCAGCCAAGGCTATGATTTGGAGGAAATCCAGCGTACAGCTTTGGCATTGGGCTTGGTACCCAAGGAGCAGGTTCAGCACATTACAATCCGTGTACCTGAAGCACAAACCGAGGAAGAGCCGGGTGCGTGGGAGCGACTGTACATATTCTTAACAGGTTTGTTTGCATAAAGCTTGTTCCGACCAATAGACTTAAATAGCAGCTGCAATGGGCGGCGAGGGGTTCCCTTGCTGCCCATTGCCAAACTAGAGGGCTATGGAAAGGTCGGGATGATATGCAAAGAAAGCCGTCCGGCAAAAAATATCAGCGTGTTCGTGGGGATACTGGACAGCACAAAAGAATTATTATAATCAGTCTTGTGTTGGGCATCACGGCATTTATCCCCGTGATCTTTCGTCTGTATAACCTAATGATTACGGACTTTGAATACTATTCAAATCTTGCATTGCGAAATCAGACTCGTACTACACGGGTTACGGCAGATCGGGGAGAAATCTACGATCGCAATATGAACATTCTTGCTGCTTCAAAAACTGTGGAGAATGTATATCTGGACCCTCACGAACTGAAACAGTCCAAAGCAGACCTGGAGGGTATCGGGAAGACTCTTGGAACGATTTTAAACCTAGACCCTGCCTGGATTGCTGAGCAGGGAAGGGATATTACAAAGCGGTACAAGCAGATAGCGTCCCGGGTGGATGAGGAAACTGCGGCTAAAATTCGCACCTATATCAACACAAATAACATATCCGGTATCCATTTGGAGCCAAATTCCCAAAGATACTATCCCTATGGCTCTCTGGCAGCGCAGGTTATCGGTTTTACCAATGCCTCCAATACTGGTTCTGAGGGGATTGAAGCGTCATACAATAGCTATTTAGAGGGCAGTGTTGGAAAGGTTATTACAACAAAGGGTAATAACGAAATGGATATGCCCTTTTCCTATGAAAAATATGTGGAATCCCAAAAGGGCTGCAGTGTGATCTTGACCCTTGACGCAACCGTGCAGGCGTGTCTTGAGAAGCAGATGGAAACGGCAATTGCCCGCTATGATGTTCAAAACGGTGCATTCGGCATTGTGATGAATGTGAATACCGGAGAAATTCTGGCAATGGCAACTCTGGGGAGCTATGATCCAAATCAGTATACAGAAATAGCTGACCCGGAAACAGCCTACGCATTGGAGCAGATGCGGCTTAGTTATTTGATGAACCCAGAAAACAGCCAAGCCTATACAGATGGAAAAGCGGCATATCAGGAATCTTTGACAGCGGCACGGCTGAAGCAGTGGCGGAACCGTGTGATATCCGATGGCTACGAGCCCGGGTCTACCTTTAAGGTGCTGACTATGGCAGCTGCGCTGGATTGCGGAGCGATCGACTTAAATACCGGCTTTCATTGTTCCGGATCAGAACAAATACCCGGCCGTTCTCAACGACTGCACTGCTGGCGTTCTACCGGCCACGGCTCGGAGAAGACACCCCAGGCGCTACAAAATTCCTGTAATATTGCGTTCGCCCATATTGCACTAAAAATAGGCGGCGACCGGTTTTACGATTACGTTCAACGCTTTGGAATATTGGAAAAAACTGGTGTGGATTTGGCGGGAGAGAGCAAAGGTGTCTTCTTCGATAAAGCGCTGGTCACAGATACAAATAAATGGGGCACAGCGTCCTTGACCTCCGGTTCCTTCGGTCAGACCTTTAAAATTACACCATTGCAGTTGGTGCGGGCCATCAGTGCGGTGGTCAATGGCGGCAATCTTATGGAGCCGTATATTGTATCAGAGGTGATTGACGCCGAGGGCAACACTGTATTAAAGCAAGAACCCACCGTTGTGCGGCAGGTTATCAGCCCGGAGACATCCAAAACGATGTGTAGCCTGATAGAATCCGTTGTTGTGGAAGGCACTGCCAAAAATGCCAAGGTTTCGGGATACGCCATTGGGGGTAAGACCGGAACCAGCGAAAAAATTGATGTTTTTGACGGAAATGGTCAGCGTGTGTTGGACAAAATCGTATCATTTGTGGGTATTGCGCCAATGGACAATCCGGAGTATATTGTATTAGTAGCCTTGGATACACCCTCGCGGTCTACCGGTATCTATATTTCCGGCGGTGTTATGGCAGCGCCCACTGTAGGCGCAGTGATGTCAGATATTCTGCCGTATTTGGGAGTCAAGACAAACTATACTCAGCAGGATGCTGCTGGTAAAATAATCGTGCTGGAGGATATGACCGGACTGACCCGGAAGCAGGCAGAAAAGCTTTTAAAGGAGCAGGGGTTGTCTTGCGTTGTTCGCGGTACCGGAGAAACTGTAACCTCTCAGCTTCCCGGCACAGGGCAATCCGTACCCGGCGACAGTCAGGTGATTTTGTATATGGGGGAAACCCCGGAACAAGAAACGGTGAAGGTTCCGGATTTTAATGATATGACACAACAACAGGCGCATGATTTGGCAGGCACACTTGGCTTGTATATTCGGATACTGGGAAATACCGAGCTGTCGCCCAATGTGGTTGCAACAGCCCAATCCATTCCCAAGGATACTTTGGTAGAAATGGGTACAACCATAGAAGTACAATTTTCAGACACCAAGGCACATTAAATGTTGCTTAAGGAGACACCTATGAAATTAAAAGATTTGCTGAAGGGCGTAGATGTTATTCAATACTGGGCGGATTTGGAGACAGAAATTACAGCTGTCAACTATGATTCCCGAAAGGTAACGCCGGGCAGCCTGTTTGTAGCAGTTTCCGGCTTTGTAACGGACGGAAATCAGTATATTCCGATGGCCTTGGAAAAGGGTGCGGTGGCTGTGGTTACTGCGAAAAAACCCGATGGGGATGTGCCGTATATTCTGGTTGCTTCTGACCGATTGGCTCTTGCGCTTATCGGAAGCAATTACTATGGAAATCCGGCGGAGGTTATGACCTTAATCGGCATCACAGGCACCAACGGAAAAACGTCGTCTACGCTCATTCTAAAGCATATTTTAGAGACAACCCGGGGCGCCAAGGTAGGCCTCATCGGCACAATGGAGAATTTGATTGGTGCAGAGGTTGTTCCAACAGAACGCACTACCCCGGAAAGCTTAGACCTACAGGCGCTGTTTGCCCGTATGCGGGATGAAGGCTGCAGCCATGTAATTATGGAGGTTTCCTCCCACGCAATTGCCTTGGAACGAGTTGGGGGCGTGCATTTTCATGTCGCGGCGTTTACCAATCTGACAGAGGACCATTTGGATTTTCATAAGACTATGGAAAATTATTGCGATACCAAGGCGGAGCTTTTCTGCCGCAGCGACAAATGCGTTGCGAATATGGACGATGCTTGGTTTGCAAGAATATGTGCCAAGACGGATAAGACTGTTTTAACAACTTCAGCAAAGGGTGTTGCTGACTTATATGCAACAGATTTGGAGCTATTATCTGACGGAATATCCTTTAAGGCGGTTTGCGACGAAGATAGTGCGCGGGTAAGGCTTCCAATTCCAGGAAGGTTTACAGTATATAATGCCTTAACGGTATTGGGTATAGCGCGCCAATTGGGAATTTCCCTGAAAGAAGCTGCCGAAGCATTGAAAACGGCAAAGGGCGTAAAGGGCAGGGTAGAGGTTGTGCCGACACCCGGAAAGCCCTATACCGTCTTAATCGACTATGCCCACACCCCCGACGGATTGGAAAATGTTCTCAGCTCTGTCCGTGGTTTTTGCAAAGGCAGACTGATCGCGGTGTTTGGCTGCGGCGGTGACCGCGATCCCATAAAACGACCGATTATGGGTAAAATCGGTGTAGATATTGCCGATTATGCTATTATTACCTCCGACAATCCCCGCACGGAAGCGCCGATGGCGATTATTGAAGACATCCTTAAAGGTGTGGACTCCAATAAGAAAAATTATGAAGTTATTGAAAATCGACCCCAAGCGATCAGACAGGCTATGGACATTGCGCAAAAAAATGATATAATTGTATTGGCCGGTAAGGGTCATGAAACATATCAGGAAATCCATGGCATTAAGCACCACTTGGACGAACGGGAAGTGGTTGCGGCGTATTTGGAGGAAACGAGGAAATAACATGGGCAGGATTACACTGGAACAAGCCGCTGCTTGGTGTGGCGGTCAGATAAATCCCAAATATAAAGACATCACCTTTTTTGGCGCCAACAATGATACACGGAACTTAAATTCCGGAGAGCTGTTTGTGGCGCTGCAGGGGGCACGGGACGGACATGATTTTATTCCTGCGGCCTTTGAAAAGGGCGCGGCAGCAGTGCTGTGTACCAAATGTGACGGAGATTACCCGGCCATTGTTGTAAAGGATACCCGAATTGCCCTTGGAGATATTGCAAGACAGGAGCGCCAAAGGCTGGGCGTGAAGGTTGTAGGCATCACCGGCTCTGTGGGAAAAAGTACAACGAAGGAAATGGTTGCCGCTGTTTTAAGCAGTACATATGCTGTCAGCAAAACACCTGTAAATCATAACAACGACATCGGAATGCCTATGGCAATTCTTGCTATGCCCGAGGATACGCAAATTGCTGTTTTGGAAATGGGTATGAACCATTTTGGAGAAATTGCCTATTTAAGCGGAATTGCAAAGCCTGATGTAGCCATTATTGTCAATATCGGAACGATGCATATTGAACACCTTGGCTCTATGGAGGGCATTCTTCAGGCGAAGCTTGAAATTTTGGAGGGCATGAGTGAACGCGGCGGTATTATACTCAATGGAGATGATCCGCTTCTGTGGAACCTGCACAAAAGCATTCCCGGGGTTACCTACTTTGGAACAAGCAATACACACAGTGAGGTTTTGGGTCAGAATATTGTCCAAAATAATGATAAACTGCAATTTGAAGTTTCTTGGAAAAATCATTCCTTCTCCATAGAATTGCCTCTGGAGGGAGAGCATTACGTTCCGGATGCCTTGGCAGCAGTTGCCGTCGGCCTGCATTATGGCGTTTCTGCGGAGAATATACAAAAAGTGCTGTCCGTTTTTCAAAACATGGATGGCAGACAGGAAATTTTCAAAGCAGGCGAATACACAATTATTAAGGATTGCTATAACGCGGGTCCGGAATCCATGGCGGCAGCCCTGGCTGTGCTGAGTGGAAAAGAAGGACGGCGCATTGCGGTTCTGGGAGATATGCTGGAGCTTGGCGTTTGCACCCAGGCGGAGCATTATAAGGTAGGAAGAATTGCTGCCGAAAAGGCGGATATGCTGTTTGCTTATGGACCGAACAGTGACCGTATGCTCAGCGGCGCAATTACCGGAGGAATGCCTGCTGCGATGGTCAACGCCTTTGAGGACAGGCAAAAGCTGGTGGATGCGTTGAAGCAGACAGCCCGGCCGGGAGATGTACTGCTGTTTAAGGGCAGCCACGGAATGCATATGGAAATTGCTCTGGATATGTTTTTACAGGAAGAGAAATAGTCGGAGGGAGCACCATGACGAGAATATTAGTAACAGCTGTGGTAGGCGCTGTGTTAAGCGGTGGCATCGGTTGGCTTCTGTTGCCTGTGTTGCGGGCATTAAAGGCCGGTCAGTCTATTCGTGACGTCGGACCTACTTGGCACAATTATAAGGCCGGAACACCTATGATGGGTGGTTTGATGTTTATTTTGGCCACAATTATTTGCCTTGTATCCAATATTATCGTCATGGAGGACTATACGGTTTTCTATGTTTTAGCGCTTTCTTTGTGCTTTGGCCTGGTAGGGTTTTTGGATGATTTTTTTAAATTAAAATTCAAAAGAAATCTCGGACTTACATCTTTACAGAAAGCAATGCTGCAGATGGCGGTATCGGCACTGTATCTGTATCTGCTTTATAAGCAGGGGGTTATGTCCTGCGACCTATACATCCCGTTTGCCAATGTAACTTACCAAATCCATCCCCTTGTATATATTTTCTTTGCTATGTTTGTTATGGTTGGCTGTGTAAATGCGGTTAACCTGACAGACGGCATCGATGGTTTGTGCGGGTCTGTCACCATTCCGGTTATGGCATTTTTTACAGTGGCGGCATTTGCTATGGAACGGTTGGATATGGCGCTGCTTCCGGCATCTTTGACAGGCGGTTTGATAGCATATCTTTTCTATAACTGGCATCCGGCCAAGGTGTTTATGGGTGATACCGGCTCACTGTTCCTCGGCGGCGTGGTGTGCGCCCTTGCCTTTGCTTTGGACATGCCGTTAATATTGATTTTGGTAGGCTTCGTTTACATTGTGGAAACGTTGTCGGTTATCTTGCAGGTTGGGTATTTTAAACTAACCCACGGCAAGCGGATTTTTAAAATGGCACCGATCCACCACCATTTTGAAATGAGTGGCTGGAAGGAAGAAAAAATTGTGTTGATTTTTGCCGGAATTACTGCATTGATGTGCGTATTGGCTTGGTTTGGCATTGCCGGTAAAGTAGTATAAGGAGCGATTTTATGGGTGGGCAGAAGGTTCTGCGCACCAAAGAGAACCGCCGTTTACGGACGGGTACGAGTGTCGATATTCCATTTTTACTGTTACTTATGCTGCTGCTTGCGGTGGGGCTTATTATGCTGTATTCAGCAAGCTACGCCCAAAGCGAGTATGATACGGGATATACAATATCCACGCGATATCTTCAGAAACAAGGTGTTTGTGCTGTAATCGGTATTGCGGCAATGATTTTATTAAGCCGGATACCGCCGGATTTCTGGCTGCGCACAGCTTGGCCTTTGTACGGAGTGAGCATAGCGCTTCTGTTGTCGGTGCTGCTGTTTGGCGAATCTGTCAACGGCGCGCGGCGGTGGATTAACATAGCCGGCCTGCAATTTCAGCCGTCAGAGATTGCCAAATTTACTATGATTGTACTTTTTGCAAGACTGACAAAGGGGTTTGGAACATCCGCAAGGGAATTTCGCTACGGTGTTTTAGGCTTCGGCAGTGCGCTTTTGGGAATTTTGGTGCCGCTGGCATTGGAAAAGCACCTGTCTGCCATAATGCTGATGGGTATGGTGGCAGTGGTGATGATGTTTGTTGCCGGAACAAATCCCAAATGGCTTTTGGCAGGGGCAGGCGCCGCAGCGGTGTTTGTTGTAATTTATATCAGCTTTATGGGTTACGCCGGTGACCGTGTAACGGCATGGCTGCACCCGGAGCAAGACCCCGGAGATACCGGTTATCAAATTCTGCAGTCCTTGTACGCCATTGGTTCCGGCGGACTGTTCGGTCGGGGGTTTGGAAAAAGCAGACAGAAGTATCTTTATCTACCATTTCAGTACAACGACTATATATTTGCCATTATATGTGAAGAGCTCGGATTGATCGGTGCCGCATTGATTATTGCATTGTTTGCCGCAATGCTTTTGCGAGGCTATTGGATTGCCTTGCGGGCGCCGGATCGATTTTCCACGGTTCTGGCATCCGGGCTGATTACCTTGATTGCTGTTCAAACAGTGCTGAATTTGGGGGTTGTGACCAACCTCTTGCCCTCTACCGGAATTGCGTTGCCCTTCTTCTCCTATGGAGGAACGGCGTTGGCCGTAAATCTCGGGGAAATGGGGGTTATATTAAGCATCTCCCGTTACAGAAATCAGCAGGCTCGACAGGAGGCTATACAATGAATGTGATTTTTACCTGCGGCGGAACAGGCGGACATATTAATCCTGCCATTGCTGTCGCCAATGTGTGGAAGCAACGGCATCCGGACAGCAAGATTCTTTTTATCGGCGCGAAAAACCGTATGGAAGAACGATTGGTTCCCCAAGCTGGTTACGATTTGCGCACCATTCCTGCAACCGGAATGTCGAGAGGGAAGAATCTTCAGGCAATTAAGCACAATCTGCAATCAATCGGTTATGTTTTACAGTCTGTTTCTGCCTGCAAGAAGATTATTCGGGAGTTTAAAGCAGATGTGGTTGTGGGTACCGGCGGTTATGCCAGCTTTCCCGCGCTTTTGGCGGCCAGCTGTTTGGGTGTGCCGATTTGCGTACACGAGGCCAACGCTATGCCGGGGCTGACAACCCGAATGATTGCAAAACGGGCGGATAAGGTTCTGGTTTGCTTTTCTGAGAGCGCAAAATATTACCGTCATCCCGACAGGGTAGAGGTAGTGGGTATGCCGGTGCGTAAGGAATTTATTTTTACCGGGCGGGAAGCTGCCCGCAGGGAGCTTGACTTGGACGAGCGACCCTTAATTGTATCCGCCTTTGGCAGTCAAGGCGCAAAGGTGATGAACGAAACAATGGCGGATCTGTTTGCCTTGGAGCAAAACGCGGGATATCCCTACCGGCATATCCATGCAACCGGCAGCTACGGAAGTGACTGGATGCCGGATTTAGTCTTGAAAAAGGGTGTAGATTTGTCTGAGAATAAAGGCATATCTATGCAGGAGTATATTTACAATATGCCCACGGTTATGGCGGCGGCGGATGTGATTATCAGCCGTGCCGGTGCATCTACCTGCAATGAGCTTGCCGCCTCCGGGACACCCTGTATTTTAATTCCGTCACCGAATGTAACGGATAACCACCAGGAAAAAAACGCAAGAGCCTTGGCGGATGTGGGTGCAGCAATTCTGATGTTGGAAAAGGACTGTACGGCTGAGGCACTGATGGAACAAATCGCATCATTGCTTCAGGACACAAGCATCCGTGAAAGGATGAGCAAAGCGCTTCATAAACTGTGCATTCCCGATTCTGCAGAGCGTGTCTGCGATATTATGGAAGCATTGGGAAATAAGGAGTAAACCATGGATACCAAAGAAACCAATCGCCCTACGGGACGTTCAAAGGCAACAGCTACGAAACAAGGTACGCGGCGTCGCAGTGATGGCAATCAGCCGATTCGCAGCGGCGGGGCCGGAAGCAGTACAGCCCCTACCGGTACGGCTACACAAAACCGAAGAGCACCGTCTGCCCGCACCGGACAGCGTGCTGTGTCGGCACCGAAAAATCCGGTGCGCGAAAATAATGCTCCGCCGCGTCCGCGTACCAGAAGAAAAGCCCAGGAAAACGTCCCTGCACCGGATGTTGTATACACCCAGCCCGGGCCGTTTTATAAATATCGGTTTTTGCTGCATCTTGCAACTGTTGTTGCAATCGTTCTTGCAATTTTGTTTGGTATGTCAATCTTTTTTAAGGTTTCTACCGTTACGGTTGCAGGAAATGAAAAATATACTGCATGGGATATCCGGGAGGCAGCTGGTATTAAAGACGGAGAAAACCTCCTGACAATTAACGAAGCAAAAATCAGCAACAATATTACAAGTAAATTACCCTATGTTTTAAAGGTTCGTGTGGGAATAAAATTGCCGGATACGGTAAGAATTGAAATAGTGGAATTGGATGTTGTCTACGCAGTGGAAGCCACAGACAAATCCTGGTGGCTTATGCGATCAGATGGCAAAATCGTTGATAAGACCAACAGCGCCGATGCTGAACAGCATACGGTTATTATTGGTATTCAGCTGGAGAATCCCGTGGTTGGAGAACAGGCTAAAGCATTTCAGCCGGAGCTTCCGGAAGGGGAGACACAGCCAATTACCGTTTTGGCAAAGGAACAGCTGCAAACAGCAATCACCATTGCGCAATTTCTTGAAGATAGCGGAGTTATCGGCGAGGCGGCGAGTATTGACGTTACCAGTATGGGAAATTTGGAGCTGTGGTTTGGGAAGCGATTTCAGGTGACATTGGGTGACAGCCTTGAATTGGGCTACAAAATTCGCAGCATGAAGTCTGCCGTTGACCAAATGGGTGATTATCAAAGCGGAATTTTGGATGTAAGCTTCACAATTAAGCCAAATGAAGTGATTTACACACCCTTTCCTTAAAAAATAATAAAAACTTTGACAAAAAATGAGAATTTCTATTGACCAAATGCTTTTTTGGCTGTAGAATATACAAGTAACATTGTAATTATGGCAGAAGTGGGCGCGGCCTGCAGCTGCAACTATACATAGGAGGAGAAATACATGTCTGATTTTCAGGATCGCGTAGTTAAAATTAAGGTAATCGGTGTCGGCGGTGCCGGCAACAACGTCATTAATCGTATGATTGGCGCAGGCGTTAACGGCGTTGATTTCGTGGTAATCAATACAGATAAGCAGGATCTGAATAAATCCAAATGTGCAAACAAGGTTCAGATTGGTGAAAAGCTTACCGGCGGTATGGGCGCTGGCTCAAAGCCTGAGGTGGGTCAGAAATCCGCAGAGGAATCCAGAGCAGCCATTGCTAAGGTCCTGGAAGGCACCGATATGGTCTTCATTACTGCAGGTATGGGCGGCGGTACCGGCACCGGCGCAGCACCCATTGTGGCAGACCTGGCTCACGAAGCCGGTATCCTGACCGTCGGTGTTGTGACTAAGCCTTTCAAGTTTGAGGGTGCTAACCGTATGCGTCAGGCTGAGCAGGGCATTGCTGCTCTGTCCGGCAAGGTCGACTCCTTGATTATCATTCCGAATGACCGCCTGAAATATGTCACTGACCAGAAGATTACCTTTGCTAACGCATTCGGTATTGCTGACGATGTTCTGAAGCAGGCTGTTACCTCTATCTCCGAGCTGGTTGGCGATTCCGGTAATGTTGTAATTAACCTGGACTTTGCCGACGTTTCCGCAATCATGAAGGATGCAGGCCGCGCACATATGGGTGTTGGTACTGCTTCCGGCCGTGAAAAGGCTGAGCAGGCTGCTTTGGCGGCTGTTGCAAGTCCTCTGCTGGAAACCTCTATCAAGGGTGCTACCGGTGTTCTGGTAAATGTTACCGGCTCCTCCGAGCTGACCTTGGATGATGTTGAGACTGCTGCCGGCATTGTGCAGGAGGAAGCAAATCCCGAGGCAAATATTATCTTCGGTGCTACCTGGGATGAGAGCTTTGAGGATGAGATGCGGGTCACCGTTATTGCTACCGGCTTTGAGCAGAAGGTTGTTGAGGACAGCAAGTCCGCATCCGGAACTGCTGCAAAGGTTGCTGATGACATTGACGATATCTTCAGCATTTTCAACCGCTAAAACACATCATTTTCAGCATCCCGGACAGTTTGTCCGGGATGCTTTTTGCAAAGGAGCAGCCTATGGATGCCTATCACAATTTGGCAATGAGCTATGATCGACTGACGAACGATGTGGACTATCAGGCCGTTGTTGATTTTTATAAGCAAATACTTGCTAAAGAAGGTCTGCAGCCAAGAACGGCTGTGGACTTAGCTTGCGGAACAGGCTCTGTTGCTTTGCTGCTGGCAAAGGAGGGGCTTAGGGTTACAGCGGTGGATATGTCTCAGGAAATGCTTTGTATTGCCTCCCAAAAGGCACAGAGCCTGGATAACCCGCCATTGTTCGTTTGCCAGCGTTTGGAGAGGTTGTCCTTGCCACGGGGCGTAGATTTGGCTGTATGCGCCCTTGACAGTATGGATTATATTACAGACCCTGCCGATTGCGAAAAAGTAATTCAGCGTGTATATCGGGTGCTTAACCCCGGCGGCTGCTTTATCTTCGATGTTAATACTCCTGAAAAGCTCCGGGCTATGGATGGACAGGTCTTTTTGGATGAGGATGAGGACGTATATTGTGTTTGGCGGGGCGAGTTTGACGAAAACACAAATATATGCGCCTATGGTATGGACTTATTTCAACGACAGGGGTCTGTGTGGCATCGCTTCTTTGAGGAGCACCGGGAATACGCTTACAGCGCGCTGCAATTGACGGAATATTTAAAATCCGCGGGATTTACCGCAATTGAAGTGTTTGCAGACCGGAAAATGACAGCGCCGGATCCCGGTGAGCAGCGCATTTATATTAAAGCCAGAAAGGGTAGAATGGAATGAAGGATTATTTAGTTCGGGGAATGAGTATGGATGGCCTTGTAAAGGTTGTCGCTATCCATTCTACAGAGCTTGTCCGCAGAGCCGCGGAAATACAAAAAACAACCCCAAATGCAACAGCGGCTTTTGGCAGAGCCTTGACAGCTGCCTCAATGATGGGGAATATGCAAAAGGTTGAAAACGGCTCTATGACACTGCAAATACGCAGCGATGGGCCAATCGGAGGTCTTGTCTGCGTGGCAGACTCTGTGGGAAATGTTCGCGGCTATGTCTATGAGCCGAATGTACCCTTGGTGGAAAAGCACCCCGGTAAATTGGATGTTGGTGCTACTGTGGGTAACGGGACGCTGACAATTATTCGGGATTTGCAAATGAAAGAGCCATATGTCGGCTCTATTGCCCTTGCTTCCGGTGAAATCGGAGATGATGTGACAGCATACTTTGCCCAAAGTGAGCAAACACCTACAGCATGCGCCCTGGGCGTACTGGTAGATCGGGATCAGAGTGTAAAGGTCGCCGGAGGCTATCTTATTCAGCTGCTGCCCGGCGCAACGGAGGAAACTATACAGGCGGTTGAACGGGGCATCCAGCGCTCCGGTGCGGTTACCGCTATGCTGGTGCAGGGGATGACGCCGGAGGATATTCTCGGCCAGGTCTGCGGAGACTTGGGTGTTGTATTTATGGAAACCACTGAGGTGGAATATAAGTGCTATTGCAGCCGTGACCGAGTAACAGCTGCGCTGATTAGCTTGGGCAGAAAGGAATTGGAACAGATTGCCCAAGAGAACAAGCCCTTTCCTGTAGAGTGTCAGTTCTGCGATGAGATTTATACTTTTACCCCGGATGACATTGAAAAAATTCTCAAAGAGCTTTAAAAATTAAGGGAATTTTAGGAAAAAATTATAGAATTACAGTCTTAAAATTCCTTATGAAAAAATAAGAAAAAACCCTTGACAAATAAGACATCGTTGGGTATAATGATACCCGTCGCTGAGATGCGAAGGCAATTCGGCGGATGTTTGGGAGCATAGCTCAGCTGGGAGAGCACATGCCTTACAAGCATGGGGTCACAGGTTCGAGCCCTGTTGTTCCCACCAAATTTGGCCCGGTGGTGCAGTCGGTTAGCACGCCAGCCTGTCACGCTGGAGGTCGACGGTTCGAG
>JAFVZT010000011.1 GCA_017508045.1 Oscillospiraceae bacterium | reverse complement strand
CGGCAGGATAATATTTGAAACTTGCCTGTTTTGCCGGATCAATAGAACCAGCAACCGTAGAAGTAACCAGTAAAAGAGCCCCGCTTACTCCAAGCATTAAAAGCGTCAGAACTGCTTTTTGTTTGTTTCTTTGTATATTTAATTTTGCCAGATTAAACGGCGTAAGCTTCCGATGCAATTTCGAGCTGCTTTTTGCCTTTCCAGCATACGCGAGGTATTTCGCGCCCTCTACCGGGGAAGTATTCATTGCTACCCGGACAGGCTTAAAAATGGCAATATTCACTGTCATAAAGGCTACTGCGGCAATCAGTACAGCATAAATAACTGTTGTTTTCAGCCGGAATCCGTCAGGACAGCCAATAAATCCAATCAGTACGCCCGTGACAAGTCCTAATGGAATACCGGTCAAGGCATATAACCGTCCCTCTTTTCCTGCCATCCGCTTAATCTGCCTTTTTGTCATGCCAAGTGTCCGCAGTTGCCCAAACATCTGAACATTTTTTACAATCTTTGTGTAAAAAACACCATAGACAATCGTTGCCGCCAAAATAGCCGTCAACGCCGCCAGTAGTGGTACTGGAATCGGAATACCCGATGTTATCACACCCGACATAACAGCAGAATATTCTGTAAGCATTACCTGTTCCTCGACAATGCCTGTATTTTGTATTGCTTTGCCGGCAAAATCAAGAATAGCCGTGGAGCTTATGGCGTCTGTATTCAGCCTTGTATATGCTGTAACCTGAAAAGAATCTTTTGCCAAATCTCGGGCAAGTTCCTTACTGACATAAATAAAATATCCGTTGCTTTCTTTTGTGTCGTCCAGAATACCAGAAAGCGTATATTCCGCTTTCTGCCCTGTGCCGGTCACGTCAAGAGAAATAACATCGCCAGCTTTATACGCTTTTCCTAAAAAGTCAATATAATTCTGCGGAAGCATAATCTCGTTTTCTTTCTGCGGCACACTTCCCTGTAAAATCTTTTCTTCCTGATGCAAAAAGTAATCTTCATCTCCGTAAGCAACCGTGATTGTTTTATCATCCACATAAAAAAAGCCAATAGCGGAGTATTCTCCGATCCATGAAATATCTTTGTTTTGACGCAGCAGGGCTGTCTGTTCATCCGTAACTCCCAAAATCCCAATCTGCGCTTTATTCCTCTGTGTGTTCTTAAATTCCTCTTGTGTACCTGTTGATATTAGGATAATCGAAAAAACCATGCAGACAGAGAGAGCGATGGTCAAAAGTAAAAAAGCCTTGCTTCTCTTATCCGCTTTCATACTCCTATCTGCCAATTTCTTTACAATGGCGCTTGTATCATTTTCAAAAGGCCATGTCATAGCTTGCTACCCCCTTACTCTACAATTTTTCCGTCCTCAATGCGGACAATTCGATCTGCAAGGCGGGCAATGTCATTGTTGTGGGTAATCATCACAACAGTTTGCCGGAACTCCGCACTGGTGCGCTTGATAAGCCCCAGCACTTCGACGCTGGTCTTGCTGTCAAGGTTGCCGGTCGGCTCGTCGGCCAGCACGATAGCCGGTTTGGTAATCAGGGCGCGGGCAATCGCCACACGCTGCTGCTGGCCGCCGGAAAGATTGTTGGGCATATTTTTCAGTTTATCTTCCAGCCCCAGCAGGTGAACAATCTCGTCCAAAAACTTCTGATCCACCGTGTCCCCGTCCAGCTCCACCGGCAGGACGATGTTCTCATACACATTCAGGATGGGAACAAGGTTATAGTTCTGGAAGATAAAGCCGATGTTGCGGCGGCGGAAGATGGTGAGCTGTTCGTCGTTCATTTTCGACAGCTCTTTGTCCCGGACAACCACATTGCCGGAAGTGGGGGTGTCCAGCCCGCCCATCATGTGAAGCAGGGTGGATTTGCCGCTGCCGGAGGTTCCCACAACGGCCACAAATTCGCCGTCCTCCACGGAGAAGTTCACGCCGTCAAGGGCACGGGTAATGTTCGGCTCTGTACCGTAATACTTTTTCAGATCAATCGTCTGTAAAACGCTCATACTCAAAACTCCTTTCAAGGCTTTCTGCCTGTTGATAAGGCTATTGTAAAACCCAAATGTCCGCGAAATGTTACAGCAACCCAATAATTCTATAGAAAACCAAGGTATATTATTTCAATGCTCGGACATTTCAAAAAGATTTACAGCGGACAGCCGAAAAAAGGCAGCCCGCTGTTTTTACTCCACTGGGAGCATAATGGAAAAAGCAGAGCCT
>JAFVZT010000002.1 GCA_017508045.1 Oscillospiraceae bacterium | reverse complement strand
CGGTTTCCAAATTGGAGGATATCAATACTGCCGTTCAGCCTGTAACTTTCCTGTTCCTGTTCGGCTTTATGGTGGTCATCTTCTCTATGACAAGCGGAAGCGTGGACAATGTTCTGGTGACAGTTTGTTCCTACATTCCGTTTACTTCACCAATGGCAATGTTTACAAGAATTGCTATGAGCACTGTTCCTTGGTATGAGATTGCGATTTCTATTGGTATTTTAGTCGCATCTACCTTTGGGATTGGTATGCTGTCTGCAAAAATTTACCGTGTCGGTGTTCTTATGTACGGAACCTCACCCAAAATCGGTAATATCATCAAAGCTGTTTGGAAGGCGTGATATCTTTTTCGGTGCTACGAGCCAGACAAAAACCACCGTTTTCAAAGGAAAACGGTGGTTTTTCTATGCCCAAAAGTTAGATTTTTACCGTATCACAAAAGTGCTATTTTTTACCAACCAGCTCAACCTCACGGGAAATTTCCCAAACTGCGGTGTTGCCTTTGTACCTGCCGTCTGTTTCGGTGACGGTTATTTCCGTTTTACCCGAACCGACCTCACATATGGCAACGGTGAGAGTGCCAGTGCCAACACCGTCAATTTCATCATTTTCCCGAACCTCAACACCGATTGACTGAAAGGTGAATATCTCCAATGATTGTGTGATTGTATATCCGCTTTTAATGGTCTGACCGTTATGGGTATAGGTGAATGACCAATCATTCCCCACATGGTCATTGGAGATTTTCTTTGTTTTGAATGTCAGTTGATATATGCCATAATCATAATCCCCTTCGGGAATTGTTGTGGTCTGCTTTCCAACAGGACAGGCAGACAGAAATAGCGCGAGCAGACAAACAACACAAACGGTCCGTTTCATAACCCTACCTCATTAAAAAAGCACACCCCGAAGGGTGTGCTAAAAAAGTGCTTTCTCCGGTTGCTGCGACACAAACAATCCGCTATTTGCATAGGGAAATGAGGGAAACACCTTTTTATAAAGGTATGTTTCCCTAGCAAATAGCAATTATTCGGTTTGTGTCGCAATGCCATTCTACCACACCGCAACCCAAATGTAAAACCAAAGAAAACGGTATGAGGATTTCCCTCATACCGTTTTAATTGTATAAGAATACCACCGGCAGTGTCTACTTTTCCTTGACAAATGCAGGCAAAAGCCGTGGTTTTTATGGTTATATTTGTTTATTTGTTAGATATGATGAAGGAAGTGTTCCTGAAGGTGGCGAATAAGAGCTTCAGAACCGGTAGACAGGTATGCGTTTTTACGGAACGCAAGGCTCAATTCCCATCGGAAGGCAGGCGTAAATGGGATCAGTACCATTTCGTCTTTGCAGATGGATTCGATAATGGGACGGGGCAACACCAAAATACCGTTAGAGAGCGTGCTGATTTGACATAGAAATTCGCTGTTGCTGCCGCTAAAGCCAATGTGGGGAGTGATATCTTTTTCCTTAAACAAATCTATAAGTTGGGTATGGACGCTAAAATCAGGACTGAAGGTATTAAAGGTAACCCCGTCAAAATCCTCGATGGCGATATGATTGCGGTTTCGCCAGATATGCTCCCGTGTAACACCGGCTACCACCTGATCTTGCAGCAGTGGAATTTCGCTTAAGGATTGATGGGCAATGGGGCGCACCAGAATTGCTATATCTAAAGTTCCGTTTTCTACCAGAGCGCTTAACTCGTTTGCGCCGGCCTCCACGATTTTAAGAGAAATACCGGGATATGCTTTTTGAAAATCAATAAGCGCCTGCGGCAAATAGAGTGTGCCGACCACAGCAGGAAAACCAAAGGCTATGCTACCGGCTTCGAGATTTTGGATTTCGCAGATTTTCTTCTGCATTTCACTTAATGAGTCTAAAGTGCGTCGGGCATATTCTAAAGCCACCAGCCCTGTATCGGTAGGAAAAACTTCGTGGCCCTTTCGATAAAAAAATGTTGTATTGTATTCTCCTTCAACCTTGCGCAGAGATTTGTGCAAGGCGGGCTGAGAAATATGTAAGTTTTGCGCGGCTTTTGTCATACTTCTTGTTTGGGCGATCATATCGATGTATTTCATTTCCCGAATATCCACAGTAATCAACACTCCTTTAATGGGATAATGATATTATACAACAAAGATTTTATAAACTCAAGGTTATAAAAACAAAAAACAACAGGTAATTGCATTACTTTTTCCGCTATGATATACTGAAAATATCAAAAAAACATCATTTGATAGGTAAATATGGTGTTTCGCATACGGGGAGGTTGCAAAATGACAAAAGTAATGACAGTTTCCGATGCCGTAGAGGCATATATCAAAGATGGGTCAACAATCACTTTTGGCGGTTTTATCGGCTCGGCACATCCGGAGGAAGTTTCTCTCACCATTGAGCAGAAATTTTTGGATACAGGCCACCCCAATAATCTGACGCTGCTATATTGCGCAGGTATGGGCGACGCAAAGGAAAAGGGCTTGAACCACCTGGGACATGAAGATCTCGTATCGAAGGTCATCGGCGGACACTGGGGCTTGGTTCCCAAATTGCAGAAGTTGGCGCTGGAAAATAAAGTTGCGGCATACAATCTGCCTCAGGGCGTCATCAGCCAACTTTACCGTGACATTGCAGCGGGAAAGCCGGGCGTAATCACCCATGTGGGTCTGAAGACCTATGTTGACCCCCGCTTGGAAGGCGGTAAGATCAATGAAAAAGCAGCCGAAGCCGGTGATATTGTAGAATTGATCCAAATTCACGGTCAGGAAAAATTGTTGTACAATGCATTTCCCATTGATGTGGCAGTCATTCGCGCCACCTATGCAGATGAGCATGGCAACTGTACTATGGAGCACGAGGGTGTTACGCTGGACGCACTGCCCATTGCCCAGGCTACAAAGAATTCCGGCGGCAAGGTAATTGTGCAGGTAGAGGGTATCGTACAGCATGGGTCTCTGGACACTCGCATGGTGAAAATCCCAGGAATTCTGGTGGATGCCATCGTGGTATCAAAGCCTGAAAACCATATGCAAACCTTTGAAACCCAGTACAATCCTGCGTACAGCGGTGAAATCAGAGTGCCGGTGGATACCCTTACACCGCTGCCGATGGATGTTCGGAAAGTCATTACACGTCGCGCGGCGATGGAGCTGGTGCCCAACGCGATTGTGAATCTGGGTCTTGGCATGCCGGAGTGCATTTCTGCAGTGGCAGCGGAAGAGAATATCAGCGATATGATGGTTCTGACAGCGGAAAGCGGTGTTATTGGCGGTGTTCCTGCAGCGGGTCTGAGTTTTGGTGTAACGGCCAACGCAGAATGTGTTATTGACCAGGGATACCAGTTTGATTTTTATGACGGCGGTGGACTGGATGTTGCGTTCTTGGGTCTTGCCGAAATGGACGGTCAAGGTAATGTGAATGTTTCCAAATTTGGCACACGGCTGCCCGGTTGCGGTGGCTTCATCAATATCACTCAGAACGCTAAGAAGGTTGTATTCTGTGGCACATTCACAGCAGGTGGCCTGAAAGAAGAATTCCGCGACGGAAAGTTGGAGATTCAGCAGGAGGGCCGTGGCAGGAAACTTGTGAATCAGGTTGAGCAGATTACTTTTAGTGGCGAATACGCCAAGGAAATGGGGCAAAAGGTCTACTACATCACTGAACGTGCGGTGTTTGAATTGACCGAACAGGGCGTTACACTTATTGAGATTGCGCCCGGAGTTGATTTGCAAAAGGACATTTTGGATCAGATGGGTTTTGCGCCCATTATCGGCGATGTAAAGCCCATGGATGCGCGGCTGTTTAACGAGGAAAAAATGGGTTTGCAAATGTAAAAGAAACGGGAGGAATTTGTGATGAGAGATGCTGTTATTGTCAGTGCTGTCAGAACTGCGGTTGGTTCTTTTGGCGGCAGTTTGAAAGGGATATCTGCCGCACAACTTGGCGCGGTTGTAATCAAGGAAGCTGTTAGGAGAGCCGGAATTCAGCCGGCAGATGTAGATGAAGTCTATATGGGCAATGTGGTGCAGGCAGGACAGGGACAGAATGTTGCCCGTCAGGCGGCGGTGAACGCCGGTATCCCGGTGGAAAAACCTGCAGTTACGCTTAATATGGTCTGTGGCTCCGGCTTACGGGCAGTTTCTCTTGCTGCACAACTGATTCGTCTTGGTGATGCGGATGTGATCGTTGCCGGCGGTACAGAGAATATGTCCCAAGCGCCCTATGCGATTCCCAATGCAAGATGGGGACAGAGAATGGGTAACGGCACAATGGTGGATACCATGATCAACGATGCCCTTACAGATGCCTTTAGTCAGGTACATATGGGGATCACTGCAGAGAATATTGCAGAGCAATGGGAGATCACGAGAGAAGAGCAGGATGCTTTTGCAGCGAACTCCCAGCAAAAGGCGGAGGCAGCCATCAAGGCAGGGAAATTTAAAGAGGAAATTGTGGGCGTGGAAATTCCACAGAGAAAGGGCGACCCCATCTTATTTGATACCGATGAATACCCCAGATTTGGCGCAACGGCAGAAGGCCTTGCCAAACTGAAACCTGCTTTCAAAAAAGACGGAACCGTTACCGCCGGCAACGCATCCGGCATTAATGACGGCGCGGCGGCACTGGTGATTATGAGCGCCGAGAAAGCCCAGCAGATGGGCTTAAAGCCCCTGGCGAAGATCCTTTCTTACGGCTCAAAAGGCTTGGATCCCTCCATTATGGGTTACGGTCCTTTCTACGCAACGAAAGCGGCGCTGGAAAAGGCAAACCTTTCGGTAGACGATCTGGATCTGATCGAAGCGAACGAAGCCTTTGCATCCCAGAGTATCGCGGTTGCCAAGGATTTGAAATTTGATCCTTCTAAAGTCAATGTAAACGGTGGCGCTATCGCTATCGGACACCCTGTGGGTGCATCCGGCGCCAGAATTTTGGTAACTCTGCTTCATGAGATGCAACGCCGGGATGCAAAGACCGGTCTTGCCACCTTGTGTATCGGTGGTGGTATGGGAACAGCCCTTATTGTGGGGCGTGAATAAAGGAAAGGAGAAATTATTTGTGAAAATTTTTATACTTGGTGCAGGTACTATGGGCGCAGGCATTGCCCAAGCCTTTGCGGCAAAGGGATATGAAGTAATTCTGCGTGATATTAAAGATGAGTTTGTAGACAGAGGTCTGGCGGGAATCCACAAGAATCTGGACAAGTTGGTTGTAAAAGGAAAAATTACTGAAGAAGAAAAGGAAAGTATTTTACGTCGGCTTACCGGCACCACAGACATTCATTTTGCGGCAGACTGCGATCTGGTTGTTGAGGCGGCCGTGGAAAATATGCAGATTAAAAAGCAGATTTTTGCCGAACTCGACGAAGTATGCAACGAGAATACTATATTGGCAACCAACACATCTTCTCTTTCTATCACCGAAGTGGCATCGGCTACAAAGCGGCCGGATAAAGTGATTGGCATGCATTTCTTCAATCCTGCGCCGGTTATGAAGTTGGTTGAGGTTATTAAAGGCATGGCAACCTCTGAGGAAACATTCGTCCGTGTGAAAGAAATTTCTCAGTCCATCGGCAAAAACCCTGTTGAAGTGGCAGAAGCCCCCGGTTTTGTTGTAAATCGTATCTTGATTCCGATGATTAACGAAGCCTTTGGCATTATGGCGGAAGGAATTGCAAGCCCGGAAGATATTGACCAGTCTATGATGCTGGGGGCAAATCACCCCATGGGGCCCTTGGCGTTGGGCGATTTGGTGGGTTTGGATGTCTGTTTGGCAATTATGGATGTTCTTTACAAGGAAACAGGAGATAGTAAGTATCGTGCCAACAGCCTTATGCGAAAGTATGTAAGAGCCGGCTGGTTGGGAAGAAAGACCGGCAGGGGTGTTTACAAGTATTGATCCGGCTAGGATGAGAACGGGTAGAACTGTGTATTCATGGCCGTTAAGCGATTGATGTAATGCAAGTAAATCCGTTATCTCCACTCATACCATAAAAAATACCGAAAACAATTTGTTTTCGGTATTTTTCTTTTCTTTTTGCGCTTAAAGGTTAGAAATTTAAAAATGCTAAATATCGGAATTTACTTGACTTATTCCTCTTTGGGATCATAAACATACATATCTATACCGAACAGGGGGCTTGGGGTATGGGCTACAGTGCGGCGGTGTTCTGCAATGCCGTATCTCCCACCGGCGGTCAACAACCGGTGGAGGAAATTGTGGCGGAACTGAAGCGCATTTACTCATAATCGGTGGGATGGCAGAAAAATAGCTGGACAATAGCCTGCGTGCCAGGTATAATGGTTGTATAACAATATTAGGAGGCGTTCTCAATATGAATACAATCAAGGCAATTCCTATTACCCATGAAGCCTTTGCACCGTTCGGTCAGTTTTATCAAATGACCGATCCCCAGGGTTATGCGCTCTGCGGTGAGCTGCACAGATTTTTTCCGGATCGCTTAGTCGCGGACAGCCAGCACAGAGTCGGCTATTCCCCCATTTTGGTAAAGAAGCCGGAAAAAATGATCATTACACAGCAGGAGTATCATACTACCACATGGGAAATGATTATGCCGTTAAATGATGATATGATCCTTCATGTGGCACCGGCTTCTGCCGGAACGCCGGTTCCGGAATTTGCCCAGGCGTTTATTGTTCCGAAGGGCGCATTGGTAAAACTGAATGCAGCCATCTGGCATCTGGCACCTTTGCCTGCAAATAAGGAAGAATTGACCGCTATGATTATTCTGCCGGAGTGTACCTATGCCAACGATTGCACGGTTGTGGACCTGAAACCGGAGCAATATTTTGAAATCGTGCTGTAAAGTTCGCTATGCAAAAAATACCGAAAACGATTCGTTTTCGGTATTTTTTCTTTGTTTTGGTCCTACCAGAGCAAACAGCCCACTCCGAAAGGGAATGGGCCGGTGGCTCAATCAACAGAAATTGTCCATGTGTTGGTATAGCTTTTTCCGGGATCGAGAGTTAACAGGTCAGCTTGCTCTTCAAATACAGTGGGTTTACCGTGAGCAGCAGGCAGGGAACACCAAGGCTCTACACAAACATAGGGCGCATCGGTATCGGGACGATGCCAGAAACCGACATAAGGCATATCAGGAAAGCTGATTGTAACGGCGTGCTGGGCTTTGGGCGATTCCAGAGTAACCTTGGATGCGACATTCTTCAGCAAAATGATGTCCCGGTCGAACAGGTTGTGCCGCAGGGGAATATACTGATCGTCCTGTAAGGAATAGTCGGCTTCGCCGGCTACGTGAACGGTTTCGCTGAAGAGAATCTGTTTTGGGTGACATTTGCTTGCAAAGCGGATGCGGTAATCTTCAAATTCGCCGCTACCGAAGGGGATATTAAAGCCGGGATGTCCTCCTAAACCAAAGCGCATCACCTTTTTGTCCCGGTTTTCTACCTGATAGGTGATATCCAAGGCGTTATCCTTCAGTGCATAGATTACCCGGAAGCTGAATTTTCGGGGGAATTGCGCCAGACGTTCTTCGTTGTCGGTAAGCTCCAGCACCAGATGCATATCGTCTGCCGCTACCGGGCAGAAGCGGGAAAATCTGGCAAATCCGTGGATGTCCAAATGATATCGGTTTCCGTCTAAGAAGTATTCTGAATTGACCATTCTGCCTACATACGGAAAAATGTTGGTGGCCCTGCTTTTCCAATATTTCGGATCACCCTGCCACAGATATTCCACACCGGCGAGGTCCTTAATGGACTGTAGCTCAGCACCCAGCTCCGAGACGGTAACCTGCAGATAATCGTTTGTAATTGTGTGCAGCATATTCATCACTCCTAACAAAAACACTATACATTGGCGCTAAGGAAAAGTCAAATTCTTTCTGTTACACCGGAACCTGTCAGTGGTTGATATTTCGGACAGCACTATGGTATTTTGGAGATAAAAAGCAAAATATGAAAACGGGTCTGTTTTGAACAGACCCGTTTTGGCTTTTTAGGAATGATATCAGTAGGTTAGGCTGTTGTCGGTTACGGTGTGGGCAACAGAGATTCCCAGTTCTTCCAAAATGGTGGTGTAAATTGTTCCCCGCAAACCTTGGTTGGGGGAAGAAAGCATATGCTGGGCATAGTAGAGGGAGATGCCGTTTGGTTCGTCGATAGCCAGATACGCGCCGGCAGCACCGCCCCAACCGTAATCCCGGCGAGGCAGACCCGCCGCAGGTGCACGCATACCCAAGCCGTAGCCGCAGGTATCGGCAGGAGCATAGGTGCGTTTTTGGTAGGGCGTCAGGCGGTCGGTGGTCATAAGGCGGATGGTACTGCGTTTCAGCAGCTGTTCGCCGGTACGCAAGGCCTCAGCAAATTTAATGTAATCTTCCACTGTGGACACACAGCCGGCACCGCCGCTGGCGTGTTCGGTGCCTAAACGGTAGCTGTGCATATTCTGCATCACCGCTTTTTTCTGCACCGGATCAAAGGCGTACAGGGTGCTGACTTCACCAAGACGCTCTGCGGGCAGCAAAAAGTGAGAGTTTGTCATACCCAAGGGATCAAAAATATGCTCCTGCACATAGTCGGCAAACAGCTGACCGGATACGACTTCTACCAGTGCCGCAAGAACATCGTGGCAAAGACTGTAGAGATATTGGTCACCGGGGTGAAAGAGCAAAGGCTCCTTCGCAAGATAACGGGCCACATCCCGGGTACGGCAAACGCCGCCGGTGTGTTTTTGCAGCTCCTTCAACTGGGGAGAACCCAGGTTGTAGGAAAAACCCGCAGTCATTTCAAATAAATGGTGTATTCGGATAGGTTCAGCAGCAGGTACAATGCCGGCGTCGGTCTTGACGGTCATACATTGAAATTCCGGCATATAGTCTGCCAGCTTATCCTCCAAGCGGAATAAACCCTTTTCCCACAGCTGCATGGCGGCTGTGACGGTGATGGGCTTGGAGCAGGAAAAAATATGGAATTTCTCCTTACCGCAAATGGGGGTCTGTTTCTCAATATCGGAATAGCCACCCATTTGCCGCAGGATGCACTGACCGTCTTTATACACAATCAGATCAAAGCCCGGAACGCCCATCTCCAAGAAGGAATTACAGAGCGCCTTTGTCTTTTCAAACATAAAGATCACCTCCTGAAAATTATAGCAAAATCAGGCGGTAAAAGCAAGAACAGGATTTTTTGAAAACCGGTACTTGACAAATAGAAAATATATTATATATATATGAAGTATATAGCAAGACAAATTATAAAGGAAAAGGAAATATATTATGAAAAAGTTGGTGTGCATTTTTTTGGCGGTTATCACCGTACTGCTGAGCTTTGCCGGGTGTACGCCCCAAAGCACAAACCAGCCCACCCAGCCCCCTGAAGAGGAAAAGGTTTTCAAGGTGCTGCTCATCGGTCAGAGCCTTGGCCAGGATACGGTATGGTTCTTACAGCAGGTTATGAAAACCGAAATGCCCGACAGGGAATTTTTGGTTGCGGATATTTACAAATCCCTGACGTTGGGCGACCACCGGAGAAATATCCTGAACAATGCCGCTGTTTACTGGTACTATAAGTTTAACGATACCGGTTATGAGAAAACAGAAGATGTTACGATTCTCTCTGCACTGCAGGATGAGTGGTGGGATTTGGTTATTTTCAATGATGCCACCTATCCTACCACCCGGGAGTTTGAGTTTAAGGATGGCGACCACGCCTTTATGATTAATTACATAAAGGAAAACACAAAGCCCGGTGTCAAGCTGGCATACAATGCTACCGGCGCCAACCCTACTGATGCAGAACTTTGGGGTGACGGTCGCAGAGCAGCGGAGGCGGACGTGCTATTGCGATTTGCAAATGCTTTTGGTGGCAGCAGAAATCTTTATTATGACAAAATCTGTGCTAACATCAAAAAATATATTGAAACCAACGAGGAATTTGACTACGTGTTCCATACCGGAACGGCCATCCAGTACGCCAGTGAGACCCACGGTGTGCCGGAGGCAGACCTGCTTCGTGACTACGAGCTGTACCGTGACTATGTCCATCTGTCGGACTTCGGCAGACTGTTAGTTGCCTACCAGATTTATGCCCAGATTTTTACTCCGGAAAAGCTGGAGAACGTAAAGGTAAATTTAATCAAGAAAGAAATGCGTGCTACCAGCCTGGAGCAAAATTTTGGTGATTTGGAGATTACCCAGAAGCATAAGGACGCCATCATTGCCAGCGTCAACTATGCTCTCCAGCACCCCAATGAAGTTCCACCACAGACTGCCCGTCCTGCGGCTATATTAGAATGTCCTGAACTGCTTCCTTAAGAGCATAAAAAGTATTATAAATTTCGGCGATGACGGAAGGCTATCCGCCATCGCCGTTTTTGATTTAATAGTTGCGGAAATACCAGCTTAATGATATAATATCCATATATTTGCCTTGGAGGATTGTTATGAATTATGATGTTATAATTGTTGGCGCAGGTCCCGGCGGCATTTTTTCTGCCTATGAGCTGACCAAGCTGAAGCCGGAGCTGAAGGTTGCGGTGTTTGATGCCGGCCATCAGCTGAATAAGCGGTTTTGCCCCATTGACGGCGAAAAGATTAAAAGCTGTATTGGCTGTAAAAGCTGTTCGATTATGAACGGCTTTGGCGGAGCCGGCGCCTTTTCTGACGGTAAGTACAATATTACCAACGACTTTGGCGGCACATTATATGAATACATCGGCAAAAAGCATGCGCTGGAGCTGATGCATTATGTTGACGACATTAACATGCGCTATGGCGGTGAGGGTACAAAGCTGTATTCTACAGCAGGGTCTAAGTTTAAAAAGCTGTGCCTGCAAAACGGCATGCACCTTTTGGATGCCTCTGTGCGCCATTTGGGTACAGATATTAACTATGTGGTTCTGGAAAATTTGTATAACCACCTGAAGGATAAGCTGGACTTTTATTTTGATACCCCGGTGGAGGCCATTTTCCGGACAGAGGACGGCTATGAAATCCATTGCGCCAATGCCACCTATACCTGCAAAAAGTGCGTTATTTCCGTAGGCCGCAGCGGCAGTAAGTGGATGGAAACGGTATGTAAGGATTTAGGCATTCAGACGAAATCCAACCGGGTCGACCTGGGCGTTCGGGTGGAGCTGCCTGCTGAGGTATTCTCCCACCTGACCGATGAGCTTTACGAGAGTAAAATTGTATACCGCACCCAGAAATACGGGGACTTGGTGCGCACCTTCTGTATGAATCCCAGAGGCGCGGTGGTAAATGAAAACACAAACGGTATCGTAACGGTGAACGGCCATAGCTATGAAGATCCGGCAAAGCAGACGGAAAACACCAACTTTGCCCTTTTGGTGTCCAAGCATTTCTCTGAGCCCTTTAAAGACAGCAACGGCTATGGCGAATCCATTGCCCGGCTGAGTAATATGCTGGGTGGCGGCGTGATTGCCCAGCGTTTCGGCGACTTGATTCGGGGCCGCCGTTCCACGCCCAACCGCATGAACGATTCCTTTATGACACCCACCTTAAACGCTACCGCAGGCGATTTGAGTTTAGTGCTGCCCAAGCGAATTTTAGACGGCATTATCGAGATGATTTATGCCCTGGATAAAATCGCTCCCGGCACAGCCAATGACGATACCCTGCTTTACGGTGTAGAGGTTAAGTTCTACAACATGGAGGTTGCGGTGGACGAGCATCTGGAAAGCTGCTGTGAAGGTCTTTACATTATCGGCGATGGCAGCGGTATTACCCATAGCCTGTCCCATGCCTCCGCCAGCGGCGTCCATGTGGCAAGAGATATCGTATCGAAATAAAAACCCCTGTTTGGGAGGCAGATGCAAATCTGCCTCCTTTTTTGCAAAAATTTACAGAAATAGAAACGGAAAATCCGGGAAAACTGTAGCGGAAAGGAATGAAAAAATATGATTGAAAATGATACCATCAAACTTCTCCGGGAATGTGACGCCGGTGTAAAAATGGGTACAGCGTCTATTGACGATGTGCTGGAGCATGTGCAGTCCGACAAGCTGAAAACCTATCTGACTGACTGCAAAAAAGAGCATAACAAGCTGGAAACGGAAATCCAGAAGCTTTTGAGCGACTATGAAGATGAGGGCAAATCTCCCAACCCCATTGCCAAGGGTATGTCCTGGATGAAAACCAACATGAAGCTGGGCATGGATGACTCCGATGCGACCGTTGCAGACTTAATGACCGATGGCTGCAACATGGGCGTAAAGTCATTAAACCGGTATTTGAACCAGTACGAAGCGGCAGATGAGGTTTCCAAGGATATTGCCAAAAGACTAATCAATCTGGAAGAAAAGCTGGCAATTGACATTCGTCAGTTTTTGTAATGAAAAAGGACATCCCGGAAAACAGCCTTCGGTTTTTCGGGATGTCCGGTCTTATGATTTTTCAATGAAAAGTTTGGTAATTGTTGTAGAAATTTAAAAATATTTATGATATAATGGCTCAAACATACTTTAGGAGGCAGCGTTATGAGCAAAGCAGATGAACTTTACCGCGCCACGTGTCTGGATATTCTGGAAAACGGTTTTTACGATACGGAGCTGGAAGTGCGCCCCAAGTGGGCGGACGGCACACCTGCCCATACGGTGAAAAAATTTGGCGTGGTTAATCGCTATAATCTGAAGGAAGAGTTTCCTCTCATGACCCTGCGCCGCACCTATTGGAAAAGCGCGCTGGATGAGCTTTTGTGGATTTGGCAGAAAAAGTCCAATCGCATTGAGGATTTGGGCAGCCATGTCTGGGACGAATGGGCAGGTGAGGACGGCACAATCGGCAAGGCCTATGGCTACCAGCTGGGCATTAAGCATGAATATAAAGAGGGTATGTTCGACCAGGTGGACAGGGTGCTTTACGATTTAAAGCACAATCCTGCATCCCGCCGCATCCTGACCAACATTTATAATTTCCAGGATTTGCATGAGATGAATCTGTATCCCTGCGCCTACTCCATGACCTTCAATGTCACCGGAAACACCTTAAACGGCATTTTGAATCAGCGCTCTCAGGATATGCTTACCGCGAATAACTGGAATGTGTGTCAATACGCCATGCTGTTAATGATGATGGCGCAGGTTTCCGGTCTGGAGGCCGGCGAGCTGGTCCATGTAATTGCCGACTGTCATATTTACGACCGGCACATTCCGGCGGTACGGGCTATGCTGGAGCAGGAGGGGTATCCCGCCCCTAAGGTCACCCTGGATCAGAGCGTGACGGATTTTTACGGCTTTACGAAAAACAGCTTCCAGGTGGAAAACTATCAGTATTGCCCCTTTGATTTTGAGATTCCCATGGCAATTTGAGGTGTTTTCATGGAACTGATTGTAGCGGTATATGATGACTGGGGCATCGGTAAGGATGGCACACAGCCGGTTGCCTTGTCTGCCGACAGAAAGTTCTTCCGGGAGACGACCCGGGGGGCTGCGGTGATTGTGGGCAGGCGTACCATTGAGGATTTTCCGGGGCAGAAGCCTTTGCCCGGGCGGCTGAACATAGCCTTGACCCGTAAGGGCGGGGAAATTCCCGGCTTTACGGTATGCTCCGGTCCGGAGGAGGCGGTGCAGGCAGCCAAGGCCTCTCCCCGGGCGATGGTGATCGGCGGCGGCAGTATTTATCGCCAGATGCTTCCTATGTGCGATACGGCTTATGTGACAAAGGTGCATTGTACTCCGGAGTCGGACACCTTCTTTCCCAATCTGGACACAGACCCTGATTGGCAACTGAGTCAAACGCTCCAGTCCGGTGAGGAAAATGGGATTTTGTACGATATTTGCCTGTACAAGCGAAAATAAGACAATATAAACATACCCCCTGTATTACATAACATAATACAGGGGGTAAATTTTATGGGCAAGAAGAAAGCCTTACTTGTATTTTCTATTTATTGCTTGATTATTGCGGCGTGGTTTTCCGTGTCCCTGCCCCGGCAGCTGCCTGTGGAGCTGATTAACTGCAGCAGTGACGGGGAAGAGGAAGAAAAGATTATCTACTTGACCTTTGACGACGGCCCGGGAAAGTACACACCGAAGCTTTTGGATATTTTAAAAAAATACGATGTAAAGGCAACCTTTTTTGTGGTGAATACCAAATATGTGGACACCCTTACCCGAATTGCGCAGGAGGGACACGCCATCGGTATCCACAGCATGACCCATAATTACGCCCAGCTTTATGCCGGAGAAGATGCCTATTTGGATGATTTATATCAGATGCAGCAGGTGATTTATGAGTACACAGGAATAACCACGACCATGCTCCGGTTCCCGGGAGGAAGCTCCAACACAGCCAGCAGAAAATACAGCCCGGGGCTGATGACCCGGTTAACAAAGCTGGTGGAGGATTTGGGGCTTCAGTATTTTGATTGGAATGTGGCAAGCTGCGACACCAACGATTCCAATACCGCCTTAAAGGTGTTGCGGCAGGTGGTCCGGGGCGTTTCCGGAAAAAACTGCGCTGTTGTTTTGCAGCATGACACCTTAAGCCACAGCGTCAACGCGGTGGAGCATATTATTGTCTGGGGTCTGGAGAACGGCTACACTTTTCTGCCTTTAGAGCCTGACAGCCCCGGCTGTCACCATAAAGTAAGCAATTAAAAAGGCGGTTCCGTGAAACACGGAACCGCGCGAAGACAAGATGATTGTAACCGTTTTGCAACGATTTATCAATCTGTAAATACTGGAAGTAGGGATACAGGAGTTTCCATCTTGTTATTTTTGGTCTTGACCGTTAACTGTTAGCCTGTCTTACGGAGTACCATTCCCTCGCAACGACAACAAATCACCGCTAAATATCGCAAAATTTGAAATTATGTTAACTAAGATGCATTATGCAAGATTGTTTTCCTTATGCGTCATTATGCCGCAAACAAGGTAAATAACAAAAATTATAACACTGCAAAAAAACATCGCGCCAGGATATATGTAAATATGCAGAGGGGTATCAGGATTCAGCCTCCCTTTGAAATGTGCAAGTAGCCTAATTCCCCAAGACAAGCAGCTGTTGACCAAGGTAAAACCTCCCAGCCTGTAATAGCTTCCGCTGTATACGCGGGTATTCACTAAGAACATGCTTCTTCCAAGCAAAATCAGATACATAACTAGCATAACAAAGTAGAACAAGCTTTCATTGAATGAAACCTTAGAGTCACCATACATATAACCTCTATACAGCAAGAATATGCTATACATGATTGCATAAAATACGGCTGCTACGGTTAGCAAGTCTTTTTTTACATTCATAGATTAGCGTCCTTTCAATGATAGACTTAGCCGGGGGTTAGCTTTGCGTGACAGTGATGCTGAACGCTGCAGCGTTTCCGTTATATCCCTGCACAGCAATATAATATGTATTCCACGGACTTAGATGATACTCAAATAATGCATTTAAATTACCGCCGCTATCATCATCACTATCTAGCAACGAACCAACGGCATTGAATAAAAACAGCTGAGGATATCCCGATGTTTTGTTCGTTGAAAATGTATAGTATCCGGAGGTGGGGGGTGTAAATTTTAGCATCTGGTAAGAGTCGCTGGATGTGGTAATAGAATAGGGGTTATCCAGTGTCAATTCATGTGATGCCGCGGGGTTATATCCCATTTTTAAAGTGTAGTCGTAGGGTGTATTATAACGAAATGCTTCAAGATAATAAACATTTCCAGCAGTCAAGTTGATTGTAAGCATAGCATTTCGGTTGTTCGCTCCATCAATATCATCCGTTGCAGGAACAGCATCGGCACCAGTTGTTGCGTTTGTGATGCGGAAATGCGGGTCTCCGATGTTACTAAAAGATAATAGCCTGTAGGTACCACTCACCTTTGGCACAAGCTTAATCACATTGGTTTGGAAATTAGCCGGAACAGCAATAGAGGCCCCTCCGTTTAGGGAAACATTTTCCAGTCGCTTATATGCACCTGTTTCATACGTTCCCGTACCGCGCCCATGGTCTACCAATTCTCCTGTTTCAATTAAACCCAAAACAAGCGAAGTGTTATCCTCGACTACACTCACAGAAACCGATGTAACAACTCGCAGCCCGCGGTAGTTAGAGTCGGTTTTTCGAGCGAGTACATACTTTGCTTCTACATAACCACCGCCTACATGAATAAGGCGAGGTTTGGATGCGTCGGAAGTTAACTTAATAGACTGAGATTTTATCAGATTTCCATAAGACAGAGGGACGAGGGGACGGTTCTGCTGTCCTCGTTTTTTGTGTGCATCGGTATCACCCTTTCGGCAGGTTTTTCTCTTTTTCTTTAAGTATACCCCCATATCTTCTTTTCGGAAAGGGGAAAACCTCCAATATTTGCTGCATTTTCTAAATTTTGTATATATCACCAAATCCCGTTACCGCTTTTTGTCGCATATGACGGAAAAGGGGGCGCTGCTTTTGCAGCGCCCCTTTGTGTTTAAAAATTTTATTGTCATTGTGCCGCTAGGACCGTCCGGGAGGCCGGCCCTACAAACATTGCAACAGCCCTCTTTGGTTATTGTACATGGGTATGGTTGCTGATGTGGTCTTCACAGTAGCAAAAATAGCCGTTACAGCGGGAACAGTACCGAAACTCCAACTCGGGATTGGAGACGTCGGTTCTTCCACATACGGTGCAGCGATGGGTGTAGTATTCCTGCTTTTCAGCTGCCGGGCGGAATTGGATGGGCTGCTGAGGCGCGTAGGCTTTCTTTTTCTTAAAAAGACCCGACAGCTTTATCCGCCAAACCATCGGGAAGACATTAATCACATCTTTGCCGAAGAACAGGAAGTAATTTCCGATTGCCACCAGGGGGAACAGGCTGTAAGGGAAGGCACCGTAGGCTGTCATCATAATGACACTGTAAGCTGTTAAAACCAAATCTACCAGGGCGAAAATCCAGGCCTTCACCGGGATGATATACAAAAGCAAAAATCTGGCCTCGGGGTACATGGTTGCATAGCCCAAAAACAGGCTTAGATTTAAATAATAGATGTCTGCCCAACCGCCGAAAATCATACAAAAGGCGTCCATCAAAACAATTCCGGAAAAGTAAAACAGATTAAACCGCAGAGAGCCCCAGGCAGCTTCCATAGCACTGCCCAGAGAGTAATAGCAGTACAGGGCAATGGCGGTAATTAAGACATTTCCTGCGTCGTAGGTAAAGGTATAGGTAAACAGCCGCCATACCTGCCCCTGCAAAATAAGCTCACGGTTAAAGCACAGGGCGTAATACAGAGTGTTGCTTTTGTCAAGCATACTTAAAACATACACAACCGCGCTGCCTAAGGTCACATAGAGCATCAAATTGGGGATACCCTTGGTACGGTTATTGTAGCAAAACCGTTCGAAACGGCTACGTAATTTTTTCACAGGCTCATCTCCTAATCGTAGTGGAGTTATCATATCAGCTTTTTCCAAAAATGTCTATCCCGGAATTGTGAACAATTCTTTCAAAAAGCGCAAAAAACTGTTGACAATCCAAGAAAATAGAGTAAAATAGACACGAACTGCATACTAGCCTTATCAAGAGTGGTGGAGGGAACGGCCCGATGAAACCCGGCAACCTGTTTAGTCAAGGTGCCAAATCCGGCGGCAACGAAAGATGAGGATTCGATAGAGCGCACATCGGATTTCCTCGGTGTGCGGTATTTTTTGCGTGAAAGGATCGCTATGGAAAAAAGACTGTTTACTTCCGAATGTGTTACATGCGGACACCCGGACAAGGTGGCAGACGCCATCTCCGATGCCATTTTGGATGCTTGCCTTGCCCAGGATGCCAATTCCCGGGTAGCCTGCGAGGTTATGGTTACCACCAATTTCTGCGTGATTTGCGGTGAAATTACCACCCGGGCGCAGGTAGATTATGCTGCGATTGCCCGGGAGGTTATTCGCAGCATTGGCTATACCCATGCCGAAACCGGCTTCAGCGCGGACACTGTGGAAATTCTCTGCAAGGTACATACCCAGTCTGCAGATATTGCTATGGGTACTAACGACGAGGTTGGCGGCGCCGGTGACCAGGGTATGATGTTTGGCGGTGCCTGCACCCAGACACCGGAACTGATGCCTTTGCCCGTTGCTCTGTCCCGGGCTTTGAGCAACCGTCTGACTCAGTGCGTGGAAAGCAACGATTTGCTCCGCCCCGACGGAAAGACCCAGGTGTCTGTGGAGTTTGACGAAAACAACAATGTGGTGGGCATTGATACGGTGGTTGTGTCCGTTATGCACACCGAGGAATTTGAAATCGGGCAGCTGCGCCGGTATATCCGGGAGGGCGTGATTGCCCCGGTGCTGCAGCAGTACGGCTTTGATGTGGACAAGGTTGCCCATATTCACATTAATCCCACCGGCAAATTCGTCATCGGCGGTCCCGACGGCGATACCGGCTTGACCGGCAGAAAAATCATTGTGGACACCTATGGCGGTTATTTCTCCCACGGCGGCGGCGCCTTCTCCGGCAAGGACCCCACAAAGGTAGATCGCTCCGGCGCTTACATGGCCCGGTATATGGCTAAGAACCTGGTAGCTGCCGGCCTTGCAACCCAGGTGCAGGTGCAGCTGGCCTATGCCATTGGCGTGGCAGAGCCTGTGTCTGTCCGGGTGGACAGCTATGGCACCGGAAAGCTGGCAGATGAAGAACTGACGGCTCTTTTGCGCAAGACCTGCGATTTAACCCCTGCCGGAATTATCCGCAAGCTGCAGCTGCGCAGTCCGATTTACAGCCAGACTGCCCGGAAGGGTCATTTTGGCGTAGAAAATCTGCCTTGGGAGACAACGGATCTTGCCGATGTTTTGCGGGATTTGGCAGAAATTTAAATGTAAATTGCGCCTCTTTTTCAGGAGGCGCAAACTTTTTTAAAATTTTTGAAGACTTTTCTGGATTTATCTGTTATAATAAGCTATACCGATAAACAGGAAATGAGATGCTGCCATGAAAAAGAACATAGTCTGGATTATTATATCTGTTTTTGTACTGCTGCTGCAGGCGGCTGCGGAGGCATTCACCGCTGTGATTGTTTTCCGGCTGGACTTGTTGCCGGAAAAGTATTATGCCCTGTTTGGGGCTGTGCTGCTTTTTCCCATTTTGGTAACGGCACTGCTGCTTTTTGTGCGGGGGAAAAGGCCTGTGGGAAAGGTACGCAGAATTATTTCCTGCATTTTGGCGTTGATGGTTGTCGGCGGTTGTGCATTGTTATCTAAGGTTGCCACGGACATATACACCACACTTCATGCGGTAACGGATGTAGAGCTTAACCAAACGGCAGACGAGGGAGAAATCTATATTTTCATCCGAAAGGACGATACAAAAACTGAGCTGTCCACCATGGGCAACTACCGTTTCTCCATTGTTGAAAACTACGATGTATTTTATACAGAACAGGTGATATCACGCATTCAGGATAAGATACAAAAATATCCCATTCTTACAAAGCATGAGAAGTTTTCGGATATGGTAGATGCCCTGTTTTCCCATAAGACCGATGCGTTGATTATGAACGGCGCGGCAGTGTTTATGCTTATGGAGGAGGAAGGGTATGAGGATTTTTTGCAAAATGCCCGCATTATGCATACAATACCCATTGATTCCTTGGAGCAGCCGGAGGAGCCGGAAGAGCCGGAAACTCCGGAGCAGCCGGATATACCGAAAGGACCGGTGAATGAGGCTCCGTTTATTGTGTATATCAGCGGCTCCGATTCCCGCAGCACGACGCTGAAAACCAAAAGAAGCGATGTCAATATTATGGTGGTTGTAAATCCCGTTACTAAGCAAATTTTGCTTTTAAACACGCCCCGGGACTACTATGTACCAAATCCTGCAGGAGACGGGCAGTTGGACAAGCTTACCAATTGCGGTGTATACGGCATTAAGAACTCCGTAAAAACCTTAGCAAATTTCTACGGCGTTGACATTGCCTACTACGCCCAGATTAACTTTACCGGCTTTGAAAAGCTGGTTGATGCTGTGGGCGGCGTCACCGTTTATAATGACAAGGCGTTTTCTGTGGGTGAGCATTTCTTTAATGAAGGTGAGATTGAGCTGGACGGCGTCCGTGCTTTGGCGTTTGCCCGAGATCGGTATCATCAATCCGGCGGCGATCGGGGTCGCGGTAAGAACCAGATGAAGATCATTACGGCGTTGATTGAAAAAATGACAACGGGAACTACCATCATTTCCGGCTATTCCGAAATCATGGCCGGCATTAAGGGCATGTTCCGGACAAGCATTACCACAAAGGAAATCAGCACCCTTGTAAAAATGCAGCTGGGGGATATGGCAAGCTGGAATATTCAAAGCTTTTCTGTTTCCGGCTCCGGCGGCAGTGAGCCGACCTACTCCGCCCCCGGTCACAAGTCTTATGTGATGCATCCGTATTTGGAAGAAGTTGCCCACGCCAAGTATCTGATAGAACGGGTTATGGTTGGTCACAAGCTGACAGATGCGGATATGAAGGCACCTAAATAACAGAAGGCGAACGGCCTTTTTAAAAGTTTAAAATAGTGGGAGAAATTACGGGAAATACCTGATTTCTCCCACTAAATTATTAGTTAGAATTTTCAAAAATCTATCCTGAAAAAATATAGGGGTTGCAATAAAGCCGGAAATTCGGTATAATACTTTCGTTGTACGTACACTGGCAGTAAGCTGTGAAGGAGTTGCAGATGAAATACATTTTGGTGTTTTTAATTTCTATGGTGCCGTTAATTGAGCTGCGCGGTGCTATTCCTGTGGCGTTGGGTATGGATTTAGACCCGGTTGTTTCGTATATTATCTGTGTTGTCGGCAACATACTTCCGGTTCCGATTATCTACTTTTTTGCCCGGAAGGTGCTGATTTGGGGCGCAGATAAAAAGTATATTGGCAAGTTCTTTTCCTTCTGCCTGGAAAAGGGTGAGCGCGCCGGAAAAAAGCTGGTGAAAGCGGCGGGACGGGGCGGATTATTTGTAGCGCTGATGCTTTTTGTTGGTATCCCCCTGCCGGGAACAGGCGCATGGACCGGAGCATTGGGTGCCAGCTTTCTGAATATGGGCTTTAAATCTACGGTTGCGTCTGTCAGCCTAGGTGTGATAATTGCCGGCATTATTATGGCGGTGGCCAGCACCGGCGTGTTTAGCTTATTTAGTATATAACGGAGGTTTCATTATGGATGATTGCTTGTTTTGCAAAATTGTAAATGGGGACATTCCCTCCACAAAGGTCTTTGAGGACACATTTGTTTTGGCTTTTCGGGATATTGCGCCCCAGGCACCGAGCCATATTTTGGTGATTCCCAAAAAGCACATTGGCTCTGTAGCGGAGATTGATACAGACAATAGCTATGTAATTGCCCATATTTTTGAGGTCATTCCCGCAATTGCCGAAGCAGAAGGGCTGACAGGCGGTTATCGGGTGGTATCCAACTGCGGCTCTGATGCAGGTCAAACCGTAAATCATTTGCATTTTCATATTTTAGGCGGCAAGGCACTTTCTTTGGAAATGGCTTGACAATTTTTAGAAATTCTGTATAATGGCCTTAAATCGCAACACAAATCTATCTTCGGGGAGCCGGACAAATCCGGCTGAGATTAGGCGTATGCGCCTTAGACCCGTGAACCTGATACGGTTAGTACCGTCGTAGGGAAAGATGCCATATGGGATTTTTTATCGCATTGCGCACCTTGACGGGTTTGCAGTGCGATAATTTATTTTAGGAGGTTTGCAATATGGCAAACAAAACACACAACTCTGTCCGCGCATTGGCGGAGGGAGCAATTCTCGTTGCGGTTGCGGAGATTTTAGGATTTCTGCCACTGTACAAGTTACCCTGGGGTGGCAGTATCGACTTTGCAATGCTGCCGATTATCATCTTCTGCGTCCGTTGGGGCTTTGGACCGGGTATGCTGGTAAGCTTTACCCACGGAATCTTTCAAATGCTGTTTGAAGGCGGTATCGCAATCGGTTGGCAGAGCATTCTGGGAGATTTTCTCATTGCCTACGCGGTTTTGGGTGTAGCCGGTCTGTTTAAAGGGCGCTTCTGCGTGGCAACCGTCGTTGCTTGTGCGGCACGGTTTTTGGTCCATTATGTAGTGGGGGCAACCATTTGGGCAGAATATATGCCGGAAAGCTTTTTCGGTATGACTATGACGACCCCGTGGCTGTATTCCGCGCTTTATAACGGTGCATATATGGTGCCGGATATGCTTTTGCTTTTGGCGGTATACTTTTTGCTCCGCAAGACGCCCCTTAAGCAATACTTTACTGTCTAAACGAAACAGGACCCTACGGTAAAACCGGGGGTCCTGTTTGCTATTATATTACTGTTGCATCCGGATAACGGACATGCCGGGGGCAGAGGGCGCAAGCTGAGATACCCGATAGAGCATCTGTGCCAGCTGACCGCGGGTAACGACCTCCGCTGGGCTTAAGCTGATGCCGTTTTCTGCCATAGCGGTAATAGAGCTTGCCGCCCAAGCCGGAAGATTTTTTTGAGCTTCATCAGATACAGCGTTTGTCGAAACCGACAGGTCAAGGGCGTTTTGCAGCATCACCGCTGCTTCTGCACCGGTGATCAGCTCCTCAGCACCGAAGCCGCCGGTTTTGTTATCCGGCAAACCCGCCGTTAAGCCGGACCGCATAGCCGCTGCCAGATAAGGCTTCAGCCAGTTGGGGGTATCCGCGGGAATTGCACTGTAGTTTGTATCGGTTACAGGAATGTCCAGCGCGTTAATCAGCATAATCAAAAAATCACCCCGGCTGACAGCTTTATCCGGGAAGAAGCAATCCGCATCACCGATTTTTTCACCCACAAACAGACCGGTATTGCGCATCCACTCTGCTGCAAACTGGCAAGATGTGCCGGCTGTATCGGTATACTGGCGCGCGTCTGTGGGCTTCAGGATTTGAATTGTTACGGTAGCTTCCCGGGACACATTTCCTGCCGGGTCAGCGGCGGTGTAGGTGAAGGAATCAACGCCTACCTTGTTCTTCTTGGGCGTATAAACGAAGGTGCCGTCCTGATTGACGGTGACCTCACCTCGCTTGGGCTTGCGTACCAGCGTGTAAACCAGATCACCGCCTTCGGGGTCACTGACCTTCAGCTGACCTTGATTGGGCAAATTTTTGTAGGTTTCCAGAGAAAAATCCTGCGCTACAGGGGCTTTGTCTTCTTTGCCACGGATGGAAAGCGTCATGGTTGTGCTGGTGTCTACCCGATTGTCGTAGATTGGCAGGTAGGTAACCACAGCATCCCGATCGGTTTCCGTACGCAGCGGAACAAAGGTCATTTGGGATACCTGATGTGCGGTGAGAATATCACCTTCGCGAATGACCCGACTGCCCAGAAGGACAGTGCCGGTGCTTGCGTCGGGAAGCTGGGTAATACAGATACCGGCAAGCTCATCATTTTCGGAGAAATCTGCGGGGGAGAAGCAGTAGGTAGCATCACAGTCTACCTCTGCTGCCAGAACAATGCTGCCCAGAGAAAGGATGCATACAAGTGCTGTCGCCAGGCAGATAATACGGGTGCGGGACATAATAGAAACCTCCTATATTTGGTCTTCGCAGGTATTGTTTACCAGAGCCGTAAAAAATATGCAGGAAAATTACCAGTTATTTAGAAAGGTTTCCTTTTTCAGTATATACTTGATTTTCTGTGGATTTCGCGATATAATTTATTATGTATTTTTATTGCTTCGCTCTGGACACAGAGCTGACGGAGAGACTGTATGAATCAAAAAAGAAAAAACAGAAAACGCCGGCACAGCGGCACGGCGATTGTATTGTTTGTGCTGGCTTTGGCGATTTGCTTAGGCGCAGTTTTACTTGTGGATTCTTTCAAGGTGTCCTGCTACAGCCAGCTTAAGTGGGAGGCAGGGCAGCCTCTTCCTCAGGCTGCGGACTTTTTCCCAAAAAGCGAGGTTTCAGCCGCAAAAAAGGCAGTTTTATTAACAGATTTCAATACAATTGCCACCGATGTCCCCGGCTCTTATCCGGTACAGCTGCAGGTAGGTGACAAGGTGCTTTCCTCCCGGTTGGATATTGTGGATACAGTTGCGCCTACTGCCAGAGAGGATGCGGTGATTATCAACCCCAAAAGCGCTGATCCCATGACTTTTGTAACGGATTTGAAGGACGCAACAAAGGTTACAGCTAAGTTTGAAACTGTGCCGGATATTACAAAAGCCGGCAAGCAGAAGGTGTGTGTCATTTTGACCGATGCTGCCGGAAACACCACAAAGCTTCCGGTGACTGTGATTGTAGATACCGCTGCGCCGGTTATTCAGGGCGTAAAGGATTTGGAAATTTATTTGGGTGAATCGGTTGCGTACCGGCTGGGAATTGTGGTTACCGATGACCAGGACGAAACCCCCCAATTGGAAATAGACACATCCAAGGTGGATTTATCCAAAGCAGGTGTTTATACCGTAACCTATAGGGCAACGGATCACGCGGGAAATACGAAAACCCTTACCGCAAAATTAACAGTGCGGCCCAAGGGCGCCAACCACGTGGAGCCTGAGGTTATCTACAAAGCCGTGGATGATATCCTGGCGAAATTTATTCGGGAGGATATGACCGACCGGCAAAAGGTGGAGGCAGTATATGTCTGGACCCGTCGGGGTGTGCATTTGACCTACGGCCCTGCCCCCGACCGGGATGACTGGTTGCAGACTGCCTACGAGTTTTTGCAAACCAAAAAGGGCGACTGCTTCTATTTCTATGCCATCCAAAAGCTGATGCTTCAGCGTCTGGGGATTCCAACCATTGATGTAGTAAAGGTTAAAAACCACGCAAAGGACTCCAATCACTACTGGCTTTTGGTCAGTATCGATGGCGGTAAAAGCTACTACCATATGGACAATGTGTGGAGCAAGAGCTTGTGCCTTGTGACAGATGAGAAATTGAACAATTTCTCCAAGGTGCAGAACAATTGCTTCAATCGGGATGAGTCCTTGTATCCCGCAACACCGACCCAAAGCCTTCCTGCAAACACGCTGCCTTGGGATGACCAAGCGATTCTCAATGCCCGTCCGTGAGGTGATACCATGGAAACAGACAGAAAAATACTCGGTGTTATTGGCGGCCTTGGGCCTATTGCCACAGCCCATTTTATGGAATTGATTATCAATATGACCGATGTGACGGTAGACCAGCAGCATGTGCCGATGATCGTCTATAATATGCCGCATATTCCTGACAGAACGGAATATATTTTGGACAATTCCAAGGAAAACCCACTGCCCCAGATGCTTCGAATTGGACAGGCTCTTCAAAAACAGGGCGCATCCTGCATTGCCATTCCCTGCGTGACGGCCCACTATTTCTTTGACGCTTTGGAGACGGGAATCGCTGCTCCCATTATTAACGGCGTTGGGGAAACGGTGAAGCATTTGCAGGAAAACGGAGCGCGCAAAGTGGGCATTATGGCTACCGATGGCACGATACAATCCGGCATTTTCCACCGGGAGCTGCTTAATCAGGGATTGGAGCCGATTGTTCCCAAACTCCAAGCCCAGAAAGATGTAATGCATTTGATTTTTCAAAATGTAAAGGCCGGCAAGCCTGTAGAACTGGAGCGCTTTTATACAGCAGCAGAGGATTTGCGCAGCCAAGGGGCGGAAGCCGTGATTTTAGGCTGTACGGAGCTGTCGCTGATAAAGCGCGATTACGCGATTGGCTCCGGTTTTATAGATGCTATGGAAGTGCTGGCACAGCAGGCAGTGCTTATGTGCGATAAGCCACTAAAAAAGGAGTACCGCTGTCTGATTACCCGATAAAGAAAGGAACGCCTATGCAGACCAATATTTTGGAATATCTGGAAAAAACCGTGGCTCGTTGTCCGGATAAGGTGGCTTTTGCCAACGAAGAAACAACTCTAACCTTTTCTCAGGTTTATGCTCAGGCGCAAAGTATTGGTACCCGGCTTCACCGGGAGGGCTTCTACAAGCAGCCGGTGGTGGTCTTTATGCGGAAACACCCCACCACCCTGGCGGCGTTTTTCGGCGCAATCTATGCCGGCTGCTACTATGTGCCGCTGGATGACGAAATGCCCCGGCACCGGATTGAGCTGATTTTTAAAACCCTTGAGCCCGGTGCACTGATTTGCGACGAAACCACTCAGGCTATGGCACAAGAGCTGAATTACCGGGGCAAGGTGTTTCGGTATGAAGAGCTGGCTGAGGCACAGGCTGATGCCGAAGCTTTGACAGAAATACGCCGGCAGCAGCTGGACATTGACCCCATTTATATTGTGTTTACCTCCGGTTCTACCGGTGTGCCCAAGGGTGTTATGGCCTGCCACCGCAGCGTTATTGACTATGTGGAGCATTTGTGCGATGTTCTGAAATTTGATGAAACCACGGTTTTCGGCAATCAAACACCGCTATACTTTGATGCCTATTTGAAAGAGGTTATTCCCACTCTTAAGTATGGCGCAACCACGGTTTTAATTCCCAAGCAGCTGTTTATGTTCCCTATTAAGCTGGTGGAGTTTTTAAACACCCATAAAATTAATACCCTTTGCTGGGTAGTGTCTGCGTTGACTATGATTTCCTCCTTCCGCACATTTGAAACGGTAAAGCCCGAGTATCTGCGGACAATTGCCTTCGCCAGCGAGGTATTTCCCATTAAGCAGTTTAACCTGTGGCGGCAGGCTCTGCCCAACGCCCGGTTTATTAACCTGTACGGACCTACGGAAACCACGGGTATCTGCTGTTACTATGAGGTAGACCGGGAGTTTTCCCAGGAGGAGACCTTGCCCATTGGCGGCCCGTTCCGGAACACCCAGATTATTTTGCTGGACGAAAACAACCAAGTCCCTCCGGTGGGACAGCAGGGAGAAATCTGCGTCCGTGGCACGCGGCTGACACTGGGTTACTATTGCAACCCGGAAAAAACGGCCGAGGCCTTTGTGCAAAACCCCCTGAATAACCTTTATCCGGAGCTGATTTACCGCACCGGTGATTTGGGGCGGATGAATGACAGGGGCGAACTGGAGTTTGCTGGGCGGAAGGACTATCAGATTAAGCATATGGGTCACCGCATCGAACTGGGCGAAATTGAGGTGATTGTCAATATGCACCCCCAGGTGCGCAGCGCCTGCTGCATTTTTGACAATGAAAAGAAGAAAATCGTTCTGTATTATACCGGCGACCTGTCTGTAACGGAGCTGACCGGGTATATTAAAGAAAAGCTGCCCCGGTATATGGTTCCCAATGTAACCAAGCAGCTGGAAAGCCTGCCGCTGACCCCCAACGGCAAGATTGACAGAAATCTGCTTAAGGGTCTGTATACAGGAAAATAAAGGAGAAAAATATGGAAGCACTGTTGAATATTTTAAGCGAACTGCATCCTGAGGTTGACTTTGAAACCCAAACCGGATTGATTGATAATAAAATTCTCGATTCCTTTGACATTGTTACAATTGTGGCAGAAATCGACGGAGAATTTGATGTCCAAATTCCCGCCGTGGAGCTGACACCGGAAAACTTCAATTCCGCCCAGGCACTGTATGCCCTGGTGGAAAGACTGATGGAAGAATAATATGCAGTTTACAACCGTAAGTTTTTTGCTGTTTGCGGCAGTCGTCCTGATCGGGTACTATCTGCTGCCTCAGAAGGTCCGCTGGATGTTTCTGCTGGCGGCAAGCTGGGTTTTCTACCTGTGCTCAGGCATTGCGTATCTGGGCTTTATTGCGCTGACCACCGTTTCTACCTACGGTGCAGCTGTGGTTATGGCGCGCAATTATCAAAAGCAGGATACATACCTGGCGGAAAACAAGCAAACACTCTCCCGTGAGGAGAAAAAAAGCTACAAGGCAAAAATAAAGAGGCAAAACCGGGTTTGGATGATTTTGTGTCTGGTTTTGAATTTCTCTTTGCTGGCTGTGTGCAAATTCTGTTTGGCAGAGCCTTTTCGCTCTATGGCAAAGGGTGGAACATTGTCCTTTTTGACCCTGGGCTTGCCTCTGGGCATTTCCTTTTATATGTTCCAAAGTGTTGGTTATGTGGTAGATGTTTATCGGGCAACCGTTCCGGCGCAGAAGAACTTTTTTAAATTTGCGCTGTTTGTGTCTTATTTTCCCCAGCTAATCCAAGGCCCCATCAGTAAATTTTCTGACCTGGCGCCCCAACTGTTTGAAGGGCGCAGCTTTGACGGAAAGCAGCTGTCCTTCGGTCTGCAGCGGCTCTTATGGGGCTTTTTCAAAAAACTTGTGATTGCTGACCGGATCGCTGTGGCAGTTGTGGCGTTAAAAGCACCGGAGTTTACCGGAGTGGGCTTTTTCCTGCTTACTGTTTTCTATGCGGTACAGATTTATGCGGACTTTACCGGCGGTATTGATATGGCGCTGGGACTTTCTCAGGCTCTGGGCATAAAGCTGGAGGAAAATTTCATCCGCCCCTTTTTCTCAAAGAATATCGCCGAGTACTGGCGCAGGTGGCACATTACCTTGGGCGAGTGGATGAAAAGCTACATTTTTTACCCTATTTCCGTCAGCCAGCCTATGCTGAAGCTGAGCAAGGCGGCAAGAACCCGCCTGGGTAATTTCGGCAAGCGTTTGCCTGTGTATGCAGCATCTGTTGCTACCTGGGTTGTCACCGGCGTTTGGCACGGCATAACCCCCAACTTTATTTTGTGGGGACTTATGAACTGCTTTGTCATTGTGGTATCCGAGGAATTGGCACCGTTGTATGAAAAATTCCATAACCGCTTCGGCCTTAAAAACCGGAAATGGTACGGCGGCTTTGAGATTTTGCGGATGTTTGTGCTGATGAATCTCATTCGTATTGTGGATTTGTTTCCCGATGTAGGGGGGTATTTCGCCCGGATGGGCAGCTTGTTAAGTACCTTTAATTTTCATATCCTCTGGGACGGAACGATGATGAAGCTGGGGCTGACCGGTCTGGACTATGGCATTTTGCTTTGCGGAATTATCTTAATGTTTGCCCTAAGTCTCTTCCAGGAGAAAAAAGGCAGCTTCCGGGAGGCTATTTGGGACAAGCCGGTGCTGCGCTACAGTTTGATGTTTGTTCTTTTGCTGGTGGTTTTGCTCATGGGCAGCTACGGCATCGGCTACAACGCAAGCAACTTCATTTACAACCAGTTTTAGGAGGATACCGTGAAAAAACGACGCATTTTATTGGCATCCACCTTGGCGGTGTGTATTGCGGCACTGTATTTTTTGCAGGCGCTGCTGATGCCAAAATATATGGATAAAACAAAAGAAGGCGCGCTGATTGGGGAATACTATGATAACGCCGGCAATAATGACGTGGTGTTTATCGGCGACTGCGAGGTTTATGAGAACTTTTCCCCCATAACTCTGTGGGAAAAATACGGGATAACCTCCTACATTCGCGGAAGCGCCCAGCAGCTGATTTGGCAGTCCTACTATCTTATGGAGGAAACCTTTCGTTACGAAACCCCTAAGGTAATGGTGTTTAATGTACTGTCCATGAAATATGACACCCCAAAAAGCACCGGCGCGCAAAGCCAGCGGGAGGCATATAACCGCATGACGCTGGACGGTATGCGCTGGTCAAGCTCCAAATGGAACGCGATTATGGCATCCATGACTGAGGAGGAGAAAAAGTGGGAGGCGCAGTACAGCTACCTGTTCCCCATTTTGCGTTACCATGACCGCTGGTCACAGCTGACAAAGGATGATTTTACCTATTGGCTGCATCGGGACAAGGTATCCGATAACGGCTATCTGATGCAGACCGGTGTGAAGTCGGTTACCGGTGAATATGTGGAGCGTCCTCTGGTGGATTACAGCTTCGGTGAAAACAGCTGGTACTATTTAGACAAAATGGTGCAGCTGTGCAAGGAAAAAGGAACTCAGCTGGTGCTGATTAAAGCCCCGGCGCTGTCACCGATATGGTGGGAGCAGTGGGATGAGCAAATTGCTCAGTATGCCGAAGAAAATGAACTGCTCTATATCAATATGCTGGACTATCAGCAGGAAATCGGCATTGACTGGTCAAAGGATACTTACGATGCCGGCCTGCATTTAAATGTCTACGGAGCAGAGAAAGCATCGGATTGGTTTGGTAAGATACTGTCTCAGGAATGCGGTGTCGCAGACCGGCGGACAGATACCCAAATCAGCGCCCTTTGGGCGAAGAAAACTCAGGTCTACAACGACAGAAAAGCTGCGCTGCAGACCCAACAGAATTAGGAGAAGCTATGAAAAAACGCATTTTTATTACAGTACTTGCCTGCCTGATGCTCCTTTTTGCGGGCTGCCAGGGCAACCCTGCCACCGGCGGAGACAACAGCAACAACCAGAGCCAGGTGTCTTCCTACAATTTTACCTATAAGGAAACGAAAATTACCTTACACGCACCGGCAGAGCCGATTATTAAAGCGTTGGGCGATCCAATCAGCTATACCGAATCGGCAAGCTGCGCCTTTGACGGACTGGATAAGAGCTACTATTACGGCAGTTTTTATCTGGAAACCTATCCCAAGGATGGAAAGGACTATGTCTACGGCTGGTATTTTAAAGACGACAGCGTAGCTACGGAAAAAGGCATTTCCATCGGCGCAACAAAGGAAGCTGTGACAAAGGCCTACGGCAATGAAGGCTTCAACGGCTCAAACGCCTGGGTATTAAAAGACGGCGGCGGAACACTGACCATTATTCTGGACAAGGACGCAGTCAGCTCCATTCAGTACGCTATCGTTGTGGAATAAGTGATAAAAACCTCCCCAACAGGGGAGGTTTTTCTGTTTGTATAAGAATACCACCGGCACAGCCGGTGGTATTCTTGCACAATAATATAAAAGGAGAGATTTAAAATTATCTTTGAATTCTGCCGGAGCCGTCGCCGCCTGCCAGCTTTTCCACTTCAGCAACCGTGACCATATTGTAGTCGCCCTCGATGGAATGCTTCAGTGCAGAAGCGGCAACTGCAAATTCAACCGCCGCCTGGGTATCCTTGCCGCTGAGCAGGGAGTAGATCAGACCGCCGCCGAAGCTGTCACCGCCGCCGACGCGGTCGATGATGTGCAGATCGTACTTCTTGGAGAAGCAGTATTCGTTATTTGCAGCATTGTACAGCATAGCGCTCCAGCCGTTGTCGAAAGCGGAGTGGCTTTCCCGGAGGGTGATGGCAACCATTTCAAAGCCAAACCTGTCAGCCAGCTGCTTGGCAACAGATTTGTAGCCTTCGTGGTTTAAGCTGCCGCCGTAAATGTCGGTGGCTTCTGCCTCAATGCCGAACACATCCTTGGCGTCCTCTTCATTGGAAATGCACACATCCACATACTTACATAGCTCGGTCATGGCTTCGCGAGCCTGTTCACGGGTCCACAGCTTGCCACGGTAGTTTAAGTCGCAGGAAATCTTAATGCCCCGGGCCTTTGCTGCCACACAGGCCTGTTTGCAGATTTCTACCAGATTTCCACCCAGAGCCGGGGTAATGCCGGTAAAGTGGAACCAGTCTGCGCCCTCAAAGATTTCGTCCCACTTAAAGTCGGAAACAGCTGCCTGGGCAATGGCGGAGTGGGCGCGGTCATAAATGCATACAGAGCCGCGCTGGGAAGCGCCCTTTTCATTAAAGTAGATACCCACACGGTCGCCGCCCCGGACGATCTTTGTGGTATCCACGCCGTAGCGGCGCAGGGAATTGACAGCAGCCTGCCCGATTGCGTGGGTGGGCAGCTTGGTAACATATGCAGCATCCATACCGTAATTGGCGAGGGAAACGGCAACATTGGCTTCGCCGCCGCCGAAGGTAAATTCTACATGGTCACACTGGACAAAGCGCTCGTAGTTATACGGCTGCAGACGGAGCATCAGCTCGCCAAAGGTAATAATTCTAGCCATAGTAAAACCTCCTGAAATTATACGCCGGAGTATGCGGCAAAGCCGGCATCTACGGGCAGGACAACACCGGTAATGGCGGAAGCGGCCTTGTCATCACAAAGGAACAAGGTTGCGCCCAGCAACTCATCGGCGTCCACAAAGCGGGAAGTGGGCGTGCCGTTCAAAATCTTTGCGGAACGGGCAGTGGGTGTGCCGTCATCGTTGAACAAAAGCGCCTTGTTCTGGGCGGAAACCAGGAAGCCGGGAGCAATGGCGTTGCAGCGAATGCCGGTGCCGGCAAAGTGGGTGGCCAGCCATTGTGTAAAGTTGGAAATACCGGCCTTGGCGGCGGAGTATGCAGGGATCTTTGTCAAGGGGGTGTAGGCGTTCATGGAGGAGATATTCAGGATAACGCCGTGCTTTTTCGCAACCATGTCCTTGGCAAAGGCCTGGGTGGGAAGCAAGGTGCCTTGGAAGTTGAGCTTAAACACAAAGTCTACGCCGGAAGCATCCAAATCGAAGAAGGTCTTGGTGCCCTCCTTGGCTTCGTGCTGGTACTCATTGTCAGTAGTTGCGCGGGGGTTGTTGCCGCCTGCGCCGTTAATCAGAATGTCGCAGGGACCCAAATCCTGGAGAACCTCCTGGTGGACAGCCTCCAAAGCCTCCGGCTCCAGAACATTTGCTTTGTAGCCTTCGCAGATGCAGCCTTCAGCCTTTAATTCATTTGCCAGCTTTTTAACAGCATCCTCATTTAAATCCAGTGCAGCAACCTTAGCGCCGGAACGGGCAAAGGCGGCAGCCATAGCACCGCAGATCAGACCGCCTGCGCCGGTGACAACCACAACCTTACCGGTATAGTCAATATTCAAGGGAAGATTAGCCATTTTCTTTACCTCCAAATTATTTATTATTTAGTTTATCGAGCATATCCCAAACGCCCAGCATATACATAATACCCAATGCCCGGTCATATAAACCGTAGCCGGGGCGGACACTGCCGGGGCCTTCTCCCCACAGGTGTCTGCCGTGGTCGGGACGGATGTAGCCTTCAAAGCCGCCGTCGTGGTAGGCCTTCAGGATGTCCAGAATACCGGTGTCGCCATCACAGTCCCGATGGCTGGCTTCGGAGAAGTCACCGTTTTCAAAGTGCTTGACATTGCGGATATGAGCAAAAGCAATCCGGTCAACGTGCTTGCGAACGATGTCTGCCACATTATTGTTGGGATCTGCACCTAAAGAGCCGGAGCAAAGGGTCAGGCAGTTGTAGGGGCTGTCCACCATCTTTAAGAAACGGTCGATATTTTCTTCGTTGATAAGCAGACGGGGCAGACCGAAGATGTCCCAGGGGGGATCGTCCATATGGATTGCCATTTTAATGCCGGTCTCCTCACAGGTGGGCATCAAAGCCTCCAGAAAGTACTTCAGGTTCGCCCACAGTGTTTCATGATCCACATCCTTATAGGCCTTGAACAGCTCGTCCAGTTTTGCCATACGCTCCGGTTCCCAGCCGGGGAAGGACATATTGTACTTTTCGGTAAAGTCCAGGATGTACTTTGCCATAGCGTTGTAGTCATCCTGAATCATATTCTTTTCATAGAACAGCGCGGTGGAGCCGTCGCCGACCTCATGGAACAGGTTACTCCGTGTCCAGTCGAAAATGGGCATAAAGTTGTAGCAGATAACCTTTACGCCGTGCTTGGCAAGATTGCGCATGGTAATCTTGTAGTTTTCGATGTACAGGTCGCGGGAGGGAAGACCGATTTTGATATCGTCGTGGACATTGACGGACTCAACCACATCAATGTTGAAGCCGTACTCGGCGCACTGGCGTTTCACCTCGGCAATTTCCGCGTCCTCCCAGATTTCACCGGGCATTTTGTGGTGCAGCGCCCAGACAATACTGGTTACACCGGGGATTTGCTTGATGTCGCTGAGCTTAATGTTGTCGTTGCCTTCGCCATACCAGCGAAAACCCATTTGCATCGGCATAAGTATTCCTCCGTTTTTTAGTTTATGGCAACAGTGTACCATGAATTAAATGCAATATAAATTGTATTTATTGCTTGAAATATTGTTAAAATTGCTGTATACTCATTAAGAGGTGATGATTATGCGGGAGCGTTCCCAGAGCTTTGACCCCAGACAGACCATGCATAAGGATACATTTGAGATTTTTCACTACCGGGAACCACGACCCAATACTGTGGAGGTACATCATCACGATTTTTATGAGGTATATTATCTCATCCGGGGCGAGGTGGAATATTGGGTTGACGGGCGGATTATAAGGATGCAGGCCGGTGATCTGCTTCTGATTAATCCTCAGGAGCTGCACAGACCCATTGTTACCTCCGAAACACAGGTGTATGAACGGATTGTACTGTGGATCAATAAGGAATATTTGGAAACGCTCTTTTCCAACCGGATAAATCTAAGCCGTTGCTTTGACACGAAAAATCCAAAGCATACCCACTTAATTCGTCCCAGCTATTCGGAGCGACCGGTTTTAACTGCCCGTTTAAGTGAAATGGTGCGGGAATACTACAGCCGGGAATTGGGCAGCGATTTGTCTGCCTATGGGCTTTTTCTGCAGTTTATGGTGCAGTTGAACCGAATTGCCCAGCAAGAACAGAATCAGCCGGAGGAGGGGCAGAAGCTGTCGTCCCTTGTGGAAAATGTGCTGTCCTACATTTCAGAGCATCTGGCAGAGCCGATGACGCTGGAGAGCCTTGCTGTTCGTTTTTATGTCAGCAAGTATTATCTGTCCCATGCCTTCAGCCGGGAGGTGGGGGTCAGCGTTTACCGTTATATTTTACTTCGCAGGCTTTTGATGGCCCGGCAATTACTGACAGCGGGAGAGAATGCCGGACAGGTATGCAGAAGCTGCGGTTTTTCCGACTACACCAGCTTTTACCGAGCATTTAAGTCGGAATACGGCATCAGTCCCAGAGAATTTATTTCCGGTTAAGAACGGTTGCGATATTGCTTGGGACTCATGCCGGTGGCTTTTTTGAAAAGTTTTGAGAAATACTGGACATCCAGAATGCCGCAGTGCTGGGCAATGGTCTGCACCTGGAGCTTGGTGGTCTCCAGAAGGTGCATAGCCTGCTTCATTCTGCGGGCGGTGATATATTCGATTACCGTTTGCCCGGTTTCTTTTTTAAATAAGGTAGAAAGATAGCTGCTGCTGATGTTTAAGTCATCTGCCAGGGAACACAGACTAAGGTTGTCTGCTAAATTTGCGTCAATGCAAATCAGAGCCTTCTGTACGGGTGGGGAATATCCCTTCATTGCGTGCTTGCGTACCAGACGGCAGTATGCCCGGAACATTTCCGTCATAAGCTTGGAAACGTCGTCAACATTGTGCAGCTGCTCAATTTTTACCGCATACAGGGAAGAGATATTGTCCAGATACAAAGGGTGTACGCCACCTTTTTCTGCGGATTTGCGCAGCAGGGTATTCATAATAATACAATAGTTTTTTGAATTGCTCAAAGGGTCGGTGCTGCGTTGCTCAAAGGAGAAGGTTGAAATGCCGGCAAGCAGACTGTCGGCTTTATGAATTTGCCCCTTGGAAACCGCATCCATCAGTTCGTTTTCAAAGGCGTAGCGCTGTTCCATAACCTCCATATTCCACAGTGTTTCCTGTTCGTCGGAGGAAGTCTTTTTTTCTGCAAGAGGGGAGAGAACGCCAAAGGAGTTTAAATCAATATCTTCGGTGGTATAGTTGCCGTGTCCCCAGAGACGCTCTAAAAAAGTGTCCACAAGGACAAACAGGTGACTGTTTTCCTGCAGAAGAGGAATATTCGCGTAGTAGCGCTCCAGCTGTCGCTGCTGGGCAGGTGAAATACGCTTGCCCTCTGCCCATTCCATAATTTTTTGCTTGTTGGGAACATTATATAGAAACGGTCCGATTATTAAAATCGTAGTTTTGGGGGACTCAGGCAAAAGAAAATACAAATGCCGACATTCAAAGGGGTCCGTCAAGCGATAGAGTGTTTCCGGATGGATTTGCGGAATAAGGCTTTGCCGCAAAGGACTTTGACCGGTAAAATCCACAAAAGGATTATACAGATTTACTTCTTGGTCCCCCTGGGGAAGGGAAGATGGATCAACGATGCTGGTTTGAATGTGGCATTTCCGAAAGGTTTCCCGCAGCAACCGCAGCTCCGCTTCATAAAACATAGGTTGTCCTCCTGGCGATATTTGCTAATAAATACAAAAATGATATATATTTTAACCAAATTATAGTATATATTTTCATAAAATACAATACAAAACCAAAGGTAATATAAAAATATTACAAAACAGCATAAAAATATTACTCACACAAACTTTAGAAATAGACTATAATAAGTTCCAGCATATGCGCAGAGAGTATTCTTCTGCGCAAAATTAAGGAGGATATATTATGGCAAAAGCACCTAAGTTGGATGCCAAGGGCTACCGCAAGTTTGGCATGCTGGATAAGCTTGCTTACGCTGCCGGTGACCTGGGCTGTAACATGAGTTTTGCCCTCAAGGGCACTGTTCAGACATTCTGGCTTGTCTTTATGATGATGGAGACAGGTCTGCTTTCTGCTTTGCTGCTGGTAGTTCAGATTTGGGACGCTATCAACGATCCCATGATCGGCTCTCTGATTGACAACGATAAGAGAAAATATAAGATGGGCAAGTTCAAGACATACATCTTCTTCGGCGCCTGCGGTTTGCTAGTAGGCGGCGCAGCTGTGTTTCTGCCCTTCCCCAACGCATCTGTTTTTGTTAAGGCTATCCTGTTCATTCTTGGCTACATCATTTGGGACGCATTCTATACCGTTGCCAATGTTCCCTACGGCTCTATGCTGAGTTTGGTCACGGAGGATAATGCAGAGCGCGCACAGCTGTCCACCTGGCGCTCTATTGGTTCTATGGTCGGCAACATCCTGCCTATGGTCATTCTGCCCATGCTGATCTGGGAAAAGGTCAACTACGATGGAACAACTGATTTCCTGAGCAAGATATACATCCCTGAAGGCTTTACCCCAGAACAGTTCCTGACTAACCCCCTCACCGGCGAGGCCTATCAGATCGGCGAGGCCGTACTGAGTCCCGAAACCGGCAAGCAGGTGGAGATTCTGCTGGGCGACCGTGTGTTCTGGGCGGCCTTGATTATGGGCGTGATTGGCTTTATCGCCTTCCTCTTTATGATCAAGAACATCACCGTTCGTGTGGATGAAAATACGGTCAAGACCAATGAAAGCGGCGAAAAGGTCAACATCATAAACTCCTTCGGCAAGTTTATGAAGAACCGTCCCGCTGTGGGCTGCACCCTGGCTGCTATGGGTATGTTCCTGGGCATGAATGCTGCCAGCACCGCGAACACTATTATGTTTGCCACCTATTTCAATATGGCTTCTTTGTCCGGTCTGGTACAGTTGATCGGTTTTTTGCCCATGTTTCTGTTCATTCCCTTTGTTAAGAAGATTGTTAATAAGTACGGTAAGAAGGAAGCGTCCGTCTTTGGAACAATCGTGTCTCTGGTTGGTGGCGTATTCATGCTGATCTTCCCTATGGTAAAAAGCACCAATCTGGCATTGGTCCTTTATCTGGTTGGTCTGGTTATCTACGGTATTGGTATGGGTGTTTACACCTGTGTTTCCTGGGCAATGATGGGCGATGCCATCGACTACAACGAGTGGAAGTATGGCAATCGGGAGGAAGGCACCGTTTACGCGCTGCACTCCTTCTTCCGTAAGCTGGCGCAGGGCGTGGGTCCCTCTGTCGTGCTGGGTATTATGGGCTGGTTGGGCTATGAGGCCAGCAAGGGCACCATTGCACAGTCTGCTACCACTTCCCACAATATGTGCTGGCTGGTTGCCGGCCTGTATCTGTTCTCCGCTGTGATGCAGTTCATCGGTCTGGCACTTGTCTACAACCTGGATAAGAAGACTGTTGAAACGATGAATGCCGAGCTGGCTGAGCGTCGCAACGCCGAGTAATTTTCTGTAAAGCCGTATCACCCTGCCGGAAACGGCAGGGTGATATTTAAGCAAGATAATGTTTACATCCTTTTTACACTTTTTACCGATAAATTTGTTATAATCAAGTTATTCTGAACAGGAGGTTTCCTATTTTGAGAAATGTTATTAATTTAAACCGCAAATGGGCATTTACCAAGCAGGTCAATGCCATCCCTACCGCCATTGACAACAAGTGGGATTTTGTAAATGTGCCCCACTGCTGGAACGCAATCGACGGTCAGGACGGTGACAACGACTATTTCCGCGGCACCGGTTACTACGCCAAGACGCTGAACAAGACCACCCTTCCTGCGGCAGACCGTTATTATCTGGAAATTAACGGCGCAAACTCCTCTGCCGATGTGTACATCAACGGTAAAAAGCTGGCGCATCACGACGGCGGCTACTCCACCTGGCGTGTGGATATTACTGAGGAGTTGGGCGTCAACAGCCTGTTGGTAATTGCTGTGGACAACTCTGCAAATGAAACGGTTTACCCCCAGATGGCAGACTTTACCTTCTACGGCGGTCTGTACCGGGATGTCAATCTGATTTGCGTCAGCGAAAGCCACTTTGACTTGGATTATTATGGTGGCCCTGGCATTGCCGTGACCCCCACTGTGGAAGGCAGCAACGCCTCCGTAAAGGTGGAGACCTTTGTAACCAACACCAAAATGGGTCAGACCATTCGCTATACCGTCTACGACGCTCAGGAAAATGTGGTGGCACAGACAGAAACCGCTGATACCACCGCTACATTTACGCTGGAAAATGTCCACCTGTGGAACGGCCGGAAGGATCCCTATCTTTACTGCTGCGAGGCAGAGCTTCTGGAAGACGGCAAGGTGCTGGACAATGTCTGCACCCGCTTCGGCTGCCGCACCTTTGAAATTCATCCGGATAACGGCTTCATCCTCAACGGCAAGGAATACCCCCTGCGGGGCGTGTCCCGCCACCAGGATCGCTGGGGTCTGGGTAACGCACTGCTGCCCGAGCACCACGAAGAGGACATTGACCTGATTTGCGAAATGGGCGCTACCACCATCCGCCTTGCCCACTATCAGCACGATCAGTATTTCTATGACCTGTGTGACGAAAAGGGCTTGGTTATATGGGCAGAAATTCCCTACATCTCCAAGCATATGTCCACCGGTCGGGAAAACACCATTTCCCAGATGAAGGAACTCATTACCCAGAATTACAACCACCCCAGCATTGTGGTTTGGGGCCTGTCCAACGAAATTTCCATCGGTGGCAGCGATAACGACCTTTTGGAAAACCACCGCATTCTCAACGATTTGTGCCACGAAATGGACAAAACCCGCCTGACTACTATTGCCGCGGTTTCTATGTGCAAAATGGATGACCCCTATCTGCAGATTCCCGATGTGGTTTCCTACAACCACTATTTCGGCTGGTACGGCGGCGATACCGATATGAACGGCCCCTGGTTTGACAAGTTCCACGCAATGCATCCTAATATTCCCATCGGCTGCTCCGAGTACGGCTGTGAGGCACTCAACTGGCACACCTCCGATCCCCGTCAGGGCGACTATACCGAGGAATATCAGGCATACTACCACGAAGAGCTGATTAAGCAGCTGTTCACCCGTAAGTATATGTGGGCAACCCATGTTTGGAATATGTTTGACTTTGGCGCCGATGCCCGTAACGAGGGCGGCGAAAACGGTCAGAACCACAAGGGCCTTGTGACCATGGATCGCAAGTACAAGAAGGACTCCTTCTACGCTTACAAGGCATGGCTGTCCGACGAGCCCTTTGTCCACCTGTGCGGAAAGCGGTATGTGGATCGGGTAGAGGACGTGACCAAGGTTACCGTGTACTCCAACCAGAAATCTGTTGAGCTGTTTGCCAACGGCGTTTCCTTAGGTGTAAAGGAAGCAGCAGATCATTTCTTCTACTTTGATGTACCCAACGCAGGTGAAACCAAGCTGGTTGCCGTTTCCGGCGAGCTGCGGGATGAGAGCCTGATCCGTAAGGTAGATACCTTTAATGAGAAGTACCGTCTGGTGGAAGAAGGCGCAGTTCTCAACTGGTTCGATATTGAAGCTCCCGAGGGTTACCTGTCTTTGAATGACAAGATGGGTGATGTTTTGTCCACTGTCAAGGGTAAGCTTCTGTTTATGGGTATGTTTGCCAAGATGATGGGCGGCAAGGACGGCAAAATGCAGGCTGCCGGCTTCGAGGTTAATGCTGAAATGATGACCATGATGAACGGCTTTACCGTGCTGCGCCTGTTCACTCTGATGGGCGGCATGATGGATGTGAAGTTTACCAAGGAACAGCTGCTGGACATTAACGCCAAGCTGAACAAGATTAAAAAGCCAAAGAAATAAAATTTTGACAGATTGAGGGGTTGTAGATAGCCCTACAACCCCTCATATCACAAAATGACAGAAAAGACTTGACAAAAAATTCTTGGGCGGTTAAGATAACAGTAATATTGAGGGAGTAATTCGGCATCCTATGGATGCTGGGTCCTTTCGTCACGACGGCAGTTTTGCCCGGAGGACCTCTATGGAATGAGACTCATGCGTAGACCCAAGTGGTATTGCGTATGGGTTTTTTATATTTTATGCTAAGGAGAATGTGTAATGGATGCAGAGTACAGGCTTTCCACGGAAGATGTGCTGAAAGAACTGGAAACAACTGAAGCAGGTCTTTCCTCTCAGGAAGCGGCAAAACGGTTGGAGAAGTACGGTCACAACAAGCTCAAAGAAGCGGAAAAGGATACCTGGCTTCAAAAATTCATAGCCCAGCTGAAGGATCCCATGCTGATCATTTTGATGGTGGCGGCTGTGGTGTCTGCGGCAACTACCGTCATATCCTATCTGCAAAATCCTGCCCACACCGGCGAGCTGGTGGAGGGCCTGGTTGAGGTTGGCATTATCGTTATTGTCGTTCTTTTAAATGCGATTTTGGGCGTTATTCAGGAAAGCAAGGCGGAGGCGGCCATTGAAGCGCTGCAAACTATGACTGCCGCAACCTGTAAGGTACTCCGGGACGGCAAGCAGGTTGTGCTGCATTCCGACGAGCTGGTACCCGGTGACGTGGTGGTTTTGGAAGCCGGTGACAGCGTGCCTGCCGACGGTCGACTGCTGGAAAGCGCCTCCTTGAAAATCGAAGAGGCTGCCCTTACCGGCGAAAGTGTGCCGGTAAATAAGGTTATTGAGCTTTTGGGCGTCAGCGGTGATGCCGATATACCTCTGGGCGACCGGAAAAATATGTGTTATATGGGCTCTACCGTGGTTTACGGTCGCGGAAAGGCTGTGATTACCCGTACCGGTATGGACACGGAAATGGGCAAAATTGCCGGTGCTTTGGCAGCCACTGCCGAGGAACAAACCCCCTTGCAGCGGAAATTGGATGCTTTGGGAAAAACCCTTTCCAAGCTGGTGCTGGGTATCTGTGTATTCATCTTTGCATTCCAGCTGATTTCTGCCGGAAGGTTTGATGTACCCACAATTTTGTCTACCTTTATGGTAGCGGTTTCTCTGGCAGTTGCCGCGATCCCCGAGGGCTTGGCAACGGTGGTTACCGTTGTACTTTCCATTGGCGTTACCAATATGAGCAAGCGCAATGCGGTTATCCGCCGCTTAACTGCAGTTGAAACCCTGGGCTGTACCCAGGTAATCTGCTCCGATAAGACAGGTACGCTGACCCAGAATAAGATGACGGTTGTAGACCACTTAGGCGAAACCCAGCTGGTTGCTACCGCTATGGCTCTTTGCTCTGATGCAAATCTGAATGAAGATAATCAGGCAGAGGGTGAGCCTACCGAGTGCGCCCTTGTTAATTTTGCTTATTCCGTCGGTCTTAAGAAGCAGGATTTGGAGGCTAAGACACCCCGTGTAGACGAAGCGCCCTTTGACTCCGGCCGTAAGATGATGTCTACCATTCACGATTTGGGCGGAACGTTTGTCCAGTATACCAAGGGCGGTCCGGATGTGGTGCTGAGCCGCTGCGCGTATTACTATGAAAACGGCGAAGCTAAGCCTATGACCGAGGAAAAGCGGGCAGAAATTCTCGCCGCCAACAAGGCTATGGCAGATAAGGCGCTGCGTGTTTTGGCTGCTGCTAAGCGGGATTGGGCGCAAAAGCCTGCAGACAACACCCCCGAATATCTGGAGCAGGAGCTTGTCTTTGTGGGTCTTACCGGTATGATTGACCCGGTGCGTCCTGAGGTCAAGGCTGCTATTGAGGAGTGCCGGGCTGCCGGTATCCGTCCTGTGATGATTACCGGTGACCATAAGGATACTGCCGTGGCTATTGCCAAGGAGCTGGGCATTATTACCGATGCTTCCCAAGCAATTACAGGTGCAGAACTTGAGGACATTCCCGACGACCAAATTTGTGAGTATGTGAAAAAGTACGGTGTTTACGCCCGGGTACAGCCGGAGCATAAGACCCGTATTGTCACCGCATGGAAGGCAAACGGCGCCATTACCGCTATGACCGGCGACGGCGTAAACGACGCGCCCTCCATTAAGTCCGCAGATATTGGCGTAGGCATGGGCATCACCGGTACCGATGTCACCAAAAATGTTGCAGATATGGTTTTGGCAGACGATAACTTTGCCACCATTGTTGCCGCAGTAGGCGAGGGACGCCGGATTTACGACAACATCCGCAAGGCGATCCAGTTCCTGCTGGCTTCCAATATGAGTGAGGTTCTGGGCGTGTTCTTCTCCACCTTGTTGGGCTTTACCCTTTTAAATCCTGTCCACCTTCTGTTTATCAATCTGGTTACCGACTGCTTCCCCGCGCTGGCGCTGGGCATGGAAAAGGCAGAGCCGGATACCATGTCCCGTCCGCCCCGTAACTCCAAGGACGGCATCTTTGCCGGCGGCCTGGGGGTAGATGTGGTCTATCAGGGAATTTTGGTTACCGTCATCACTATGGCTTCTTATATCCTCGGCCACAGCATGCAGGTCGGCGCTTTTGCCATTCCCCAGGGTGTTTCCGAGCACGGTATGACGATGGCATTTTTGACTATGTCTATGTGTGAGATTTTCCACAGCTTCAATATGCGCTCCCAGAGAAAGAGTGTATTTACCCTGAAGGGTCAGAACAAGATTTTGTGGGCAGCCATGCTGGGCAGCTTGCTGCTGACAACCTTGGTTATTGAAGTTCCCTTTATTGCAAACGCCTTTGGGTTTACACCTATTGGTCTGACCGAGTATGCCATTGCAATGGGCTTGGCAATCCTCGTCATTCCTGTTGTGGAGCTTGTAAAGCTCTTCCAGCGTCTTGCTGCGAAGAAGTAAATAAGGTTGCTTCCAATTCTCACAATATGATATAAAACTCAACAGCCGCCGACCTTTTTGGTCGGCGGCTGTGTTTGGCTGTTGGATATATTGGAATTGACTATTTGTTGGCAATTTCCATTTCCCACAATTCATCAATGCTTTTTAGATTGTTAGGAAGCCAAAAAACAGAGGTTTTTTGGTATGGGCAATTATCTGTTCCTTGCCCGTTTTCATTAACCGTAATATATAGTTTATTCCAAACAACAATTTTGTAGGTGAATGCATTATAAGTGCGCGTTCCACCGTCATCAAGAGGACCTTGTGGGATAGGAATAAACAAAACCAATGCTAACGCAATTACAAGAACAGCAGCAATTGTGTATTTCATTTTAAATCCCCCGTTCAAAAAATGGATTTGTCAATTTTTGAGTTCGTACAATAAGGTGTGAAAGCGATTTGCTTCATCGTAAGTCATTTTGTACCAAGAACCTTTTTCTGAACGGATAAACTTATTGCCAAAGTGATATACAGTTAAAACATCTCCGTTGTCATATTCCAAAGAAATGACCCATGTCATCCCAGTGTATTCATTGGGATTTTCTAGGAATGTGCTATCCAAGTTTAAGTTAGACAAATAATCAATGATTGCCTTTGCGTTTTCACCGGTAAACGAATAATTGTATCCTTCGGGAAGGGAAGAAACATCAATATTGATTACATTACCTTCCGCTAATAGTTGCTTGCCTTGGACTTGCTGCTGCTGACCACATCCGACTGTGCCCAACACACAAATAAACACCAATACCATTGTCATTAGCTTTTTCATTTCGTTTACCTCCTTTACTTTTATTGTTTATCCTCCGGGGGATTTTTTCTGGCGTTTCTGCGCTTCTTGTGTTTACGCTTAATTAGAAGCACAATGCCAAAAATAATTGCAACGGGAATAAGGTAGGGTAGTGCCACAATGACAAAAATCACAAACTCCGTTAATCCGTTTCCTAGGTTTTTAAGACTGTCTGTGAAGCCGGTGCTGATACGCTCCCAGAAGGTTTCCGGCTCTTCCGTTACGGTATATTCCTTCACCTCGGTGAGGTTCAGATAGATGGTGCCGTAATCCACCATGTTTTCGTATAGCCGCAAGGTGGAGCTAACCTGCTCCAGCTCTGTCCGCACATCGGTGAGCATTTTTTCAATCTTCAGCAAATCGTCCAAACTCTTTGCCTGTGCCAGCAGCTCCAAAAGTCTTTTTTCTTCCGTTTCCAATGCGGTAACCCGGCTCTGGGTAGCAATATATTTTAAAGTAATATCATCCGCTGTTTCGTTGGTGGAGGTGATGTTTGCATTGTCGGAAACATGGGTGACAAATTCATTCAGCTTTTCGGCAGGGATCCGGATGGTCAGATTGGCGTAGCGGTAACGCCGGGAGGCTGTGCTGCTTCCGTGATAGACCTCCCGTTTTTCTACATAGCCGGACAGCTGGGTAATACGGGCTTCCACCTGATTAAGCAGCGCATCCATATCCTCTGTTTCAGCGTTGAGCCAGATTTTACGGACCAGCTTTTGATTTGTTGGGGTAACGGTGGTGCCTGCAGAAGCAGAGGGCGAGGAAATTTCTTTATCCGGTGCAGCCTCCGGTGCAGCACTGTTTCCTCCCATGCTCATATTTTTGTCCATGCTTTGTGCGCCGCAGCCTGCAAGCAGTCCCAGGATAAGGACAAAAGATAGAATAAGCGCCAGGTATTTTTTCATGATAATTTCCTCCTTTTAATTTTCTTTCAGTTGGATACGAATGGGGTGCAGGGGCTCATTGTCCTCCGGCTCGTGGGAACAGAAAACAATAATTTCCTGCCCTACAGAAAGGGAAGGGACATTTGTTAAGTTATCAAAATAGATTTCGACGGCTTGAGAATTTGGGTCTTGCTGCCCTTGAATATGGTCAACAAAGACAGCGGTAACGGAAAAGGTCAGCTGATACGGTGCGGCTTCCGGACTGACTTGGGAGGAATCGGGAGCCATATTTTCACCGGCGTTGCCGTTAAGACCCTTATCCAGAATATCCCTCGGCGCCAAAAACCACAGTCCTGCTACCAAGCAAAGACAGGCGGCAAGGGAGACCAGCGGCTTCCAGCGGATACGTTTTTTTTGCCGCAGTTTGTCTACCGGAGTGAGCAGCTCGTCGGGAAGTAAGGATAAAGCATCCAGCAGATGTTCACTGTTAATCATACGAAACCCTCCCTTTGCAGATGTTCCCACAAGCCCTGTCGGGTGCGGTAGAGCAGAATTTTTACCTTGGATTCAGAGATGCGGCAGTAGGCGGCAATCCTCTTTACCGGGTCAAGATAATAGTATCTGCCAAGAAAAACAGTCCGGCTTTCTGCAGGCAGGGTATAAAGATAGGCTTCAATGGCCTTGGCAAGCAGGTGGCTGTTCACAGCATCCTCGGTGGTGTTACCGCCGCTGATACAGTCGGACAATTCCTCCAATGAGGCCGTGTACTCCCCGGAATACCGTTTTTGACTTGTCCGCTTCCGGAACATATCAATGCAAATCCGACGGGTCAGCTTGCCGAGATATGTTGACAAAGCGGCAGGCCTATGGGGAGGAATGGAGTTCCATGCGGCCAAGTAGGTATCGTTGACACCTTCCTGGGCATCTTCCCGGTCAGCCAGAATGTTATAAGCAATTTTCGTTAAATAGCTGCCGTATTTTTTCTGGGTGTGGTCAATGGCTGTTTCGTTTCTGTCCCAGAATAGTGACACGATTTGGCTGTCCTGCATAGCCGAACGCCCCCTTTACTCTTATACTCGTAAAAACATCCCTTGCGGTTACAAAATTTTCTTCTAATGCTAGAATAAAGCATATACACGTCCTTGTCAATAACGCGTCCCGAGGACATTTGTACGCCAAGAGAACATTTTCTATTGATAAATTTTAAATATGTGCTATACTGGGTGTAATGTATTTTTAGGAGGAATTAGATATGAAATACGATCGCAGCTTTAACTTTTCTGCAGGCCCTGCTATGATGCCTGAGGAGGTTCTGGAGGAAATCCGGGACGAAATGCTCAATTACCGCGGCAGCGGTATGTGCGTAATGGAAATGTCTCACCGCAGCGGTGTGTTCCAGAAAATCATCGATGATGCAGAGCAGGATTTGCGGGATTTAATGAATATTCCCGATAATTACAAGGTTTTATTCATTCAGGGCGGCGCAACATTGCAGTTTTCTATGATTCCTATGAACTTAATGAAAAACGGCAAGGCTCTGTACATCGAAACCGGCGCGTGGTCCAAAAAGGCTATTGCTGAGGCCAAAAAGGTTGGACAGGTAGAGGTTATTTCCTCTAAGGATAAAAACTATACCTACATTCCCGACTGCTCCGATTTGGATATTTCCGAGGATACAGATTACGTTTACATCTGTGAGAACGAAACCATACACGGCACAACCTGGCAGAAGTTGCCCAACACCAAGGGCCATGTGCTGGTAGCTGACCAGTCTTCTATGTTCCTGTCCAGACCCTGTAATGTTTCCGATTACGGCCTTATTTACGCCGGTGTTCAGAAAAATGTGGGTCCTGCCGGTATGGTGGTTGTGATTATTCGTGAGGATTTGATTCGGGAGGATTTGGAAAATCTGCCGGTTTACCTCCAGTACAAGACCCACGCTGACAGCGCATCTTTGTACAACACCCCCAACTGTTGGGCAATTTACTGCTGCGGCAAGGTATTTAAGCATCTGAAGAAACTGGGTGGCTTGGAGGCCATGAATAAGCGCAACGAAGAAAAGGCAAAAATCCTGTATGATTTTTTGGATGGCTCTGAGATGTTTGGCGGTACAGTGGAAAAGACCGTCAGAAGCTTGATGAACGTTCCCTTTGTCACAGCCTCCAAGGAGTTGGATGCTGAGGTGGTTGCTGCTACCAAGGCAGCGGGCTTTGATAACCTGAAGGGTCACAAGTCCGTGGGCGGTCTGCGCGCTTCTATCTATAATGCTATGCCGAAGGAAGGCGTAGAGGCTTTGGTGGAATTTTTGAAAAAATTTGAGCAGGAGCACAGAGGATAAGCAATGTCAATTGTAAGAGCATTTAAGGCTGTTCGTCCCGCAGCGGAGCTTGCCCATAAAGTGGCGGCACTACCCTACGATGTGATGAACAGCGCAGAGGCCCGGGAAATGGTTGTGGGCAACCCCTATTCTTTTCTCCATGTGGACAAGGCGGAAATTGATTTGGATCCGTCCATTGACTTGTACGATACCCGTGTATATGAAAAGGCAAGAGATAATCTCAATGCAATGATTGCACAGGGCGTTCTGATTCAGGATGAAAAGCCCTGTCTGTATATCTACAAGCAGGTGATGAACGGCAGAGCCCAGACCGGTATTGTAGGCTGTACCTCCATTGACGAGTATATGGATAATATTATCCGCAAGCATGAGCTTACCCGGGCGGATAAGGAGCAGGACCGAATCAACCATGTGGATTATTGCGACGCAAACACAGGCCCTATTTTCCTGACCTATCGGGCAAATGACAGCATTAACGCCATTGTATCTCAGGTTATGGCAGAAAAGACCCCTGTTTATGATTTTGTCAGCGACGACGGCATCGGTCACACGGTTTATGTGATAGATGACCCTGCTGTGATTGACCGGCTTTGCACAGCATTTTCCGGAATTGAAAACCTGTACATTGCCGACGGGCATCATCGCTCCGCATCGGCTGTCCGGGTTGGTGTGAAGCGCAGATCTGCAAATCCGGCGTACAATGGCACAGAGGAATTTAACTATTTCCTGTCTGTTTTGTTCCCGGATGATCAGCTGTACATTATGGATTACAACCGGATTGTCAAGGACCTAAACGGCTTGACAAAGGAAGAATTTTTGCAAAAGGTTTCTGAAGCCTTCATTGTGACGCCTTATTCAGAGCCCGGCGCTCTGAAGCCGGAAAAAAAGCATACCTACGGTATGTATCTGGATGGCAAATGGATGCTTCTGGAGGCCAAAGAGGGCAGCTACGATTCCTCTGATCCGGTTGCACGGCTGGATGTGTCGATTTTGCAGAACAATCTGCTGCACCCTATTTTGGGAATCGGCGATCCCCGGACGGATAAGCGTATCGACTTTGTCGGCGGCATCCGCGGCCTGCAGGCGCTGGCAGACAGAGTGGATAGCGGTAGTATGGCGGTAGCTTTTTCCATGTTCCCCACCACAATGGAGGATCTTATGGATATTGCCGATGCCGGTGCGATTATGCCCCCGAAATCCACTTGGTTTGAGCCGAAATTAAGAAGCGGACTGTTTATTCATAAGCTGTCGGAATAAAAAATAAGAAGCGGTGAGTTTTCACCGCTTCTTTGATTATTTATTAGAAAGGATGCTCTGCGATATAGGTGTCCAGAATTTGGGCGGCGAGCACCACAAAACGGGCGCAGGGTCGCACCTTATAAAATTCTTCTGTTCGGGGAGTGGGGTTTGGGTCTGAAGGGGGATTTTTCAGCAGCTCTCTGCAGACGATAGAGCCAACCTGCTCTTTAAATTTTCCAGCCAGCTCCTGCACCCGGCTGTAATGCTCCAAAGGACCACCCTTTAACGGCTCTTCATAGCCATAAAGCAGACCGGCCACCATCAGCATACCGCTGACAGCGCCGCAGACCTCCCGCATTCTTCCCATACCGCCGCCAAAGGAGGAGGCCAGCTTTGCACTGAGTTTTTCGTCCAGACCGGTGACATCAGAAAAAGCAACGGTAATTGCCTGGGCACAGTTGTAGCCCTTTACAAACAACTCTGCAGCATAAGTACTGTGGTCCATTATAAAGCTCCTTTATCAAAATATTCTGATTAGAATATACAACAAAGAAACGGAATTTGCAATAAAAAAGAAATGACCCTTGGCTGCTCCTAACTTCGGAACTTACAGCCAAGGGTCATTTCTGTTCACTCTTAGTATCTAACATCATTGGTTAACCTCGCTTTCTACAGTCTTGCGACACGCCCTTTATGAATTACCACCTATTTTCCAAATCACGTCTTCATTTGGCCTGTTCCCATCAGCGGGATGCTCTTATGTGTGGTTAGGATCGATACATAAAGGTTGTCCATCGGCTCAGGTCAGGCATTGGGCTTAGTCGTTCAGTTCGAAGTGTTCTTACTGGATTTACATTTAACTTACAACTTAACAAGACCTACGTTCCTTAAATATATGATAAATTTTGGAACTGTACGCACTAGCCTGTTTGCTTTGATTGTGAGCCGGTTTGTTACGTGTACATCGGTATCACCTCTTTGTGTCTATATAATAGCACAAGAAAAATAAATTTGCAATATGTAAAACTATACAAAATGCACAACTTTAATTCGTGCAATAAATAGAAATTATGAATTATCACCAAATTTATATTGACGGCTATGTATTCGTTATGCTATAATAAATTTGTTGGGCGGCTTTTATGAGGCAGAAGTTGACGGTAAAAAAGACGGTGCATGCTTTGCACCGTCTTTTTCGGTTAAACAGGGAAGTTTGTGATGATTAAATGCTCCGCGTCCCGTTCGTTACGGCTGCGGACATTATAGGTATACTGCTTGTCAAAGGTGAGAATATGGAAGTCACGGCTGTAAAGCTTATGGATAAACTCGGTGTTTTTAATAATCAAAACAAACTTGGCAGGGGTGTTTTTCAGGGCGTTTGCCAGACGCTCCTGGTCGTACTTGGTAAAATCCTTACCCTCATAGTCGGAAAAGTCCGTATCATAGGGAGGATCCAGGAACAAAAAGTCGTCCGCGCAAAGGTTTATTTTTTCGAAGAAATCCAAAAAGTCGCAGCAATGAATTTCGGTGTCGGCAAAAAGCTCGGCAGTTTCCTGGCGGAATATACGGTCAATTTTACTGCCCATGTCCTTTTGGTTGTAGGACATGCCGCCGTAGGGAATGTTAAATTCTCCTGAGGCATTGTAGCGGAACATAGAGCCGTAGCAATATTCCCGGACAAAGTAGAAGTTTGCCGCCCGATAAGCCTCGCTGGGGGCTTCAATACGCCCCAGCTGAATGTCGTTAAACACCTTTCTGAAATACATATAATAGCCGCCGGTAAAACCGGTAATCAGGTTTTCGCATAAGTCCTGGGTGGAAAAAGGCTTTTTGTCATAGTTGTCAACGGTGCGCAGGAATTTGTCCTGCACCATACGGTGCAGCTGCAGGGCAAATTCATTTGGGTCTAAAACAAGCTCCGACAGGTCGGGGTTGGTTATGGTGCAAATGCCGTCAATAAAGTCCTTTAAGGCGGCAGAAAGGGCGTCCTTGTCCAAAAAGCCCTCCTTTAATTTAAAAAACAGATGCACAAGCTCCAAGGCTTCTTCGCGGCATGTTTCATTCAGCTGACAAAAGCTGTTGCAATAGCAACGAAGAAGATGGTGCAAATCCTGATCCTGGGCTTTGACCAGCCGATAAAAGCGCATTAAATCGCCGGAAATGTCGTTAATTGCGGCTTTTTTGGGAATCAAATCAAAAAACAATGCGCCGCCGCCAAAGAAAGGTTCTACATACCGCTTGTGTTCGGGGATGAGATATTTAATTCTATCCAGCTCTCTGGATTTTCCACCGGGCCACTTGATAATAGGATTCACAATATCACCTCCGCATTTTCTACAGTATACCACAAAATAGCAGATTTTCAAAGGGTTTTTCCGAAAAATCCAAAGTTGCGTAAAAAGAAAAATTGTGGTATGGTAGACAAGCATAAATTACTGCTCGGATGTAAATATGCGGGGAAAGGAACAAAACTGTATGCGCTTAACAAGGGTAGATGTTCATAATGATAAAGATTTGGCAAAAAAAGTTAAGGAGCTGTACCGGTTGGCGTTTCCCAAGGAAGAACGTGTTGCTTGGCCGTTGCTGTGGTATAACACCAAACGAAAAGATATTGCTTTGACTGCCTATCTGGACGAAGAGCTTTTTTGCGGCTTTACCGTTTCTGTTACTATGGACGGATTGTGTTATATTTTATTTCTTGCAGTGGCGGAATCCCAACGAGGTAAAGGCTATGGCTCGCAAATCCTCCAAAATTTGCAGGAAAGCTATGAGGCTTTGGGGCTGAATGTGGAAGTTTTAGACCCGACAGCGTCTAATTATCTTCAGCGCAAACGCCGCTTTGCCTTTTACGAAAAGAACGGCTTTTATGACACAGGTTATCACGTTTGGGAGGTTGGCGGAAAGTTTCGGGTGCTGTCCACCCGAAAGGACTTGCCTATGGAGCAGGTCAAACAGGTGTTTCGTAAGCTGACGCTGGGCTTTTTAAAGGCAAGAACAGATTAAGCACGCTGACCGGTGATCAGCGTGCTTTTTATCTTGCTCTGAGTTCCCAAAAGGCTACCGCACTGGCGGCGGCAACATTTAATGAATCCACACCATGCTGCATAGGGATTTTTACGGTATAATCGCATTGGGCTATGGCGGCAGCAGTCAGACCTTCGCCCTCTGTACCCAGCACAACCGCAAGCCTCGGTTCATTTTGCAGGCGCACATCGTCAATGGCTATTGTGTCTTCCTTCAGCGCCATTGCTGCGGTTTTAAAACCAAGCTCTCTGAGATACCCCATGGGTTTATCCCAGAATGCCCAGGGTACTTGAAATACGGTGCCCATACTTACACGGGCGCTGCGGCGATACAACGGGTCGCTGCAGCCGGGTGTTAGCAGTATGGCATCCATACCCAAGGCAGCGGCACTGCGGAAGATTGCCCCTAAGTTGGTTGGATTGACTACATCCTCCAGCACCGCAATTCGACGGGCAGTCTGAATGATTACTTCCGGATCGCAAAGCTTTGGCCGTTCCATGGCGCACAGCAGCCCACGGGTCAGCTTGTAGCCGGTAAGCTGTGCCAATACAGAATTTTCTCCTATGTACACCGGTACATTGCCGCACCGGTTGATAATTTCCAGCGTTTCGCCGTTTAAGTTGCCACGCTCTACCAATACGGAAGTCGGCCGGCAGCCGGCCTCCAGCGCCCTTGCAATGACCTTTGGACTTTCGGCAATAAACAGGCCGGTTTTTGGACCGGGAGTTTGTGCCAGCTGTGCTTCTGTCAGTCTGGCATAAGCGTCCAGCCGGGGGTCATGAAAGCTTGTTATCTCAATAAAATTAGCCATTTTATTCCTCCGGGATACCTTGCTTGTCCAGCATATCTACAACAATCTGCCCCCTTTGGGTTAATGCCATACTGCCATGGATGGGATAATCCTTGTATGCCTTTGCGTCGAAGCCGGACAACGGCTTATCATAATCCAGAATGATTAAATTTTTCTGCTCCAAAACCTGCAATATAAGGCTATATTCCTCTTGAGAAAACTGCGTATCCTCTAAATATACGGGAACCATATCCTCTTTCTTTCTTGCAATGGGTAAAAAGGGGATTTGCCCCAGCGTCTGCAAAAGCATAACCTCTCCGGGACTTAATAGAAGCGTCTTTGCACAGCCTCCGCAGGAGGCACAGCTTCCGTTACAATGGGCCATATTCGCACCTTGCCTTTTTCTAAGCTTTATAGTATAATCATAGCATAACACAAAGGAGGTTGCAATATGTCTGTTTTTCACGTGGGAAAGGATAATTTTGAGGAATTGGTCCTTAAAAACGGAAAAAAGGTGCTACTTGATTTTTGGGCAAGCTGGTGCGGACCGTGTAAAATGATTGCCCCTGCAGTCGAGGAAATCGCTGAGGAGCTGGAGCATATTTGCGTATGCAAAATCAATGTGGATGAAGAGCCGGAGCTTGCAATTCGGTATGGTATTTCCAGTATTCCTACCTTGCTGGTTATGGAAAAGGGACAAAAAGTCAACCAGCTTGTCGGCTACCGTCCCAAAGAAGATATTTTAAAGATACTGTAAAAGCTTTGGACCTTCCGTCAGGAAGGTCCTTTTAAAAAAGGTGGATAAGCACCAATTTGGCTTCATATGCTATATCGGGAGGGATTACTATGAAGCTCGATTGGAAGAAATTACTTATCTGCCTTGCCATACCTCTGGCTGTAGGCGGCTTGGCGGCTCTTTTAACCGGCGGGGGAATGGGTGCTTACGGAGAATTCAATCAGCCGCCGCTGTCGCCGCCGGGTTGGCTGTTTCCCATAGTTTGGACAATTTTGTATCTTTTGATGGGGTACGCCTCTTATCGGGTGCTGACATCTTCGGCGGCCCCGGAGAAAATCCGAAACGCCCTGATTCTTTACGGGGCGCAGCTGGCAGTTAATTTCCTGTGGCCCTTGGTCTTTTTCGGATTGGGGTGGTATTGGGTATCGTTTTTTGTGCTGTTAGTCCTGTGGATACTGATTTTCCTGACAATTCGTGCTTTTTCGGAAATCGATGAAAAGGCAGGGGATTTGCTGCTGCCGTATATTCTCTGGGTTACCTTTGCGGGATATTTAAATTTGGGTGTGGCAATATTAAATTAACTCTTTTCAAATTTAAAGAAATGTGATACAATTTTACAAAATATAAAATATAAGGAGGAAATTTCTATGGCAAACAAATACGCAGGCACCCAAACCGAGAAAAACCTGGAGGCAGCATTTGCAGGGGAATCTCAGGCAAGAAACAAGTATACCTATTTTGCATCCAAGGCAAAGAAAGAAGGCTTTGAGCAGATTGCCGCACTGTTTTTAAAAACAGCGGAGAATGAAAAAGAACACGCCAAGCTGTGGTTTAAGGAATTAAACGGCATTGGCGATACCGCCGAAAATCTGGCACACGCTGCTGAGGGCGAGAACTACGAGTGGACAGATATGTATGCCGGCTTTGCAGAAACCGCCGAGCAGGAGGGTTTCCCCGAACTGGCAGAAAAATTCCGTTTGGTAGCTGCCATTGAAAAGCACCATGAGGAGCGCTACCGCAAGCTGCTTGAGAACGTGCAGACTATGCAGGTCTTTTCCAAGAGCGAGGTTAAGATTTGGGAGTGCCGGAACTGTGGACATATTGTCGTTGGTACCAAAGCCCCCGAGCTTTGCCCCACCTGCGCACATCCCCAGAGCTACTTTGAGGTTAACGCGGAAAACTATTAAGCAGAAGATGCGGTCTTTCGTTTGTTTATATGAAAAACCCGGTATCGTTGACCAGACGATACCGGGTTTTCCATGAAAAGAGAGGTTAGAAATGAAAAAGGTTTAACACGTATACCTCTATTATATATAACTTTCAAAGAAAGTCAATAAGACATTTATTAAAATCACATTAAATATAGGAATTTATTTGAAAAAGAATTGTGCATTATGACGAATAATAATATCATATTGCATTTTTGTAGAAGATAAACTATAATAAATGGGCAAATACAAGGACAATTTACTGTGTTTCGATAGCGATATATCGGCATAGTGACCGTATTGATGTACGATACAAAAAGTTTATTCTGTTTGAAGGAATACGAAAGGACGGCCCGTTATGAGACAGATTACACCCCAAGAAATTACCCAAACCGTTAAAAAGCTTTGTATTGAGGCGAACTGCTTTTTGCCAGAGGATATGAAAAGCCGTATTCAAAGCAGTCTCCAGGAGGAGACTTGGCCTCAGGCAAAGGAAATTCTGGAACGAATTGTTGAAAATTACCAGATTGCTGACGCTACCGCCCGCCCCATCTGCCAGGATACCGGCATGGCCTGCGTCTTTGTTACCATCGGACAGGAGGTTTATGTCAGCGGTAATTTATCCGAGGCGATCCATGAGGGTGTCCGTCAAGGCTACGGCGAGGGCTATTTGCGTAAGAGCGTTGTCCGTGACCCGTTGGATCGGGTTAATACCGGTGACAACACTCCGGCTATGATTTACTATGACATCGTACCCGGCGACAAGCTGGAAATTACCGTTGCGCCCAAGGGCTTTGGCAGTGAGAATATGAGCCAGATTAAGATGCTTAAGCCCTCTGACGGACTGCAGGGCGTTAAGGATTTTATTTTAAAGGTTGTTGAAGACGCAGGCCCTAATCCCTGCCCGCCCATTGTTGTTGGTGTCGGCGTGGGCGGCACCTTTGATAAGGCAGCCTTTATGGCGAAGAAGGCCTTGCTGCGTTCTGCCGACGAACGCAATCCGGAACCCTTCTGGGCAGAGCTGGAAGTGGAAATGCTGGAAAAAATCAATGAATTGGGCATCGGCCCTCAAGGCTTTGGCGGCAAAACCACGGCGCTGTGTGTGAACATTGAAAAATGTCCCACCCACATTGCCGGACTGCCCATTGCCGTAAATATTAACTGCCATGTTACCAGACATAAGACGGAGGTGCTTTGATATGCCGATTTCCATAACAACTCCCTTAACCCGTGAAAAGGCGCGCCAGCTGAAATCCGGCGACAGCTGCTTGATTTCCGGTGTGATTTATACCGCCCGGGATGCTGCTCATAAGCGTCTGTGTGAGCTGGTGGAGCAGGGAAAGCCCCTGCCGCTGGATGTTAAGGACAGCATTATTTATTTCGTAGGACCTACCCCTGCCCGCCCCGGCGAGGCAATTGGCTCTGCCGGTCCTACCACATCCTACCGAATGGATGCTTACAGCCCCATAATGATTGCCCAGGGTCAGACCGGCATGATTGGTAAGGGTAAGCGCAACGACGCGGTGATTGCGGCTATGAAAGAGCATGGTGCGGTGTATTTTGGCGCCATCGGCGGCTGCGGTGCGCTGCTGTCCAAATGTATCAAAAAAGCAGAGGTGATTGCCTACGATGATTTGGGCGCAGAAGCGATCCGTCGCCTGGAGGTGGAGGATTTTCCGGTGGTTGTAATTATTGACAGTCAGGGCAACAACTTATACGAAACCGGTCGGGCGGCGTACTTAAAGCAAAAGTAATCACTTCTTAAAAAACTGAAAATATATTGACGCAGCTGGACTTCTTGTGTACAATGCCTTTTGATTGTGCCGGGATTTCCGGCTGCGTTATATAGATACAAAAAAGATGATGGATCATCAATTACGCAAAAGAATCTTAAAAAACATGCCCAGTGGGGCGGCAAAATTGAGGTTGTCAGCACTGTTGCTTGCCAGACAAAGGAGGACCTTTCTCTGGCATATACACCCAGCCCTGCTTGGAAATTTAGAAGGATGTGAATAAATCCTATGAATTGACCCGCCGGCACTGCCGTTTTGGGTCTTGGTGATATTGGCCCGGAGGCCGGTATGCCGGTTATGGAGGGCAAGTGCGCTTTGTTTAAGTCCTTCGGCAATGTGGATGCCTTCTTTTGCCTGTGCAAATCCCACTCCTGAAATTTTCCCGGAGGATGCCAAGACGGTTGCCGAGGCTGCCCGCAGAACCGGTGTGGCAAGAATCTAAAAGCAACTGTCAGGCGGCAGGAAACTGTCGCCTGACAGTTGCTTTTTCAGGAATAAAATGGTATACTAAGCCAAACATTACCAGTAAGGAGCGTTTGCGTGAACATTCAAAAGCTGTGGGCTCTGTTTTGTACATTTTTTAAAATTGGGGCGTTTACCTTTGGTGGCGGCTACGCCATGATTCCGCTGATTCAAAAAGAAACCGTGGAAAATAAGCACTGGATTACCGATGAGGATATTCTGGAGATTATCGCAATCGCCGAGTCCACCCCTGGTCCGATTGCCATCAATTCTGCTACCTTTGTGGGGTACCGCACCGCAGGTGTGGCTGGGGCATTCTGCGCGACTCTGGGCGTAGTGCTGCCGTCTTTTTGCATTATTTTGGGTATTTCCTATATTCTGCGGGAATTTCAGGAGCTGAAAGTGATACAGTATGCGTTTGGCGGTATTCGGGTAGGCGTGCTGGCGCTTTTATTTAAGGCGTTGTGGTCTATGTATCAAAAGAGTAAGAAAAATTGGGTATCCTATGCGGTGATGGCCGGCGCATTTACATTAACTGCATTTTTGAAGGTGGATGTGCTGATTGTGATTATCAGCTGCGCTGTATTTGGACTGATTACATCCCTTTTGGCGCACAGGAGGGCTCAAAAATGATTTATTTGGAGCTTTTTTATACCTTTTTTATGATCGGTGCCTTTACCTTTGGCGGCGGCTATGCCATGCTTCCTCTCATACAGCAGGAGGTAGGGGCTCGCTGGGGGGATGTGATTTCCCAGCAGAGCATGATCGACTTTGTGGCAGTCAGTGAATCCACTCCCGGTCCGTTCGCCATCAATATGGCAACCTATATAGGTTCTGTTATGGGAGGACAGGGCGGCTCGGCGCTTGGGTCTGTGTTTGGCTCATTTTGCGCAACTCTGGGCGTTGTATTGCCCAGTTTTGTAATCATCTTGATTGTTGCAAAATGCTACGACAAGTTTCGCAACAGCCGGATTGTTCAGGGCTGTATGTCCGGCCTTAAGCCTGCGGTGGTCGGCTTGATTGCCAATGCGGTGCTGGGCGTTCTGCTTACGGTATTTTTCCCCGCCGGACTGTCTGTTTCTACGTTTTCGGGCATCGGATTTTATATTTCCGGCGCAATTTTCCTTGCAATGCTGGTGCTTGCCTTTAAAAAGGTGCATCCCATACTGATTATTGCCATATCGGCAGTATTGGGTATTGGGGCAGGCTATTTTGGCTTTTTCTGAAAAATCGGTGGATTCTGTATTATCGGAGTCCACCGTTTTATATCAATACTTGAAATAATAAGAAAAAATGGTATAATATAAGGATAATTGCTAAAAAGGAGGCGACATTGTGTCCGGAAACAAAAGGAAGCTGCAGCTGACACCTACGCAGATTATTGCGGTGGTATTTGCGGCAATTATTCTTCTTGGAACAATTTTGCTGGCCTTGCCTGTTGCGTCTCGCAGCGGACAGTCTCACGGTGTTATTCCTGCGCTGTTTACAGCTACCTCTGCCACCTGTGTGACAGGTTTGATTTTAGGGGACACATGGACAATGTGGAGTGGCTTTGGACAGGCTGTTATTCTCTGCCTGATTGAAATTGGCGGACTTGGCTTTATGTCGGTGGCCTCTCTGGTGATTTTTGCGCTGCGCAAAAAAATCGGTTTGCGCCAGCGTATGATAATTGCCCAGGCGCTGAGTGTCAGCGAAATGGAAAGCGTGGTCAAGATTCAGAAATGGGTTTTGTTGGGAAGCCTTACCATTCAGGCAGCCGGTATGGCGGTGCTGTTTATCCGGTTTTTGCCGGAATACGGTCTTGCGCAAGCTGCCAAATGGAGTGTCTTTCACGCCGTATCCGCATTTTGTAATGCAGGCTTTGACATTGTGGGGAGTTTTGCGCCCAATGCCAATATGATTTATTTTAACGAAGACCCGGTGGTATTGATTACCCTGATGGCACTGATTGTGATAGGCGGTCTGGGCTTTTTCGTTTGGCAGGAGGTCGCTACAGAACGCAGCTTTAAAAAATTTAGTGTCTACACCAAATTGGTGCTGCTCATAACCGTTGTACTGCTTGCTGTCGGCGCACTGGCTATTGCCCTTTTGGAGTGGAATAATCCGGAGACCCTTGGCAGTATGAATACGCCGACAAAAATTCTCAATGCCCTTTTCCAGTCAGTGACTGTGCGTACTGCCGGGTTTACCTCGGTAGACCAGGCGGCGCTTACGGAGGGCTCAAAAGCGGTGAGCATTATCTTGATGTTTATTGGCGGCTCCTCCGGCTCAACTGCCGGCGGCATCAAAACTGTAACCTTTTTGGTGCTGGTTTTATTTATGGTTGCCCGCGCCCGGAGAAGAAGCACCGTTACCGTGTTTCGCAGAACGATTGCGCAGGACAGGATAATGGACGCAGCTACCATTGCCGGCTTGGTGGCAGGACTGGCTGTTTCAGGGGCGGTATTTATTACGGCAACCTGCCCCGTGAGCTTTACCGATGCTTTGTTTGAAGCCGTTTCGGCTTTGGCAACCGTTGGCTTGACTGCCGGTGTTACCCCGGTTTTGAATCTTCCGGCGCAGCTGATGATTATTTTGTTTATGTATTTCGGGCGTGTGGGTATTCTGACGATTAGTCTTGGCTTTTTGATGGGAGATAGGGCGGAGGATCGTTTCCGCTATGCTTACACAAATCTTTTAATTGGTTGATTGTTGGGTTTTTAAGGAGGGAAAGTATGAAGTCTTTTGTAATTGTGGGTCTTGGCCGTTTCGGCACACAGGCAGCCAAACGGCTTTGCCAGCAGAACTGTGAGGTTCTTGCTATGGACACAAATGCGGATTTGGTGCAGCAGCTGGCAGACAGTGTAACTCAGGCGGTTGTGGCGGATGCCCGGGACAAGGAAGTGCTTCGGGCTTTGGGCGTAAAGGATTTTGACTGTGCGTTGGTTGCCATCGGTGACAGCCTTGCCGATTCTGTTTTAGCTACCATAAATTTAAAAGAGCTGGGCGTACCCTATGTTATTTGCAAAGCCCACGACGAAACCCATCGTCAAGTACTGCAAAAGCTGGGAGCTGACAGAGTTGTGATTCCGGAACAGGAACAGGCAGATCGGATTGTCAAAAGCTTGTCTTCTTTGAAGGTGCAGGATTATATAGAGCTTTCCGAGGATTACGGCATTGTGGAAATGCCTGTTCCCGATGCATGGCAGAATAAAAGCCTGCTGGATTTAAATATTCGGGCAAAGTTGGGCATTAATATTTTGGCCGTTAAACGTGACGGGGCAATCACCGTTTCTCCTGCAGCCGGCTTCTGCTTTGCCCAAGGGGACGTTATGCTGGTTTTAGGCGATACAAATGCTCTGAATGCCGTACAGAAGCTATGATGGAAGAAAGAATAACGTCGCGGAAAAATCCGCTTTTGCAACAGGTGCGCAGGCTTTTGGCCTCTAAAAAGGAACGGGAGGAAGCGGGTCTGTTTGTGGCAGACGGGACAAAGCTGCTTGCCGAGGCTGTTCGTTGGTGGCCGGGTTTGGATACCGTAATTTTGTCTGACGGTGTAAAGGCAGATGTTCCTGATGGTGTTCGAGTCGTTCGTGTACCCGGTGAAGTGATGCAGTCTGTTTCCCCTATGGAAACGCCTCAGGGCGCGTTGTTTTTGTGCCGTTTGCCGGAGAAAACGCCCTTTGAACCAAAGCCGGGAATGCTGCTTTTGGACGGCATTCAGGACCCGGGGAATCTGGGTACGATTCTGCGTACGGCAGACGCGCTTGCAGTTCCGGTGGCACTGCTGGAGGGTTGTGCAGACCCATACAGCCATAAGGTTGTCCGTGCCAGTATGGGTGCGGTATTTCGTATAAGCGTGCAGCAAACCTCTTGGGAAACAGCAAAGCTTCAATGCGCCCGGAAAAACATTCCCGTTGCAGTGACAGCACTGAGTGACCGGGCTATGGATTTGCGAAAAGCACCCCTGAAAACGCTGGCCGTTGTAGTGGGAAGTGAGGGACAGGGTGTACGGAAAGAGATTATCCAAAGCGCACAGACAGAATTAATTATCCCTATGCAACCTCAGTGCGAATCATTAAATGCCGCCATTGCTGCGGCCATCGTAATGTGGCAGATGCAGCAATAAAGAAAGAAACGGGTGAGGAAAATGGTAATACATTGGATATGGTATGCTTTGCTGCCAAAACTGTCTTTGCGACAAAAATTGGCACTGCTTACGCATTTTCCAAACCCGGAGGACTTATATCATATGGAGCGTTATAGCCATATTCCTGAAATTACCGGGGAAATGGCACAGGCGCTGAAGGATAAGGATTTAGCCCCGGCGAAGGCTGTGATAAAAAGCTGTGGGGAAAAACAAATTGGCATTGTAACAATTGGGGATGTGTCCTATCCCAGTCGTTTACGAAACATTACCGATGCACCCTTGGTACTATATTATAAAGGCGTGTTGCCGGATTTTGATGGGCAGCCGGTGATTTCTGTAGTGGGAACGCGAAAGGCTTCTGCTTACGGGTTAAAGAATGCAGAGCGTCTTTCTAAGCAAATTGCAGCCTGTGGCGGCTTGGTGGTATCCGGCGGTGCAGCCGGAATTGATACCATGGCGCTTAAGGGTGCATTGGAGGCGGGGAAACAGACAGTTGCGGTATTTGGCTGTGGCGTAGATGTGGTGTATCCCAAAACAAATCGGCAGCTTTTTGTGAAAATTGCGGAACACGGCTGTTTGATTGCCGAATACCCTCCGGGAACAGAGCCGAAGCCTTGGCAGTTTCCTGAGCGCAATCGAATTCTAAGCGGTTTGGCAGACGGTGTATTGGTGGTGGAGGCCCCGGAGAAAAGCGGGGCGTTAATTACCGCGCGGAATGCCTTTGACCAGGGCAGGGATGTTTTTGTTGTTCCGGGGAATATTGATGTTGCCACCTGCACAGGAAGCAATGCCCTTTTGCAGGATTGCGGTGCTGCGGTTTTCTCTGGCTGGGACGTGGTGAAGGAGTATGCATCCATATATCCTGAGGCTGTGGAGAACAGAAAATCAGAAGCGCCCATATTGATGGTAGCGGAGGAAATCAGCATTCCAAGAGCAGAGACTGACAAAAAATACATTGACAATTCAGGTCCTAGCGCGTATAGTGACCTAGAAAATATACTTTCTACGCTCAGCGAGCAGGAAAAAGCAATTTATCTGTGTCTGGACAGTACAGCAAGACCTGCTGACGAGGTTATTGCACAGGTAGGATTGCCTGCTGCGGTGGTACTGGGTGTGCTGACAAAGCTGGCAATCAAAGGGGTGGTGACTAATCACCCGGGCGGATTGGTATCTGCCAACAGATCTTAGGGATTATGTTAACGGAGGACATTATGTCAAACAAAACCAATCTTGTAATTGTGGAGTCGCCCTCCAAGGCGAAAACCATCGGAAAATATCTGGGGGCGGATTACGTGGTTAAGGCCAGTATGGGTCATCTGCGGGATTTGCCTGTAAGTACAATAGGTGTAGATATCGAGAACGGTTTTGAGCCGGAGTATGTTCCGATGCAGAGCAAGGAGGATATTATTTCCGATTTGCGCAAGGCAGCGAAAAAGGCAGATAAAGTCTATCTGGCAACCGACCCGGACCGGGAAGGCGAGGCAATTTCCTGGCATTTAAAAGAGCTTTTACAGCTGCCGGATGAAAAGGCATACCGGATAACCTTCAACGAAATTACCCAAAAGGTGGTCAAGCAGTCGATTGAAAACCCGAGAGGTATTGATTATTCTTTGGTGGACGCTCAGCAGGCTCGCCGGGTTTTGGACCGGATTGTTGGCTATCAGCTCTCACCCTTGCTGTGGAAAAAGGTGCGCCGGGGCCTGTCTGCCGGACGGGTTCAATCTGTTGCCACCCGTTTGGTGGTAGATCGGGAAAACGAAATCCGGTCGTTTCTGCCCAGGGAATACTGGTCCTTGGAGGTTTATTTAAACCGCATTGGAAAGCCCGGCTCCTTTGTTGCTCATTATCATGGAGATACCAAGAAAACAGAACTGAAAAGTCAGGAACAAACCGACGCAGTTATCCGAGATATTACCGGTAAAGAATTTACCGTTACCAGCGTCAAGAGGGCGGAGAAAAAGCGTACCGCTTCGCCGCCTTTTACCACCTCCACCTTACAGCAGGAGGCATCCCGGAAGCTGAATATGACCCCCAAGCGCACTATGGCCATAGCGCAGCAGCTTTACGAGGGCGTGGATGTAGCAGGGGAAGGCACATTGGGTTTAATTACCTATATGCGTACCGACTCTTTACGCCTTTCTGATGAAGCTATGGCAGCGGCAGCTGACTTTATCCGCAATCGCTACGGTAAAGAATACTATTACGGAAAATTCCACACCTTTAAAACAAAATCCGGGGCGCAGGATGCCCATGAGGCAATCCGCCCAACCCATGTGGAGCTGGATCCGGAGAAGATTCAAAGCAGCCTGACAAAAGAACAGTATCGGCTGTATAAGCTGATTTGGAGCCGTTTTTTGGCGTCCCAAATGGCAAATGCGGTGTACGATACTGTGTCCATTGATACCCAGTGCGCGGGGCATACCTTCCGTTCCACCCATCAAAGCCTGAAATTTTCCGGCTTTATTGCGATTTATGAGGAGGGCAAAGACGAGGAGTCAGAAATCGTCGGATATCCCTTGCCGGATTTGCAGGAGGGGGATAAGGCTCTGGCTGCGGATACCAAAAAGGAGCAGCACTTTACCCAGCCGCCCGCCCGATATACCGAGGCGACGCTGGTTAAGGCTATGGAAGAAAAGGGCGTAGGCCGTCCGTCTACCTATGCCGGCATCGTCTCTACGATACAGGAACGAGAATATGTCCAGAAAACCGATAAACGGTTAGCACCTACTGCCTTGGGTGAGGTGGTCACCGGACTGATGCTGGAGCGTTTCCAGGATATTATCGATGTGGAATTTACCGCCAATATGGAAAATCTTTTGGATGAGATAGAAACCGGAAAGCAGCAATGGCGCAGCGTTCTTGGGGATTTTTATCAGCAGTTCCACAAGGAGCTTGAGGAGGCAGAAAGCGCTCTGCAGGGTGTCCGTCTGAAGGTGCCTGATGAGGTGTCCGACGAAGTCTGTGAAGATTGCGGACGGAATATGGTGGTCAAAATCGGCAGGTTCGGAAAATTTTTGGCTTGCCCCGGTTTTCCGGAGTGCAAGAATACAAAGCCAATTGTGGAAAAAATGCCCGGCCGTTGCCCTAAGTGCGGCAGTACGATTTTGAAGCGGACCTCCAAGCGGGGCTTTGCCTATTATGCCTGCGAAAAGGGCGCAGACTGCGGCTTTATGAGCTGGGATGTTCCCACCGCTGAGGATTGTCCTGTATGTGGACAAACGCTGTTTAAAAAGTCCGGACGGGGTCGGATGAAGCCTTTCTGTATCAACGAAAGCTGCACCAATTTCCTGCCGGAGGATAAACGGGGATATTACAAAAAGGCTTCGGAAAAAGCATCAGACGGCAGCAAAAAGCCTACTAAAAAAGAGGTATCAAAAGCCAAGGGTAAAAAAACAGGAGGCAAAAAGGCATGAGCGCAGTAAAAATTATCGGCGCAGGACTTGCCGGCGCGGAAGCAGCATGGCAGCTTGCCAACCGGGGTATCTCAGTTGCGCTTTATGATATGAAGCCCGGAAAGAAATCTCCTGCCCACCATGCCGATACTTTTGCAGAGCTTGTTTGCTCCAATTCTCTTCGGGGCGACCGTTTAGAAAATGCCGTTGGCCTGTTAAAGGAAGAACTGCGCCGGCTGGGAAGCTTAATTCTAGCCTGCGGGGAAGAAACTCGGGTGGAAGCCGGGGGATGTCTGGCTGTAGACCGGCAGCGTTTTTCTGATCTCGTTACGGAAAAGCTTCGCAACCACCCCAATATCACAATTTATTCCGAGGAAATCACTCAGGTGCCGGAAGGACCGGTCATTGTGGCAACAGGACCGCTGACCTCGGATGCCTTATCCGATGCAATCGGCGCATATTTCGGGACAGAGCATCTACACTTTTTTGATGCGGCTGCGCCGCTCATCACAGCGGAGTCTATTGATATGACAAAGGCGTGGTGGCAATCCCGATATGACCGGGGTACGCCGGACTATATTAACTGCGCTATGAATAAGGAAGAATACGAGGCGTTTGTGAAGGAGCTGATTTCTGCTCAGGAGGCAGAGGTTCACGGCTTTGAGGATAAGCGCGTATTTGAAGGCTGTATGCCTGTGGAGGTTATGGCCCGTCGGGGACAGGATACCCTGCGGTTTGGACCTTTGAAGCCGGTAGGCTTGGTTGACCCCAATACAGGCAAAGAGCCATATGCGGTGGTGCAGCTGCGGCAGGACAACGCAGCAAAGAGCGTATTTAATCTTGTGGGCTTTCAGACGCATCTGAAATTTCCTGAGCAAAAGCGGGTATTTTCTATGATTCCCGCCCTGAAAAATGCGGAGTTTGTGCGCTATGGTGTGATGCATCGCAATACCTTTTTACAATCTCCCAAGCTGTTGGATCGGTACTATGCTGACCGGCGAAATCCGCTGGTGGCGTTTGCCGGACAGATGACCGGTGTGGAAGGATACGTGGAAAGTGCGGCTTCGGGCTATTTGTCTGCGGTTGCTATGGCTGCCCGCTTGCAGGACCGCCGGATTCCTGATTTTCCCAAGGAGACGGCCATCGGTGCTTTGGGCCTGTACATCAGCGACGAACGCATTGAGCATTTCCAGCCTATGAATGTGAACTTCAGCATCATTGCTCCACTGGAGCAACGAATTAGAAAAAAGGCCGAAAAAAATCTTGCCCTCGCCAACAGGTCCTTGGAAATCATTGACAGGTTGGTACAGCAGGGCATTTAGAAATGAGGTGCGTATTATAAAAATCATTCTTGACGCAATGGGCGGCGACCATGCTCCCGAGGCACCGGTGTTGGGTGCTATTCAGGCGGCAAAGGATTTTGGCGCGCAAATCACACTGGTGGGAAAAGGCGATGAGATTTTAGAGGTTATGGGCAAGCACGGCGTTCACGATTTACCGGAGGGCATTGAAATTGCCCACGCCGATGAAGTTGTGGATATGCACGACGACCCTGCCAATGTGATTCGGAAAAAGAAAAACTCATCAATGGTTATCGGGCTGCGTATGGTTTCCGAGGGCAATGGTGATGCCTTTGTTTCTGCAGGAAGCACCGGCGCGCTGTTATCCGGCGCGACCTTGATTGTTAAGCGGGTCAAGGGGATACGCCGCGCTGCTATGGGTCCGGTTATGCCCAATAAAGCCGGCGGAAAGACGGTTATTTTAGACTGCGGCGCAAATGCGGAGTGTACAGCTGAGTTTTTGCTTCAGTTTGGTATGGTTGGCGCATTATACGCAAAAAAATACTTAGGTGTGGAAAACCCAAAAGTGGGACTTTTGAATATCGGAACGGAAGATTCCAAAGGAACACCGCTGCAGAAAGAGGCGTATGCACTGCTTATACAGGCGGCACAGCAGGGAAGCTTGAACTTCGTAGGCAATGTGGAGGCAAGAGATGTGCCTCTGGGCGCTGTGGATGTGGTAGTGTGTGACGGCTTTGCCGGAAATGTTTTACTTAAGTCCATTGAAGGTACTGCCATGTTTATGGGAAGCCTTATGAAAAATCGGATTTTTAAGCGAAACATCTTCTCAAAAATCGGCTATCTGTTCTGCAAGCCCGGTGTGGATGAGGTTATGAAAATGCTGGATTACCGGGAAATTGGCGGCACGCAGTTTTTGGGAATTAAAAGGCCGGTTATTAAAGCCCACGGTTCGTCAGATGCACTGGCATTCCGTAATGCGGTGCGTCAGGCTATGGATGCGGTAAGCAGCGATATTTCCAGCGAGTTGGAGGAAGCACTGAGAACACTGGCACAATCGGAGGAGACCGAGCATGATTAAAGATTTGGAAGCGGCAATTGGATATCAGTTTAAAAACATAACGCTGCTCCAAAGAGCGCTGACCCACTCCTCTTATGCCAATGAGCGTTGGCACGACAGCCTGAAAAGCAATGAGCGCTTGGAATTTTTGGGGGACGCTATTCTGGGTATGGTGGTGGCAGAATACCTGTACCGTCAATTTCCCCACCGTCCGGAGGGTGAACTGACCCGGATGCGGGCAGATATGGTCTGTGAACGGGCATTGGCGGCTGTGGCCAATCGTGTGGAGCTGGGCAAGCATCTGCTTTTGGGCAACGGAGAGGAGCAAAGCGGCGGCAGAGCCAGAGGCTCTATTCTTGCCGATGCTGTGGAAAGTATCATTGCTGCCAGCTTTTTGGACGGCGGTATGGATGCTGCGCAGAGTATTATCCGGCAGCATATTTTATGTAACGTGCCGGTGGATCGCCTGCAGAATGCGGACTATAAGACAGCACTGCAGGAACGGGTGCAGCAGAAAAAGAATCAGGAGCTGAGCTATCAGCTTCTATCAGAAATCGGACCCGACCACGATAAGCAGTTTTGCGTTGCGGTTTTACTCAACGGTGTGGTGGTAGGTGAAGGCGTAGGCAGCAGCAAAAAACGTGCAGAGCAGAATGCTGCCCGTGCGGCAATGGAAAAATTATTTTCCAAATGATTCCAAAAACGAGAAATGTATCATAGCTTTTTGCGGATAGAGCATTGAATATCCGGGAAATCTAGAATACTTTCAAAATTATTTAACGAACAATTGTAAGACCCTAGATAGAAATAAGGAGCTATGCTATGCAAACAATACAGAAAGAACATAGCACAACGGCGGATGTACAGTATGAAGAGCCTGCGCCGAAACCGGTTTATGACGTGTGCAAGCGTGTTTTTGATTTGGTGATGTCTGCTCTGGCGCTGATCGTTTTCAGTCCGGTATTCTTAATTGTTGCAATTGCGATTAAGTGTGAAGACGGCGGAAAGGTCTTTTATACGCAAACCAGAATGACCAAGGACGGCAAGGAATTTCAAATGTATAAATTCCGTTCTATGTGTCCTGATGCAGACAAAAAGCTGGATGAGCTTATGGCGCAAAACGAGTTGGACGGTCCTGCCTTTAAAATGAAAAACGACCCCCGGATTACAAAGGTGGGCAACTTTATTCGTAAAACAAGTATTGATGAGCTGCCGCAGCTTGTAAATATTATCAAGGGGGATATGTCCATTATTGGGCCAAGACCGCCTCTACCCCGTGAGGTTGCGCAGTATACACCTTATCAAATGCACCGTCTGGATGTAAAAACCGGACTTGCCTGCTACCATGAGTGCCAAGGGCGCAGTGATAGCCGATCTTTTGATGAGTGGGTAGAATCGGACCTGAAATATATTCGGGAACGTAGTATGCGCACAGACTTAAAAATTATTTTTATGACCATTCGGGTTGTGCTCACCGGAAAGGGCGCAATGTAATAAGAGAAAGCAGCCGATTACCGGCTGCTTTTTGCATAGAAAAGTGGTTTTGACACATCCTATTTCCGGAGGGATTGCAATGACGGAACGGGAATACGGCAAACTGGTGCAGGATATGGCACCAAAATCGCCGATAGTAAAAGACTGTATCAACGCATTTTGGATTGGCGGATTGATTTGCGCCATTGGGCAGCTAATTATGAATGGTTATACGGCTCTGGGCTTAGATGAAACCAATGCCGCAACAGCTATGTCTATGACCTTGGTTGTGCTGTCCGCGCTGTTAACGGGATTGAGCCTATATGATGACATTGCCAAGCACGCCGGTGCCGGCACGCTTGTGCCTATTACCGGCTTTGCCAACGCTATTGCCTCACCGGCTGTGGAATTTAAAACCGAGAACTGGATCAACGGGGTTGGTTCCAAAATGTTTATTATTGCTGGGCCTGTTATTGTGTATGGAGTGGCTGCTTCTGTGGTTTATGGTTTCATTTATTGGCTCACAACAGTCCTATAATGCAAGAAAATACAAAATAATATGCAAAAACGCATCCACTGGAAACCAGTGGATGCGTTTTAATTAACAGCCTCAAGAAAACTGGAAGCAAAAGAGGCGAGAGTGGAACAGCCAGTCTTGAATTCCATCTGCGTCCAGACTGTAAGCAAGGAACATAAAGTTGACGCAACAAAATCAACTGCATAGTTATAGCCGATTGCAACGCGGTAGAAAGGTTCTTGTATGAATAGTTTGCTATAACGGGTAAGTACATGCTGCAGCAAATACATTTTGTCATTTCTGTAAAGTATCTTCAATAAGTCTTTATATCCTGCGAAAAACAGGAAAAACTGTAGGAATTCGTTTGTAGATGCATTATCTAATAGTATCCTTGGCAACAGGTATTCCTTCATAAGCTCATTCAAATGGAGTATAAGTACATCATCTTTTGAACTGAAAAGACGGTAGTAAGTTTGCCGTGATACTTTTGCCTTTTGACAAATGGCAGAAACAACAATTTCGGAATAAGGATATCGTTCCATTAAAGATACCAAGCTGAAACGGATCCGGTTGCGAGAATCCAACTCCAGTGTTTCAAGAATTTCAGTGTACATATCAGACACCACCCCAATGCGTATATAGTATAAAAATGCAGCATTATCTATTTATAATATCAAAAAATGGAAATGTGACAAGTGTAACATACTGAAATTGGCATCATTAAGTTGCCGATTGTGTCATAATTTATATGTTAATTTAGTCAAATAAAAGAAAATGACTAAATTGACTTGACGAATGGCTATAATGGGCATATAATATAAGCAGAATTCTAGAGTGGGGTAATTCTATGCGTAATTATAACTACGAGAAAATATATAATAAGCTCCTGACACCGGAGACCGTGCAGCTGTTGGCTCAAATCCATGAGCACAAGGGTGAACACGCAAAGGTGCAGGAGGATGAACTGACCCATTTGATTGAGATTGCCCGGATTCAGAGTACCGAGGCATCCAACCGAATTGAGGGCATCTACACTTCCGATGAGCGTTTGCAGAAGATCGTCAAAGACAAGACCACACCCCGCAACCGCAGTGAGAAAGAAATCGCCGGTTATCGTGATGTACTGGCTACCATCCATGAGAGCTACGAGTATATCCCCGTGAAACCCAGCATGATCCTGCAGCTGCATCGGGATCTGTACAAGTTCAGTGGTATGAGCATCGGCGGCAGCTATAAGCCATCCGATAATGTGATCAGCGAAGAGGATGCGCAAGGCAACAAACATGTCCGGTTCCATCCGGTGCCCGCATGGGAAACACCGGATGCGATGGAGCGGTTGTGCCAGGCCTATAACGATCTTTGTAATAGCGGTCAGTACGATCCGCTGCTGATGATCCCGGTGTTCATCCTGGACTTCCTCTGCATCCACCCCTTCAACGATGGCAATGGGCGTATGAGCCGCCTGTTGACGCTGCTTCTTCTGTACCGTGCCGGTTATCATGTGGGCAAGTACATCAGTATTGAAAAGTTGATCGAGCGCACCAAGGGTGCTTACTATGATGATCTGCAGGAAAGTTCTCTAAACTGGCACGAGGAAGAAAACAACTACATTCCTTTTGTGACCTATCAGCTGGGTGTCATTCTTGCAGCTTACCGAGAATTCTCTGATCGTGTGAAAATCGTCAGTGAGAATACCCGCAAACCAAACCGTGTCCGTGACATTATCCATGACCACCTTGGCAAAATCACAAAGGCAGAGATCATGGCGCAGTGCCCGGATATCAGCCAGACCACCATCCAGCGTGCGCTGAATGATTTGGTCAAGAGCGGCGAGGTCATCAAGATCGGCGGAGGCCGCTACACTTCTTACACTTGGAATAGGGAGATTGATTAATATGATTACAGGTGAACTGAAAAATAGAATTGACGGCTTGTGGGATATTTTTGCTGCAGGCGGTTTGGTGAATCCTCTGGATGTGATCGAGCAGATTACTTATCTGATGTTTATCCATGATCTGGATACCACTGACAATCTCCGTGCCAAAGAAAGCGCTATGCTGGGACTGCCCTTCAAGAGCATTTTTGCTGACGAGGTGCAGGTGGGTGACCGGAAGATCGACGGCAAGCAGGTGAAATGGTCCGTTTTTCATGACTTTGATGCTGGTAGAATGTACACCGTCATGCAGGAATGGGTGTTCCCCTTTATCAAGAACCTGGGTGGAGGTAAGGACAGCGCCTACTCCAAGTACATGGGCGATGCCATCTTCAAGCTGCCCACTCCACTGCTGCTGAGCAAGGTGGTGGATAGCCTGGATCAGATTTATGACCAGATGGAGAAGATCAAGGACAGCGATATCCGTGGTGATGTTTACGAATATTTGCTCTCCAAGATCGCTCAGTCCGGTTTGAACGGCCAGTTCCGCACCCCTCGGCATATCATCAAGATGATGGTGGAGCTGATGCAGCCCAAGCCGGAATTTACCATCTGCGATCCCGCTTGCGGTACTGCAGGTTTCCTTGTGGCATCGGAGGAATATCTGATGGCAAACCATAAAAAGGAGATCTTCTTTGACCGTGTGAAGAAGGATCACTTTCTGAACCACATGTTCTTCGGCTACGATATGGACCGTACCATGCTCCGCATCGGTGCCATGAATATGATGACTCATGGGGTGGACAGTCCCTTTATCGAGTACCGGGACAGCCTGTCCGATCAGAACCCCGATAAGGAAAAGTATGACCTCATCCTTGCCAATCCTCCCTTCAAGGGCAGCCTGGATGCGGATACCGTGTCCGCTGACCTGCTGAAGGTCTGCAAGACCAAGAAGACGGAGCTGCTGTTCCTGGCGCTGTTCCTGCGGATGCTGAAGACCGGCGGTCGCTGCGCATGCATCGTTCCCGATGGTGTGCTGTTCGGCTCGTCTACTGCCCACAAGGCCATCCGGAAGGAACTGGTGGAGGGTAACCGGCTGGAGGCTGTGATCTCCATGCCCAGCGGCGTGTTCAAGCCCTACGCAGGTGTGTCCACCGGTATTCTGATCTTCACCAAGACCGGCCACGGCGGCACGGACAAGGTCTGGTTCTACGATATGACCGCCGACGGCTTCAGCCTGGACGATAAGCGCACCGAGGTCAAGGAGAACGATATTCCCGATATCATCGCCCGGTTCCGCAATCTGGATGCGGAGGCGGAGCGTCAGCGTACCCAAAAATCCTTCTTTGTTCCCAAGGATGAGATCGTGGAAAACGGCTATGACCTGTCCATCAACAAGTATAAGAAGACCGAGTATGTGGCCGTAGAGTACCCCTCCACCACAGAGATCCTTGCCGACCTGCACGAATTGGAAATGCAAATCACCGCAGGTCTTGCCGAATTGGAGGGGATGCTTTGAAAAAGGTAGTAGTGAAGAAAAAAGGAAATGATATTGTTTCCGTATCGGCAACCGTGGACCCGATTGATTATGATAAGCTTGCAGAAGCAATTATACGAGCGAATAATATAGAGAGCAACAAGTATTCCATGTCCAGGGAATGGATGAAGTTTATTATTTTTCCTGTTTTTTGGAGCGTTGCAATTATTGCAGGTATACTAGCAATTGCGTTCTTGATATATGGCGGTAAAACTATTTTTGAACTAGCAAACATAAGCACACTGGCTGAAGTCGATTTTTCGAAAGTTGTGGCAGGAATTGTTTCATTTTGTTTGGGCCTGTTTTTGATTTCGATATGCTTGTCCACAGTTTTTACGGCGAAGGAAATCGATAAAGAAACAGATCGGCAGTATGTTGCTGCTATGTTTTCAAATATAGTTGCACTGGTTGCATTAGTTGTTTCGCTCGTTGCTTTGATAAAGGGGTGAGGAAATGGCAAAACTCGGTGACATTGCGACCTATGTAAATGGCTATGCGTTTAAGCCCTCTGACTGGTCCAATGAAGGATTACCCATAATTAGAATACAGGATTTGACTGGTAATTCTTATCAGGCAAATCGTTATAACGGTATCTATCATTCAAAGTATGAAGTTAATGATGGAGATGTATTGATTTCTTGGTCTGCAAGTCTAGGTGTTTACATTTGGAAAGGCGAGAAAGCAGTATTGAATCAGCACATTTTTAAGGTTGTGTTTGATAAAGCGGAAGTAGATAAAAGCTTTTTCGTCCATCAAGTACAAAATATTTTGGAAAATGCATCATCAGAAGCTCATGGCGCAACTATGAAGCATTTGACAAAACCTGTGTTCGACGCACTTCCGTTCTATCTGCCAAGTATCGAGAAGCAGCGGGAAATTGCTGCTACTTTGGATAGAGTTAGTGAACTGATTGCCCTGCGGAAAGAGCAGCTTGAAAAGCTGGATCAGATGGTCAAATCCCGATTTATCGAAATGTTTGGGGATCCGATACGCAATGAAAAAGGATGGCCAATAGCAACATTAGGCGAGGTAGCAGAAATACGTATCGGCCCGTTTGGTTCGTTGCTTCACAAGGAAGATTATATCGTTGGTGGTCACGCATTGGTCAATCCATCGCACATAATTGATGGTAACATCTGCACCGATGACAAACTCACAGTTTCCGATGAGAAATATGAGGAACTGTCGGCATATCGTCTTTCGATTGGCGATCTTGTTCTTGGTAGACGAGGCGAAATGGGGCGTTGCGCTGTTGTTTATGAAGAAGGGCTACTATGCGGAACAGGAAGCATAATTATTAGACCGAACAACAAAATGAAACCATACTTCCTGCAAAATATAATTTCAAGTCCTGGCTATAGAAAAATCATCGAAGATAAAGCGGTTGGCGTGACAATGATGAATCTCAACGTCCCGATAGTTTCATCTCTGACCATTCCGTTATTGCCAATTGATATGCAGGAGCGGTTTATTGCCTTCATGCAACAGACCGACAAATCAAAATTGACAATCCAGCAGAGCCTTGACGAGCTGCAGTTGCTGAAAAAATCTTTGATGCAACAATACTTTGGATAAGCCAAAAATTGCACGAAAACCATACGAAAACAACACATTTACTTTCTTGTGTGTCAATTGTCAGCTTGATATAATAGATGCAGAACAGGAGGGATAGAATGACTGATCAGCAAGAATATGATATTTTTATAGCAAAACTTGGAGACAAAGTTCGAGAAATTAGAGAAGATTACTCAGAACTTTCTGCAGTAAACCAAAGGCAATTTGAGCAATTGTGTCAAACTATTCTTGCGGCAAATGGCGTAGTGGTTGTGTCAGAAATAGTACAGAAAATGCTAAATTGGGATCGCTGAAAAATCCTTGATGCAACAGTATTTTGGGTGAGGAGAATAAATATGGACGCTATGATTCCAAATTATAATTTAGATCTATCAAAAACCATAAAAGCAATAGAAGCCGTTAATATGCGAGATTATTCTATGGCGGATTGGAAATATGAGAAAATAAAAGAGCAAATTGAAGATTTTCAAGCAAATTTAGCAGATGATGTTGATGTTTGTGTTGCACTGGCATCTTTCGGCACGAACATGATTATGCAAGTTACCGACATTGGTTATCAAAACCCAGATATGCTCTACTTTTATGGATACATAAATGGTAATGAAACACAGCTTATCCAGCATGTATCACAGCTTAACTTTATCCTAATGGCTGTAAAAAAAGAAGAACCCGAGCGTCCACCGAGAAGAATAGGTTTTGCAACAGAAGAATAAGCGCTCTTTGCTTTAGATGCAAAAATACAATGCTTGGAGAATAAAAGAATGACAGCATTAGAAAAACTTGATCAGGTTATTGAGAAAGCGCAAATTGCACCGTTGTCCACTGTTGTACCTCTGGTGTTTCCCTTTGCGCTAGAGTGTTGTGACTATTTTGGGTATAGCTTGTTAGCTCATTGGCAATGTCCGCTCTGTGAAAGTGATAAAGCAAATGCAGTGCAAAGGAATGAAATAATTAAAGTCCTAATGCTACAGGGGTTATCACGAGAAAAGGCAAAAGAAATCGAACTATCAGCTACGCACCAGTATATCGATATTAAGACTATAGAAGACAAGGGCATGTTGGCACACAGTGTAAAAGAAATGGAAACCTGGTTAGTAGAAGCGGATAAATCGATTAAAGATGCACCTATACACAATGATACAGTAAAGACGGTTATAACGAGAAAAAGGCAGATTGAGCAACAGTACGAACTGTTAAGAAGTTATATTACATCAAAACTAACATACTATCGGCAACTCCTTTCAAAAGAATATAATGATGCTCCAAAAGGCACAACAATAAATAATTCTAAAGGAAATGCAGAATTCTCAAGAGTATTTATCGTTCACGGTCATAATGGAGAAATCAAAGAAGCTGTTGCTAGGCTGATTGAAAAGCAGGGAATTCAGGCCATTATTCTGCATGAGCAAGCAAATCAAGGAGCCACAATTATTGAGAAATTTGAAAAGAATAGCAACGTGGGTGGAGCTGTATGCCTTTTCACAGCAGATGATTTAGGACACGCCAAGTCCGATCCTAAAGAAATGCACCGCGCACGACAAAATGTTGTTTTTGAAACCGGGTATTTTATAGGTAAGCTAGGCAGGGAAAAGGTGGTTCTTGTTGCAGATAAAGGTGTTGAGATCCCCTCCGATTTACAAGGGGTTGTCTATACCGAGACAGCCAGTTGGCAGTATAGTGTACTCAAAGAACTAAAGGCAATTGGATACGATATTGATTACAATAAACTCGACTGAAATAGGGTGTGACAACAATGTCCAACTTCAAATTTTTACTCTTTGATCCAGGATTCCAATCCTTTGCAGAAGTGGCAATTGCAACGGAGAAGATCCTACATATTGATCCGGCGGCAAGTATCTTAAATTGCCGCCGGGCGATGGAATTGAAACGCAGACCTACGAATTAGAATGGGCAATCTGGTAAAGTTTTGGCAAACTGGATTTTTTGAAAAAATCATTGATGCAGGAGGTGTATGTTATGAGTTTTTCACAACTTGTTGCAGAACGTGCTTTAGTAGCAAGTGGCAGATGCTGTTGCATATGCCACAAATTTTGCGGAACAAAAATGGAATTGCATCATATTAAACAACGCGCTTATGGTGGAGAAGATACATTTGAAAATTGCATCCCTCTTTGCTTCGATTGCCATGCTGATATGGGTAAGGCCGATCCAAAGCACCCAAAAGGAAAGCATTATAGTGAATCAGAATTGATTCAGCATCGTGATTTGTGGTATAAAAAGATAGAAAAAGGGTTTCGGGAAAGAATTGGGACTATCTGCGATGCTGATAAGCAACTTTTTGAGCGTATCTGTCAAGTCTTTTCTGGACCGACTGGAGAATTATTACGCGATGAAGACTTGCGTGGTACCCATGTCCGGAATAGTTTTGATACAATTTATAGACTTGAATATGATTTTTTAGATCCGTTTAATGAGTTTATTGATGCAGAATTAGAAAAGCTTAAAGGTGAATTGCGGGAGAAAATGAAGAAATTCACATGGTGTCAAAGTATGACAACATATCCAATTGGAGCGGACATGCCAAACCACAATGCGACACACTTGTGGTTATACAACAATGGATATATACTCAACAGAAAAGTAGCACCAGAGAAACTCCAAGAGCTAGAAAAACAATTTGAGGAAGAAGCGGAAAAGCTAAATGATAGTGCTACAGAATTGTGGAATTGTTTTTGTGACTTTGTTCGGCAAGGAAGGCGTATCATAAATTCATAGAAATGCATAGAGGTGACTAACCATGTCCAACTTCAAATTCCTGCTCTCTGATCCGGGTTTTGCATCCTTTGCGGATGTGGCTATTGCGGCGGAGAAGATCTTACATATCGATCCGGCGGCATGTATCCTCAATTGCCGGCGGTCAATGGAATTTGCCGTGAAGTGGATGTATTCCGTGGACAAGGAACTGGAAATGCCCTACCAAGATAATCTCCAGAGCCTGATGTCCCGGGAGGAATTCCGCCAAATCGTGGGGGGTGACCTTTGGCAGCGGATGGACTTTATCCGCAAGAAGGGCAACACTGCTGCCCATAACACGGGAAAGATCACGGAAGCGGTGGCCATGCTCTGCCTTGAGAATCTGCACATCTTCCTGGACTTTGTGGCCTACTGCTATGCGGACGAGTATACGGAAACCAAGTTTGACGCTGCCCTTGTGCCTACCGGTGTTCCTGCCGCACCTGCGCCTGCTGTGCCGGATGTGGATCTGACAGCGCTGATTGAGGAGAACAAGAAGCTGAAAGAACAGCTGACCGCCCGTCGCGAAGAGCAGCAGCAGACCTATGTGCCCAAGCCTTTGGATATTTCCGAGTACGAGACCCGGAAGTTCTACATCGATGCTATGTTGGAAGATTCAGGCTGGGTAGAGGGCAAGGACTGGATCAACGAAGTGGAGCTGCCCGGCATGCCCAACAAGAGCGAAGTAGGCTTTGCCGACTATGTGCTCTATGACGATGCCCACAAGCCTCTTGCGGTCATCGAGGCTAAGCGCACCTGCGTGGATGTGTCCAAGGGCCGTCAGCAGGCAGAGCTTTATGCGGACATCCTGGAAAAGAAGTATAAGCGCCGCCCTGCCATCTTCCTGACCAACGGCTTCGAGACCCACATCATTGACGGCCAGTACCCGGAGCGCAAGTGTGCCACCATCTACTCCAAGCGGGACTTGGAGAAGATGTTCAACTTGCGCACTATGCGGGTGTCCCTCAAGAATGTGATGGTGAAGAAGCACATTGCGGGCCGTTACTACCAGGAGGGCGCTATCAAGGCTGTCTGCGATGCTTTGGATAAGAAGAACCGCCGCAAAGCGTTGCTGGTCATGGCCACCGGCTCCGGTAAGACCAGAACTGTCATTGCTTTGTGTGATGTGCTGCTGCAACACGGCTGGGTGAAGAACATTCTATTCCTGGCTGACCGCAACTCCTTGGTCACCCAGGCAAAGCGCAGCTTTGTCAATCTCTTGCCTGACCTCTCCTGTACCAATCTGTGCGAGGAAAAAGACAACTACACCGCCCACTGCGTGTTCTCCACCTATCAGACTATGATAAACTGCATCGATAATGTGAAGGACGAGCATGGCAAGCTCTTCACCTGCGGTCATTTCGATTTGGTGATCTGCGATGAAGCCCACCGGTCTATCTACAACAAGTACCGGGATATTTTCAATTATTTCGATGCGCCGCTGGTTGGCTTGACTGCAACGCCCAAGGACGAGATCGACAAGAACACCTATGAGGTCTTTGAACTGGAAAACGGCGTGCCGACTTATGGCTATGAACTGGCGCAAGCGGTTAAGGATGGCTACTTGGTAGACTTCATGTCCGTGGAGACCAAGCTGAAATTCATCGAGCAGGGCATTGCCTACGATGAACTGAGCGAAGCCGACCGGGAAGCCTATGAGGCTACTTTTGAGGACGAGAACGGCGAACTGCCGGAGAAGATCGTTTCCTCTGCGCTGAATGAATGGGTTTTCAATGAGGATACCATTCGACAGGTGCTGCATATCTTGATGACGGAAGGCATCAAGATCGACTACGGTCAGAAGCTGGGCAAGACGATTATCTTTGCTAAGAACCACAGCCATGCAGAGAAGATTTATGAGGTATTCAACAAGGAATACCCCCATCTACCCGGCTTTGCCAAGGTGATCGACAACAAGATCAACTATGCACAGAGCTTGATTGATGAGTTCTCCGATCCCAAGAAGCTGCCGCAGATTGCCATCTCCGTGGATATGCTGGATACCGGTATTGATGTGCCGGAGTGTTTGAATCTGGTCTTCTTTAAGAAGGTTATGAGTAAAGCCAAGTTCTGGCAGATGATCGGTCGCGGTACTCGTCTGTGTCCCGGCTTGCGGGATGGCGTGGATAAGGACAAGTTCTATATCTTCGACTTCTGCGGAAACTTTGAGTTTTTCCGTATGAATAACGGTAAGCCTACCGCTCTGCAGATCGCATTGCAAGGCGCTATCTTCAGCCTCAAGGCGCAGATCGCCTACAAACTGCAGGATATTGCCTATCAGACACCGGAACTAATTGCATTCCGAAAGGCTTTGGTGGACGATATGGTCCGCAAGGTGCAGGAATTGAACAAGGAGAACTTTGCGGTTCGGCAGCACCTTAAGTTTGTGGAACTGTATTCCAATCCGGACAATTATGCCGCGCTAACCTATGAGAACACCTTGCAGATGCGGGATGAACTGGCTCCACTGATCACACCGGATGCGGATGATGCCAAGGCGGTGCGTTTCGATGCGCTGATGTATGGCATTGAATTGGCTTATCTCATGGGCAAGAAGTATGCTAAGGCAAGAACCGACCTGTTTAAGAAGGTCAGCGGCATTGCTTCCGTTGCAAACATTCCGGAGATCATGGTGCAGAGCGAACTGATCAACAAGATCCTGCACACGGACTATTTGGAGAATGCAGGTATCAATGAGTTTGAGCATATCCGTGAGAACCTGCGAGATCTCATCAAGTACATTCCTAACGGTAGAATGACCTACATCACGAACTTTGCTGATGAACTGATTTCTATGGATTGGAATGAATCCGAACTGGAAAATGACGATCTGAAGAACTACAAGATGAAAGCGGAGTTCTACATTCGTCAGAACCAAGACAATGCGGTTATTGCCAAGCTGAGGACCAACAAGCCGCTGACATCTGCCGATGTGAAAGCACTGGAGGAGATCCTTTGGAGTGAGCTTGGTACCAAGCAGGACTACGAAAATGAGTACGGCAGCAAGCCTTTGGGTGAGTTTGTCCGTGAGATCGTGGGTCTGGATATGAATGCCGCTAAGGAAGCTTTTGCGGAGTTCCTAAACGATACATCTTTGGATAGCAGGCAGATCTACTTTGTGAACCAAATCGTGGAATATATCGTCCACAATGGACTTATGAAGGATCTGTCTGTGCTACAGGATGCACCTTTCACTGATAACGGCAGCGTGGTTGAAGTGTTTACTGACCTGTCGGTTTGGCTTGGCATTAAGCGTGTCATAGATCGGATTAATGCCAACGCAATTGCAGCGTAGAAGATCTAATAACAAATAAATCCGGGAAATTGGAGACAGACTTTCTATCTCCAGTTTCCCGGATTTGCTTGCAAAATTTTGACTTGTTTGCATATGCTACCTTTACCTGTTTTAAAATAATAGAGATTGATTTCTATCTCAAATGGTGTATAATAGGGGCAGATAGTACGCAAGATAGTACGCAAGTTGTTGGAGGTGTTTTCTTGAAAGATCACAAGCCGCCCTTTACGATCACAAATGAGATGTTGACCTATGTATCGTCCATTTCCGAAAAAGTGGGTCGCATTACCGCAACCAGCAACATGGAGGCAAAACCCCATCTGCGGAAGAACAATCGGATCAAGTCCATCCACGCTTCTCTGCGGATCGAGGCAAACTCCCTCTCCCTGGGACAGGTACGGGATGTTATCAATGGCAAGACCGTTCTGGGTGAACAGAAGGAAATTCAGGAAGTCAAAAACGCTTATGCGGCCTATGAGAAACTGGCGGAGATCGATCCCTTCAATATTCAAGATCTGAAAACGCTCCATGGCATCATGACCAAATACCTCATAGATGAGTCTGGTGATTTCCGTCGTGGTGAAGAGGGTGTCTTTAACGGCGATCAGTGCATCTTTATGGCACCGCCGGCAAAGTTTGTCCCTCAGCTGATGGATGATCTGTTCAATTGGATGAAGACGGCAAAAAAAACGGTGCATCCGCTGATCCTCAGTAGTGTGTTCCACTATGAGTTTGTATTCATCCACCCCTTCTCCGATGGCAACGGCAGAATGGCGAGACTTTGGCACACCGCGATCCTTTCTAAGTGGAAGCCTGTCTTTGAGTACATTCCCATCGAGAGCCAGGTTGAGAAATTCCAGGAAGACTACTATAACGCAATTGCCAAGTGCCATATAAGCGGTGAATCTACCGACTTCATTGCGTTTATGCTCTCTCAGATCGATAAGATTCTGGACGATATTTCCGTTCAGCTCACAAAAGATAGTGAGCAACTTTCCGTATACGTTAAGCGACTACTGGATGTTATGGAGTACGATACACCCTACACCAGCGCAGCACTGATGGAAAAGCTTGGGCTTAAGTCCAAAGAAGGGTTCCGCAGAAATTACCTGCACCCAGCCATCGAACTGAACTTGATTCGCATGACGATTCCAGACAAACCCAATAGCAGAAACCAACGATATGTAAAACTCTAATTTGAGCTGTTTCGAAAAAATTTTACTGGTTTCGACAAAAAACACTGCGTCCTAAGTTGACACAAGCAGAAGGCTTTATCCTCGGCGTCGGTGCAAAGATGTTCACCATCGCAGGACCTGTGATTGTGTATGGTGTGAGTGCAAGTGTGGTGTATGGAATTATTTATTGGATTACAACATTATTCTAACGACAAAGGCTTGACCCGATGGGTCAAGCCTTTGTATGTATCAAAAAGCATCTGCTTTCAAACCAGTTATATCTTCAATTACAGGAAGTTCATAGCAAGGGATATAAATTCCCCACAAGTCGTTATTGTGTTCAAATTCTAGTATATGGTAGCTTTTGCAAATAATACAACCATAGTTATCTTCACTTAACTTATATTGCTTGTATAGTCCTTTGTTAAATTCTTCGTCTTTATTCCATTCCATAATACGAATGGTTTTCTTAATAGATTTGATTGCTTTTATTGTGGATAACGGAATGGCATATTTTGCTTCCAAATTGGCCAAATACAGATTTTCTGAATCTGCGAAAATATGAAAAATAGGGTTAATATAAGGTGCGATTTGTAAACCTTTTTCGCACACCTTAATATTGTCGTCTTTAACTTTATAAAAGAAAGACAAAATATCAATTTCTTTTGAATCTTGAGGAACCTTTAAGTCCGAAAGAATTGCTTCACAGGTTTTATCTAAATGATTGAACACTTGAGAACTTTCTTCTGTTTCTAAAACGTTCTTTTCTTTGCGCACACTTATAAGTTTCAGAAGTGCCCAAGCCACCAAACAAGCACCGCCAAGCCAAAAAAGCCAAGAAGCGTTTTGGTATGCTTCGCTGAGGGTGACGCTGTCTTCTCCGCCCAAAGCTTTTATTATGCCGATGGCAACAAGCGCTCCCACAGCTCCACATATCCAATGTCCAATTCGTATAGGAAGCGGCAGTTTGCTTTTTTCGATAGTTTCCTCAACATTTTCAGAAGAAGATTCAAAAGATTGTGTTAGTGATAAATCCGGTTTTGCTACCACAAATTCTTCACCATTCATTTGTTCATTTTTCTTATTTGTTGTAAGGTCAATGCCTAAAAATGGTTTCATTATTAAAAACCTCCTTTTTTCAATTATACCACACCGCCGCTTTAATGTAAATATTTTTGCAAATTGGTGTGTCCTATATTGACAGCAGCAGAGGGCTTCATCCTTGGCGTAGGTGCCAAAATGTTCACTATCGCCGGCCCCGTGCTGGTTTATGGAATTTCGGCTTCTGTAATATACGGAGTCATTTACTTTATAACTACTCTTTTTTAAAGAAAAAGGCTTGACCAACCGGTCAAGCCTTAAATAATATGAAAAATAATTCATTTTTTGTTCTGGGAAGTCAATACTTATCATTATAGGGAGTAGTTGCTATACCTTTGTTTTGTAGTTTATTTACGATTTTGTTTAATATTGATTTACAAGCACAAACAAACCAATTTTGTTTTCCAAACAATTTCACAAGTGTCGGACTAAAAGCATAATAAACTTTTATAAAAATTCTACCTAAAAATTTATTATCAAGTGTATTATCGCGGTATCTCCTAAGTACCCAAACCTCAGGACAATCATAGGAGCCGTAAACACAAGTAGCAACATAACAACCATTCTTTTTCTTTACAGGCTGTTGGCCATATGTTATAGGAGATTGTACAGGAGGTTGTACAGGAGGTTGTACAGGAGGTTGAACTTGGCTAAAATGGCGTACTCTAGCCATTGGAAGCTTACATAATATTTCGTCAATACGACTTTTTATATATGCGGGATTTATCCCATAGGAAGTCCAAAGTTTAAGAATGGGAATGCCTGCCTCTTCACAAATTTTTAAAATCTTCTCATCACGCTCTTTGCGTTCGTTATTGAGATGAGTTTGATCATTAATTTCAATAATTAATTTCGGCCCATATTCGGCATCAGTAACCAAGAAATCGACATTTCTGAACAGTTCATTATGAAATCGTGCGTCATCCGTTCTGTCTATAAAAGAAGCCAAGTTTATTTGTGGAAAGACGCAGTAACCTTCCGGAACAGAAGATTTTATTGCATAAAAAAATCCTTGTTCAGACTTACTGATTAGCGTTTTTCTTACTTCGTACAGATATTTTCCGTCATTTGTTACAGATGCGGGTATTGGACAAGGCGTATTTGTGTAATGCCAATTACTACATTTTCCGCATTTAATTATTTCGCCTTTTTCTTTTTTCATATTACAAGCACGGCAAAGAGGGTATTTCCCACTTTCTGCACCGCAAACTTTACATTTCATAGACAGACTCCTCAACATTAATTTGATTTTATTTTACCATAAGCCAGCAGATGTTGCAATATCAAATCAAAGTGGATCTTGGCACTAATTCGTACTATCTGTTATACGGATTACCATTTTAATGTAAATATTTTTGCAAAAGGGCGTGTCCTATATTGACAGCAGCAGAGGGCTTCATCCTCGGCGTCGGTGCGAAGATGTTCACCATCGCCGGCCCAGTTATCGTCTACGGTACGGTGGCTTCTGTAGTTTATGGAATTATTTATTGGGTAACGACATTATTCTGACGGGCGATCACAGATCGCCCCTACAAATCCTATCGCACGTTACCGTAGGGGCGAACTGTGTTCGCCCGCAACAAAAGGCTTGACCAAATCGGTCAAGCCTTTTAATTATGCACAAGGAAAATATCCACCGTATTTTTCAAATAGGGAATGGATGTAATCCATATCCTCTTGTTGAATATCAAAATATCTTAAATTACCAAGATCTTGAATACAATTACAAGTATCACAAGCTATTGCAAAAACACGACCGCCAACCTTCAGCGAAACGTTTTTATCAAAACCGCAGGAGGGAACACCCGACGAAACTGGATTGTAGTTATTTTCGTTAAGAATATCTATGACCTTTCCGGCTTCGCTATCTTCTAACGTTACACTAATATTCTTATCTCCATAAACAAAAGTTAAAGTAACGTCAGCGTTCTCGCTTACATTCGTTTTTGCACAACCACATACTGCTACCATAACGAATATAATAACAAAACTAGCAATTAATCGTTTCATATGTAACACCTCACTTTACTTTATTATATCACGCCGCCTATTTTAATGTAAATGTTTTTTTCAAAAACTAATGGATCCTACTTGACCACAAGCAGAGGGTTTTATCTTATGCGTTGGGGCAAAAATGTTCCCCTGTTGCGGTGCCCAGTGTGCGACTTGATGTCAGCGCGCTTGCGTGGCACACCGACCGCGGCCACTCGCTCAGGTCGCTTGACTCCGCCACCGGCGGCGCTCCCATCGCTCCCCATCGCCGGCCCGGTGATCGTCTACGGTGTAAGTGCCAGCGTAGTTTATGGCTTGATTTATTGGATAACAACTTCATTTTAGAATGCACCGCAACTAAGTGGTTGCGGTGTCTTTTTTATTATGTTACAATAATTGCATAGAAATTAAGGAGGTGTTTTCTATGCTTGTACATAATAGCTTGGAAATCGCCGGAGAGGTTCCGGCAAAATAAGAATTTACCGGAGGTCATATGACGAAAAAAGAATTCAAAGAGGCTATGCTCCGAGGACTTGGCAGATGTGTGATTGCTGTCCGGAAAGAGCCTGAGAAGTATCGGGATCTTGTTCTATGGGCATGTAAGCGGAACTTTGCATACGATGCCCAAAGTGAGGGAACAAGGTCGTTGTATACTTACACCATGATAAACGCCTATCCCGACAAGGAAACTTTTATCGAAGCCACAGCAGAAGCACTCAGAACGTATCGACCCAACGGCAGCTGGGATTTGCTGCACTTGAGCGAAATTCTGATGTTCTTTGCAACGGATGGTTATAAATCCGCCAAAGTGGCATTGGAAGAAAAGTATCAGGAAATCCTGTCCGGGATGTTTGCACGGAAGCGCAGACCAAGCCGAATTTTTTACGAATTGTCAGATTTGGAGCAGCTTGGCTTGGTATTGACTGTTGACAGCAAATCTTTTCTGCAAATAGCAGGAGATTTTGGCCGCTTGTACCGGGAAAAGAAATATATGTGCGATGGAGATTTCGCGTGGTTTTTCTCGTCTAAAGGCGGTCAGTACAGAAAAACTATGGAAGCTGCGGCTAAAAAGGATAAGAATATCGTCTGCTTTATGCAAAGAGAAACGGCTGATGTTGCGGCACGGGAAGAACTGTGGAAACAACGAAAAGAAAGTTTCCCGGAAGGCTTAACAGGTGTCCGACTATCCCGATGGTTGGGGATCAAAGCAGATCGAGAAACCGTGGATCGGTATGCACTTGCGTACCGGGAACAAAAAGAACCGGAAAAGCGCGCAGAAGCGCTATCTGCTTTTTCCGGCTGCCCATATCCCGATGATCCGTATGTCATTATCGAGGATACCAAATCTAATTGTGAAGAGTTGAAAAATGCAGCTTGGAGAGCGTTGGAGAATATCCGACATTCTGCTGTGCGAGAATTTGCTTTGGATAATGTCCGAAAAGGGGTTCAAACACCAGAAAATTTTTCAATACTGACAACAAACTATATTCTGCAGGATGAAAGAATGATGGAGGAACTTTTGCGAGAGATGATCTCCCAAAAGGATTGGGACAGTGTTCATGCGGCTGGGATGGATATTTTTCGGGCTTTCCGCGAAAAAAGCGGCATTCCGCATCCAAAGCACCTGCTGCCGCTATTGTATGAATACAATCCATGCTCTTTCTGTCGGGAGTCTGCGCTGGTGTATTTGTCTAAACACCGGATGCTGACAAAGGAGCTTTTGCGTGAATGTCTGTATGACAGCAATGACGACATTCGCCGTATGGCAGTAAAGCAATTAAAATAATGAAAGGTTTGATATAACATGGAATTGTATGATTTAATCGTCATTGGCGGAGGTCCGGGAGGATATTTAGCAGCTGAACGCGCTGCCCAAGCCGGTCTGAAAACGTTGCTTTTTGAGAAGAATTCTCTGGGTGGTGTGTGCTTGAACGAGGGTTGCATCCCTTCCAAGGCGCTCTTGAACTCCGCAAAGACCTATCTTCATGCCAAGCATGCGTCAATGTATGGTGTCAATACCGAGAATGTGACGATTAATCAGGCAAAGGTCATTGAGCGCAAGCGTAAAGTTGTCAAGACTTTGGTGTCCGGTGTTGGCGCAAAAATGAGACAGCACAAAATTGTCGTTGTAAAAGAAGAGGCGACGATTGATGGGAAGTGTGTTGATGGGTTTAAGATCAAATCTGCTTCCGGAACCTACACAGGTAAGAGACTGATCATCGCTACCGGTTCTTCTGCTGCTGTGCCTCCCATCCCCGGTGTGAAGGAAAACCTTGGCGATTTCATATGCACCAACCGCGAAGTGCTTGAACTCACCCGGATCCCCGGGGAATTTACCGTGATTGGCGGTGGCGTTATCGGTCTTGAGATGGCTGCTTACTATGCCGCCGTAGGTTCCAAGGTCACTGTGGTGGAAATGCTGGATCATATTGCCGGCCCTACCGAGCGTGAGATCAGCACCCGGCTGCAGAAAGAACTGGAAGCCATGGGCATTACTTTCCTGCTGGGGCATGCTTGTGAGAAGGTTGAACCCGGTAAGGTGTATGTAAAAGCACCTGACGGAACGCAAAAGGTTATTGAGGCAGATAAGGTGCTGCTGTCTATTGGTCGCCGTGCCAACTATATGAACATCGGACTGGAAACCATCGGGGTAAAGACTGATCGGTCCGGTATTGTTACAGACGCTATGTGCCGGACGAATGTGCCTGATGTGTACGCTATCGGCGATGTAAACGGTCACCATATGCTGGCGCACACTGCATACCGTGAAGCAGAGGTTGCAGTCAACACCATCCTGGGCAAGAAGGATTATATGCGTTATCATGCTAACCCTTCTGTGATCTACACAATGCCTGAGGTTGCCTCTGTGGGCAAGACCGAAGAAGAATGCAAAGAAAAGAATATCCCTTATGAAGTTAAAAAGCTGTCTATGATGTACTCCGGCCGCTTTGTTGCGGAAAATGAAGGCGCGGATGGCCTGTGCAAGATTCTTGTTCACAAAGAGAACCGTACCATACTGGGTGTTCATTTGATTGGCGCTTATGCAGGTGAAATGATCTGGGGTGGCGCACAGATGCTGGAAACCCAGTTCCGTGTTACCGATGGCCGGCAGATCATCTTCCCACACCCGACAGTCAGTGAGATCATCCGTGAGGTTCTCTGGGAGTTCCCTGATAAATAAATCAAAGGACGACCGTTCTGATCGGTGGCACAGTAGCCCTGATTACCCCTGTGCAACTAAAGCACTGCGTAAGTAAGTCTTATAAGCTTCTTCAAGGAAGCCGCACCATAACAAACACGGCTATGGGCATTTACGTCATTGGGAAGCTCAGGAAAGACAAAAGACAGCGAAAATCGACACCTAATTTATAAAATTTAGTCCTTATAGAACACGAATGTATGGGTCGTAATTGACCACAAGCACAGTGATTTATTCTTGGGGTTGTGCGAAGATGTTTTTTATCGCCGGCCTCGTCATCGTGTGTTGTGTGTCAGCATCCGTAGTTTATGGTTTCGTTTGCTGGCTATAGGGGGCGGCAATCTGCCACCAACAAAATACCGTTAACGAAAGCGGGCGGCTTATAGCCGCCCGCTGTGTTCTATTCGATTACATCGTACCATACATCGCCGATCTTGAACCATTCCACCGGCTTTTGGGTGATAAAAAAGAATCCGTCCTGGAGTTCATATTCCACAGCACTGATGGTAACAGATGTGGCGCAGATCAATTCTTCCGGAATATCCCAGACTATCTGTTGCTTGGCACTTTCAAATTTGTAGTGCCCTGCTTTGTTAAGTAAATTATAATAACCGTTCTTGCCTTTGATGGAATATATTTGACCAACGACGTAATTATCTTTGGTAATCACATGCATCTGCACACTTTCGTAAGAAACGGTGCATCCCCAAAAATGCTTTTCAACGATTTTCCAGCCTTGAAGGTCGCTCCAATGGCGGCCGTCTTCCCAGTCACCTTCAAATGTGAAATAGTAGATGCGGTAATCGCCGGTGTCGATGTATGCCTCGTCAGAATAACCGCCTGCAGCCATATCAGGAGTGAAGCCGTAATAACCGTTGTGGATGGCAAACGGAAGAATGCTCGTAATGACAAACAGTGCGAGAATGGCTGACCAGCCAACGATTTGTCCCACAAGGCGCAACCTGCGATTTTTTGCTACGATGACAGCTTCCGGTTCTTTGGTGGCGATCTCCCGGGCTGTGGTGTCGAAAAGCTCCTCTAATGTAGCCATAGCTTCGGGGTTTGGAAAACCGAGACCATTCTCCCATTTCGCGACGGTGCTGCGGCTGACAAACAGCTTTTCTGCCAGCTGTGCCTGTGTCAGTTCCTTATCTTTTCGCAGCTGCTTCAGATTATCTTTGAATTCCATATTGCGACACCTCCTGATGACTACAGTATAGCAGAAATCTGAAAATAGTGGTGTTACTTTTGTGTTACCTTGTAATTTGATGGCAAGAACATAAGAGTTATTTAAGAAACGTGTTCCGCTTTAGAATGTGATTTATGGGAGTATGATTCTTAAATGGGGCAGGGAGATTACCATTTTCTCCTTGCCCCGGCTATGTTTACACAATCATCAAAAAATATTCGGTTATGACCTCGGGACTTTCCTTCATACCGTTATCAATCCACCATCGTATTGTTTCCACAAAGGTGGACACGATATGATTTTTCCAAAACGGCATAGGAAGCTTTTTATTCTTTCGGGATTCAAATAAATTTAGCTGACTTTCCACAAGTCTTTCAAGATTGGAACGAAAGTATCTTAAAAACAAATCGTTGTTTTGCGAGGACAACAGAGCCAGTATATTATTGTCGTTTTTCTGCAGGTGCTGAAGCAAGTGCAAGAAAACCGGCTCGGAACTTTCGCACGAAAAAATATGTTTATGATCGTGTCCCTCATCATTCTGGTTGTCGAATATATGACAAAATAACTCCTTGCAAAATTCCTTAAGCAGAAAGTCCTTTGTTTCAAAGTGAGAATAGAAGGTGGCTCTGCCAACATCGGCACGATCGATAATTTCGCCTACGGTTATTTGGTTAAAATCCTTTGTTGAAAGCAGCTGTGTAAATCCGTTAAAAATTGCTTCCCGTGTTTTTCTTTGTCGTCTATCCATATTTTTCTCCGTACAGTTTTTTAAATTTGTTCCATAATGAATGATCGGATAATATCGTATGTTGCGGTTATTCTCTATGTTGCTACAATAATACTGAACAATATATTCGGTAACAGAGTAATTGTATCATAAAATAGGTGCAAGTCAATGGGGGGACATTATGAAAACGGAGCAAAATATTTTAATAGCATTTGTGCTTAATTTGTCTTTTTCTATTTTTGAGTTTTTTGGTGGAGTTTTCACTGGCAGTGTGGCGATTGTTTCTGATGCAGTACACGATTTGGGCGATTCTGCAAGCATCGGTATATCCTACTTTTTGGAGAAGAAAAGCAAGAAACAGCCAGACGACCGCTATACCTATGGTTATGCGCGGTATTCGGTTATCGGTGGGTTAATAACAACTGTGATCTTACTGCTTGGATCTGGTTTTGTAATTTATAATGCCATCTGCAGAATTATTACACCTACCGAAATTAACTATAACGGAATGATAATTTTTGCTGTCGTGGGTGTCTGTGTAAACCTTTGCGCGGCATTTTTTACCGGAAAAGGGGCTTCTCTTAATCAAAAAGCCGTCAATTTGCATATGCTTGAAGATGTGCTTGGTTGGGCATTTGTATTGGTAGGTGCCGTTGTAATGCGATTTACCAATATTTCTATAATTGACCCCATAATGTCTATGGGTGTAGCGCTTTTTATACTCATCCACGCAACCGGAAATCTTAAGGAGGTTGTAGGTTTATTTCTTGAAAAAACACCGCATAATATTGATGTGGCAGAGTTAAAAGAACATATAGAAAAAATTGACGGTGTTATTGATGTTCATCATATTCATATTTGGAGTCTGGACACATATAAAAACCTTGCAACTATGCACATCATTACCGACAATGAGCCTCATAACATCAAAGCTATGGTGCGTGAAGAACTGCGTGCACACGGAATTGGACACGTAACAATTGAAATCGAAACAAGCGCTGAGCAGTGCCACGAAAAGCATTGTCATATTGCACCTGCTACGGTATCGGCCCACGGATGCCACCATCACCATAGCCATCATTCTTATTGAGCATAAAAGGCGGACGGTGGATGCCATCTTGGTGGATATAGAATTGAAAATAAAAAACCAGCCCGACATAAGCAAGTCTTGCATTTTTCTCTGTGCTTGGTATAATAATCCCAATAATCCAACCAAAACCGAGGCGAGACGATGTATATCATTGATATTCACACACATATTTACCCGGATGGTATTGCCCAAAAGGCTACCGACAGTGTGAAACAGTTTTATGGCAGTGGCGGCAGCAATATGAACGGCACGGAGAGTATGCTGCTGCGCCGGGGGAGGGAAGCCGGTATTTCCCGGTTTGTGACTTTGCCGGTGTCCATCCGACCTGATCGGGTACAACATATCAATGATTTTATTCTACAAAAAGCAAAAGAAAATCCGGAGTTTATTCCCTTCGGCACGGTCCATGCAGCCATGGAGGGATTGGTGGAGGAAACGGAGCGTCTCCTCGCAGCCGGAGTAAAGGGCATTAAGATGCATCCGGATTCCCAGCGATTTCCTATTGACGATCCCCGGCTATATCCTGTGTACGAGGCTATCCGGGGACGGGTGCCGGTGCTGCTGCATATGGGCGACCAGCGGTATAATTACTCCCACCCGGTAAAACTGCGGAGGATTTTGAATATGTTTCCCGGTTTGAGCGCCATTGCTGCCCATTTCGGCGGCTACAGTATGTACGAGGTGGCCCGGGAACAGCTCCAGGATATGAACTGTGCCATGGATATTTCCAGTTCTTTGATGTTTATGGAAAAAGGCGTTGCGGAGCGTTATGTTAACCTGTATGGCGCTGAGCGATTGGCGTTTGGTTCGGATTATCCCATGTGGGATCCGGTGCAGGAGGTGCAGCGCTTCCTGTCTTTGAATATTACCGATGAGGAAAAAGAGCAGATTGCCGGAAAAACAGCAAAACGAATTTTAAATCTGTAAACAAACCCGGTGCAAAGCGCATTGCTTTGCACCGGGTATTGCTTGTTCTTATTCGCCAACCTTCAACCGCCAGCCAAATTCGTCCGGGAGTCTTCCCAGTTGGATACCGGTGATCGTATCATACAGCTTCAGACTCAGCGGGCCGGTCTGACCGTCTTGAATGGTCAGGACCTCGTCCTTATAGCGCAGCTTACCCACAGGGGAGATGACTGCCGCTGTACCGGTGCCGAACACCTCTTCCAGAGTGCCGTCGGCATGGGCCTGAATCAGTTCCTCAGCAGAGATCTTCCGTTCCTCTACCTCATAGCCCCAGGCTTTGCACAGCTGGATGGTGGAATTGCGGGTGATGCCGGGCAGGATAGAGCCGTTCAGCTCCGGCGTAATCACCTTGCCGGCGATCTTAAAGAAGATGTTCATTGCACCTACTTCTTCAATGTACTTACGCTCCACGCCATCCAGCCACAGCACCTGAGAATAACCGGCATCGTGGGCTTTCTGCTGGGCAATCAGACTGGCTGCGTAGTTGCCGCCGGTCTTGGCATAGCCGATGCCGCCCCGGACTGCGCGAACATACTCATCCTCAATCCAGATGCCAACAGGAGCCAATCCGCTTTCATAATAAGCGCCGCTGGGCGCCAGAATGATCATAAACAGGTAGGTCTTGGAGGGAGCAACGCCCAAAAATTCATCGGTTGCAATGATAAAGGGACGGACATACAAAGATGTGCCCGGCTCGGTGGGGATCCAATCCCGATCCACATCCACCACGGTGCTTACCGCCTGCACAAAGTCCTCCACAGGGATCTGGGGGATGACCAGACGGTGATTGGTGCTGTTGGTACGCTTGGCATTCATATCCGGACGGAACAGAAACACCTCGCCATCGGCGTTCTTGTAGGCCTTCAGACCCTCGAACATCTCCTGTCCATAGTGGTAAACCATAGCCGCAGGCGACAGGCTGATATTCTGGAAAGGCACAACTCTGGCATCGTGCCAGCCCTTGCCCTCGGTGTAGTTCATGACGAACATGTGGTCTGTGAAGATCTTGCCGAAGCCTAGCTTCTGTCCGGGAACAGGCTTTGCCTTGGGCTGAGTGGTTCTCACGATCTTAATATCCAACATGGTGATACATCCTTTCTTAATAATCGTAGCCGGTGATCAGCGCCTGACAGTTGATGTCGATCAGGTTGGCTTTCTTGGCAGGGATAAACTTTTCAAAGGTCTGGCGGTTGTTCTCGAAGGAGACAGCGCTGGATTCTTTGATAACCTTACCCACTAAAACCATATTTGCCAGAGTTGCAAAGCCTGCATCCTTGGCAAGCTGAGTAGCTGGGATGTAGAACACCTGCACATCTGTGCGGGTGACCTTGGTGTCGATCAAAGAGGAATCCACAAAGATCTGACCGCCGGGTGCTACTGTATCCATGTACTTGAGAAGAGACGGCAGGTTCATAGCGATGAGCACATCGGGCTGGGTGATGATGGGGCTGCCCACAGGCATGTCCGACAGGATCACGCTGCAGTTGGCAGTGCCGCCACGCATCTCCGGGCCGTAGGAGGGCAGCCAGGAGACCTGCAGGTCTTCGGTCATGCCCTTGTAGGCAAGGAACTTACCGGCAAACAGAACGCCCTGTCCGCCGAAGCCGGCAATCAAAATCTGAGTCGTTTTCATATTACTCAGCCTCCTTTGCCGCGGTGCGGTCCTTGTAAACGCCGATGGGGTAGTAGGGGAGCATATCGCTTTCCACCCATTCCAGAGCCTTCTGAGGCGTCATACCCCAGTTGGTGGGACAGGCGGACACCACCTCTACAAGGGAGAAGCCCTTGCCGTCGATCTGGTTTTGGAATGCCTTTTTGATTGCCTTTTTGGCGTTATTGACATTTTTAACATTATTCACGGCTACGCGGGTGATGTACTCCGGACCTTCCAGAGTGGAGAGCATCTCGCACACCTTAATGGGCCAGCCGCAGTGCTTCACATCACGGCCGTAGGGAGAGGTCTGTGTTACCTGACCGGGCAGGCTGGTGGGAGCCATTTGACCGCCGGTCATGCCGTAAATGGCGTTGTTGACGAAAATTACGGTGATATTCTCGTTTCTGGCGGCGCTGTGTACCGTTTCGGCCATACCGATGGAGGCCAGGTCACCGTCACCCTGATAGGTGAAAACGATGTTGTCCGGGCGGCAGCGCTTGATGCCGGTTGCAACAGCGGGGGCTCTGCCGTGGGCGGCTTCAATCATATCGCAGGTGAAGTAATCATATGCCATAACGGCACAGCCAACAGGCGCAACACCGATGGCCTTTCCTTCAATGCCCAGCTCATCCATCACCTCAGCCACCAGACGGTGGATGATGCCGTGGGGACAGCCGGGGCAGTAATGCAGAGGCACATCTGCCAGAGATTTGGGTTTTTTAAATTCTGCCATATCAGAACGCTCCTTTCTGCGCCTTGCGGATTGCCTCCAGCACCTCGTCGGGGCTGGGGATCATACCGCCGCAGCGGCTGCAAAGGGAAACAGGCTTCTTGCACTGGGTGGCCAGGCGAACATCCTCGATCATCTGTCCCATATTCAGCTCCACGCTGATAAAGGCTTTTACCTTATCTGCTGCGGCAGCCAAAGGCTTTACGGGGAAGGGCCATAATGTGATGGGACGGATCAGACCTACCTTAATGCCTTCTTTACGGGCGGCAGCAACAGCGTTCTTTGCCACACGGGATGCAATACCGAAGGCAACCACGCAGTACTCAGCGTCCTCCATCATATATTCTTCCCACATAGCTTCGTTCTGCTCTACCAGCTCGTAACGCTTATAACGCTCAAGGTTCTTGATTTCCAGCTCATCGGGCTTCAAATACAGGGAGTTGACCACATTGTGCTTTCTTTCACAGTTTGTACCGGTCAAGGCCCAGGGCTTCTCATAGACCTCAATCTCTGCGTCCTCAAAGGAGATGGGCTCCATCATCTGACCGATGGTACCGTCTGCCAGAATCATAGAGGTCATCAGATACTTGTCTGCCAGGTTAAAGCCCTTAATGGTCAGACTTGCCATTTCCTGAACAGAGGCAGGTGCCAGAACGATCATGCGGTAATCACCGTGACCGCCGCCCTTGGTGGCTTGAAAATAATCGGATTGAGAGGGTTGAATGCCACCCAAACCGGGGCCGCCGCGCTGGACGTTGACCACCAGAGCAGGAACATCAGAGCCGGCAATGTAGCTCAAGCCCTCCGCCTTCAGGGAAATTCCGGGGCTGGAGGAGGAGGTCATTACACGCATACCTGTTGCGGCAGCGCCGTAGACCATATTGATAGATGCAATCTCACTTTCCGCTTGCAGGAATACGCCGCCGATTTTAGGCATCTTTTTTGCCATATAAGCGGCAATTTCCGTTTGCGGCGTAATGGGATAACCGAAATAGTGGCGGCAACCGGCACGGATCGCAGCTTCTGCGATGGCCTCGTTGCCCTTCATAAGTACTCTTTCTGCCATAACGCGCCTCCTTATTTTTCCACCGTGATGATACAGTCCGGACACATAGTTGCGCAGAACGCACAGCCGATGCAATTTTCCGGAGTGATCATTTCGGCGGGGGAATAACCTTTTTTGTTGATTGTGTCTGTGGAGATGGCCAAGCATTTCTTGGGGCAGGCATCCACACACAGGCCGCAGCCCTTACACAGATCTGTGTTAAAGGTGACTTTTGCCATAATTTTGCCTCCTTAAGCAGTGGGGAGCCGAACACCGACAGCCCCACAGCAGTCCTTTCGTTTGTATTTTTCCTTATCTTCCTCGGCTTGCGTCAGCAAGCTCTCGTCATCTGCGAAAAATCCGAAGCAAAAATCCTTGCTGTGGGGTGCGCAGCAGTTTTCGCAGAGCTGCTTTTCGTCAAGCCAAGTAAAATCACGCAGGGAATACCCATTGGTATTTTCAAGGGATTTTCCGCAGGATTGGCGAAAAGCCGCCTGCGAAAACCTATCGGGGTTCAACTCCCCACTGCTTAGATTTCGGGGATGTCGAAATATTTATCCTGCAGCTGCAGGGGAAATACAGTTTCCAGCTTACCTGCCAGTTCTTCCGCTACCCGTGCTTCGGCACTGTGGAACAAAATAGGCAGTCCGCTTAGCTTGCTAAGTGCCTTGGCATTTTCCATGGAGTCCAAAAGGGTCTGGGCAGAGGTCTCCGGACCAAGGTTTGTGTTGTTGACGATGTGGGTAAAGGGAAGACCGCAGGCCAGCTCAATTTCTCTCATGACCTCCAGAGCCTCTTCCGGCGTCCGGGTCAGAGGACGGCAGAAGTTGGCCACAAAGACCATACAGTAATTTTGCTCCTCCAAAATGGTCGGCACATAGCGACCCAGGGCATAAGCGCCACGGTCATCGCCGCCGATGTCCGCTACAGCATAGCAGGTTTTGTCCTGCACCAGCCGGTAGGCTTCTGCAGGCAGCGCCGGCAGATCCACATTGGAATTGGCATATTGGGGGCTGATTAAATCCACCCCGGCCGCTTCTAGCTGGGCGGCGCTGTCTTTGGTACGGAAATAGGGATTAACAATATCCAAATCTCCGATACAGACCTTTTTTCCTTCTTTTGCCAACATCAGCGCATAGTTGACGGCAATATTGGTCTTGCCGCTGCCGTAATGGCCGGCAAATAATGTCAGTCTTTTATGTAGCACTCTCACTTCTCCTTCCAAATTTTTTTGACGGAATGGAGAATTGATAATGGAGAGTTGAGAATGAAGGCGTTGGCTTCGCTGACGAATTTAAATCCTGCCGAAGGCATACCACAATTCTAAATTCTCAATTCTCAATTACAACTGTTTTCTTATAATCTTTCCACTCGTCGTTTTCGGCAGGCTTTCCCTGAATTCCACGATTCGGGGGTACTTGTAAGGGGCGGTACGGGACTTAACATAGTCCTGAATTTGCTTTTTAAGCTCATCCGTTCCCTTAAAATCCTTCACCAGCACGATGCTGGCCTTGACCACCTGACCGCGGACCTCATCGGGAGCAGCGGATACGCCGCACTCCAGCACATATGGCAGCTCCATAATAACATTTTCAATTTCAAAGGGTCCGATCCGGTAGCCGGAGGACTTGATTACATCATCTGCCCGACCCACATACCAGTAGAAGCCGTCCTCATCCATCCAGGCCAGGTCGCCGGTATGATAGAAGCCGTCACGCCAGGTTTCGGCGGTAACCTCGTCACTACCTTCATAGGCATAGGCAAGGCCGCAGGGCAGACCCTTGGAAATATCGATACAAATCTCACCGGTTTCACCGGGATCAACCCGGTTGCCCTCACTGTCTAACAGTTGTACATTGTACAGCGGCACTGGCTTGCCCATGGAGCCCAGCTTGTGGGCAGAGCCAACCAGATTGCCGATGATCAGTGTGCTTTCGGACTGACCGAAGCCTTCCATAATGTCCAATCCCGTTGCATTCTGGAACTGACGGTAGACCTCCGGATTCAGCGCCTCACCGGCTGTGGACGCATGGACGATAGAGGACAGGTCGAACCGGCTCAAATCCTGCTTTGCCAGCATGCGGTACATAGTCGGCGGCGCGCAGAAGGTGGTGATGCCGTACTGCGCGAACTTGGGTAGAATCTGTTCTGCGTCAAAGCGATCAAAGTCGTAGACAAACAATCCGGCTTCACAGAGCCACTGGCCGTAGAGCTTGCCCCACATGGACTTTGCCCAACCGGTATCGGAAATGGTCAGGTGCAGACCGTCAGGACGGACACCGTGCCAGTACTTGGCGGTGATAAAGTGGCCTAAGGGGTATTTGTAGTTGTGAGCAGCCAGCTTGGGATAGCCGGAGGTGCCGGAGGTGAAGAACATCAGCATGGGGTCGTTGCCGCAGGGAGCATCCTGCGTACGGGCAAAGTGGCTGCTGAACATGGTGTATTCTTCATTAAAATCGTGCCAGCCTTCCCGGCTGCCGTTTACCAAAATCTTATGGGCAAGACCCGGGTGCTGCAGGGCAGCTTCATCCACCGCATCGGCCACCTGACCGTCAGCGGTACAAAGGATCGCCCGCACATCTGCCGCCTGGAAGCGGTAGGCAAAGTCCTTAGCCAGCAGCTGATTGGTGGCAGGAATAGCCACAGCGCCCAGCTTGTGCAGACCCAGAACGGCAAACCAGAACTGATAGTGTCGCTTCAGCACCAGCATGACCCGGTCGCCACGCTTGATTCCCAAAGATTTGAAGTAGTTGGCTGCCCTTGCAGACTCCTTCTTCATATCCTGGAAGGTGAACAGGCGCTCGGTGCCGTCCTGAGAAATATGTAACATGGCGCGGCGATCCGGCTTCTGCCGACCCAGCTTGTCGATTACATCGAAGGCGAAGTTAAACCGGTCTTCATTTTTAAATGCGATGGCAGTCAGCTTGCCGCTTTCGTCTTCGGTGGGAATGATGAAATCATGATAGATACGGCGCTGTGGATCTTCCGCGGCGCGCCGGGTTTCATTGGTCTTAGCTGCCGCCTGCTCACCCTCACGGGCAGCGGAATTGCTGAGCACAATGGCATAAAATGCGCAGTCCTCACCGTTCACAGCAATCATGCCGTGGGGGGTGGAGGAGTCGTAGTAGATACAGTCACCGGCGTGGAGAATTTCCGTGTGGCCGCCGATTTGGATTTTCATATGGCCACGGAGCACCAGGTCGCACTCCTGTCCCTCGTGGGTTACCAGCTCGATTGGCTCAGACTCTGCGCCGGGGCGGTATGCCAGCTCCATATACAGGGGCAGGGCAATACGGTTGCGGAAATCCGGTGCCAGGTTATAGCCGATCATATGATGGGCTTCTTCAATACGCTGACCTTCGCCTTTTCGGGTCAGCGCATAGGAACGGAGTTTGGGACTGCGGCCTTCCAGAAGGTCGCTGAAGTCCACGCCGAAAATCAGCACACAACGGTACAAAAATGCAATGCTGAGATTCCGGTCACCAGCTTCGCACTGCTCGTATTCTTCTACACTGATACCGGTACGCTGAGCCATTTCTTCTACAGAAAATCCGGTAATCAGACGCAACTCCCGGATACGACCGGCGATCTGTCGGATTTTATCTTCCATTTGTGTCAAATTTTGTTCCATAGTGTACCTCTCAAATTTCAATCAACACGGACATTTTATTATACTGGATAGTATAAAACCTTGTCAATATTGGATGCCCATATTTATGAGAAAAATCTGATTTTTTGTCGCCGGGATCACAGTTTATTGCGCTGAATCTTGCCGGAGATGGTCTTGGGCAGCTCCTTGCGGAATTCCACAATGCGGGGATACTTATAGGGCGCAGTATGGTTCTTGACGTAGGTCTGAATTTCTTTCTTCAGTTCGTCAGAGCCTTCCGTTCCGGGAACCAGTACGATACAAGCCTTAACCACTTGACCGCGGACCTCATCGGGCGCAGCGCAGACGCCGCACTCCAGAACATAAGGCAGCTCCATGATGGTAGATTCAATTTCAAAAGGTCCAATCCGGTAGCCGGAGGACTTGATGACATCGTCAGCGCGGCCAACATACCAGTAGTAGCCGTCCTCATCTCGCCATGCCACATCGCCGGTGTGATACATACCGTCGTGCCATGCAGCATCGGTAGCTTCCTGGTTCAGGTAGTAACCCAGGAATACACCGCAGGTAGGCTTGGGATCGGTGCGAATGACGATCTCACCGTTGACGCCGTCAGCAACAGGATTGCCATCGGGATCCACAATGTCGATTCCGTAGCCGGGGATGGGCTTGCCCATAGCACCGGGCTTGATTTCAGTGCCGTAGAGGTTCGCGATACCAAGGGTCATTTCAGTCTGGCCGAAGCCCTCGTGGATGCGAAGACCGGTGGACTTTTCAAACTGGATAAAGACCTCCGGGTTCAGCGCCTCACCGGCAGTGGTAGCGTGATGGATAGAAGAAAGGTCGAACCGGCTTAGATCCTGCTTGATGAGCATCCGGTACATAGTAGGCGGCGCGCAGAAAGTGGTGATATTGTATTTTGCGAACATAGGCAGAATCTTCTCTGCGTCAAACCGGTCAAAGTCATAGACGAAAACAGCGCCCTCGCACAGCCACTGGCCGTAGAGCTTGCCCCACAGAGCCTTACCCCAGCCGGTCTCAGAAATGGTAAAGTGCAGGCCATCACGCTCGCACAGATGCCAGTATCGGGCGGTGACATAGTGGCCAAGAGCATACTTATAGGAATGCATAGCCATCTTGGGATAGCCGGTGGTGCCGGAGGTGAAGAGCATCAACATAGGATCATCGCCGCAGGGCGCATCCTCTGTGCGCACATAACGGCGGCTGTACAGACCGTACTCTTCATTGAAATCGTGCCAGCCTTCCCGGCTGCCTCCAACCAGCACCTTGGTAAGGTTTATATTACAGACCTTTTCCGCCAGTTCTACCTGATGGGCAGTATCGCCGTCGGCGGTACAGAGAATGGCGGAAACACCGCCGGCCTGAAAACGGTAGGTAAAATCGTGTTCCATCAGTTGATTAGTTGCGGGGATCGCAATAGCGCCCAGCTTGTGTAAGCCAAGGATTGCAAACCAGAACTGATAGTGGCGTTTCAGAACCAGCATCACACGGTCGCCCCGCTTGATGCCCAGGCTCTTGAAATAGTTGGCACACTGAGAAGAAGCGTCCTTGAAATCCTTGAACGTAAAGCGGCGCTCAGTCATATCATTTGCAATGTGGACCATCGCCAGCTTGTCGGGATTTTTCCGGGCCAGTGCATCTACCGTGTCAAATGCGAAGTTATAGCGGTCCGTATTGGCAAAGTTAATGCCGGTCATAGCACCGTTTTCATCTTCAGCGCCCCAAACAAACTCGTTGCACAGCAGGCGCTGTTCAGCGGTCAGATCCTTAACAGCAGATGCAGACTCCAATTTCATAACGGTGTCCCGCTTGTCGCTGGCCATAATCATACTGAGGAACACACAGCGCTGACCGTCAACAGCGATCATACCATGAGGGGTGGAGGACTTATAGAAGATAGAGTCACCTTCATGCAGCACCTCCTCGTGGTCACCCACTTTGATACGCATTGCGCCTTTCAGCACCAAGTCAAATTCCTGACCGTCATGGGTCGTTGTGTGGATAGGTTTATCCTGCAATTCCTCGGAATACTCGTAGGTAACATAGTAAGGGGTGGCCAGCTTCTGGCGGAACATAGGCGCAAGATCCTGAATGGTAATGCCATCTTCGCTGGCGGTAACCAGGCCCTTGCCGCGGCGGGTAACGGTGTAGCCGCTGAGTTTTGCGCTGCGGCCTTCCAGCAGAACGGTGATCTCAATACCAAAGACCTTGGCGCATTTATGCAGGAAGGTAAAAGGCAGGTCAACAGTTCCGGATTCATACTGCCGGTAAATCTCTTCCGTCACCTCCGTCTGCTCAGCCATCTTTTTTATGCTGTAGCCCAAAATCTCTCGCATACCTCTGATACGGGTTGCAATGTCAATAAGTTGTGTAGAGGTGTTCGTCTTTGCCATGGTAGGATCTCCTTTCTGATGAAAAATAATAAATAAAAAACGCCCCAAGAACCGATGCTCTTGAGACGAGTAAATATAACCCGCGGTACCACTCAAATTGCAGCAAACGCTGCCGCTTCACGCTCTGACAAGCGCTATCCCTTAACGCGGGCACACGGAAACACCTGGCAGCAGCTTCGGCATTTCGGCTCGGAAGTGATGGGTCATTGGGCACCATAGTGTCAGCTTGCACCAAACGCTGACTCTCTGTGATCCTGGGTTGCCGGACCGTCTTCGTCATAGCCTTTTTCATATTGCAAACATTTTAACATGTCTATGAGGAAAAGTCAAATGTCTTTTTGTCAAAGAATTTCCGGAATATTATCCATCGGTTTGTTAAAAATATACAAGAATAGTTTTTTTGATTTGTGGCTATTGACAATTTACACTCCTTGTGCTTAAATATAAACACTAATATTTTAAAGTTTAAAGACATTGACGGAAAATTTGCTTTATTCTGAAAGCTCCAGAGAGCCGGCGGTTGGTGTGAGCCGGTGCGGTGGAATTTGGCGATCTGATTCCTGAGTCGATCTTGTGAAAGCTGCGGTGAGTAATAAGGTCCGGGTTCTCCCGTTACAGAGATAGGACTTACTGGAGTCCGATGAGGGATTCTCCTTTGGGAGAATAAGCAGGGTGGTACCGCGAATTTGTTAATTCGTCCCTGAGGTCTTTGGATCTCAGGGGTTTTTATTTTTCATGAAGGAGTCGCAAACAATGAACACGATCAAACTGTCTGATGTAACCATGAAGCAGGTGGCTGACGGCTTCAGCCTGTCCTTTAAGGAAAAGATCGAGCTGGCGAAGCTGCTGGATAAGCTGGGTGTATCTGTAATTGAGCTGGAGGGCATTCAGAACAATCGCATTGACAGCCTGCGAATCAAGTCTATCGCTCTGGCGGTAACAAACAGCGTGATCGCAGTTCCCGTTGCGTTAAATGCAGAAAGTCCCGCCCGGACATGGGCTGCTTTGCAGCAGGCAAAAGCGCCCCGGCTGCAGGTTTGCGGCGCGGTTAGCGCCGTGCAGATGGAATACCTATACCACAAAAAGCCGGATGCCATGCTGTCGGCAATTGCAGAAACGGTCCGAGCCTGCAAGAGCTTATGCCCGGATGTGGAATTTTTGGCAGATGATGCCACCAGAGCAGACCCTGCTTTTCTTGCCAGCGCCCTGAAGGCTGCCATCGAAGCCGGCGCTGCCACCGTTACCGTTTGCGACACTGCCGGTTTTATGCTGCCTGCTGAGTTTGCCCAATTTATAAAAGAGCTGTATGAAGCCATTCCCGAACTGAAGACCGTGAATGTGGGTGTTTCCTGCTGCAATGCCCTGTCTATGGCAGATGCCTGCGCCATTGCCTCCGTAGCAGAGGGTGTTAGCGAATTAAAAGCTGCGTCCTATCCCATTGATACTGCCGATATAGCCAATTTGGCAAAGCTGCTCAGCGCAAGAGGGGATAGCTTTGGCGTAAGCACCTCTGTGCAGATGACTCAGTTAAGCCGGATTATGGACCGGGTATATCAGATTTGTAAAGCGGTGAAGACCAAAAGTAACGCTATGGCAGCGGTGCAGGCAGATACCGGCATCTATCTGACGGTCCATGATGATATTACCGCTGTGACCAAGGTTGCCGAGCAGCTGGGCTATGAGCTGTCTGAGGACGACAGAGTGAAGGTTTATGAAGCCTTTAAGCGTATTGCCGAAAAGAAAGGACAGGTCAGCTCTAAGGAGCTGGATGCGATTATTGCATCCGCGGCACTGCAGGTGCCTCCCACCTATAAGCTGGATACCTTCGTGATTACCTCCGGCAACACCATTTCTTCCACAGCCCATATCAAGCTGATGAAAAACGGTCAGCTCTTGTCGGGTGTGTCCATTGGTGACGGTCCCATTGATGCCGCATTTGTGGCCATTGAAAACATCACAGGCTGCCACTATGAGCTGGACGACTTCCAGCTTCAGGCAGTTACCGAGGGCAGGGGCGCTATGGGTCAGACGGTGGTTAAGCTTCGCAGCGGCGGTAAGGTATATTCCGGAAAGGGAATTTCCACCGATATCGTTGCTGCCGGTATTCACGCATACTTAAGCGCATTAAACAAGATTGTGTATGAGGAGGAAGACGCATGAAGCTCTCGTTTTCCACCAGAGGCTGGCCCGATCTGTCCTGGGAGGAGACGGTAGAAACCGCATTGGATATGGGTTTTGCCGGTATTGAAGTATATAACCTCCCAAAATTTGACGATATGGTAGCAAAGGGCGGTCCGTTTCATCCCTACCAGACCGCAGCCACGGTTCGTGACCTGAGAGAGAAAAAGCTGACCATTCCTTGCTTTGATACCTCCTGCGACCTTTCTTCCGATCCCGACGCAGTGGAAAAATTAACAAATTTAATTCACATTGCCCAAAATGCCCAGGTCAGGTTCGTGGTTGCCTGTGCATTGGAGGACAAGGAAGAAACGGTGCAAAAGGCCTTGGAGCAGCTGGTTCACACCGCTGAAGATGCTGGCGTATCCCTGCTTTTAAAGACCAGCGGCATTTATGCCGATACCGCCCGCCTGCGGAATATGCTGGATCAGTTTGCCAGTGATAATTTAGGCGCGTTGTGGGATGTCCACCATCCTTACCGGGATTTCGGTGAAAGCGGTGACACCACTATCAAGAACCTTGGCGCGTATGTATGCCATGTGCATCTGCGCGACTCCGACGAGGAAGGTACTTATCAGCTCATCGGTGAAGGCACTATGCCCATCGACCAGGTGATGCGCGCCCTGTCTTCTGTGAATTACGACGGCTTTATTTCTCTGGAATGGAAGCCAGAATGGATGGAGGATCTGCAGGATCCGGAGATTATCTTCCCGTATTTTGTTAATTATATGGCTCGGTTTTACTCCACCTGGGGTATGAAGAAAAAGCTCTATCCCAACCACGACGGCACCGGTCAGTATATTTGGAAGAAGGACGAACTGATTAACCTGACCTTCCCCCAGGTGCTGGACGCAGTGGCGGAGGAGTTTCCGGACCAGTACTGCTTTAAATACACAACCTTGGATTATACCCGTACATACGCCCAGTTTAAAGAGGATGTAGATCGGTTTGCAAGAGCGTTGGTATCCCTGGGCGTCAGAGCCGGATCGAAAGTGGCAATTTGGGCGACCAATGTGCCTGCCTGGTTTATCACCTTCTGGGCAACTACCAAAATCGGCGCTGTGCTGGTTACGGTAAATACCGCCTACAAGATTCATGAGGCGGAATACCTGCTGCGCCAGTCCGATACCCATACACTGGTGATGATTGACAGCTGCCTGGATTCCAACTATGCCCAAATTATCAATGAGCTTTGCCCGGAGATTGCCGCAACAAAGGCAGGCGAGCCGTTACACTGCAAAAGACTGCCCTTTTTGCGCAATGTTATCACCGTTGGCTTCAAGCAGCCCGGCTGCCTGACCTTCGATGAGGCAATGGCAAGATACGAATTGGTCAGCCGGGAGCAGGTGGCGCAGATGGCAGCTGCCGTCCGTCCCGACGATGTGTGCAACATGCAATACACCTCCGGTACTACCGGCTTCCCCAAGGGCGTTATGCTGACCCACTACAATGTGGTCAATAACGGCAAGTGTATTGGCGACCGTATGGGCCTGTCCACCGCAGACCGTATGATGATTCAGGTGCCTATGTTCCACTGCTTTGGCATGACGCTTTCCATGACATCTTCCATGACCCATGGCGCAACCATGTGTCCCATGCCTTACTTCTCTGCCACATCCTCTTTGGCTTGTATCAACCAGGAGAAGATTACCGCATTCAACGGCGTTCCAACCATGTTCATTGCCATGTTCAACCATCCGGATTACCGCAAGACTGATTTTAGCCATATGCGTACCGGCATCATGGCAGGCGCAGGCTGTCCTCCGGAATTAATGCGCCGGGCAGCAAGACCGGACGAAATGAACATGTACGGTATCGTGTCTGTTTACGGTCAGACGGAGTGCGCTCCCGGCAACACCATGAGCGCCTGGACAGATTCTTTAGAGGTTCGTACGGACACCGTCGGTTATGCCTTCCCCCATGTTCAGTGTAAGATTGTGGATCCGGAGACAGGGGAGCCGGTAGGCCCCGGTGTCAATGGCGAATTCTGCGCAAAGGGCTACAACACCATGAAGGGTTACTACAAAATGCCCCAGGGTACAGCCGATACCATTGATGCGGAAGGGTGGCTCCATTCCGGCGACCTTGCCTGCATGGATGAAAACGGCAACGTGCGCATTACCGGAAGATTAAAGGATATGATTATCCGCGGCGGCGAGAATATTTACCCCAAGGAGATCGAGGAATTTATTTATACCCATCCCCAAACCAAGGATGTTCAGGTGATCGGTGTTCCGGATAAAAAGTACGGCGAGGAGATTATGGCCTGCATTGTTTTGAAAGAACCCGGAGCTGTGACTGTGGAGGAAATGACCGCCTATATCAAGGCCAGCATGGCTCGGCATAAAGTACCCAAGTATATCGAGTTTGTGGAGAGTTTCCCCATGAATGCCGCAGGAAAGATTCTGAAGTATAAAATGCGCGAGGATGCGGCGAAGCGTTTGGGACTGACCGGCGACGGCGCAGACACCGCCGGTAACCCCGGGAAATAATGAAAAGACCTGTTTTAATAGCAAACATCCGCAAAAGGCACCGTGAAAACGGTGCCTTTTTATATGCATAATCTTATGTGACTTTATCACGGAAAAAAGTTCTTGTTTGTGGAATACTATATATACAAAGAACAAGGAGGTGCGCAATATGCGTCTGAAAGATAAAGTAGCAATCATTACCGGAGGCAGCCGGGGAATCGGTTATGCCACAGCAGAACGGTTCTTGCAGGAGGGTGCGAAGGTGATCCTCACTGCCAGCACAGAGGCGACTGCGGATAAAGCGGTGGCACAGCTGAAGGAAAAATATCCCAATGCAACTGTGGCAGGGATCAGCCCAAATCTTGCGGATTTGGAAGCTGTCCGGACAGCCTTTCAGGAGGCGATAAGTCAATACGGCTGTGTGGACATTTTGGTGAATAATGCCGGTATTTCCGAAAGCACACCCTTTTTGGACTACACAGAGGAGACCTTCGATAAGGTTATGGATCTTAATGTAAAGGGTGTATTCAATGCTACCCGAGTGGCTGCAGAGTGCATGGCGGCACGGGGAAGTGGTGTAATCCTTACGACCTCGTCTATGGTGAGTATTTCCGGACAGCCCAGTGGCTTTGCCTACCCTGCGTCCAAGTTTGCCGTAAACGGTATGACGGTTTCTCTGGCAAGAGAGCTGGGCCCAAAGGGTATCCGTGTCAATGCGGTAGCCCCCGGTATAACGGAAACCGATATGATGAAGGCGGTTCCCAAAGAGGTGATTGAGCCGATGGTTCAGAGAATTCCCTTGCGGCGTATCGGAAAACCGGAGGATGTTGCCAATGCTTTTGTGTTTCTGGCTTCCGAGGAGGCGTCCTATATCACCGGTGTCGTGCTGAGTGTAGACGGCATGGCAAGAGCCTAAAAGCAGAAAACGCCCACTGCGTTTTTCGCAGTGGGCACATTTTATTGCATTGCTTCCAGCTTTTTACTGTCTGTAATTTCCACAGTTCCCCGGGAGAGGGCGACCAAACCGTCACTTTGGAAGTAGCGCAGCATCCGGGTGACCACCTCACGGTGGGTGCCCAGATGGTTGGCAATAGTTTCATGTGTAAGCTTTAGTGTGTTTGTGCCTTCAATGGCGCATTCCTCCAGAAGAAAGGCGGCCACTCGCTTGTCCATGCTTTTCCACATGATTTGCTCCATGAGCCACATTACATCGGAAAAGTGGGTAGCCATCAGCTCATTGGTGTAGTTGGCGACGGGGGCAGATTCTTCCATAAGCTTTTTATACACCATTGGGGGTATGATCCACACCTCGGTGTCCTTTTCCGCTTCAATCATAATTTCAAATTGAAGGGATTGGATAATGCAGGCAGCAGACAGCACACAAAGGTCCATATCAAACAGACGGCAGATGGTGATTTCCCGTCCTTCTTCGGAAAGAATATACACCCGAAGCTGGCCGTATTTTACAGCCAAAAGACCGGTACATTCCATATTGCCGTTATGTACGATGTTGCCCTTGCTGACCTTTCGGGTGGCCAGTGAGTTCAGAACCAGCTCTTGCTGTGCCGGTGTTAATTTGTTCCAAATGGGAAAGCAACCTTGAAAGTCCATCTGCTCGCCTCCTTTTTGTCAGTATAATCAAAAAGCAGAAATCTGTCAATTATGTGATTTTATCACGGAAGAATGAAAATCTATAGGTTATACTAAAGCCAGATAAAACAGAAAGGAAATGAAAAATATGAGTGCTGTCAGTTTAACAAATAAACAATTCCAGGAATTACTCCGGGGGCAAAAACCCGTTTTGCTGGACTTTTGGGCGCCTTGGTGCGGCTACTGCCGCCGGATTGCACCTGCCTACGACAGAATTGCCCAGCAGTACGGCGAGGACATCGTAGTCGCCAAGGTTAATATCGACGAAGAACCGGAGCTTGCTAATGCCGAGAAGATCGAAGTGATCCCCACACTGGTGTTCTACAAGGGCGGAAAGGCGGTGGACTCCCTGGTTGCTCCGGAGGCCCAAGCTGCCATTGCCCGGTTCATTCAAAAAAATCTTTAGAGCAGGGGGCGGAATTATGAAGCAGTCTGTCTATGATATGGTAATCATCGGCGGAGGTCCGGGCGGCTACACGACGGCGCTGTATGCCGCCAGAGCCGGACTGCAGGTGCTGGTGCTGGAAAAGCTGTCTGCCGGTGGGCAAATGGCATTGACCCAGCAGATCGATAATTATCCCGGCTTCCCGGAGGGCATTGACGGCTATGCACTGTCGGAGAATATGCAGGCGCAGGCAGAGCGCTTTGGGGCGCAGACCGCATATGTACAGGTGCAGCGTGTTGATCTGCAGGCACAGCCGAAAGTGATCGAGACCGACGACAGCGTTTTTTACGGAAAAACGGTGGTGCTTGCCACCGGCGCAAACCCCAAAGAATTGGGTGTTCCCATGGAAAAGGAGCTGGTAAACCGGGGCGTTGCCTACTGCGCAGCCTGCGACGGTATGTTTTATAAGGGAAAAACGGTTGTGGTGGTAGGCGGCGGCAACTCAGCGGTGGCGGATGCGCTGCTGCTAAGCCGCATTGCCGAAAAAGTGATTCTAGTGCATCGCAGAGATACCCTTCGGGCCACAAAGGTCTATCATGAACCGCTGCAAAAGGCGCAGAACGTGGAATTTCGGTGGAACAGTGTTGTGACACAGCTGCTTCACGGAAAGAAGCTGACAGGCGTTGTACTAAAAAATGTGGCAACCGGAGAGGAATCCCGGCTGGATTGCGATGGCGTGTTTATCAGCGTGGGCAGAAGACCTGCAACACAGCTGTTTAAAGGACAAGTGGAACTGGATGAAGGCGGCTACATCGTTGCCGGAGAAAATACCCAAACCGGCATTGCCGGTGTCTATGCTGTAGGGGATGTGCGGACAAAGCACCTGCGCCAGGTGGTAACGGCAGTGGCCGACGGTGCAATTGCCGCTTCCGTGGCGGAAGAATATCTGGCAAACGGATAATCAAATTCTTTCTCTCACAAGACGGGGTTTACTCCCAATGTCATTCAGTTAGTATGTCATCCCGAGCTTAGTCGAGGGATCTACGCACCATACAAATACGAAGATTCCTCCACGCGCTGCGCTTGGTCGGAATGACAAGCTTTTTTAACTTAATGACCTTGGGCTTGTTCCCGATGAAAAAGGCTTGACCAATTTGGTCAAGCCTTTTTCATTCGGTCAAAGTTGTGTATCCAGTCTGCTTTTAAGAAATAGATGAGGAAGATAATGCTGCTCAGTGTCCATGTGATGGGGTACGCCCAGGAGACAGTGGTAAGCTCATTAACGATTTTGACTGCCAATGTAATATAACTTACCCGGATAATACACCAACAGGCAAGCATAGTAAACATGGGAACAGTGGCTTTTCCTGCGCCCCGCATAATACCGGCAATGCAGTGGGAAAAGGCCAGCAGGCAATAGAACAGGCAAATGGTTTGCATATGCCGGACACCGTAATCGATTGCTTTTTCTGTGTCGCTAAACAGTCCGATCAGCTGAGGCGCAAACAGATAGGATAGAACGCCGATCAGCTCGGCCATCAAGCAGCTGCAGGCAATACCGAAGCCAACACCTTTTTTTACCCGGTCGTGATGCCCTGCACCAAGATTTTGGCCTACAAAAGTGGAAAGTGCCTGGGTAAAGCAGGTGACAGGAAGGAACGCAAAGCCTTCCAGCTTGGAGTAAGAGCCACAGCCGGCCATAGCCGCTTTGCCAAAGCTGTTGATGTTGGACTGCACCACCACATTGGCAAAGGCAATCACGCTGTTTTGCACACCGGAGGGCAAACCGTATTTGATAATATCCAAAAGACTTTTCCTATCAAAGGATATTTCTTTGAGCTTAACCTGATATGGCCCATCAATACGCAATAGATGAATAAAGCATAACAGGGCGCTGACGCCTTGGGAAATGGTGGTTGCCACAGCGGCAGAGCCTACATCCATGCCCAGCACACCGACAAACAGTAAATCCAAACCAATATTGACAAATGTGGAAATAATCAGATAATACAGCGGATGCCGGCTGTCGCCGACGGCGTGCAGAATACCCACAAAAATGTTATACATCACGACAAAGATAGCGCCCAGAAAATAATAGCGGAAATAACTGATGGATTGAGGCAAAACATCGTTTGGGGTTCCCATCCATTGTAAAATAGTAGGCGTCAAAGCGACACCCAGGACGGTCAGTACCACACCTGTTACCAAACCGAATATAATTGCCGTATGGATTGCTTTGCTCATAGTCTCGTATTGCTTAGCACCAAAAGCCCGGGCGATGACAACACCGGCACCCATAGCAAGTCCCTGGAAAAAGCTGACCATCATAAAGATGAGACTGCCGGAGGAGCTGACCGCAGCCAGTGCATCGTCGTTGATGAAATATCCGACACACCAAGCGTCAAAAGCATTATACAGTTGTTGAAACACATTCCCGAGAAAAATCGGCAAGGCGAAAAGCAACATACCTTTCCAAATAGATCCCTCGGTTAGGGTATAATGTTTAAAATGCAAGATGCGCCCCTCCTCTTTATAAATCGCAACTATTATACTACACCGCCGATTGAATGTAAATATTTATCGAAAGTTACTTTATCCCGTTTTACGTATGCGCGCAATTTTGTGTGCATCCTGTCTTTTTATGCTATGGGTGATCACCGCTATTGAATTGATCTTCACGGTGCTGTTCCTGTATTTCTATGCACAAGGCAGCCTAAGTGGATTATAAAAACCGGAGCTTGAATATGATAGGTACCCCCAATACTGGGCGTCCAGTATTGGGGGTACCTGTCATTACGGTCAGCCGAGTCCTATGTTTGTCTTATTCCGAAGATAAATCCACTTGCTTTCGCAAAATGGAACAGGCTGGAACCTGCTGGGGCAGCTGTATGTAAAACCGCATTTGGGGCGTCCTGGGTTCGTCCAAAGCAACGCCGTCAACAGTCTGCATTTGGGAAACACGGAAGGGGAAGGGGCGTGTGTCCGGACCCACGGCCTCCAGCTCGTCACCCATTGCAAATTTATTTCTTAAGCTGCACAGAGCCAAGCCGTTTTCGTCGCAGCTTTCCACAATGGCGCAAACCTGCCACTGACGAATGTACCGGGAGTTTCCGGTATGCTGACCCGGATAACCGAAATAAAAGCCTGTGGAATAATATCTGTGGGAAACATGCTCTACCTCATCTCGCCACACCGGGTCGACAGGCCGGCCGGCGGCCACATCATCAATGATATGGCGATAAGCACCTGTAACAATAGCGGCATAGTAAGCAGATTTGGCGCGGCCTTCGATTTTTATACAGTCCACACCGGCATCGGACAACTCCTTCAGGTGGTCAATCATACACATATCCCGGGAGTTGAGAATGTATGTGCCTTTTTCGTCCTCAAAAACCGGGAAATATTCACCCGGGCGCTTTTCTTCCATCAGCGCATATTGATAGCGGCAGGGCTGAGCGCAAGCACCCCGATTGGAATCCCGTCCGGTCATATAGTTGCTCAGCAGGCACCGACCGGAATAGCTGACGCACATAGCACCATGACCAAAGGTTTCAATTTCCAATTCTTTTGGGGTCTTGGCGCGTATGGCGGCAATTTCCTCCAGACTCAGCTCCCGCGCCAGAACGACGCGCTTGGCGCCCAGCTCATACCAGGCTGTGGCGCATTCGTAATTGGCGATAGATTGCTGTGTGGAGATATGTCGGGCGCAGTTGGGCGCATATTTACCCGCAAGGGAAAATGCACCCATATCCGCTACAATCAGCGCATCGACCTTGGCACTGTCCAGCTGCTCCAAATAACCGGGCAGTTGGGCGATTTCTTCGTTTCGGGGCATGGTGTTTACGGTAACATTGACCTTAACACCGTGGCTGTGGGCAAATTCTACGGCCTTTGGCAGCTCCTCCGGAGAAAAGTTTCCGGCAAAGGAGCGCATACCAAAATCGGTGCCGGCAAGGTAAACGGCATCTGCGCCGTAAAGAACCGACATTTTCAGCCGTTCCATGTCCCCGGCGGGACTGAGTAATTCTAATTTTTTCATTTAATTCAATCCAAGCTTATCTGCCCATGCGTTATGCTCTGCCAAGGTTTTGGAGAAGCGGTGCACACCGGCGGATTTGTCAAAAATGAAGTAGTAATATTTGGTACTGTCAGGATCCAGTGCCGCGTCAATACTGGAAAGACCCGGGTTTGCAATCGGTCCCGCAGGCAGACCCTTTTGGGTGTAGGTGTTATAGGGGCTTGCGTTGATTTGCTCTTTTGTGACCAGCTCACCTTTATTATAGTAATCTGTCGCATACAAAATGGTGGCGTCACTGTTTAAAAAGGGATAGCTGGCAGAGTGAGTCAGACGGTTGTAGAAAACAGAGGCAATGGAGTAGCCTTCCAAATCGTTCGCCTTTTCCTTTTCTACCATAGATGCCAGTGTAATTAATTGGCGGATTGTAAAGTTTAGACCGGTTTCCTCCTTTAACGCCTCAAACTTATCCATAAGCCGGTCGGTAAAACGGTAATCAAAGTCATCCAGGAATTTGTGAATCACATGCTCCGGTTTGTCATTGACGTAAAACTCGTAGGTATCGGGGAAGAGGAAGCCCTCCAGGCAGTACTTATGACCGCGCTTAATATCCTTTAAGAACCAATATTCTTCCAGATTACCGTTGGCGGCATAGTTTTCCAGCTCCGTGACTGTACACACACCCTTTTTCTCCAACAGTGCAAAAATCTGAGCGCAGTTATAGCCTTCGGGAATGGTGACCTCTATGGTCACTCTGGCGTTGCCGCGGTAGGATAGGGCGTTAATCAGCGCGTTGTAGTCATAAACCATAGTTTTACTGAAGGTGACCGTGCCGACAAGAATATTTTCGCCCTTTCCGGTGAGCTTGGCAAACATTTCAAACAGACCGGGATATTCAATCATACCGGCCTTTTGCAGCTTTTGGGCAATCTCGGAAATTCCGTCCTGCTCGTCCACGGTCAGAGTAATTTCCTGACCTTCCTTTCCCAGTGCCAGCAAATCTGCGGCACACAGCCACAGGGTACGTCCCATAGGAATACCGATGGCAACAATCAGACACAGCCAGATTGCGGTGGCGGCAATGTGGGGTATTCCGAAAAGACCGTCACCTTTTTTGATTCCGGAACGGAGAAAACGAAGAAGCTTATGCTTAAAGGAGGCTTTTTGGGGCGCATCGTTTTGGAATACCTCCTGCTCGTCTTCAACAGGCTCTGGTTTTTCCGGGGGAGCTGCATCGGCAACAGGCTGCTTTTTGGCCGGTTCTGCTTGCACAGGCGCAAAGAACTGTGTACTTTCGACTTCCGCCTGTTGGGGAGAGGCGCTTTCTGAAAACTCCCCGCCCCAGTTTTCTGCAAGGGTTTCCTGCACGATCCGTTCCAGCTCCATATCGTCCGGATGAATCAGCCTTGCCGAGGCTGCCGCTGACTCGTCAACACCAAGCTCCTGGGTGCTTTTGGGCAGATCCGCCTTGCCTAAAATTTCATCCAACCAGCCATCTACCATTTCGGCCGGCTCTTTTTTGTTTTCGTCCATATCCATACCTCCTATCAACGGATAACGATTTGATCCGCGATGGCTTTTGCTGCGGTCTGTCCTTTTAGCGCCTCCACCAAAGCAAGACCGAAAGAAACTGCACAACCGGCAGAAGTGCCGGTAATTAAATTCTTGTCCCGCACACAGGCACTGTCAGGAAGGATGATTGCGCTGCCCATATCCTTTTCGCAGCCAGGATAGCAGGTGGCTTTATGACCATCCGCAATTCCCAAAGCTGCAACAATTGTAGGTGCGGCGCAGATGGCGGCTACAAATTTGCCGTTATCCCAGGCAAAGCGCACAGCATCCATGGCCGGCTGACTTGCACGAATTGATGCAACACCGCCTAATCCGCCGGGGAGTATTATCATATCCAGATTTGTTAAATCCATTTCGTCAAGTTCAATATCTGCTTCAATACCGATACCGTGACCGCCACACACGGTCTTGCCATTTATGCCTACGGTCAGCACAGCCACACCGGCGCGGCGCAGTAAATCCAGCGGCACCACGGCTTCAGTTTCTTCAAAGCCGGTACCCAACAACAGATATACCATACTTAAACCTCCAAACACTGCCGGACAGCGGCGTAGATTTCTGCGTGAATATCCTCTATGGTACGCATAGCTCCGTCTTTAACGCATTCGATAATTTTCCAGTTATAATAGGCGGCAGCCTCACGGCCGCAGTTTCTGCAGGTGGCAAGATACTGCATATCCTTTTCATGAATGTCTGCCTGGGTGTTGGTGGATTGTTCCCGACCCCGGAGCATTTTCTCTGTAAAATCCGTGGGTACATCCAAGTATATGACTAAGTCGGGGCGGGGGAGCTTGAGCTTATCGTATTCAAATTCATACAGCCATTTCAGATACTCCCTCCGGGCATTGCCGGTTTCCTTAGATGCCTGATGCACAGCATTGGAGGTGGTATAGCGGTCGGACAACACAAGACCGCCGGAAGCGTACCACTGACCCCAATCCATCTTATAAGAGGCGTAGCGGTCTACCGCATAAAAGGCCGAGGCGGCATAGGCGTTCACATCAGAGGGTCTACTGCCAAACTGTCCGCCCAGATACATTCTGATGAGCGCAGAGCTCTCCTCCTGATACCGGGGGAAAACCAGATTTTTAAAGGAAATTTTATCTGCGTTTAAATGCTCAGACAGCAGACGAAACTGCGTGGATTTTCCGGAGCCGTCGGTGCCTTCAATCACAATTAGCTTGCCCATTTGTATCTTGCCCCTTTCCTTATTTCCGAGACATAAAATATCACAATAGAATATAGCACATTTTTCCCGATTTGTCCACTACCTGCAAGAAAAGGGATTTAAAATTTCTATGAAGGCTTGTTTGGCGGACGGTTGCATATTTTCTGAAAAACTGCTACAATAGAAAAAACAAATCGAAAAGGAAATACGATATGGATGAAAAGATAATCGAATTTCGGGATATGGGCCTGTCCCAACAGATGCTTAAGGCGTTGGAGAAAAAGGGCTATGGCTATCCCACAACCATCCAACAAAAGGCAATCCCCGAGTTTTTGCAGTGGCGGGATGTAATTGCAAAAGCACCCACAGGAACAGGCAAAACCTTTGCCTTCGGCATTCCTATGATTGAACACGCCGATCCTGCGTGTGATCAGGTACAGGGTCTTATTCTTGCGCCCACACGGGAGCTTGCCATTCAGATCGGGGACGAGCTGCGCTCCTTGCTTACATATTATCAAGGGATTCGGGTAGCGGTTTTATATGGCGGCGCTGGCATTGTGGGGCAGGCCAAGCAGCTGGAGAAAAAGCCACAAATTGTTGTTGCAACCCCCGGCCGCCTGATGGACCATTATAACCGTAAAAATATCCGCCTGGATAAGATACAGACCGTCGTGCTGGACGAGGCTGATAGGATGCTGGATATGGGCTTTTTCAAGGATGTGACCCGTATTATCGAAAAGGTGAAGAACCGCCGCAATCTTGGCTTGTTTTCCGCAACGATTTCCCAGGAGGTTATGACCGTTTCCTGGATGTACCAGCGGGATGAGGTGGAGATCACCGTAGAGCCGAAGCAGGAGGACCGTCCGGATATTGTGCAGTACTGTATGACGGTAACACCTCTTGAAAAAGCAGAAAGCGCCTTGCGGCTTATCCGCAGCCAGGGCTTTGAACGGGTGATGATTTTCTGCAATACCAAGCATATGTGCCAGCGGCTGTGCGACGATTTTCAGCGAGCCGGTGAAAACTGTCAGTGTATTCACGGAGATATTCGCCAGAGCCAGCGGGAGAAAACCATGCAGCAGTATCGGGACGGCAAAATTGCTATTCTGATTGCCACAGATGTGGCATCCAGAGGCATTGATGTGGATGATGTGGAATGTGTCATTAACTATGATATTCCCGAGGAAAATGAGTACTATGTTCATCGCATCGGAAGAACCGGAAGAGCCAAGCGCAAAGGCGTTGCATGGTCTATCGTCAGTAACTTCCCGGAAAAGGCAAAGCTGGATGAAATTGCAAAATTCTCTCAATACGAGATTAAACCAATGGTTTGGGATGCAGAGGGGAATTTGTCCGAAGAAACGGTAAAAGCACCCGTTGCACCCAAAAGGAGATTCCGTTGACCTCCGGTGAGCAGGGCTTCCTGCTTCTTACAAGCTTTTTAGGTAACCCGGAGCGCAAGCCCTTGTCTATGGCGCAGTTTCGGGAATTGACAAAAAAAGCAAGGCTTATGGAAAAACCCCAGACCTATCGGGAGCTTACCCTTGCGGATTTGCAGCAAATCGGCTGTAACCGCCAAATTGCGGAACGGGTACTTTATCTGCTGTCACAAAAAGAGCAGCTGCAATGGTATTTGCAGCTGAGTCGAAAAAAGGATTGCTTTCCCATTACCCGCATTTCCGCCCAATACCCCCAACGACTGCGAAACTGCTTGAATATGGAAGCGCCGGGAACAATCTGGATAAAAGGGGACAGGGAGCTTTTGAAAGCACCCGGCGTTGCCCTGGTAGGCAGCCGTGATTTGCTGGATAAAAACCGGGAGTTTGCCTATGAAACAGGCTTGCAGGCAGCCCGCCAGGGCTATGTGCTGATTTCCGGTGATGCCCGGGGCGCAGACCGCACAGCACAGAACAGCTGCCTGGAGCACGGAGGCGCAGTGATAAGCATTGTGGCGGATGAGCTGGAAAAGTATCCCCTGAGAAATAATGTGCTTTATGTTTCCGAAGATGGCTTTGATCTGCCCTTTACCGCCCAGCGGGCGTTGAAACGCAATCGGGTTATTCACGCACTGGGGGAAAAGACCTTTGTTGCCCAGTGCGCCTTTGGCAAGGGCGGCACATGGGACGGCACCTGCAAGAACCTGCAGAATGACTGGAGTCCGGTGTTCTGCTTTCACGACGGCAGCAGAGCTGCCTTGGAGCTGGAATGTCGCGGCGCGTCATTAGTTACTTGCTCGGATTTAAGGGATTTTGTTTCACTACAGAAGCATTTTGTATCATTTATGAAATAAACGGGGAATTATAATTAAAAAGATTCCCGTTTTTTTGGAAAGAAGCCTGCTGTTTTAAGTAGGTTCTTTTTCTTTATTTTCGTTTGAATTACTAAAATTTCGATAGTATTTTTATACATATTAAACAATTGACATTTGATAGGTAAAGACGCTATAATGCAAATAGCACAGTACCCATCACGCAAAAATGAAAAGGAGTTTTTAGGTATGAAAAAATTAATCGCAATTGTTCTTGCTCTGGTTCTGGCTTTGACAGTGGCAGCCTGTGCACAGAATAAAGCACCTGTAAATGAAAGCTTTACAGAAAACCTGAAGTTTGCAAAAGATGGCAAAACTGCCTACTGTCCCGTTTGTAAGAAGGCTGTTGAATGGACTGCATATGAAGGCGCGAATGATTCTGCAAAGAACGCGCTTAAAGATGTCGAGCACGCTCACCTGTACCTGACCAAGGACTTGACCTACACAAAGTCTGCTCTGGTTTCCAACGTGCCCACCTGCCTGCACCTGAACGGCTTTAACATCACCGCTGACGGCGGCGCTACCGCTATCGACGCTTATAAGACCATGAACATCATGGGTACCGGCGTTGTTACCGGTAATGGCGGCTTGGCATTTGGCTCTGCCATCAGCACTGGTATTCTGTATCCTGCTGATTTAAACATTTACGGCGGTACCTTTAAGAAGAATGCTTCAAACAAGGATGCGCCTGTTATTATGGTTGGCACAAAAGGCGGCAAGGTAAACATCTACGGAGGTGTCATTGATGCCACCGGTACGACTACAGAAATGTTTACTTCTGCACTGCATTTGCTGGGTTCTGAGGATAGCCCGATAGATTTTACTATGAATGACGGCGAAATCCGGGGCGGCACTTCAGGTATGAAAGATTTACCGGGCAGTGGCGGTGCGGTTTATGTCGGATATGCTAAATTTTCTATGAACGGCGGCACCATTTCCGGTGGTAATGCTCTTGACGGCAACGGCGGTAACATCTTCTTCTCTGCCAATGCTAAGGATATTCTTATTAACGGTACTGTTACCGGCGGCACAGCGATTAACGGCGGTAATATTTACGCAAAGGGCGTTAATGTAGAAATCGGCAAAAACGCTGTTATCTCTAAGGGCGTATCTGATAAGGCCGGCTCTGGCATGGGCGGCGGCAATATTTGGTTTGGTGAAGGCACGCTGACCTCTTCCGGTGTAATTACCGAAGGTAAGTGTGTAAACGGCAACGGCGCCGGCGGTAACATCTTCTTTGATAAGGGTGAAGTTACCTTTATCATGAATGGCGGCGAAATCTCCAAGGGCGAGCTGCCTGAGACTCACGATCAGAACTATGGCTGTAACATCCGTGCATACAACCTTAAGAGAATTGAAATTAACGGTGGTTTGATTTACGGCGGTAAGGGCGGCCATACTGCTGACAAACGCGCACAGGGCAGAAACCTGTACTGTGGCGCAGGCAGCGGTGTAACCCCTGAACTGGTTATCAACGGCGGTACGATTGTAGGCGACATTGGAATTACTGCGGGAGTTAAGGTAACCCTGTCTGGCAAGCCGAATATTGTTGCATCCTACAAGCTGGCAGATGGCACAGAAGTCAAGGCCACCTACGGCGGTTTGAATTTCCCGGTAGCAGGCACTACCGATATTAGTGGTTTGCAGACTGATGCTAAGATTTGCGTCAGCGGTGCTGCCGGTACTGCCATTTCCGCAGCCAGCGACAAGGCAGAAACCCTGCTGTCCTGCTTTACTGCCTATGCAGATGATCAGAAGATCCAAGTTGTTGATGGGGTTTTGCAGATTGCAGCAAAGTAATTGTTCAAAGAATAATATTCCATAGTTGATAAACGATCCCCTCGGGTTTTGTCCCGGGGGGATTTGCTGATTTTAGCCTTTTGGAAGTTGTTGAATTTTTACATAATTTGACAATTTATGGGGCTTTGGATATAATACTCAAAATTAAACCGATATTTATTGGAAAAACGGAGAGTTTCTCTATGAAAAAACTACTCGCAATATTTTTGGTTTTCTTTGGTGTTATTGTCCTTGCAGCCTGCGGAGAATCCCTTTTTGGTAATGATGCATCGGGCGTACAGCCCGGATCTTCCAATTGGGACGAAGACACGAAAAGAATGATTGCCACCGCAGCTGAGATTCAAAACAACAATCCTGCCGATATTACCGTCGGAAAAAGCTGCCCAATGTGCGGTTTGGAGAATGTTACCTGGAGGCAGGCCACAACAGATTTGGGTAAATCTACTGCAGCCGGCGTGCATGAGCATATTTATGTTGACGGTGCGATGAGTCACGATGCTGAGTATTTGGCAAACATCTCCGGTAAAAACAGCAGTGTTTGCATTGTTTTTAAGAACGCAGATATTTCCACTACCGGCTGTATCTATGAAAACGGACAAGATAATGTAATCAATATTATGGGCAACGGTGTTATTACCTCCAGTGGCGCCAGGGGAGACAAAGGCTTGTTTGATCTGGACGGCGTGAACACAACGCTGAACCTTTACGGTGGGACCTACATTTATACAGGCGGTGAAACAAGAGGCGCAAATGCGGCGAGCTATGCAGCAATCAATACAAATTCAGGTAATTTCCAAACCGTTAATCTGTTCAACGAAACTACCGTTGGAATGGAAATTGCAGATACCGGTGCCAATACAGTTAGCTTTAATATATGGGTCTCCAACGCTGCGTTTAATATGTACGGCGGCGTTATCCGCAACGGTGTTTCCAATACGTACTACAGCGGAAATGTAAATATTGACGGAGAAAATGCTGCTTTTAATATGTATGACGGTAAAATCCAGGGCGGCACTTATACCGAAAACACACACGCGGTTACCGGAGCCAATGTTCGGATTGCTTCCGGTGTATTTAATATGTATGGCGGTGTTGTCTCCGGAGGGAGGACTGTTACGGAAGGCTCTGCGGCAGTTTCTGGTGGCGGGAATCTGTATATCACCGGAGACGGCAGTGTACATCTGTTTGGCGGCAGGATTGCAGATGGTTTTGCCAAGCAGGCAGGCGGCAATGTTTTTGTTTATAAAGGCAGCCTTGAACTATCCGGCACAGCCTTGGTTTCGGGAGGAACGACGGTCAATGGTCTGGGCGATGATATTATGCTGGGCATACAGAAGGACCAGTCTAAAAAGCTTGTGATCAGAGGCGGCTTCTGTTCAGGCAAGGTCGAAGCAGGCAGTCAAAGTGTTGAGGTTGGCGGCACGGCCGAACTTCGGAACCTGATTATCAAAGAAAATGCAAAATTAACGGTGAATGCTGACTTTGCCGGTTCAATTAGGGTAAAATTTCCACCGCAGGCGGTATCCGACACCATTGCAGAGGGTAACGGGGTATGCACCGGCTCCTTTTCCGGAAATGTGATAATGGAAGACGGGACGGCTTTAATTGGTGAAAACACTGCATTAGTGGTTATATCAAAACTGACCGATTAAGCAGAGGCTTCACAATCCGCCTGAGTTGCAGAAACCAGGTGAATATTTTCTTTGTAAGGGGACGCTATTCGCACAATTATATTAAGGATTTTATGCTAAAAATTTTTGTGCAAACTGTAATAAAATTTTTCACATTGAACAACTGACTCCTCGGAAATTTGTTAAGTTTGACGAATTGCTATTTTACACTACTTTTGCTATAATAGCAAATAGCATAAAGTAAAATAAAATGTAAAGGAGATTTAACAGTGAAAAAATTTGTGGCATTGCTTTTGGCACTTGTTTTGGCTTTGTCTGTTGCGGCCTGCGCCCCCAGTAGCGGAACCGGAACAAACAACGATGCCAATAACGGTACAAACAGCGGCGAAAACTCCGGCACCAATCAAACTCCGGAAGTGCCCGACTACAACAAAGATCTGGTACTGGATGCAGACGACAAGGGCGTTTGCCCTGTTTGCGGCGGTGACCCCGTCCAGTGGACCCCTATTAAAGACGGCAAATGCTATGGCGAGGTGACAGAGGCAGGTCACAGACACTTCTATGTGGCTGAGGATAATATTACCACCGAGGACGGTCTTTATATCTGGGCAAGAAACCATGATATTGACATCTGCCTGCATTTGAACAATAAGACCATTAATTTCCGCGGTCGTATTCAAACCGGTTACGGCAACGATCTGAACGTTATGGGCAATGGTACCGTGAATTATCTTGCTGACTGCACAACCGATGAAGAAAACAACAAGGCGTTGTTCT